>QHXI01000005.1:0-15722 GCA_003222895.1 Acidobacteriota bacterium | reverse complement strand
GCGCCGCCGTTGATGCGGGAGTGGGCGCGGTGATGACCGGTCACATCGGTCTGCCGCTGATCGATCCGACTGCGATTAGCCCGCTGCCGAAAAACGTCAAGCTGAATCCGCTCGACACCACAGCAGACGCCGAGATCGTTTCAACCAAGGGAACGATGCCCACGACTTTGTCACCGGTGATGAACGGCATGCTACGGAACGATCTGCATTTCGACGGATTGATCGTCACCGACGCGATGAGCATGAGCGGGTTGACGATTTATTTTACGCAGGAAGAAGCGTCAGTGCGCGCGATCGAGGCAGGCGCAGATTTACTTTTGAAGCCGGCCGATCCTGATGCGAGTTTGCGCGGTGTGCGCGACGCGGTTAAGAAAGGCCGCCTCACAGAACACCGAATCGACCAATCAGTACGCAAGGTTCTCGCCGCCAAATACGATCTCGGCCTAACGCAACAACGCGTGACCTCGCTCGACGCCATCGACAAAGTTGTAGCCGGCAAGCAGGAGACACAACTCGCCGACGAAATAGCCGACGACGCAATCACGCTGGTGAGAAACGATGCGAAGCTGCTCCCCTGGACGCGCTCGCCAAATGCAAACGTTTTCAATCTCGCGATCACAAACGGCGACGACCGGCTCTTCGTCGCGCAATCGTTTATCGGAGCAATGACGCGAGGCGGAATCAAAATGGAAACGATGGTGCTGGACGATCGATCGTCGGAAACCGAAGTTGCGAAAGCGATCGGCCGAGCATCGCAAGCCGACACTGTAATCGTTTCCATGTATGGCCGCGTGCGCACCGGCCAGGCGCGCAGCGTTGCGTTGCCCGATTCCGGAACCAAAGCCTTGAACGATTTGATTGAAAAGAAAGCTCCGCTAATCGGAATCAGTTTCGGGAATCCTTACATCCTGATGGGCTTTCCCAAACTGCAAACGTATCTCATCGCCTACGGCGACATGCCGAGTTTGCAAGAGGCTGCGGCGAAAGCACTGCTGGGCCAAATCAAGATTCAAGGACGTTTGCCGATTTCACTGCCGGGACTGTATCCTCGCGGCGCCGGAATTCAGTTGAAAGCTACCCGCTAAAAATGCGTCGCCATATCTGGTTCGTTATCGCTATTGCGCTGCTGCTTGCGCAATCTGCTTCCGCTCAACTTCCGTCCGCGGTTCCATCGACACAAGGCATCTCTGTCGAACGTCTCGGGCGCATGGATGCGGTTATCAATGCGTCAATCGACAAGAAAGAATTGCCGGGCGCGGTTGTGCTCGTGGCACGACGTGGAAAAATTGTTTGGCGAAAAGCGTACGGCGCGCGCGCCGTCGAGCCACAGCGCGAAGCGATGACCCTCGACACGATCTTCGATCTCGCAAGTCTCACCAAAGTCGTGGCCACTACGACGAGCATCATGATGCTGATCGAGCAAGGTAAAGTCCGCCTCAGCGATCCGGTCGTGCAATTCATTCCCGAAATGAAAGGCGAGGGCCGCGACGCGATCACGATCGAACAATTGTTAACGCATATGACCGGCTTGGCTCCGGATTTTGACCTGCGCGATCGCTGGTCCGGTTACGATGAAGCGATGAAGCGGCTTTATCGCGAGCCTTTGCGCAATCCGCCCGGAACGCGATTCGTTTACAGCGACATTAACTACGTCGCGTTGGGCGAAGTCGTGCATCGTGTCAGCGGATTGATGCTTGATGAGTTCGCGCGTCGGAATATTTTCGCGCCGTTGGGAATGCGCGACACTGGTTTCAATCCGAATCCAAAGCTCCGAATGCGAATAGCGCCGACTGAAAAGCGTCGCGGACAAATGAATTATCTTGGTGACTCCGGAGCTGACGCTGGAACTGAAGGCGACCAATGGCTACGCGGGCAGGTTCACGATCCAACTTCCTTTCGGATGAATGGTGTCGCCGGTCATGCTGGATTGTTTTCGACTGCCGACGACCTGGCGATCTTCTGCCAGATGCTTTTGAACGGCGGTGTTTACAACGGCGCGCGGATTCTGAGTCCGATGACGATCGCGACGATGACTCGACCTCACGCAGTTTCTGAAAGCGGCGCCGCGCGCGGCTTGGGATGGGACATCGCCACTTCCTTTTCAACTAACAGAGGCGATCTTTTCTCGCTCGGATCTTTCGGCCACACCGGATTCACCGGCACTTCGATCTGGATCGATCCAGCCAGTGATTCATTCGTAGTCTTCCTCAGCAATCGAGTGCACCCGGACGGCAAAGGCGATGTTGGGCCATTACGCGGACGCGTGGCTTCGATCGTTGCGAGTTCGATCATTGATACGACGGCCGCGAAAGCGCGCGATGAATCAGCGAGTGCCACGGCTGAATTGCTCGCGAGTCTCGCCCGGCTAAATGCGAATACCAATCGCACCAACACCGCCGCGATCGCGCCTGCCGACGCGCAAGTGCTGACTGGCATCGACGTACTCGAGCGGGACGGCTTCAAACAACTTGCCGGCATGCGCATTGGTTTGGTGACGAATCAAACCGGCCGCAATCGCGCTGGCAAGACCACAATCGACGTGCTGTTCAAAGCGCCAAACGTAAAGCTCGTCGCGCTGTTCTCTCCTGAACACGGCATTCGCGGACTGGCCGACGAAAAGGTTTCGGATACGAAAGACGAACAAACCGGCTTACCGATCTATTCGCTTTATGGCGAGACACGAAGGCCAAAGCCTGAGCAATTGAAAGATCTCGACGCTCTCGTCTACGACATTCAGGATGTTGGCGCCCGCTTCTACACTTATATTTCGACGCTCGGCAACGTGATCGAAGAAGCAGGCAAAGCCAAGCTGCCGGTTTTCATTCTCGATCGGCCCAATCCGATCAACGGCATCGACGTCGAAGGGCCAATCGCCGATGCGGACAAACTTTCGTTCATCGCTTATCACACGATTCCGGTGCGACATGGGATGACGGTTGGCGAGTTGGCGCGTCTTTACAATGGCGAAAAAAAACTCGGCGCTGATGTGCGCGTGGTTCAGATGGAAAACTGGCGGCGCGCTATGTGGTTCGATTCGACGAGCCTCAACTGGATCAATCCATCGCCAAACATGCGCAGTCTGACCGAGGCCGTCCTCTATTCCGGCATTGGGTTACTCGAGACGACGAACATGTCTGTTGGTCGTGGCACTGACACACCGTTTGAAGTTATTGGCGCGCCATGGCTGGAGGGTCAGAAGCTCGCAAGCTATCTCAACGCCCGCAGAATTCCCGGCGTGCGCTTCATTCCGATTCGCTTCAAACCGAATGCCTCACTTTTCAAGAATGAAGAATGCGGCGGCCTCAATGTCATGATTACCGATCGCTCTCGCTTTCAATCTGTGGCCACCGGAATCGAAATCGCAGTCGCGCTTCACTCGCTATATCCCGCCGATTGGAAAGTCGATTCATACTTGCGGCTGCTGGTGAATGCGGATGCGCTTGAGCGGCTAAAGCGCGGCGCTTCAGCCGAAGAGTTGACGCGCTCGTGGATGGGCTCGCTCGACGCTTTCCGGCGTACGCGCGTCAAGTATCTCTTGTACGAATAAGTTTTCTTCTCACACAATCCTGTCTCAATTCGAGCCAAACAAATCGAGTGTCTTTTGCGGCGAAGTAGGAGTAATATTAGGCCGCTTCTGCCGCAATCGGAGACCCGACGTGAAAGCATTTCAAAACCGCACGGCCAACAGACTCTCGTTAGCTCTGTTAATGTGTGCGGCCGTAGCTGGAGCTTCCAAAGCACAAGATACAAACACCACGATGTCTCCACCACTGGAGGTTCTGAAATTGAAATGGGAGAAGCAGGTAAGGCTTCCGCGCAACTTTGATCCTTCGATCATTCCCACCGGAACGACATTCAATGATCCCGGCAGCAGAGTCACGACGACGAGCGCCGGCACTGCCGCGACAGGGGCTGGTTCGGGCACACCCGCCGCGCGAACCGCAGGTTCGAATTCAACCTCTTTTCCAGCTACGCCCGGACGGCTGCCCGTCTATTACGTCTACTCGCTGAAGATGCGCAATGACGCCGAAAAAGAGATTGAAGCAATCGCGTGGGATTACCTCTTTCTCGATCCGAATAACGGCGCCGAACTTGCTCGCCATCAATTTCTGAGTTACGTGAAGACCGAGCCTTTACATTCAGCTACGTTGCAGGCCCAGATGCGCACGCCACCGGTCCGCATCTTGCGCGCGACCGGCCAAACAGCGCGGACGCGACCAATCGAACGTGCCGAGATTCAATGCGTCCTGTTCACCGACGACACGGTTTGGAGAAATCGGTTCGGGCGAAAGGGCACCTGCGAATTCCTGAAAAACAGCGAAACAGTTTTGAAACAGAAGCGGGGCAATACCCAGCGCTGATCAATTTTGGCCCGCCGATCGATCAATTTTGTTGACTTGCCGTTTGGATTGGTTTAAAAATTTCGCCTTACCCCTTCGGCTTTATATTGCTCACTTGGAGGAACGTGCCGTGAGAATGCCCAGACAGCTTTTCGTGTTTTTCCTGATCGCCACAACGATCTCCATCCTTTCGCCAAGCCTCAAAGCCACACCCAGAGGTGAATCAAAGAGCGCCGCAAGCGAAAAGACAAACGAGCGCTCGAGTCCTTCGCCTGAGACGGGTGGAATACACGAAGTAATTCCCGACAAGTACAAGTCTCGGTATGAAGAGTGGAAGAGCGAGTTTCTTTCAACAGACATCGGCAAAGCGCAATGGGAGATGTACTCACATCACCCGCGCCTGACGTTAACGATCATTGTCGCCAACACCGGCAAGAGCACTAATGGCGCAGGTACTGGAAAATATAAATGGAATGATGCCGGCGAATTGGTCTCAGCTACGATCGTACTCGGCACTCAACTCGACGAAGGTTATCCGAGTTCGGTCTACTATCCGGTGATGAACGCGCTCGAGCCGTTCGAATCACGGCAATTGATCGGCGGCAGCGTGCTGGCGGCGACAAAAATTGCGCATGAGTTCGGCCACGTGATGAAGATTTCAACCACGCCGGAAGATCTCTATCACCTCCAAGTGCAACTCGTGCCAGTCTACAACAAAATTTTTCTCAGCAACGGCTACAACGTTAACGATCCGCGCCTGGTTGATCTGGCCAAGAAGATGGGCGGCAACCCAGTGCAGCTTTGGGAAGATCGCGAATATTGGGGTGAAGCCAACGCCATGCTTTTTTTGCGTGACCGGGTAGAGAAAGAGAAATTTCACTGCCGGCTTTTCGCCAAGATTAAGCGCGCCGTCGAAGAGTACGCCAAGGATTACGAAGAACGCTTTGCGGAAATCGCCAAGGAACAAGGCGCGATTTACACGTGCGGATGGCGATGATTTAAGTCGTCCGAAAACAGCAGTTCCAGAACAAAAGAAGAAGGGGCCGATCGCTCGGCCCCTTTTTTAGTTAGTTGTTAGGTTGTATTTAGAAGTGGATGCGAAGGCCCAATTCCATTTGCCGTGCGGCGTACACCGAATTGGTGATTCTGCCGAAATTCGTGGCACTGGTAAGACTCAGACTACTTGGATCTGAGGGTTGATAATGGTTAAAGACGTTCGTGAACTGCGCGGTGAACGTCGCTCCCACTCGTTCTGTGAACTTGATGTCTTTGGCGATGGTCGCATCGACGTTCCATCGATTCAGACCTCGCAGATTTCCCACGCCGCCGCAGCTCGTATCAATACCTAAAACACAGCGGCGGAAGTTCGCCCAGACAGAAGCAGGATCTGCAAAGATATTGACACCTGAGCCTCCATTTTGCGGTCCGTTCGAGGTGCCGACGTTGGTTGCGATGCCTCCCACGGTTATCGACGAGCCCGTCACCCCAAAGTGAGCACTGTGGCCGGCCGTAAACGGCGTAAGCGGCAGCGCGCTTTCAAAAGCACTGCCTGAACTCGAGACGTTACCCATCTCACCGAATCCCTGGCAAGCTGACGAACAGTTGCCGCCCTCTGTGTAACCGATTCCGATCGGAAAGCCGCTTTGGGCAGTCATGAATGGCGACAAGGACCAGCCATCCAACACTTTGCCTTTCCAACCGTGTGCTCCTTTAAAGAACGTTGGACGGTAACTCCAGCCGCTGGTGAAAATGTATTTGATATCGAAAACCTGTGGCCCATAGCTGGCCCGTGGATTCCAAATATCAAGCCATTGATTCGAACTGTTGTACTGGCCAATCTGCGCAGTACCCAACGCCTTGCCCCAGGTGAAGTTTGAGATTGACGTAAGCCCGTGCCAATCATTCAGCTTCAAGGTAAAGAACGCCGCGTGGTAATTTGAGTAGCCCAAGCTGGTAGTGGTATTAATCGCCGTGGCCTGTGAACTCAGCATTGTCTTGCCAAGCGCCCACGAAGGACGGGCGTTCATGAATGACCACAAATCGGAAACGCGAGTTTGGCCAAAAAGGTTGGTCGAGCCAGTCGAGCTGATCACACTTGTATTGTTAAGCAAAGCCTGTGTGCAACTCGTTGTACCGCAGAAAGCGGAGCCGGTTCCGCCCAGCGCAGCCTCGAAGAACGGCTGATTGGGAACCCCTGCGATCGCTGCTGCCCGACCGAGTACGTCGAACTGGGTGCAACGGCCGCCTCCTCCTGGAGCGCAGAGCGCCCTCCATACGTTGGCAAAAGCATCCTTAAACTGCTGACCGCCAAGCGTCATCATGTAAGGTACCGCGTCAAGATTGATCTCTTCGAAGATGTTTTTACTTCGCTTGCCCATGTAGCCAACTTCGAAGGACACCTTACGTGAAATCTGGTGCTGGATAGTGAAGTCCCAAGTGTCAACCCGTTCCGGTTTGTAGTCCGGATCGAGTACAGTCGAGTCTCCGGCAACCGCTTGACCACCAACACCCGGGAAGAATGGTTGTGGCAGCGTCGTACTCGGAGCCGACAAGGGTGCGACCAAGCCATCCGGCCCAATACGAAAAGCGTTGGACAAGGTGTTGCTCGTATTACAAGTTCCGTCGCTACGCGTGAAGGAACATGTGACCGGTTGCAGCAAGCCTGGACCGAGAAGCGGAACCAGAACCTGGTTCACACCATTGATGCGTCCCCAAGTTCGGCCGAAGCCGCCGCGTAACACCGTCTTGCCTTCGCCGACCAGAGTCCCAAGTAATCCTGATCTGTAATTCGGCGCCCATGCAAGCGACAATCGCGGACTAAATCCCTTCTTGAATGGCGTATAGGGATACTTTATATGCAAGTTTCCCGTTGTCTCGAATCCCAGAACTGGAGCGTACGCTTGTCCAGCCAGAGCGGCAGCCTTTCGGGCGGCGAGGAACTGATCCGTATGGACCAAGTTACCGGCTGAATCGACAAGTTCCACCTGTGCTCCATTCTTCTCGACCGGAGGTGTCTCATACATATAACTGAGACCGTAGGTCATAGTAAGAGTAGGTTTCATGCGCCAGGTATCGGCAAAGTAACCGCTGTAATACTTGATCGTGCTTAGTTCCTGAGCCAGTGTGCCGATGGGTTGAATCTGCAGAGTTGAACCGGTGCGGGTGTAAATAACTTGCGTCTGCGCGACCAGTCCCAGAACCGATGCAGCCAGATTCTGGTACATGCTGGCCTGACTTGTCGCTGCCGTCGGTATACACGTTGAAGTGCCGCCTCCGCCGCAACCTGTACCGAAATTGATTGAGCCCTGGGCGATACCGTACACGACTTGATTATTGATCGTGCTGCCGTTGTCCGTGCGGGTGTGGTAGTTGAAGTTGTGTTGCATCTGGCCGCCGAACTGGAACAGATGATTTCCCTTGATCCAGGTCAGGTCATCTCTAAGCATCTTGTCCTGTCCGTCCCAGACACGCTGGCGTGTGCTTTGATTATTCACATTGTAGGGAATAAGAGCTGACGTGCTTTCGAAGGTTCCGGTCGTGCCGGATGGCGCTATTTCAAGCGCGCCGCCAAGACCGCCTAGCTGCGGCGGGTCGCCCTGAGTTCCCCACTGCCACCAGTTCCAGAGGTAGCTCACTCTCACGTCATTGGTGAGACGTGATGTCACATTGCTCGTTAGTCCCATGACCATCAACTCACCCAGTTGTGGCCGCGGTGCCTTGGGCGTATATGCTCCGGCAGTATCTCCGAAGTAGCCGCCCACATCAACCTGATTCGTCGTAACATTCAATAGCTTGAAAGCTCGGAATGAGCCAAAGAACCGGTGCTTGGAACCGAAGTCGTGATCGAGTCGCCAAACGTAATTGTTCGACGTGAGTGGCGTGCGAATGGTTGAGAGAAAACCCAACACATTATATCCGTCATTAATAATTGAGCTCGATGAGGCACAAAAGCCGCAACCCGGATCTGAGCCCAAAGGGATTTTGGCCCAAACACTTTGAATCGTCGGGCTGATCCCGAGACCGCGAGGATCGAGAGTGCTTCCCGTGCCGGGTAGTGTTACCGTTCGCAAATTACCCGCCGCGGCGCTGCCTATGACCGTTGTTACCGGGCCCGGATTGAGATTGTAAGCCTGGTATACACCGCTCGAATCCGGCACTTGGATCACGCCCGCGCGCAGAGCAATCGACGGCGATTGCTTTTCGAATAATCCGCTGCCTGGGTATCGGAAACCCTCATAACCGAAGAACAGGTAAGTCTTGCCTCCTAATATCTTTTTCGGAATGATTGGCCCACCCGCCGTAAAGCCAAAACGACTTCTATGATTTGGAATTATGGGTGAGTACAACATTTGGCAGTTGTTGTCACCAGAAGCCAATGTTGTTGCCGCGGAGCAAAGTCTGAGTCCTGTGAAGGAAGTTGCATCTGTAGGCGGAATCCCCTTGTTGAACGGGGTGTGGTTGGCCAGCCACGAGTTAGCGGCGCCATGGTTCGTCGCATAGTAGTAACCATAACCTGAACCATGCCACTGGTCTGTTCCGCGTTTCGTAACCATTTGCACCTGCGCGCCACTCGAGTTCGAAAAGTCAGAGGTCTGACCAAATGTACTGACTTTGAATTCTTCGACCGTTTCAATCGGTGTAGCTACAACTCCCGAGGCCATCGCGCTGGTCTGTGCGCCCGCCAAGCCGGTAAAGTTTTGAATATAACCGATGGTATTACCGGCCATGTCGTCGGTGTTATTACCACCATCAACGGTGAAAGTATTCTGATCCATGTAGCTGCCCCCGATGTCGCCTCTCGGCGTCACACCCGGATTCAGGCTGAGCAGGGACGTCGCGTCGCGGCCGAGGTTCGGCAGCAGTTCCAACTGCTTCAAATCGATTGTATTTCCAATCGTCGCGTTCGCCGTCTGGAGTTCAGAACCCAGCGGAGATGAAGTCACTACCACTGTTTCCGAAAGCGCTCCGACTTCAAGAGTGACATTGAGCGTCAGCGTCAGACCAATGCTCACCTTCTGCTGAGCCAGCTTTGCGACCTTGAAACCGGACCTGCTTACCGTGATGTCATAGATACCCGGATGAACAACCGGAAAGTTGTAGCGTCCCGAGTCAGTGGTGGTTGTCGTTTGCTTCGTATTAGTGCCGACGTCCGTTAATGCAACGTCCGCGCCCGGTACTGCCGCTCCCTGCGGATCCGATACCAGGCCTGCAACACTACCTGACGAAGCTGTTTGCGCAAAAGTTGAAGTTGGGCCAAGACTCAACCAAACTCCCAAGCAAACAGCCAATCCTAGGAAGAACGAGACTTTTTTCATTTTTGTCCTCCGAATAATGGAATAGCCAAGTGACATAGGGTCGAATGCCGATGTCACCCGACAGCAAGTGCAACCGAATTAGTGAGTAGTTAACGAACTGCTAGAAAATGGCTAATGCTCGGTCGGGGATAACAGCCTTGGACAAATAATAACTTCATGGATAAACATCCAAAAATGTGCCGCCAGTATATAGCCATCACCGTTCGCGTCAAGCATTATTTTCAGTCGGTCGGATTCTCATGCAGACTCTTAACCCACCAACCTTCGGACTTCGAGATAGGCGCGGCGAGAGCGACTAAAAGTAAGATGATTTCGAAGACTCGAATAGTCCTAAGTTCGAACCGGCTAACCCGTCCTTCAAGAGAAACGATCTTTTCAAGCCGAGCGACACGTTCTTCAAGTTCCATGAGAGACACCTCCATTCACAAAGTGATCGGTCTCTTTGCCTAAGGTTAGAACCTCTGGTTGTCTATGGGGATCTAAGGATTAATTACAGGTCACCAGTATATAATCATCACCGTTCGCGTCAAGCGTTATTTTTCACTTTCTTGGAGGGCGATACGACATTTTGATAGCGGTTGAATGCTGAAGTGGCCAGATCGATCGGCATCATAAAACTCGGCGTTGCACAAAATTTGCACGTAAGCATATCGCCAAAAGATTAGTCGTCAAGAATTTCTCTCTCGGTGTGACATCGCCAGCGATAAAGCTTTGCAAAATCACACTTCTACTCGTGATTCAGCGCAACCAGTTGATGAACTCGATCGGGACTTTCAGCGGCTTCAGTCCGAAATTATGGAGTGTCGATCCATTATTCTGAAAAAATGTAAGGGCAACGCTCCGTCGCGTTTTGGGTTGTCTCAACTCATCAGGTCGACTTATCGACCTGATAAAATCTTTTAGTTTTGATTGTACGTCTGTCGCTAATAGAATTGGCGACCTTCCCGCAGAAATGTTCGGCGTCGGCCGCTTGGCCGCAGTAGTTCTAATCATCCAGTAAAGAGGAACAAATCAATGAGACATCACCCCAAGTTTGCGCGCTTTGTATTCGCTGCGCTGATTCTATCTTTTGGTTTAGCTGGAGTTGCTTTAGCTCAACAGGAGACTAACGGTGCTCTTGCTGGCACGGTAAAGGACCGTAATGGCGCTGGCGTTAAAGGTGCAACCGTGACGCTCACCGATAGCGACAAGAAGGTCGTAGTGCGCACTGTCGTCACGGACGATAACGGTGAATTCTCAGTGCCGGTTCTGCCTGTTGCTTATTACGACGTCAGCGTAGAAGCGACAAATTTTAAGAAGTACTTAGGCGAGCGCGTAAAGATCAATGTTAATGAGCGACGTACGCTGGATGTAAATTTGGATGCCGGTAATATTTCCGAAACGGTCACTGTTAGCTCGGAGGTATTGCAGGTCAATACTCAGTCTGCTACTGCCAGTAACGTTATCAGCGGGGACCAGGTGCGCCAGCTTTCTTTGAATAATCGTAACTGGGTTCAACTCATCACTTTGTCGCCCGGTGTTTCGGCAAACATAGCCGATCAGATCTATGTAGGCACAACGAATCCAAACGGCGTCTCAAACGCATTGCAGATCGCGGTGAACGGGGTGAGGCCTAATTCCAACACTTATGCCGTAGACGGCGCCGATACAACCGACAGAGGAGCAAATCTGACAGTTCAAACCTACCCCTCGATAGACGCGATCGCCGAATTCACCGTGCTCCGCAGTCTTTATCCAGCAGAGTCCGGCAGAAGCTCGGGTGGTCAGGTGAACGTGGTGACAAAGAGTGGTTCAAATAAATTCCATGGCGATGCCTATGAGTTCTTCCGCAATGATTGGCTAAATGCTAACTCGTTCTTAACCAACCGCAACTTTCCGCTGGGCAGAGATTCTCAAGGCAGAGCAAAACGCGTTCCCTTCCGGTACAACGACTTTGGCGGCACGATCGGTGGACCGGTGCTAATTCCTAAACTGTATGAGAAGAAAGACAGGACCTTCTTTTTCTTTTCCGAAGAACAGCGGAGAGTGATTGTCTATCCCACCTTCAACTCTACCGTTCCCTCGGCCGCGCTTCGTCAAGGCATCTTCCCGCAGGATGTCTGCATTGGACCGGTTGCTACGCCATGCTCGGTGGTTCTGCCGGCAGGGGCTTCGCTTCCACAAGCTCTGAGAAGTCCGCTGGCGGCAGCGTATGTTCAGGACATTTACAACAAGTTGCCATTGCCCACCGATGCGGCCGGCAGTCTCTTCTTTCCAACCAGAGGCATTTTCAATTTCAGGCAAGAGCTGATAAAAATCGATCATAAATTTAGTAACAAAGTATCCGCGTACTACCGGTTTGAAAACGACAAGATCCCGACGATCGAGCCAATCGGCCTATTCAGCGGCGGCGCCGGACAACCATTGGTTTCGACCACGCAAAGCAACTCTCCGGGACGCACTCATGTTGGACGGGCCACTTGGGTACCATCAGCATCCACGGTTTGGGAGTTTGGCGGATCGTATTCGTTCGGCGATGTTCCCAGTAAAGTAATCGGTCTCCTCAACCGAAATAACTCGCCGGACATTGTCGCGGCGTTGCCGACGTTTCCTTTCGAGGTCACCAGAGGGAGAGTGCCGACGATCTCAGGCAACGGATTCTCTGGTCTGAGCACGTTCGGACCATACAGCGACTTCTCATACAACAAGTCATTCAGTATGACGCTCTCGAAAGTCTTCGGAAAACACACGACGAAATATGGCGTTAGTTTTTCCCAAATCAGAAAGCACGAGAATTCACTGGGCGGGACCAACGAGGTCACTTACGGAGCCGTCTCTTCGGCGCCGACACGGCCCACCGGCACAAGTAGTACGAATCAGCTCTGGGCCAATTTCCTTCTGGGCAATTTTCAGACCTTCACGCAAAACCAGTTTGATCTGACTGCTGACTTGAAAAGTAACGCTGTTGAGGCTTACGCACAGGACGAGTGGCGCTATCGCCCCAACATAACTCTGTATTATGGAGTGCGCTACTCTCGTTACGGCCAGCCGACAGATAGGAATGGTCGCCTCACAAGTTTTGATCCCGCGCGTTTCGATCCGAGTCAGGCGTTCCAGTTGTTGGCAAACGGTACCCGCGTGGCCGGAACTGGCAATCCGATGAATGGAATTATTGTCAACAGTCAGGTAGTGGTTGCGGGAGCCACTGTTTCCCCTTGGGGTCGAGCGGTAGCGCCAACCCGCAATAACTTTGCGCCGCGGATAGGCATCGCATGGGATCCATTTAAGAAAGGGACGACGTCGGTCAGAGCTGGATACGGCTTTTACTACGATCAATTGTCGTTCAGTTTCTATGAGACGGGATTGGTTGGTACCAATCCTCCCTTCCAGGCGCTAGCGACCCTCAACCCGGTTACGCTCGACAATCCGCTGGCGGGAAATCCAACTGTCAGCCTTACGGTACCGACTGTGGCCGGTATCGATCAGCATTTTAAGACCCCTTATGTGCAAACCTGGTCTCTTGATTTTCAACACCAATTCGGCGCAAAGACGCTTGTGACGGCGGGGTACTTCGGTTCAAAGGGCACGCACCTGACCGGGCTGGTCGATTTGAATAATTTGCCTCCGGGATTCGCGCTGACGCAGACCTGTCGAACCAATAATGTGAGTCCGGCGACGTTCGGCCCTTGCCAAACAGCCGGACAATTCACCAGTTCGACGCAGGAGTTGATTCTCAATCAGATTAGACCGTTCCGCGGTGTCGGCCCAGTCCGCACTTTGCAGACGCGGTTCAACTCGAACTACCACAGTCTTCAAATTACCGCTCAGCGAAGGCTTTCCGGCAGTAGTCAGATCAATTTTGCTTATACTTGGGCGAAAAATTTGACCGATAGCCAGAATGAATTCTCGACCGCGCCACAGGATACTTACAACCTGGACCGCGAGTACTCGCGCGCCAATCTGGATCGACGACACGTGCTGAACGTCAACTACATTTATGAGTTGCCCTTCTATCGCGATGAGAAAGGCGCGATTGGCAAACTTCTCGGTGGATGGCAGATCTCCGGAATCACCTATTACTTCACGGGCCTCGGGTTCACGGCCACCACGAGTAATACCGATCCCGCCGGCTTGGGAGTCTTGAGCGCCTCACCGTCGGGTTATCGACCCGACGTGACTTGCAATCCAAATCAAGGCGGGGCCAGGACATTTGCCAATTGGTTCAATACTGCGTGTTTCGCGACGCCGACGGTATCCATTCGCGGTGGCAACGAATCGCGAAACGTGCAACTACGGTGGGAAGTTTTCAATATCTTTAACCACACAAACTTCACGACCCTGGCGCTTGCGTTTAGCACGCCGGCGACCTTCGGGACCGTGACAAATGTGCGAGATCCGCGAACTATGCAGCTCGGCGTGAAGTTCCTTTTCTAGCTGACGGCGCAGGTTTTTTTGCCTTAATCGAATGCCCGCGGCGAAAACGCTGCGGGCATTTGTGTTTCCACAATCAAGCAATTCAGTTAGAGCGACCTGCGATGATGTTACAATCCGGAACCGCTTACAAATATGACTTTCCTTCGCAACGCGCGGATTGTGCTGCCTGATCAAGTCGCCGAATCGGCGAACTTGCTTATTCACAACGATCGTATTGCGCGAATCGTCGACTCTTCATCGGATGAATCGATCACAGCCGATTCAGTAATCGATCTTCGCGGCCTGACTCTTTTTCCGGGTTTCATCGACATACACATTCATGGCGCCGCCGGCATCGATACCATGACCGCAGACGCGAAAGATCTCGATCGCGTCGGCGAGCACCTTGCCCGCAACGGCGTGACCGCGTGGTTGCCGACGCTCGTGCCGGCGAGACAGGAGCAATACAAGCAAGCGATCGAATCGATCGAAGGCGCGATGCAAACAAGGGGCAAAGCCGCGCAAATACTTGGCGTTCACTACGAAGGGCCGTTTGTGAATAGCGAGCAGTGCGGTGCGCTGCATAAGGAATTCTTCCGAACTTTCAATTCGCCCGCGGCCCTTGAAGACCTTCCGACAATTTCCGACAAACGAGCTGTTCAGATGATGACCCTGGCGCCGGAAGTCGAGGGGGGAATCGAATTGATTCGAGAATTAACGACGCGCGGCTGGATCGTCTCAATTGGCCACACGCGCGCGACGCCCGAAGTCCTCGATCAAGCATTGGCCGCAGGCGCGCGGCATATGACGCACTTCATGAACGCAATGACGCCGCTTCATCATCGTGACGTCGGCGCAGTGGGCTGGGGATTGACTCATGACGAAGTGACGTGCGACATCATCGCCGATGGAATTCACATCGATCGTTCCGTACTGAAGTTGATTGTGAATGCGAAGAACGCGGAAAGAGTTTCGCTCATCAGCGACGCGATTGCCGCGGCGGGAATGGGAGACGGCGATTACGAAATCTGGGGCGAGAAGATCAGCGTCACGAAGGGCCGCACGCACAACGCTCGCGACCGCATCGCCGGGTCCGTCATCACGATGCTAGACGCCGTGCGCATGATGACGTCGCTTGGCTTTTCTGAATCAGAATCTGCGGGAATGGCTTCTCTTAATCCGGCCAAGTTGGCTGGAATTGATCAAGATCGCGGATCAATTGAACAAGGTAAATGCGCGGACTTAGTCGCAGTCGATAACAAGAAGAATGTTCGTTTGACGATAATTGGCGGCGAGGTCGTGTTTCAGGATTCGTTGTAGAATCCGGCGCGACGATACGACTCATCTAATAATTCAATCGGATGACAGACATCCAACTTCATTCGTGACAGCCTGGCTCCCGCGGCGATCTGCATGTGACAACCTGGATTACCAGTCGCCAGCACCCGCGCCCCGCTTTGTTCGATGTTCCGAAGTTTTTCGTCCAACACTTGCTCTGACAATTCGGGCTCAAGCAAGTTGTAAACGCCTGCGCCGCCGCAACACACCTCACTACCCTTCAACAAAACGAAATTCAAATTCGGAATCGCCCAGAGCATTTTCGTGGACGCATCCGCGGCGTGTTGCCCATGAAGCAAATGGCATGACGCATCGTAAGTCGTGCGCTCGAATCCGA
>QHXI01000137.1 GCA_003222895.1 Acidobacteriota bacterium | reverse complement strand
CGTATCGGAGCCATGGTTCGCAACAGCGATCTCGCGCATGATGCAACCGTGATGAAGAAGTATCCAGTCTTGTCGCAGGCGCTGCTCGCGGGAGCTTCGGCACAGCTTCGCAACATGGCGACCACAGGCGGCAACCTGATGCAGAAGACGCGCTGCTATTACTATCGCGATCCGGAATATGCGGCTTGCAACAAACGCAACCCGGGATCGGGGTGCGCAGCTCTGGAAGGCTTCAACCGCATTCATGCGATTCTCGGCGCAAGCGAGCACTGCGTTGCCACGCATCCATCGGATATGGCGGTCGCTCTGGTCGCGCTCGATGCGACGGTGCACATCAAAGGACCGCGCGGTGCCCGGCAGGTGTCCATTGCCGATTTCCATAAGCTTCCGGCGAATACTCCACATATTGAGACCGTGCTCGAACCGGGAGAGCTGATCACTTACGTAACGCTTCCTAATCTGCCATTTGCCGCGCGCTCCAGCTACGTGAAATTGCGCGATCGTGCCAGCTATGAATTTGCTCTGGCCTCCGCCGCCGCCGCCCTCGATCTGGACGGGAGATCCATTCGTGCCGCGCGAGTCGCGCTCGGCGGCATAGCGACGAAGCCGTGGCGCGCAAGCGAGGCGGAGCGGGCACTGGTGGGCGGTAGTGCCAATGAGCAGACTTTCCGCGCGGCGGCAGAGGCAGCGCTGCAAGCAGCCAAGCCGCTCCGCTACAACGCATTCAAAGTTGAATTGGCGAAGATGGCAATCGTAAGAGCCCTCGAGCAAGCAGCGAGGGCGTAGTTGTCGATAGCCGCTGATTTATCGGTCTGAACCGGAACAACGCGTGTAGAGCTGTCAACTTGAAACACCTCAAGATGACACCGCTCAGATGTGAATGACCCAGGTTAAAGGAGAAACGCCGTGCAAGATACCAGCGGACAAGGCGCAACTTCACAGCAATCGACGAACGCTGCGGGATTGCCTCCAGCCAGTCGCAGTACGCAAACGCAGCCGGAGCTGAGCGGCAACACCGCTTTCGGGGTCGCTACCAGCCGGTGCGATGGAAGGCTCAAGGTTACTGGGCAGGCGCGTTACGCGGCGGATCATCCCATTAAGGGAATGGCACACGCAGTCGCGATTCAGAGCCCGATTGCGAATGGACGAATCAGGAATATCGATGCTTCCGCAGCCGAAAAGGCTCCGGGATTCCTGGCCATCTTCCATCATGGAAACGCTCCGCGCCTTTATCGTCCGACCAACGACTTCATGTCGGCGACCAAACCGGGTGAGATACGGGTAGTGTTTGAAGACGACAAAATCTATTACGCCGGTCAGTATGTCGCGATGGTGGTAGCGGAAACCTTGCAGCAGGCGCAACATGCCGCATCGCTGGTGAAGATCGACTATGAAGTTGCGAAGCCGGTGATCGAGACGGAGCAGGCCATGAATACCGTTTACGATCCCGCTGAGTTCTTCGGCGAGAAGCTAACCGTCAAACGCGGCGATCCCGATGCAGCATTCAACCGCGCTGCGGTGAAGCATGAGGCGGAGTACATAACGCCTCTCGAGCATCACAATCCCATGGAGCCCTCGGCTTCCATCGCCGCATGGGATGGCGATCGGCTCACGCTTTATGAAACGACGCAGTGGGTAGTCGGGGCGCGCAACACGGTTGCCGAGACGCTGGGAATGCCAGAAGAGAATATCCACATCGTTTCGCCGTTTATCGGGGGCGGCTTCGGATGCAAGGGCTTCATCTGGCCCCACTCCGTGCTCAGCGCCATCGCCGCAAGAAAGACCGGCCGAACCGTAAAGCTGAACCTCACCCGCAAACAGATGTTCAGCGCCTGCGGGCATCGCTCAGAGACGCGCCAGAAGATCAAGCTGGGCGCCAGCGCCGAAGGGAAGCTCCTCTCTATCTCGCACGACACTGTGGTGCAGACCTCGGTGGTGGACGAATTTATCGAGACCTGCGGCGCGACGACACGCTTCCTGTATAGCTGTCCGAATGTGAGCGTCGCCCACCATGCGGTACGGGTGAATATTGCCACTCCCACCCCAATGCGCGCCCCGGGAGAGAATCCAGGAACCTACGCGCTTGAATCCGCGCTGGATGAACTGGCCTATAGGCTGAAGATAGATCCGGTGGAGCTGCGCGTGCGCAATCACGCAGACACGAACGAGCACACTAAGCAGCCTTGGTCGAGTAAGAATTTGAAAGATTGCTATCGCATGGCTAGCGAGAAGTTTGGATGGAGCCAACGAACGCCGCAGCCGGGCTCCATGCGGGACGGCGATCTGCTGGTCGGCTGGGGAATGGCTACGGCTACCTATCCGGGAAT
>QHXI01000136.1 GCA_003222895.1 Acidobacteriota bacterium | reverse complement strand
GAAGTTTCAATTTGGCGCGGGTGCACGTCATCAATGCATCCTGACGCAAACAATGTCCGTCCTTAAGCAGCAACAGCCTCTCTTTGCGCAAATCGAAAAGATGAATCTGTTTGGCTTCTGACAGCGGGTGTTCGCCGGCGATGGCCAGAAAGAGGGGCTCGCGAAAGAGCTCGCTGCAAACGACTTCCGGATGTCGAACCGGAAGCCCGGAGATGGCGACATCGAGATCACCGGATTGAAGTTGCTGGATCAACTGAGGAGTCGGTTCTTCAATCAGCGATAGTTGCACTTCGGGAAACCGGTCGAGAAATTCTCGAATGCGCGGAGCAATCAAATATGGCATGACGGTCGGAATCACGCCGACGCGCAATTGCCCTCGTACACCCTTGTTCAGATTGGCCACCGTTGAGTTGGCTTCGGCTACCTGGCGCAGGATGTCAGTGGCGGGCTGAAGCAGGGCTTCGCCGTGCGGGGTGAGCCGGATGGAGCGGCCCAATCGTTCGAACAACGGATTTCCGATCCGCTTTTCGAGTGTCCGAATCTGTTGTGACAACGACGGCTGAGTGATGCCGAGCTGTTCGGCCGCCCGGGTGAAACTGCGAGCGCGAACAACCGCACAAAAATAGCGAAGCTGGCGAATATCCATTGTCTCTTGCGATACAGGATGAGCGAAAACGATGCATAGGTTCTTTCTATTTCAGACATCGATTGCCTGCTCTTCCTTCTATGGGCCCGATCTTCTACGCTGCAGAAAGTTCGAGGCGAACAGCACGTATCAGAGAACCGCGCGAGAGGAAGATGATGAATAAGAAGAAGCTCACAACCGCTGCCGGTCGTCCGGTGGGCGACAACCAAAATTCGCTAACCGCTGGCCCGCGCGGCCCAATCGTATTTGAAGATTTCCTGCTCTTCGAGAAGATGGCTCACTTTAACCGTGAGCGCGTACCCGAGCGGGTTGTGCACGCCAAGGGCTCTGGAGCCTATGGCTACTTTGCCTGCACTAATCCCGACATGCCAAAGTACACGACTGCGAAGCTATTCTCTGCCCCGGGGAAACGCACGCCCACATTCATTCGGTTCTCGACCGTTGGGGGAGAGAAGGGTTCAGCCGACACAGAGCGGGATCCTCGCGGTTTCGCGCTGAAGTTTTACACCGAGGCAGGCAACTGGGACATGGTGGGAAACAACACTCCAGTGTTTTTCATTCGTGATCCTCTGAAGTTTGGCGACTTCATTCATACCCAAAAACGTGACCCGCAAACCAATCTCAAGTCTCCCACCATGATGTGGGACTTCTGGTCGCTCTCGCCGGAATCGCTGCATCAGGTAACGATTCTGTTCTCCGACCGGGGCACTCCCGACGGATATCGGCACATGGATGGCTTCAGCAGCCACACTTTCAGTCTGATCAACAGCAAGAACGAGTTGTTCTACGTTAAGTGGCATTTCAAAACCAAACAGGGCATCAAGAACTTCACGCGTGATCAGGCCGACGCGATGCGAGGCCAGGATCCTGACTATGCGCAGCGCGATTTGTTCGATGCAATCCAGAGAGGCAATTTCCCCAAATGGTGAGTTGGGGTGCAGATCATGCCAGAGAAAGAAGCTGAGACTTATCATCTCCATCCATTCGATCTAACCAAGGTGTGGCCGCACGGCGATTATCCCGTGATCGAGGTGGGTGAGCTGGTGCTCGATCGCAATCCAGAAAATTACTTTGCTGAGGTGGAGCAGGCAGCATTCGACCCTAAGAACGTGGTTCCCGGAATGGGATACTCACCCGACAAGATGCTGCAGGGCCGCCTGATCTCGTATCCCGACGCTCACCGCTATCGCATCGGGGTAAACTACGACGCGCTACCGGTAAATAAACCACAGTGCCCGGTACACACGTATCACCGCGATGGTGTGATGCGCTTTGACGGGAATTTCGGCTCGGCGCCGAATTACGAACCCAATAGTTTCAACGGACCAGCCGAAGACGCGAGTTATCGAGAGCGCGCACGCACGATTTCAGGCGCGGTCGACCGGCACAATCATCGCCTTGACGACGACTACTACAGTCAGCCCGGTGCTCTCTTCCGGCTGATGTCGCTGGATGAAAAGGGGCGGCTCATCAACAACATTGTTGCCAGCATGAGCTCCGTTCCCCCTGAAATTCAGGAACGTCAGATTAGACATTTCTACAAGGCCGATCCGGACTATGGCATGGGTGTAGCCAGGGGATTGGGTCTGAAGCTCGACAATGTTTTGAATCGCGTACTGGCCGCGGCGGGCGACTAACCACCGGAAAACACTTCGCTCGCCTTGTGCGCGAAATGAGGCGAGCACACGGTGGTCGATCCTCGCAATTCTGCGGCAGTACTGCACCTTGATGGACTCGAGTATTGCGATTGCCGGTCGGTGGATCTGGTTCGGCACGTGGAGCTGGGATAGAAACGTTATTGGCTTGCAGAGCACTATTCCATTTCGGGACTTGCCTGCTCGGCCACGGTGGCGGGAGCTACGAAGACAATTCGCGTGGGGAGCGGTGGCGTGAGCTTCCCAACCATGCCCCCGCTTGTGGTGGCGGAACAGTTTGGCACACTGGAGGCGCTGTACCCCGGGCGAATTGAGTTGGGCTGGGACGCGCTCCGGAGGGTGCCTTTGCCGACGATGCCTGCGTTGCGAAGGGCTGGGCGGAGGCCGTGAGAGGCCGGGCAGGTAGTGGGAAGCGATTCACGGCGGCAACATATTCAGCCCCGCGCCTGCAATACCGTACCCGGCATACCGGCCAACCGTCTTCGCGACCGCCCTGATTTCTGAGAATCCGCTTATGGCGGATGAAATCATTGCCGTGTTCCAACAGATCGTCTGCCCCTTGCTCTCCGAGAGCCACTTGCAGTCTGCCGCTGCCATACACGCTGTTTATCGTGGTGATTATCGTTTTGAACAGCCTTCTTTTCGGGATGCATTCCCGAAACAGGCGGTCCAAACGGATACGCAGTCTTGCTCAGACGTGTGTTGGCCGCCGTCCGCACAGATAGGGGGCTGCCGGTCATCGCTCAACAGCCGGAACTTCT
>QHXI01000004.1 GCA_003222895.1 Acidobacteriota bacterium | reverse complement strand
GGCGAATGGTTCTTGCCCGTCGATGCCTTTCGATGAGAGCTTCGACGCGACGGATGCGGCCGCTTTCTCGGTGACAGCCAATTGCGTTGCCGGACGATCAGTTACCGGCACCCCGGTCCAGCCGATCAAAGCAAGCTGTTGCTCGACTGAATGCAGCGCGGGACGCTGCCAAATTTCCAGAGCGGATGGTGCGACATAATTGTGCAGCCGCGCGTATTGATAATGTTTGAAGCCAACGCGATGCGAGGCGCCCGTCGCGCGTGTCAGAAAGGTCGCCGTCGTCCCGCCGTGCAAGTTGTAAACAACGTCGTAGTGCGTGCGATGAAGCTCGCGTGCGATGCGCGCACGCGCTGAGTTACCGTGACGCGGAATCGCGATCACTCGATCGATCAACTTCGATCCTTCAAACAACGGCGCGACCCAATCTTCCAACAGCACATGAATTTTTGCGTGCGGCAAAAACCGTCGCAAAGCAAAGAGCGAAGGCGTCATTAAAACCGAATCGCCGATCGATCGTAATCGAATCACCAGCACACTGCGCACGCGGGACCAATCCCAAGGCGCCGGCGCAAGCGGTTGTGATTCTTCATTCAGCAAGTTGCCGGCGAATCCGAGATGGCGCGCGCTGGGCGAAGACTCAATTATTTGCCGCAGGCTGTTCATCTTCGATCTTTGCTTCGTCGATCAACATCACCGGAATATCGTCGCGGATCGGATAGACGCGTTTGCATTCGACGCATTTCAAACCGCTGCTATCAGATTTCAATTCAACTTTCGCGCGGCACGCCGGGCAAACCAGAATCTCGAGTAGCTGTTCGCTGACAGGCATCAATTCGTCCTCACTTACAAGCGCCAATGGCGGCGCGGGAATTGGTAAAGCTTAGCAGCATTGCCGGATTTCTAGTAGCGCATGTAGTACAATCCGAAGCGTCTGGCGTTTCGAGATATTTACCGGTGAGTATTGATAACTTTCGATGATTATTGAAGAGTTTGGACCGCGCGTGGCCAGTGTTTGGAATCATCTGCGCACCGCCACGCGAAATTTGGTTGAGAAAGCCTGGCAATCCTCAGGCTCGGGAGCGGCTGCGCGCATCGCGCAAGCGGCCCCGTACGATCCGCGCGCCGATCAGGAGTTGAGTCAATTGCTGTCGGCGCTGGATGATTCTGCCGAACAAACCGACGCCGAGCCCAATCGCGAAGCTGCGAAGCGCGCGCAAAGTTTGGCTGACGCATGCGCGAACTTGCTGAGCCAGCAGACGCAGTCGGCCGAAGTTTTCGCGCGATTGATCGAGCGCGCGCATCAGCGAAAAGACTACGCACAAGTAGATGGATTGGCAGCACTGCTACCAGACCGTCTGGCGCCGAGTGAACTCTGCGATTTGGCGCGCGCGAATAATGTCGTCGTTCGGGCCCTCGCGCAGGAGGCTTTAACGCAGATGCCCATTAAGTTATTGGTCGCGTTGTTGCGCGATCCCGTCGACAGTGTGGTGGCGCGACAAGCGCTCGAGCGGCAGGCTTATGAGTTTGGTTCTGCGGACGCGCAGCGAATTCTGAAAGACTTTGACGAGTTTGGAATCGACGAGTTCTAAGTTCGATAAGCAGGACCCACCTTCACTTTTTAAACAATCCGCAAAATTGAATATGCTGATGAGCGGACGTGGAAGCGACTGCTCAAGTAAGAATCAACCTTCAGGCTGGCCCTTGCAATTCGCTCCGAACAGCGCCGGAATCTTTTGACTGATCACCGGATACTTTGGCGCTTCGTCGATATTGATCTGAGTCCACTGCACCTGATCCTCAGGCACGTTGTTATCAGCAAAGATTGCTTCGACCGGACATTCAGGCACGCACGCGTCGCAATCGATACAGGTGTCAGCGTTGATATAAAGACGATCGGGCAATTCGTGAAAAGCTTCGACAGGACAAACGGCGGCACAATCGGTGTATTTGCAATCGAAACAAGGTTCGGTAACAACGTACGTCATTCGTTAATGACTCCTTTCAAAGACAGAAATGTTTAGTATCTATTGCGTGGAATGTCAACTGGAAATTTTTCGCGCACATCGTATCAGAACCGGGAGCGGTACTGACACAGACTCACTTCGGCGTGTAGGTAAACCAAAAATATATTGCTTGTCCCACGCCGATCCAGAATCCGATGATCGCCCCAAACAGTTCGATCGTTTTCAAATGATGTTGCGCGACGGAAAGCACCAGCGCTTCCAATTTCTCGATCGGGTAATCGGAAACTTTTTGGCGCACGAGACCGCCGACGTCAAACTCGGCAATCGCGGCCGGCAATCTTTCACGCGCCGCGGCGACGATCCTTTCAGTTAATGCCGATGAAGCCTTATCAATCGCGCCGGGCGGCATGTGATCGCCGAGACGGCCGATCGGCGTCACTAGAAACTTTTCAATTTGCGAACTCAAAATTCCATTGATTCGTTGCGCAGTGTCGTCGCGAGCCAGCACCGTCAACAAACTCCTGGTCAGAAAACTCTTCACCCGTGCACTGGAATCAGGATTCAGATTCTCAAGCAATTCGCCGAGCGTGCGCGGGCCCAAACGCCCGAGCGCGTCGTCCAAATAGGAATTCAGAGACGCGGTCAGCTCCGGACTGCGCAACATCGCCACGAACCTCTCGGCCGCGTGCTGTTTGATTGACTGGAAGTTCTCAGATGAAATTTGACCGAGCAAATCCTTCAGCGGACGCTGCATGAAATTGTCCACAGTCGCATTCAGGAACAGCATCGCTTCGTTGGCAAACGCTTCGCCTCGCAAATATTCTTCGACGCGCCGCGGCAAATTATTGTTTACCAGATCGTCGACCTCGTAATAGATGCGCTCGCGCGAGATGAAAATCTTTTTGATGAACGACAGCCGGTCGTAATAATCGTCAACTTCGTGTTTGATCAGCGCGCCGATACGGTGGCGGGTGTTCTTGCTGGCCGCGATGTCCGTCAGGTTATGAACGATCGGCGGCACTTGCTGATCGATGCGCTCTTTGATGAGCGAGATCGTTTGCGGCGAGAACATCTCAGCCAGGGTCGCATCCGTCTGCGCCAGATCGTCGATGCGATCGCTAACGAACGAATAAACTTTCGCTTCGAATTGCTCGCCGCTGACGAAAGCTGCGAACCGGTCCTGCGCGAAATCGCGCAGCACCGCCAGCGTTTCTTCGCTGATCGTTTCATTCAAACGGCGCTCTAATAACTTATCGACCTGTCGATCGACGAACGTTTCGATTGCCTGCGCCGTCTGATCGCTCTTCAAAACGGAAGCAATGTGTTCAGCCAGGCGATATTGCAGCGCCGAAATCGTGTCGAGCACGGGCGCGCGCGCACCTGTCGGCAGCGCTTCGATCAGCGAAGGATAAACGGTTGAGAGCAATTCGTTCGTGTAAGAATTAACGAAGCCTTCAACTTTGCGATTGAAGAATCCCGTTTCGAAGAGGGCGTCGAAGACCGTGTCCTGCGACACGAGTTCATTACCGACTGCGTTCCCGATCGATTGGGCCAGCCGCGCGCGATGACGCGGAATCATTCCCTGGGGCCAGATCGTTATGCCAAACAGCTTCACCGGCTTGTATGGATGAAACAGCATCCAGATCGCCAGCCACGCCGCGCCATAACCATGCACCGTCGCAATGACGATAATCGCCAGACTGATCAGAAGTTTGAAAGTGATTGGACTAATAATGACGCCACCTTGATCCCTAAAACGAAGTCTTGGTCGCGGTAGTTCGATGTTAACAAAAGCGCCGCCCTCGGCAAACGAGAAGCGGCGCTAATGAAGTGTTGAGATTAACGAAAACTGTTATCGCTTCGGTACCAGAATGACCTCGCGCGCGAGCCTGTCGCCAATTATTTCGCGAATCGCCAAGCGATCGTTGTAACCCTTCATCTGCGTGTCGTCGTTGCCGACCACTTTTTGCGTGACGGCTTCAGCCTTGTCTTCACTGGCTTCCATTGCGGCCAAGCTCTTGTACTCGGTCATCAGCATCAGATTAAACTCGCCGGTCGTGTGGCCTTCAACCGACAATACTTTGTAAGAAACAATATTTCCGTCTTTCTGCTGTGCCTCCTGCTCGGCTTTCCAACTACTGGCCAGATAGTTCATATAAGCGACATCCATGCCGGGTTTGATTCTGATGAACGAAATGTTCCAAACCGTGCCGTTGTGATAAGGACGATTCATTTGCGCATAGACTGAAGCGCCGGCGATCAGTACCGCTGCGGCAATCGCTCCAATCACGATCCGTTTCCTGTTCATAGATAGTCTCCTTGCCCGTACGAGGATCAGGGGCCTTATCAGCGAGGTACGGGATTCTCGCTGACTGAAGCCATAAATACGGCAGATGAATTTGCCGAGGGGTTAAAGTCTGGTAGATAAGGCGTGCAATCTAGGTGAAAAAGAGTTGCCTGTCAATTCATTTCGCTTCGTAGACAATCTCGCCGCCGATCACGGTTATCACGCAATGAGTCTTGAGAATTTCCATCTCCGGAACCTTCATGATGTCAGCGGAGAGGATGGTTAGATCAGCAAGCTTTCCGACTTCGATCGAACCACGAACATTCTCTTCAAACGCTACATAGGCCGGCCAGATCGTAAACATCTTCAGAGCTTGTTCGCGCGTGACTTTTTCTTCCGGATGCCAGCCTTCGCCGGAATAGCCGCGGATATCTTTGCGCGCGACCGCCGCATAAAACTCGATCATCGGTTCGCCGCGTTCGACCGGCGCGTCGGAACCGCCGGGAATGATCACGCCGGATTTCAACAAGCTGTTCCAGGCGTAAGCGCCTTTCAATCTTTCCATGCCGAGCCGGCTCGGCGCGAAATGAAGATCGCCGATCGCGTGCGACGGTTGCATCGAGGGAATGATGCCGAGTTTGGCGAACCGCGGAATGTCATTTGGGTTGACGATCTGAGAATGCTCGATGCGCCAACGCGGTTCGGCAATCTTGCGCTGTGATTTCGGCACCGCCTGCAAGGCTTTCTCGTATTCATCGAGCACGAATCGATTCGCGTAATCGCCGATGGCGTGCGTCTCGACCTGAATTCCTTTCTGCAAAGCCTCTTTCAACATCGGCAGCAAGTCTTCATCTTTTACTTTCAGGAATCCGGCGTTGCGTTGCATCTTGCCGTCCGCGCCTTTGATTTCAGGCATGTCACTGTAGGGTTCAAGCAAAGCCGCGCCGCGCGATCCGAGCGCGCCGTCGGAAACGACTTTGATCGCGCGCAGGTTCAAATGATTGTTGAATGCTTCGATGATTGGTCCATCACGCAAGAGTCGCTGCGCTTGCGAACCCGGACCGTACACGGCTTTGTAAATTCTGATCTTCAGCTTTCCTTCGCCGTAAAGTTTTTTGTATAGCTCGACGTCTTCGTAGCTGCCCCCCGGATCTTGAACCTGTGTCCAGCCCAGCATCAGGCTGCGATCGTTGGCGAGAATCGCGGCTCGTTCGTCGCTGCCTCGCGCGTCCGGCGGAATTTGTCTAGCGACAAAACTTTGCGCGTTGTCGAGCAGCATTCCGGTCGGTTCACCGGTTTGCTTGTCGCGCAGAACTTGCCCGCCGAATGGCTCTTTCGTTTCCTTCGTCACTTTTCCGAGTTTCAGCGCGGCGCTGTTCGCCACTGCGCCGTGTCCATCGGCGCGCGTGAGAAAGACTGGATTGTTCGGCGCGATTTTGTCGAGGTCCCAACGCGTCGGAAACACTGGTGGCTTCCAAAAGGTTTCGATCCAACCGCGTCCCACGACCCACTCGCCGGGCTTCGCTTGATCGACGCGCGCTTTCACTTTGGCGAGAAAGTCTTCGAGGTTCGTGATGCCTTCGAGATTTAAATTCATTTCGCGCTGGCCCACGCCGAGGAAGTGATAGTGAGCGTCGGTCATTCCCGGCAGCACCGTCTCGCCGTGCAGATCGATCACCCGAGTGTTCGCGCCCTGATACTTTTTCGCCGCGGCGTTGGAACCGACGAACACAATACGATCAGCCTTAATCGCGATCGCTTCGGCGTGTGGCTGTTTGTCGTTGACGGTGTAAATATTGCCGTTGATAAAGACGAGATCGGCGGTATCAAGGTTTGAAGCCGACGGAGCGAATCCAAATAAGAACAGCAGGGCCAGAACGCAAAAAACAGATTTCATCTTTTCTCCTTGGGATTACTGAAAAACTGCGCGCGAACTCACGACCTTATATCACAGCGAAGATTTACGGTCATCCAACAAAAAATGACGAACATGCGATTCATTCGCCATTAACGATGGAATACAATTTAGTATCCGGTTCTAATAACGTATTGATAGGACGCCCGCGAATGCTGGCGATTTGATTGTGGCCAAAGGAGGCAAACTGATGAATGCTGAATCGCTGAACCTTTCGACTTCCCTCGGTGCGACGACAGCCTATGTCGCGCGACCGCACGAGGAATTTCAGGCCGCGGTAATTCTGATTCAGGAATATTGGGGCATCAACCAACATATCCGCGACATCGCCGGACGGTACGCGAATGAAGGCTACCTTTGCGTCGCGCCGGATCTTTATCGCGGTCGCCTCGCGAAAGACACCGAAGAAGCGTTAGCGTTGATGCAGGCCTTAGCGATCGAAGATGGGATCGAGACGATTCGAAAAGCGATGGACGCCGCAGAATCGACTTACAAGGTGAAAGACTTTGCGATCAACGGTTACTGTATGGGTGGCACATTTGCTTTGCGCGCGGCTTGTGAAATTCCGGAACTGAAAGCCGCAGCGCCTTTCTATGGTGACATTCCGGAAGAAGAGATTTTGAAGAAGTTGACGGTGCCGACTTTATTCATCGCCGGCAAGCGTGACGCGTGGATCAATGAAAAGAAAGTAAATGGTCTCAAAGAGGTTGGGGCAAAGTACAAGCTGCCGATCGAAGTAATCAGTTACGACGCGGATCACGCATTCTTCAACGACACGCGACCGGAAGTCTACGACGCGGAAGCAGCGGCGGATGCCTGGCGCAGGGTGCAGGAACATTTTCGAAAGTATTTGAATAACTAATTATGCGTTTAGAGGCGGGCTACCGCCCGCCGTATTTCAATATAGAAAAAATGTCGGGCAGTAGCCCGACTCTAAACGACATTCGAAGATCATGGCGATCCAAACCTGTCCAAAATGTGGCGCCAGGAACCGCGTGAACGAAGTTGTCGCGCTCGCGAATAAACCTATCTGTGGCAAGTGCGGCGCGAGTCTCGACGCGAACACAGGCGGCAAGCCTGAGGTCGTTTCAGACGCGACCTTCACGCAGGATGTCATTGCGGACTCTTCCTCACAACCCGTGCTGGTCGATGCGTGGGCCGAATGGTGCGGGCCCTGCCGAATGATCGCGCCGCTGCTCGATCAACTGGCGGCCGAATCGAACGGTAGATACAAAATCGCGAAACTCAACGTCGACGAGAACCCGCGAACGTCCGCGCAATTCAACATCCGCAGCATTCCCACGCTGCTAATTTTCAAGAACGGAAAACTTGTTGATTCGATTATTGGCGTGCAGCCGAAGCAAGCGATCGCCGCGCGTCTCGCCGCACAGATCTAAAATTCGATTTCGCTTTAATAACTTGCGCTAGGCGACGGCCTCGATGCGCGGTCTGATGCGTTGCGGGATGAAACTGTCTCGTGAACGCTTGCGACGCTTGTCTTCATACATCGCGCGGTCGGCCTTCGCCAGCAAATCTTCAATCGAATGCGTTGCTTCGTCGTCAAACAACGCGATGCCGACGCTCAGCGACAAATTGTAAGGCCGATTGCCGAGCTTATTCACCGCGCTGAAGTTTTCCTGCAAACGACTCGTCAATGATTCAGGCTCTTCATCAGATCCGAGTGCTGCGAGCACTACAAATTCATCACCACCAAGCCGCGCGACGATATCCGAATTGCGGAAAGTTTCTTTCAACATCTCGGCGGCTTTCGCCAGTGCGCGATCACCTTCGTTGTGACCCAGCGAGTCATTAATCTCTTTCAAGCCATCGAGGTCGGCGTAGAGAATCACCGGACTCTTATCGTTTCGCCGAATTTCCGCCAGGTGCTGATCGGTCACCGCCAGGAATCCACGACGATTGTAGAGTCCGGTCAATTCATCGACGAGCGAGAGGCTGTGCAAAGCTGCTTCGGCCCGTTTGCGTTCGGTAATGTCCTGAATCTGAAAGATGAAGTGCGCTGGGTTATCGTCTGCATCGCGCACGAGTGAAACGCTGTTCAGCGCCCAAACGATTTGCCCCTGCCGATGCACGTAACGCTTCTCGACCTGGCAGGTCGGTGTCTCGCCCTGCATCAGCCGATAAAGATTGGCGAGATCGTGGCCCAGATCGTCCGCATGAGTGACTGCTTGAAAGTTTGAATGCAGCAATTCCGGTTCGGTATATCCGATCAAGTTGCACAGCGACCGATTCACGCGCAGCCACGCGCCTTGAGGTGAAACCAGAGCCATGCCGATCGCCGCATAATCGAACGCGTTGCGAAAGCGCGCTTCGGTTTCGCGCAGGGCTTTACTGATTCGTTCCTGTTCGGTGATGTGCCGGTTCAATTCTTCAACGTGACGGCGCGCCTGTTCAGCCTGCGCCGCCGACGCTTCGACGTTCTTCATGTAAGTCCAGTAGGTAAAGTACAAGATGGCGATGATCGGAATCGTCGCACTGAAGGCAAAGAACCCGATGTGGCCGATGAACCGCGCGATGATTCCAGCAGCGCACGCGCCGGCAACATAAGTGATCGAAGTCCACAAAAAATTCGTGCGCCACGATTGCCAGATCGGTTCAGCACTCTTCAATGCCGCACTGGCCGCGATCAGCAGAGAGTTTCCGAGATACTGCACGACGGCCATCGTGCACAGCAGCACCAAATAATTTGAAGAATAGAAATCGTGAACGTGCAGAGCGTCTCCGAACGCCAGGCGCAATGTCCAGACGGAGATGAATGTCGCGCAAGCCATCACGCTTGCATTGAACAGATTCGTGCGCGTTTTGCTCCCAATCCGCACTGAAGCACAAAGCGCCTCCGCAGTCGCCAGGAGGATTGCCGCCTCTCCACCAAACAAGAGCAGTGACAAAAAGATGAAAGTGTCTGAGACCGAGATGTGCGCTTTGACGCGCGGGATGGGGATGCTCAAACGCGGTCCAATCATCACGGTGATCAGCGCGAGCAGCAGAAAGCGGACGTCGAGTTGGTCGCGCGTGAAGTGCGCAATCGAGAACGCGACGACACCCGCCCCCACTGCGATGATGAACCAAACGTAGATTTGATTGATGCGGCTGCGCGTCATAGTCAGGTCGGGAGAGACGCGGCTCTCTCGGATTACGCGCGATTGCAAAGGCTGTTCCGCCCACGGCGTCGACGAATTTCCTAAGAAAAGTGAGAGTTTGGACGATAGTGGCGGCAGAATGCTCGGTCAGTCTGGCTTACTCGTGCTTTCAGCTTGAACGACTGGCCGAGATGGAAAGCTCTTCAGCAACGCCACTGGTACGCATTCGAAGCAACGACGAATCCGCTATATTATGATCTGCGCTCTGATCGACGCTTTGAGGAATTATTTCGGCGCTTTGGGCGCGCATAGTGAGTAATCCAAAGGCCACAAGTTTTGAGCGACCCTCACTGCTAGGTTAGAATGCCACGCAAGATAATTTCCGCGAGTTTCATTACCAACCATTGTGTTAGCACTAATCGCCGCAACCGTTAATCCAACTCTGTGCCTGGAAAAGGGATGGTTCTGCCCGACTCCAATCACCGGCTATCTCTGCGCTGACATTCCCGGCTACTGCGATTCACTCTACAAAACCGGCTACTCCACCGGCTACGGCGGTGCCATTCACGAGGCGACGCTTTGGAACATCAGCCCGCTTTATCAGCTCGATGCGCTGGATTGGACGGTGCTGATCATCTATTTCGGCATTTTGTTTGTGCTGAGCATCTATGGTTTGTATCGCGTGAAGCAGGTGATCGAGTTCTGGCGCTACTCGAAATTTCCGCCGAAAGCAAAGGGCGAATTCACGGAAGATCAATTGCCGCACATCACCGTGCAGCTACCGCTCTTCAATGAAATGATCGCGAGCGCAACGGTCGACAGATACGCCGCCGCCGGATTCGACATTCATTACATTCATCGCGACGAGCGAACCGGATTCAAAGCGGGCGCGCTCGAGAATGGAATGAAGAGCGCGAAGGGCGAGCTAATCGCGATCTTCGATGCCGACTTTGTGCCGAAGCCTGATTTTCTGCGCAAGCTCGTCCACTTCTTCACCGATCCAACTGTCGGTTGCTCTCAGATGCGCTGGGCGCACATCAACGGCTCGTACAATTTGCTGACGCGCTTGCAGACGATCATGCTCGACGGCCATTTCGTGATCGAGCAAACCACGCGCAACCGCACCGGAAATTTTTTCAACTTCAACGGGACCGCGGGCATCTGGCGGCGCGAAGCGATCGAGTTGAGCGGCGGCTGGCAGCACGACACGCTGACTGAGGATACTGATTTGAGTTTTCGCGCCCAGTTGATGGGTTGGCGATTTGTCTATTTGCTTGATGAAGAAGCGCCGGCAGAAATTCCAGTCGAAGTGAACGCCTTCAAGGCGCAGCAACGTCGCTGGGCCAAGGGCGTGCTGCAAGTTTGGTTCAAGTTGTATCGAAGAATTTGGTATGCGGACTTGCCGCTCCGCGTGAAGCTGGAAATGTTTTTCCGTCTCACCGGCAACATTAGTTATCCGCTGATGATCGTTGCGAGCTTCATGCAATTTCCGCTGCTGCTTGTGCGTTATAACCAGGGCCTGCATCAACTGATGATGCTCGACGTGCCGCTACTTTTCTTCTCGACTGTCTCGGTCGTGATGTTCTACGGTTCAGCCGTTTGGTATCTCGATCAGAAACGCAGTGTCCGGCTGTTCCATCTGCCGCTGGTGATGAGCTTGGGAATTGGTCTCGCGTTTTCAAATGCCCGGGCGGTGCTCGAAGCGTTGCTGGGAGTGAAATCAGAATTCGTGCGCACGCCGAAGTATCGCGTCGAGAATACGCAGGACGAATCGTGGAAGCGAAAGAAATATAAGCGCAAGCACGGTTGGTTGCCTTTGCTTGAGTTGAGCTTCGCGGCTTATTTCGTGTTCGCGATCGCTTATGCGATCCGTATGCACATGTGGGGGCCGATCTTTTTCCTGCTGCTGTTCTTCTTCGGCTATGGCTACATGGGACTGCTCAGTTTGTTACAGACGGCCGGCGGCAAACGTCTGACTTCCGTTTGGCGGCGCAGCGGCGCTGTCGCACAGCCATGAGCTTGTGTCAGTACCCGTAGCGGTAGCGACGGGATCAAACAAACACACTGTTGAGCACTCGCGCCGCGGACGTTTCAAACTTATCGTAACCAACGCCGCGTCCCGCGCGTCTTAAGCTACCGAAACTCGCAACTAAGTCGCGCTCTCGCGAACAATAGCGCCGGACTAATGTCGGCGTTCTTACTCGTGGTGCTGGCGGCCAGTGCTGCGGCAAATTTCGGGGGCACTTGGGCGTTGGATAAAACCAAAAGCCAGGGCCTGTCCCAGCGCATGCAGGGTGCTGACAAAGTGACTTGGACAATCACCCAGGACGCCAAGACAATCTCGATCGATCAAAAGGTCGAAGGTCAACCACCCGCCGGTGGCGGTGGCGGCATGGGCGGTGGCGGTGGACGCGGTCCCGGCGGACCTTCGGCGCCAGCGGTTTATAACTTGGACGGCAGCGAGACTTCGATGGAAACGGGAGTTGCAAAGTCAACGCTTAAAGCGGCCTGGTCCGGAGATGCGCTTGAGCTATCACGCAACACCGCCTTCACTGCTCCGGATGGCACGGAACGCAAGAGCAGCGAGACGCGCAAGCTGTCGGTCTCAGGCGACGGCAAAACGCTGACCGCTGTTGTTCACAGCGAAGGCGGACGCGGCGGCCCGTCGGATTCAACGCTGGTCTTCAACAAGCAGTAGTTCGTTCCCCCAACGAATGACTACGCACAGAGTCGCGAGGCTATAGGCCTTGCGGCTCTGTTGTGTTTTGGAACTATTCTCAACCGCTATCAGTAAACTCGAAGTGTATATGCGTGCGGTTGAATTGTCGGGTTACTTCGCTGAATTCTCAACACAATCATGTAAAGGTAAGACCCAAAGTCAATCGGTTTAATAAAAGTACACGTATTGCAGGTCGCCGGAGTATGAGCGGCTATGGTGACGCTGCATAACGGAAGATTGGGTTGATTAAGAATCGGAGAAAAAATTTTCCCGCTACAATTTTCGATTCGATAGAGATCCGCCGTCACGCTACTGCCAGTAGGGGCGATAGCGCCCAGCTCAAGCGTATCCCAACCTGGAGTATTAGCATTGGCGCCATTATCGAAGGTGTTGGTGACATTGTAACGAGCGAGCAGTTTCAAGGCTGAGGAGCCGCCTTTGAATCCCAGGTCCGAAGGCGTACTGGGAGTACTTCCTATAGCGACGACGCTAAGGAACGAGGGATCTATTGTGCCGGTGGACGCGACGGCCGTCCATGGTTGAAGTGGCTGCGTTGGTGAGCTGGTCCGTGGTTCGTCAGCGCTAGCCGACGACGTGTTCACGTTAGTCGCCCGCGCCTCATGCACGCGATTGCCCAGTACGAACAACATTACGAACAGCAGGCCGATAGTGGCCGGAATGAGCAGAGCTTTTCCTGCTCGCTTGATCATGTGATTTCGTTTCGTCATAGCTATCGCCTCTTTCTAAGCACTGTGGCAGGATTAAATACCGATCTCAATATCAGAACAAAGCTAAAACTATCGACTTAAGTCTAGAACATTGCCTGTTCAGCATGGAGGACTCGCCGAAGCGTCGCAATATCTGAAGGGTGGGAGATCGGTTTTTACACCTGTGGGCTGGAACGGCACGCCCCCAATTGGACTGAAGATGAATTGTTTATAAGTACCCGCGAAACGAGCCCAAACGATTCCATAAAGCTCGGCCC
>QHXI01000003.1 GCA_003222895.1 Acidobacteriota bacterium | reverse complement strand
TTGCTCAGGAACTAACTCGACATGATAGTTGCGCGCGTACGCCACCAACTCTTTGATTTCGGCAGGCGTAAGCGATCCGCCTTCGGGACCAATCAGCGGATGCGATTCGCTCGCGAATGTATGCTCCATATAAAAGGAGTGCATGTTCATTTTGAGATAAGCTTCCGTGCGAATCTGCCGCTTGATGTACTCAACCGTTGGGACCGGGCCGCGGCTAATGTCGTCAGAGACGCCGCGCCAACGCATCGTGGGCCAATCGATGATCTGCACCGCGGGAATGAACGCGCTCGCGCCTTCGCCGCGGACAAGCTGCTTCAGCGTCTGCATTCCATAGAACGTTCCCGTCGCGGTGTTGCCGGCGACAATTACATGATCGGCATTGACCACGATCATATAGCCTTCTTCGTTCAACGTGCTCGGCGATTCTACTCCGCTGCGCTTCAGCGCTTGAGCGATCGACAGCAGATCTATTCGACCAATCAGAATGTCTCTGCGCGATCTACCAATCGACAACGCGACACCGGCAGTCGTCTTCGCGTCATCGATAAAGTCCTGCGCCGCGAAACGATCTTCTGCGGACTTGCTATCGGCTAAAACGACGCGTGTGTCTCGGGCAAGCGAAAAGGATCCTTCTCCAGTCGTTAGCTGCTTTGGATCGGGGACGAGCTGAACGTTTGCAGATTGCGCGTTAGCTGATGCGCCGGCGAAAACGAAAGCGGACAAAATTGCGAATCGCAGGATTTTGGTTCGTGTTAGAGTTGTTCCCATTACTCGATGTGATTTATGACGCCTATAAGTTTTGCTTGATTTGATTTGTTAAGGCACTCGACTATTTACCTGATATTGAAGGCGAATACAATCTCAACATGTCACTGATGCTTCAGGAGATCGCCGAGCAACCGGCGGCGCTGGAAAAAACGATTGCGGAAGAGCGCGCCAAGATCTCGCGCCTGGGCGAATCGATCAAGAAAAGAGAGATCGATCTGATCGTGCTCGTCGCACGCGGCAGCTCAGACAATGCCGCGCTGTTCGGACGTTACCTGCTCGAGATCACCACTGGTATTCCGGTTTCGCTCTCTGCACCGTCGGTTCATACGCTTTATCAGGCGAAGCTCAATCTGAAACGCGCGCTGGTAATTGGCGTGTCGCAGTCAGGCGAGGGCGAAGATATCAATCGCGTGCTCGAGAACGCGCGCGGCTGCGGAGCGTTCACGATCGGAATCACGAACGAGCCATCGTCATCGATGGTCAACCTGGTTGATGAAACGCTGCTCATGCATGGCGGCCGCGAACGATCTGTAGCTGCCACGAAAACCTTCACCGGCCAGATGATGTTGTTTTACTTGTTGGCAGCGGCCCTGGCGAGGGACGGAGAAATCGAATGCGACGCAATTCCAAACCTGGTGGCGCGCGCCTTGGAACAAAAGCCCGCAATCGTCGAACTAGTTCAGCGCTACGTTTTCATGGAGAACTGCGTCGTCGTCGGTCGCGGCCTGGCCTATGCAAACGCGTACGAGTTCGCTTTGAAGTTGATGGAAACCTGCTACGTCGTCGCGGAAAGATTTTCGTCGGCGGATTTTTTGCACGGCCCAGTCGCCATGATCGAACGTCACTTTCCGGTGATTCTGTTCGCGCCACCGGGAGTCATGCTTGAAGGAACAAAGGATCTCATTCGACGGCTACAGGAACTGCGCGCCGACACTCTCACGATTACCGGCGACATCGACGCAGCATCCATGTGTTCTCGCTCGATCATCATGCCGCGCGAGATCGATGAATTTCTCGCGCCGATTCCTTACATTATTCCGGCGCAACTGTTCGCGGCCTTGCTGGCGGAAGCGAAGGGACTTGATCCGGACGCTCCTCGATCCTTATCAAAAGTCACTCGCACATTGTGACGAAACAGCATGCACACGGATCGCTTTTGCGCGTCCTCGGCGTCGGTTTTGGTCTCGCCGTTACTATTGGCGGCACGATCGGCATGGGCATTCTGCGCACGCCCGGTGTAGTCGCGAAAGAACTTCCCACGCCAACTCTTTTCATCGGCATCTGGATTATCGGCGGTCTGTATGCGCTACTCGGCGCGATTTCAATCGCCGAGCTTGGCGCAATGATTCCGCGTTCGGGTGGCTTCTATGTTTTCGCTCATCGCGCGCTGGGGAATTACGCTGGATTCGTCGTCGGTTGGAGCGATTGGATGTCGACCTGCGCGACGATCGCGGTGATCTCGATGGTTGTCGGCGAATACTCGGGCGTGCTCGTTCCCGCGCTCGCTAATCGAACGAAAGCGATTGCGCTCGTGGTGACGCTCTTCTTTGCTCTGCTCCAGTGGCGCGGTATTCGTTGGGGCAGCTTCACGCAGAATATTACGAGCCTGCTAAAGGTCCTCGCGTTTGCAGCCTTTGTGGTCTTCGCTTTTCTCTATCGACCTGCTGTTTCAATTCCAACGTCGACACCGATGGCCCACGGTTTTGCGCTATTCGCCGCAATCGTCCTCGCGCTGCAAGGCGTCCTTTACACCTACGACGGTTGGTATGGCATCTGTTATTTCGGCGGAGAGATTCGCGATCCGAAACGCGACGTTACCACCTCGATGTTCGGGGGAGTGTTGTCGATAATTGCGATCTACGTGTTGGTGAACCTCGCTTTGATTCACGTAATGCCGCTGTCTGAAATAGCGGGCGAGCCTTTAGCAGTCGGAAAAGCTGCCGGCTTAATTTTTGGTAAATATGGAGACACAGCGATTCGCGCACTGGGAATCGTTTCGATGCTAAGCACGATAAACGCCTACACGTTGAGCGCGCCGCGGACTTTGTACGCGATGAGTTGCGATGGTCTGTTTACACATCACGGTACCAAGGTAAATAAAGGAGGAACGCCAACGATTACGCTGCTCGTCAGTACGATCGTGGCGGTGCTCTTCATCGTCAGCGGAACCTTTGATCAAGTGCTCGCGGTAATCGCCTTTTTCTTCGTTGCTTATTATTCGATGGCATTCATTTCGGTCTTCGTACTGCGAAAGCGCGAGCCCGATTTGCCTCGACCCTATCGAGTCTGGGGTTATCCGTTGACGACGCTGATCGTCTTGATCGGATCGATCGCATTTCTCGCCGGCGCAGTGGCCGGAGACACGCGAAACAGTCTGTGGGCTTTGGTCCTGCTGGCTGTGAGCGGCCCGGTCTATTTGTTAGTAAAGCGAGTCGCGCATTTGCAGGACCGCGAACAGTAATGAGCAAGGCGATCCACCACGAAGACAGAAAGTCACAAAGTCAGTTAGGCTTTCATTTTGTGTCTTCGTGTCTTGATTGGTGACTCTCTCGCTCTCGATGGTTCGCGATTCCGTAACGAATAATCGCTTGTGTTATCCTCGCTTTGGCAATCGCGAAAGTGGCGGAATTGGCAGACGCGCCAGACTTAGGATCTGGTACCGAAAGGTGTGGGGGTTCGAGTCCCCCCTTTCGCACCATAAGGCAGAGGTTAGAGGCTAGAGATTAGAGGCTGGGAAACTCGACAAAGACCACGATTTCCCCGGCTCTAGTCTCCAGCCTCTAACCTCTAGCCTCTACTCTTATGAAAACTGAACTCAAAGAAATTTCTTCAACTCAAAAGCAAATCGATATCGAGATCGAAGCCGATGCAGTGCGCGCAGTTTACGATCGCATCACCGATCGATACGCAAAGGGCGCGAACGTTCCCGGCTTTCGTCCCGGACACGCGCCGCGTGGCGTGGTGCGCACGCGCTTCAAAGATCAGATTCGCACTGAAGTGTTGCGCGAGCTGCTTCCCGATGCGGTACAGCAAGCGGTCAGCGAATACAATATAGAAGCCTTAGGTGAGCCGGAACTTAATCTTGACAACAGTGAAGGTCTTGATCAGCTTGGACAGAAGCCGATTACGTTCAACGTCACCGTTGATGTGTTGCCGGAAATCAAGCTGGGAAAATACAAAGGCCTCGAAGAAACGCGCCGCACGCGCCCGGTGAAAGATGAAGATGTGAATCGCGTGCTCGAGCAACTGCGCGAAAGTTCTGCATCGCTTCAGCCCGTCGAAGATCGCGGTGCGCAAGTCAGCGACACTGTCACCGCAAACTTTCACGGCAAGTTTGTCGACACTCCGGAAGCTGAACCAATCAACGTCGAAGATGTCGACGTGGTGCTCGGCGGCGAAGGCGTCGTACAAGCGATAACTGATAATCTCATCGGCGCGAAACCCGACGATGAAAAGACGTTTTCCGTCGATTATCCTGAGGATTTCAGCGCAAAAGGCCTGGCCGGCAAGAAGGTTGAATACACGGTGAAGGTAAACGCAGTGCGGATCAAAGAGTTGCCTGATCTTGATGCCGAGTGGGCCCAGAGCCTAGGTGAAGAGATCGAATCGCTCGATCAATTGACGGAAAAGATCCGCGCCGATTTGGAAGCGCAAGCGAAGAATGAAGCGGAGGGAAAACTACGAACGGATCTACTTCGATCGCTGGTCGATGCGCATCAATTCGATTTGCCTGATCGTTTGGTTGAGCATCATACCGAACACCGCTTTGAATCAGTGGTGCGCGACATGATCGGTCACGGGATCGATCCCCGCAACCCGGAACTGGATTGGGAGAAGGCACGCGACTCTTTGAAGGACCAAGCGCGTTACGAATTGCGCAGCTCGCTGCTACTGGAAACGATCGCCGACGAAGAAAAGATCGAAGTGAGCGATCAGGAAATCGAGGACGAGATCAACGCGATCGCGGATGCGTCGAGACAGACAACGGAACAAGTGCGATCAGTCTTGACAAAGCAGGGAGGCGAACGTAGCATCGCTCCGAGGTTGCGCAATCGCAAAGCGCTCGACTTTTTAGTCGCGAATGCGAACGTAACTGATGCAGATTGGGAGGAAGAAACGGCAAACGATGAAGTAGGAACGCTGAACGCTGAATCAACATAATTCATCGTTCATCATTCCGCGCTCATCGTTTCTTATTTTATATGGCACTAATTCCGATGGTCGTCGAGCAAACGTCGCGTGGCGAGCGCGCGTTTGATATCTACTCCAGGCTTCTTAAAGACAACATCATTTTTCTCGGCACTCCGATCGACGATCAGATTGCGAACTTGATCGTCGCGCAACTCCTCTTTCTCGAGGCGGAGGATCCGGAGAAAGACATCAACGTCTACATTAATTCTCCAGGCGGCTCCGTGACCGCCGGTCTGGCCATCTACGACACGATGCAATTCATCCGTCCAGATGTCACTACGATCTGCGTCGGGATGTGCGCTTCGATGGGAGCGTTGTTATTGACGGCCGGAGCCAAGGGAAAACGTTTTGCTTTGCCGAATTCTCGCATTCTCATTCATCAACCTTCAGGCGGCATGCAGGGCCAGGCGACCGATGTGCGCATTCATGCTGAAGAACTCATACGCATTCGCGAACTGACCTCGCAAATTCTCGCTAAGCACACCGGTCAGAGCATGGAACAAATCGAACTCGATGTAGAGCGCGATCGATATTTAGGTCCTGAACAAGCTAAAGAATATGGTTTAATAGACGAGGTGATCGCTCACCGCGAGTAACCGTTTTTGTAGCGCAAGTTGTTAACTTGCGAAATAGGTAGTGAAATCGCAACTCAACAAGTTGCGCTACAGTCTCGAACGGAGTTCCCCAGGCTTATGGTAAGAAGAACCGACGACACGCTGCGCTGCTCGTTCTGCGGAAAGTCGCAGAATGAAGTCAAGAAACTGATCGCAGGTCCCACCGTTTATATCTGCAACGAATGCATCGATATCTGCAACGAGATCATCACCGATGATCAGCAAGCCGAGTCGGTAGCTTCGCGTCCGCCGCTTCCGAAGCCGAACGAGATCAAAGCATTCCTCGACGAGTACGTTATCGGACAGGAAGAAACGAAGAAGCGCCTGGCCGTCGCTGTCTATCAGCACTATAAACGAATCGAGTTGGCTCGACGTCGCGCTGATGTCGAGATTCAAAAATCGAACATCGTTCTGATTGGACCCACGGGAACTGGCAAGACTTTGCTCGCGCAGACACTCGCCCGCATGCTGAGTGTCCCGTTCACAATCGTCGATGCGACCACCTTGACTGAAGCCGGTTACGTCGGCGAAGACGTCGAGAACATCATTCTCAAACTCTTGCAGGCCGCCAACGGCGACGTCGAACGCGCGCAGCAAGGCATCATCTACATCGACGAGATCGACAAGATTTGCCGCAAGGATGAAAACCCGTCGATCACTCGCGACGTTTCGGGCGAAGGCGTGCAGCAGGCGCTGCTGAAAATTTTAGAAGGCACGATCGCCAACGTTCCACCTCAGGGCGGTCGCAAGCATCCGCACCAGGAGTTCTTCCCGGTCGACACCACAAACATCCTTTTTATCTGCGGCGGCGCGTTTGTCGGCCTCGAGAAAGTTGTCGAGCGGCGGCTGCGCAACAAGTCTCTCGGTTTTCATGCTGAAGTAAAATCCGGCGCGCAACGCCAGGCGGATGCGCTGGCGCACGTCCAACCGGAAGATTTGATTCGCTATGGATTGATTCCTGAATTCGTGGGCCGTTTGCCCGTGGCGGGCGTACTGCATGAATTGGATGAAGCTGCGCTCGTAAAGATTCTCACGGAACCGAAGAACGCTTTGGTGCGGCAGTACCAGAAGAAGTTCGACTTCGACAGCGTCAAGCTGCGCTTCACTGACGACTCGCTACGCGCCGTCGCCGGACAGGCGTTGCAAAGGAAAGTCGGAGCGCGCGGCTTGATGATGATCCTCGAAGAACTTCTGCTGGAAGCAATGTACACACTGCCATCGCAAAAGCGCGTCAAGGAATTTGTGATTACCAGTGAAATGGTTGAACGTCATCGCGCAATGCCCGGCGAAGGACTTGCGGGTGTGGACGACGCGGCGGCGTAAACAAAACTAAGTTCAAAAACGACGACGGCAGCCCGGGTGAAACGGGCTGCCGTTTTTCTACGGGGGCGAGCGTGAGAACCCGCTCCTTGTCGCGTGGCAGTTTCGGTTAGCGTTCCACAATAATTTCGACAACTTCGTACAGCGGACTCTTGTCACCGCGCACTGACGCAATCTTTCCAAGCTCGCGTCCGATTGCTCGCTCGCGACGCGACTTGCTCAATTCACGACCAGTATTTTCTCCCGCCATCCAAACCTGCGACAGAAAATACGTGTCGCCGTAACGATGAAACACAAGCTTCGCGTTCAGAGCTGGTCCATTCTTGGCGCTGTTGCTTGGATGCGCGAACCCAAGCACCTGTTCGGCACGATCGGCACTTCGAATCCCCATCAGGTCTACGCCATTGATGACGCGAACATCGTACTTGCCCGACTGGCATTCTTTGGTTCCTGCGATGAAGTCAAACGGGACATCCGCAACGATGCGCTTGTTTGTTTGCCCATTCGCAACCGCCGCGGTCGCCAAAGCCATTCCGACAATCAGCATTAACATGGTCAGTCCCTTGAGAAGTTGTCTTGCCATTTCATCCTCCTTCGCCCTTGCGGGCCTGGTCGAATTTGTCGACCTTCAAACTTTATGGCGTTGCGTATGTGCTAACGACGTGCCAGAGTTGCGATCCGAACTGAGATGACCACGCCCGCCGGTGCAAACACGAGTCGGTGAAGAGTTTCGGCACGAGCTGCAATTGATTTAGCAAGCGAAACGCGAAGTAAACTTCAACCGGTTTCTATATCTGATCGGATAGAGCGATTCGCTGATCAGATAGGGTGACGGCTGAGCCTCATCATTCGCAGTAACATTCACCATCAGGTCGCGCCGCTCCGTCTTCCCACATTTTTGCATTGCAAAATTTCTTGCAGCACGGGGCTAACGCGCGTAGACTTGGCGCGCACAACTCTCTGATTCGTCGCGAGGCCCCATGAAACCGCGAATCGCCGCCATTACCGGCAAGCTCGAAGACACGCTCATTTCTATGGCTGACGGACCTGTGATTATCGGCCGGCAAGCCGGGGCGACCTTACAAATCTCAACTGCTTCGGTCTCGCGCCGGCACGCGATGATCGAAAAAGACGGTGAAAAGTTTTTCATCGCCGACCTCGGCAGCCGCAACGGAACATTTGTTAACGATCTGCCGATCAAGAAGCGCGAGCTTCAGCATGGCGATCGTGTTCGCATCGGCGAGTCGCAGTTTTTCTTTCTGTTCGAAGACACGGACGAACCCGCGCGCACCAGCGAAATTCGCTTTGACGATAGCCAAATCGATAGCGGCGTAAGCGTGCGCATGACTTATGCCGACGCGATGGGAATGATGGCCCGCGACTTGAGCGCCCTGCTGAAAGTTAGCACCACGATAAACGCGATTCGCGGCGTCGAAGAATTGCAGGAGCGTCTGTTGGAGCTGATCTTCGAAGTAGTCCCTGCTCGTCACGGCGCAATTCTATTGAGCGGCGAACGAACTGATCCCCAGGACGCGTTCACTTCAATATTCGGCCTCGATCGAGTCTATGGCCCGAACAAGAAAGTAACCGTGAGCACCACGGTCGTGCGGCGCGTAATGAGCGACAATGCCGCGCTGCTGGTGACCGACGCCGAAAAGAACGAAGCGTTGCACACTGATAGTTTGATTGCTGCGCATTCGCGATCGCTTCTTTGCGTGCCGCTGGTGATGCTCGGTCGAACTCTTGGGGTGATCTATCTCGACACAGACGTTCCCGACGTTCGCTTTGACGAGAGTCATTTGCAGTTGGTCACTGCGGTGGGCGCGATCGCTGCAGTGGCAATTCAAAACGCGCGGCAATTCGAAAATCTCGAGAACGAAAATCAACGTCTACTCGTCGAGGCCAACCTTGATCACAACATGGTCGGCGAGAGTGCGCCGATGCAGCACATTTATCAGTTCATCTCCAAGTGCGCAGCGACAGAATCAACTGTGCTGATTTCCGGCGAAAGCGGTACGGGAAAAGAATTGGCCGCGCGCGCAATTCATCAAAATAGCAAGCGCGCAACGAAGCCGTTCGTCGCCGTAAACTGCGCTGCGCTGGCGGAATCACTGCTTGAAAGCGAATTGTTCGGTCATGAGAAAGGCGCGTTTACCGGCGCCCTGAATCAACGCAAAGGCCGGCTGGAGATCGCTGACGGTGGAACAATTTTCCTTGATGAGATCGCGGAACTTTCGCCAGCGCTGCAAAGCAAACTGCTGCGCGTGCTGCAGGAACGCGAGTTCGAGCGCGTCGGCGGCACGCGCCCAATCAAAGTCGACATTCGCGTGCTCGCGGCGACGAATCAGAATCTCGATGAAGCGATTGTGAAGGGATCATTTCGGCAGGACCTTTATTTTCGTCTGAACGTGGTCGAGCTAAACATGCCGGCGCTGCGCGACCGCGTGGCTGACATTCCGATGCTGGCGAATTTCTTTCGCGCGAAGTATGCGGACAAGTGCAACCGAAAAGTAAACGGCATCTCTCCTGAGGCTCAACAACTTTTGATCAAGTACGATTGGCCGGGCAACGTTCGCGAGTTGGAAAATGCGATCGAGCGCGCGGTCGTGATGGGAGCAACTGATTCAATCCTGCCAGAGGATTTGCCGGAAGCGATTCTGGAAATAAACGCACCCGAAACGCTTAGCCCGGGTGCCGGTTATCACGAAAGCGTTACCAGCACGAAGAAGCAAATCATCCTTGACGCAATCAGGAAATCGAAAGGAAGTTACACCGCGGCCGCGAAATTACTTGGACTCCATCCAAATTATCTGCATCGGCTGGTGCGGAATCTGAATCTGCGCGAGCAACTTAAAGACTAGCCGGCGTCGCTGATTTCCTTACAATTCCACGGCCTTCGCGAAGCCCCGCGACGAGGGGACTCATTTTCGAGAGAGCGGCCTCATTCGTCGTTTAGTTGTTAGGCCCGGCATTTTTAGGAGTCTCTTTTCTCAGTTATTCACGCCCGCAGTAAAAATCATGGACGAATATTCAGACCGAACCCCTGCCGACATCGCGCGTTATCCGATGGTGCCGATTCGCGACGTTGTGATCTTTCCTTTCACCAAAGTCGCTTTCAAGATAGGCCGCCCCGGCTCTGTGCGCGCGCTCGAAAAGGCGCTCGCGTCGGATCGGACGATCTTTCTGTCGACGCAGCACGACGCGACGGTCGATGAGCCGAACCCAGATCAGATTTATCTCGTCGGCACAATCGCACGCATCCTGCAATCGCAGCGACAGGAGAACGGACAAATCAAGGTCGTGGTCGAAGGCCGCGAGCGGGCGACGACGATTCGCGTCGAAAACGACGGCGGCGCTTTCACCGCGATGGTGCGGCGCGCGCCGGTCGTGAATGAAGAAGGTGTGCGTACTGACGCGCTCGTACAGAAGATCGCGCAATTGATCGAGCAGCACTTGCGTTTGGCGCCGGACGTACAGCCTGACGCGCTGCAAACTGCGATGCGCAACGCCGATCCTTCGCACATGGCTGATGCGCTGGCGTCGCAGCTTCGGATTTCGGTGGAGGACAAGCAAGGTCTGCTTGAATTGTTTTCGGCGCAGGCGCGCCTGGCTCGCTTGATTGAAATTCTAGAAGTTGAACTCGAAAAGCGACAGCTCGATCGCACGATCCAAACCCGCGTCAAGCGGCAGATGGAAAAGGCGCAGAAAGAGTATTACCTCAACGAGCAAATCAAAGCGATTCACAAAGAGTTAGGCCGCAAGGATGAACGAGCCGAACTCGACGAGCTGAAAAAGAAAATCGAAGAAGCCGGCATGACCGACGAAGCGAAAGAGAAAGCGCTTCAGGAACTGCATCGTCTGGAAGCGATGCCGCCGATGTCAGCCGAAGGCACGGTTTCACGCACGTACATCGATTGGCTGGTCAGCGTGCCGTGGAAACAAAAATCGAAAGAGATCCGGGACCTGACGAAAGCAGAAGAAGTTCTCAACGAGGATCACTACAGCCTCGAAAAAATTAAAGATCGAATTCTTGAATATCTGGCAGTTCGTCAGTTGGTGAAAAATCCCAAGGGTTCGATTCTCTGCTTTGTTGGTCCGCCGGGAGTTGGCAAGACCAGCCTCGGCAAATCGATTGCGCGCGCGACCGGAAGAAAGTTTGTGCGCCTATCGCTCGGCGGGGTTCGCGATGAAGCGGAAGTTCGCGGTCACCGTCGCACGTATATTGGCGCGCTGCCCGGCCAAATTATTCAAATGATGAAGAAAGCCGGAACCGTGAATCCCGTGCTGCTGCTCGACGAGGTCGACAAGTTAGGAACCGATTTTCGCGGCGATCCGAGCGCGGCTTTGCTCGAGGTTCTCGACCCTGAACAGAATTACATGTTTCAGGATCACTACCTCGACGTGGAGTACGATCTCTCAAAAGTTTTCTTCATCGCGACGGCAAACGTGCTGCACACGATTCCGCCGGCGCTGCAGGATCGTCTCGAAGTACTCCGCCTTTCCGGTTACACCGAACGCGAGAAGCTCGAAATTGCTAAGCGTCACTTGATTCCGAAGCAAGCGGAATCAAATGGATTGCGGGACGAGCAATTCGAATTTACTGACGACGGAATCCTGGAAATCATTCGGCACTACACGCGTGAATCAGGTGTGCGTAACCTCGAACGCGAAATCGGATCGTGCTGCCGCAAGATCGCGCGCAAGTTCGTTGCTGAAAACGTTGCCGCCGATTTCAAAGATGTGATCGGCGCGGGCCGCGTGAATGAAATGCTTGGCCCAATTAAGTTCCGACAGCAAGGCGTCGCCGCCGAAAGCGAAATCGGTTTGGCAACCGGCTTGGCTTGGACCGAAGTCGGCGGAGAAGTTCTACAAATCGAAGCGACACTCGTGAAAGGTCGTGGCGCGGTGACGTTGACCGGTAAACTCGGTGACGTGATGCAAGAATCGGCCCAGGCCGCGCTGACTTGCATTAAGGCCCGCGCGGAACGGCTCGGGATGAGTTTGGATTTCATTCGTAAGCGCGACCTGCACATTCACATTCCCGAAGGCGCGATTCCGAAAGATGGGCCGTCCGCGGGAATCACGATGGCGACCGCGATGGCTTCCGCGCTGATGCGCGCCGCGGTGCGCAAGAACGTCGCGATGACCGGAGAAATAACCTTGCGTGGCCGCGTGCTTCCAATTGGCGGCGTGAAAGAAAAACTTCTGGCCGCGCATCGCTTCGGTATCGACACGATCATCATGCCGAAGGACAACGAAAAAGATTTGCCGGAGGTGCCGGAGGAAGTCCGCAACGTGCTGACCATCAAACTGGTCGAGACGATTGACGAAGTCATCGCGCTGGCGCTGGAAGACTCGACAGCTTCCGAAGTCGCAGTCCAAGCGCCGCCGTTGTGGACGACTGAGCCACCGCCGCAGGGCTTGCAAACACCTGCTGAGCAGTAGCTTCAAACAGTTTTCAGTTCTTAGTTTTCAGTTTTGAGTTAGTGGGCAGACTTCCCTGTTGAGGTTTGTCTTGGCCAAATGATCTTTCGAAAAGGGAGCAAACGAAATGGGTAAAACCGAAGAAGCAGATCTGATTCTGAAACTTTACGACCTGCGGCGCGAGGCGACCATGCGCGAAGCGCGCAACTGGCTGTTTACATTCAATCCCACCAGCATTCAGGATGTCATGGAGACCATGATGGGCGAGCACAGCGGACACTTTCGCATGGTTATTTCCTACTGGGACATGGCCTGCGCGATGGTGACTAATGGGGCCATTGATGAAGAGCTCTTCAATCAAACCAATGGCGAGCACATCTTTGTCTATATGAAGGTCCAGCCGGTGCTCGAAGATATCCGCAAGATGTTTGATAACCCGGAATTCCTGAAGAACCTGGAAACGGTAGTCAAACGGATTCCGGAAATCGAGACCAAACTGCCGGCGATGCGCGAGCGGATGGCGAAGTTCGCAGAGATGCGCACGGCGAAAACTCAAGCCGCGGCATCGTAAGTTGCGCGATCGAGCATGACGGAAGGAGGCGCTCGTTAAGTCGATGAAAGTAACGAGCGCCGAATTCATCAAGAGCGCATTCAAGGAAACTGATTGGCTACACGACAATCTGCGCGAAATCGCCTTCCTCGGCCGCTCAAACGTTGGCAAATCAAGCTTAATCAATTCCCTGCTCGGCGTCCGAGGTCTCGCGCGGACATCGTCGACACCGGGTCGAACCCAATCGCTTAACTTCTATTTGATTAATCAACAGTTTCGCTTTGTCGATCTTCCGGGTTACGGATATGCGCGGGCGCCGAAAACAATCAAAGCGGAATGGGGCAAAGCCGCCGGGGATTACCTTGCGCAGCGCGAACAGCTTGTGCTATCAATTCATATCGTAGATTCGCGTCACGAACCCTCGAAACAGGATTTGCAGCTCCACGAGTGGCTCAAGCATCATCAGAAGCCACATTTAATCGTCGCCACAAAAGCCGACAAGCTTTCGAACAACGAATTGCGAAAGAACATGGATCGCATCGCACGCGCATTCAACTCTACGCAGGTTTTGATTTATTCTGCGACCGAACGACGAGGACGTGATCAACTTTGGGGCGCAATCGAAAAGTCGCTGAAGCGTTAGATGGAAAGAAAGCTTCGGCCCCTATCTGGACTTGCGATTTTTGAAACTTGGTTTAGAATGTGATTTCCGAAGTAAAGGTGAACAGCAGCCCGGCGTCGCACCAGACTTGGCTGAACTCGAATCTGACCTGAGACCACGCATTCCCCGTCAACCGGCATCCAAATTAAGCGACCGCAGTCCTGTGGATTCCGACCTCTGACGGAGAGACTGGTTGAGATCGATCATTGCGGCAGGAAGCCCCCACACGAGCTTCCTAACACACCGCGCGGAAACTTTCCCTTTGACCGGCGTATTTGAAATCAACTGACACAACAAAGACCCGATGAAGCGCGGCGCACCTGCTGCGCACGAAAGAACTGATATGGCAAATAAAAGAAGAACAAACAACGGCGGGAACGGTGACAACGGAGGCGGCATAGCGACCGCCGAAGCGCCAGCTGAAGCCTCAATAAGTCGCGACGGAAACCCGGAAATTTTCAATCTGTCTGCGCTGAAAGACATGTCAATCTCGGCGCTCACTCAGGTTGCCAAGACGATGGACGTTCCGGGTGCCACGGGGATGCGAAAACAGGAACTGATCTTCAAAGTTTTGGCAGCGCAGACGGAAAAAAGCGGGTTGATCTTTTCCGAAGGCGTGCTTGAGACGCTGCCCGATGGCTTCGGCTTTCTGCGCGCGCCGGAATACAACTATCTGCCGGGCCCGGACGACATCTACGTTTCGCCGTCCCAGATTCGCAAGTTTGACCTGCGCACTGGCGACACGATCAGCGGCCAGATTCGTCCGCCGAAAGAAGGTGAACGTTATTTCGCGCTAATCAAAGTTGAAGCAATCAACTTTGAATCGCCCGAACAGGCGCGCGAAAAAGTTTTCTTTGACAACCTGACGCCCCTCTATCCGGACGAGATGCTCAAGATGGAAGTCACCCCGGATAATCTTTCAGCTCGCGTGATCGATCTGGTGACGCCGATCGGCAAGGGCCAGCGCGCGCTAGTTGTTTCGCCGCCCCGCACCGGCAAAACCATGCTGCTGCAAACACTCGCGAATTCGATTGCCCAGAATCATCCCGAAGTCACTTTGATCGTCCTGCTGATCGATGAACGGCCGGAAGAAGTCACCGACATGCAGCGCTCGGTTCAGGGTGAAGTTATTTCATCGACCTTCGACGAACCGCCGACGCGGCACGTGCAGGTTGCGGATATGGTAATCGAGAAAGCCAAGCGCCTCGTCGAGCACAAGCGCGACGTCGTTATTCTGCTCGATTCGATCACGCGCCTCGCGCGCGCGCACAACGCCGTCGTTCCGCCCAGTGGAAAGATTCTCTCTGGCGGTATCGATTCGAATGCGTTGCAGCGTCCGAAGCGATTTTTCGGCGCCGCACGCAATATCGAAGAAGGCGGCTCGCTGACGATCATCGCGACCGCCCTGATCGACACGGGCTCGCGCATGGACGACGTAATCTTCGAAGAGTTCAAGGGAACCGGTAACTCCGAAATCCATCTCGACCGTCGCTTGAGCGACAAGCGTCTGTTCCCGGCAATCGATCTGCAACGTTCCGGCACGCGCAAGGAAGAGCTGTTAATTCCGAAGGATGATCTCAGTCGCGTCTGGGTCATGCGTCGCGTTCTGAACCCGCTCTCGCCGACTGAGCAGATGGAAGTCGTGCTCGAGCGTCTGGAAAAAACGAAGAGCAACGCCGAGTTTCTCGCTTCGATGCAAACCTAAAGAACGGTGACGCGTGATGGGTGACAGGTGATGAGTTAAGAGTCTTGTCACTTATCACCGGTCACTTGTCACTCGCTTCATGCGCGTCGCCATCCTTTCACCGGAAGCAGTTCCCTTCGCTAAAGTCGGCGGACTCGCTGATGTTTCCAGCGCGCTAACCAAAGCCCTGCATGCCGAGAGTGTCGATTCACTTCTCATCCTTCCGCTTTACGATCAGATCGATCGCAGCGGTCTGAAACTTTTCGACGATGAACTCGGTGCTTTCTGGCGTGGCAGAGCCGCGCGCGTTCGCGTCTGGCAGAGCGATGAATTGGTCGCGCCGGCTTACTTTGTCGAGGCGCCGCGTTATTTCAATCGTGGAAAAATTTATGGCGATGCAGACGATCATGAGCGATTTGCTTTCTTCTGCCGCGCGGCCATCGCGCTGGCGCGCAAGCTCGACAAACCGCTCGACGTCCTGCACTGCAACGATTGGCAGACCGGCTTTGCGTCGGTTGAGATGAAACGATTGCGGCGACACGATCAATTTTTCGCGCCGACAAAGATCCTTTTTTCAATTCACAATCTTGCGTATCAAGGTCTGTTCGATCCACAGGATTTGTGGTGGCTCGGATTCAGCGACGAGAAGAATGTGTTCATGTCTAACGGCGCGGCCTCAGCTTTAAAAGCCGGCGCGATGTCCGCCGACGCGCTCTCGACTGTCAGTCCACGTTACGCCCGCGAGATTCAAACTCCCGAACAAGGATACGGTCTCGATTGGTTGATGCGGGCACGCAGCGATCGGCTCGCGGGAATCGCCAACGGTGTCGATTACGAAGTATGGAATCCCGAAACCGACCCGCACATCGCGGCGAATTTCTCTGCGGACGACTTGAGCGGAAAGCTTGAATGCAAACTCGATCTCTTGCGCCGTTTTGGCTTGCCGCAAGAACCCGAACGTCCGATTATCGCGATCATCTCGCGACTTGTAGCGCAGAAGGGCTACGATCTGATTCGCGATGCCGCGCGTGGAATTCTCGACACCGGCGCTTTCTTCATCGCGCTGGGTGCGGGGGCAAAAGAATACGAAGATTTTTTGCAGAGCTGGCACGACGTGGCGCCGCATCGCGTAGGGATTTACAAGGGTTTTGCCGGCGAACCGCTCGCACACCAAATCGAAGCCGGCGCCGATCTTTTCCTGATGCCCTCGCTGTATGAACCGTGTGGCTTGAATCAAATGTACAGCATGCGTTACGGGACGGTTCCGGTTGTCCGAGCAACCGGGGGGCTCGATGATACGGTTCAGAATTTCGATTCTACAACCGGTTCTGGGAACGGACTCAAATTCGGCCCGTACTCAGCCCCGGCTATGCTTGAAAAAATCCGCGAAGGGCTTTACTTTTATAACCAGGCGGAAGTTTGGAAGACGATTCAACAAAACGGAATGACCACCGATATTTCGTGGTCGGCCGCAGCCAGAAAATACATCCAGCTTTATAACGAGATGCCCGGCCCGCAGTAATGATCAGCAGTCATTGACGACTAATTCAATAGAAAGAACAGAAGGAGTTTTTCATGAGTGACAATGTAAAAGAAGTTAGCGATAGCAGTTTTGAAACTGACGTACTTGGTTCCGATCAGCCCGTGCTGGTTGATTTTTGGGCCGCTTGGTGCGCGCCGTGCCGGATGCTGGCGCCGACCGTTGAGGCTGTCGCCGAGAAATACGCAGGCAACGCACGCGTGGTTAAATTGAATGTGGATGACAACCCGTCTGTTTCGCAGCGGTTCGGGATCAAAGGCATTCCGACACTGATTCTCTTCAAGAACGGCCGCGAAGAAGAGCGCGTCGTTGGCGCGACGTCTGAAGCTGCAATCTCTCGCATGATTGACAAGCACATCGGCGCGGCTACGGCCGCCTGATCGCGAGAATCATTCGTGCGTAACTGAACTACGGGCGCGGCTGATATCTCTTCATACTCAGCCGCGCTTGTTTTGTGTCCATTTCTGGAATCTGAAATTTGAAATTTCAAATCAGAGATTGGATTCCGTTCTCTGACTTCTCTGACCTCTGCTTCTATGGTTATCGCTGTCATCGGCGCCCAGTGGGGCGATGAAGGAAAGGGCAAAATTGTCGATCTGCTCGCCGAGCGGTTCGATGTTATCGTCCGCTACCAGGGCGGCCACAATGCCGGTCATTCAGTTCAGATCGGCAATCAATCGTTCGTCCTTCACCTGCTGCCCTCAGGCATAGTCCACGAAGGCAAGACATGCGTGCTCGGCAACGGCATGGTGATCGATCCGAAAGCGTTCTTTGAAGAAGCGGATCGCCTGATGGGTCAGGGCATCACGATTACACCCGAGCGAGTGAAAGTAAGTTCGCGCGCGCATTTGATTCTGCCCTATCATCGCGCGCTCGATCACACGAGTGAAGAGAGGCTCGGCAATGAAAAAGTAGGCACGACGTTACGCGGAATCGGTCCAGCTTACGAAGACAAAGCCGGCCGCCGCGGACTTCGTGTCGCCGACGCGCTCGTACCTGACGTGCTCCGCTCTCGAATCGAACGCAATCTGGAAGATGCGAATCGGATTATCGTTGCCTACGGCGGCGAACCGCTGGATGCGAAGACAATCATTGAAGAGACTTCAACGGTCGTCGAGCGTCTCGCGCCATTCATCTGCGACACAACTCATTTCTTGAATGTGGCGGCAGCGCGTGGTGAAACAATTTTGCTCGAAGGCGCGCAAGCGACTTTGCTCGACGTCGATCACGGGACCTATCCGTTTGTGACCTCCTCGAGCACGGTTGTTGGTGGCGCATTGGTGGGAACCGGATTAGCGCCGAAGCATCTCAGCGGCGTGCTCGGTATCGTTCGCACTTACACGACGCGCGTCGGTGAAGGGCCGTTTCCGACCGAGATGCTTGAAAGCGAAGCCGAGTTGGGGCAATTGATTCGCGAGCGTGGTCGCGAGTATGGCGCTTCAACGGGACGTCCGCGGCGGTGCGGATGGTTCGACGCGTTCGCGACGCGCTACGCGGCTGAGATTAACGGCTTCACTTCCGTTGCGCTGACCAAACTCGACGTGCTCGATGCGCTCGATGAAATTAAGGTTTGCGTTGGTTACAACCTTAACGGAAAGAAGTGCGATTCCCTTCCCTCGGTGTCGCAAGATCTGCGTCGGGTCGAACCAATTTACGAAACGCTCCCTGGATGGAAGTCTCAGACGCTGGGCGTAACGGACTTGAGCGAATTGCCGCCTAAGGCGCGCGAATACATCAACTTCCTTTCGAATCACATCGGCGTTGAGATCGGTTTGGTTTCGACTGGCCCAGATCGTTCACAAACGATCATCGTGCGCGAGTCAGCGCTGGCGAAATGGCTGAGAGGGTAGTCTGGAGATTTGAGATTTGAGATTTGAGATTTGAACGCAGATTGCATGCGCACCGTTTCATTCAGCGCCGCTGAACTTGAAACCTCAAACTTGAAACCTTAAACTGCTTTCATTCGTGGGCCGATAGCTCAGTCGGTAGAGCAACTGGCTTTTAACCAGTGGGTCGCAGGTTCGAGTCCTGCTCGGCTCACCACTTTTCCTGAAGAACGTGCGGGCATTATACCACGCCCGCGATCTCATCTACACAGGGATCTACACTGCCCGATAGTTTTTCAGAGTTTCAAAGATTGTCCGCAGGGTGGGTGGGAGCCGCCGCAGCAGCCTTCAAGCGATTAACAAAAAAGCCCCGTGAGCTTTCACGGGGCTTCGGGTCTATTCCTGATGCCGGGCCTTCTTGCCAGCGTAGCGGGGCTTGGGAGGCGAGCACTTCGGGCACGCCTTCTGGCCGTTGCGGTAGGACTCCAAAAGCTTCGCCCGAATCTCCGGCTTCACGCGGGCAAACCATTGAGCCTCGTTCTCGACTCCCTGCACGGCCAGCAACTCATTCAGCCAGGCATCAATCGCCTGCATATAAGTCACCATAGATGTTTTTGAATATGTACCAACGGTTCGACGAGGCCGTGGGCAGCGGATGCTTCGCTGCGAACGAGTGAGAGCCGCCGCATGCGCAGATTGTTCAAGGTGGAGTCCGCAGGAACTACCTTGACAAGCGAGAACGGCGGCTAGAATGAGAGAGCGAGAAGCGATCGCGCCCCTGAACCCACAATGGCGCTTTGGCTGCGAAGGCGGCGTGGGTCTATAAGGTGAAGCGCTCTGCGGGCGCTACCACACTTGGAATAAAACTGTACCGCTGCGGGTCATGGGGAATGCTCCAAATATTCCCGAGCGGCGAATTCAGAAATTCGTGAAGTGGCGCAAACAGAAAATATTTGCGCATCGTTTGCGGGAGGATGTGTTCTGCCGCTTGGCGCAAGTTCAAAGCTCGCTCCATCGTCAGCGCCACGGTCACGACGCGAAACGATTTTATCGAGTATTTTTTGGTATGTAATTCTTGATTGAAATAGTGCCAGTACGCTTTTATCTTTTTCAAAAATCGCTCATGCGTCGTCGTTGAGCGATCGGCCTCAAGCATAAAGTGAAGACGATTTTTGCCGGGATCGCGCGTGGCATCTTCCAGCGTAAAAAAGGCGTCCGGCCTGACCGGTAGTCTCACGTTTTTAGCCTCCTCGCGAAATGTCACGCGGTCATATAAATCTTGACCCTGCATCCAAGCAACCAGCCGAGCGTGGCTATCACGAGTTGCACGAGCAAGCCCGACATGCAAATCGACAATCATAAGTGTGTGCTTGAGGAACAGTTCCTTGAGTTCATGATGACGCAATCGCGCGTCAATGAACTCTAGCGGTGCTATTCCCTGCTCAACAAGAACGGAGGCGGCAGTCCGGCCAAGCGTATAAATATGCTTGTGCGCGGGAGGAGTTATGCGGGCAATGAACCGCCGCTCAACGAGTTTCAGCAAGCGGCGATGTATCATCTGATGTCGCCGCCCGGTGAGCGCAATCAGATGCCCGATATGGAGAAATCGGTATTCATAGAGGAGGCTAAGAATCTCTATGTCCCCAGCGGCAAGCTGAAAGCCCGATTGAATAGATATGTTAGTCATTCAAATAGATCCTCATCCTGTGGCTCGGTTGGCTCTTCTGCCTTCCTTGCCTCTACAAACAGTGAAGGTCGGTTTGCGATTAGAATGTCCACTTCTTGCGCTTCCTTTACTTCATTTAGCTTGCCGATATCTCGCTCGTATTCGGTAAGCGTCTCGGGAGAGACGTAATAGTCCCGCACGCGTGGCACTTCCATACCGATGGTGTTTTGTCCGGGAAGCTTGATGTAGCAATGACGTTGGCTTTGGGTCATAAACCTATCGCTCCATCGGAATCTTTGTTCCTCAAGCGAATAGGTTGTTCTACTGATGACTTCTTGAAACGGCTCAGGTACAAGAATAGGAATGTCCGCCATAGCCTCTGCTTCTGACGAACCGACTGAGTGGCCCCAACCATCCGAAACGCCTTGAGCGTCAGCTGAGTGGGCACTTTCGATACTGCTTGTACTTTCCGTTGACGGAATCCATCCCTCAGTAGTCCACTGATGGCCGACAGCTGCGCCGTTTCCCAAGGCGGTTCCTGAAGCGCTGCTACTGCTCTTGCCTGTCATGTAGGTTTCCGACTTGCTGGTAGAGTGTGCAGAAGTAAACACGGTGTCGCGGGCATACCTGGGCCAAAACTTGGTAGCTTCAAGAAGGTGTTTCGTTTCATCCAAATCGATCTGACCCGCAAGCATTTCATCAACCATCCGATTCGCGTCGTTTCGGTTCAGCCCGCCAAAACATGCTTTGATTTGGCAACAACTCAGGAGCGTATTAACAAAGCTATCGCTAAAGGCTTTGGCGATTTGCGAGAGGTCTTGATTCGCCAGCGTGAGAAGCAAACCAAACTTTCTGGCCTGAGCAAGAATCGTTTCGATATCAGGCGTCACAATGTTTTGCCATTCGTCCAAATACAAGTGAAAAGGAGTCGGCTCATGCCCCAACTGAGACTTACCGCGAAACATGATTGCCGTCTGAAAGAAATCGTTGAGTAACAGGTTGGCGAATGTGTTTGCATTGTCGCGTGACAGATGTGTCGATTGCTTGAGATTCACCAACAAGATCTTTCCTCGCTCCATTACGTCCAACAGATCCAAATTGAAGGCGTCATCGTCTACACCCATGAACCGTTGTATTGTCTTTGATCGAGCGAGCCTAAAGAGACGGTTTTCGGTTGATAGAACTTCGTCTCGCCACTGGCCTCTGCTTCGCAGGTTTTGCAATTCTTGCCAAGCTGATACGACGACCGGCTCGGAAATAGATGCGATGATGTCCTCACGAATTTCTCGCTGGTCGGTCTCATTCGTGTTCGCTTGGCCCCACACACGCATCAGCGCCTGCACCATTGCATCCACTTGCACATCGACGGTAACGCCGCGCTTTGGCCGAAAGGGATTGAAGCCTTTGATATGTTCACCCTGCGATACGTCAAGCAATATCACGTCGCGCATAAGTGAGTAGTTATAACCAAGCCAGTTTTTCACTTGTTCATAGAGTTCGCCGTGAATGTCCAAGAGACAAAGACCCCGGCAGTTCTCAATATCTTGCCGTATCATCCACTCAAGGAATTTGGACTTGCCCGAACCCGGCGTGCCAAGAATCAGCATGTGCGTTCTGTGCCGGTCTGCTTCCGGCAACCACAATTTCTCGGGGGTAGAAAAGGGATCTGCGTTCTTATGAGTGAAACCTAATAAAAGGTCGTTTGTTCTCATGTTAACTCTCAGTCGGAATCCCAGTCGTTAGGCGGACCGGTGAACTTCTTGTCTTCCCAATAATTTTCTATTCGTTTGAGCCGTTGATACTGCATGTGCGACTGTTGCGCATGAGTTAGCCTATCTTTGCCCAAGATGGCGTCTAACTGCTTCTTTCTTTGTCTGTCACACCACTGTTCATACTCGTTTTTGCGATCTGCGTCCGAAAGATAGGAACGGTTCCGGTCGCGTTGTCTGGTCTCTCTGTGGAAGTGTCCTGCCTCCAAGAAATCTATCCGTTGATGAATTTCCTCAATTGAAAGGTGTCGGAGGTGAGGCTGCCGATGATATGGGGTGATGTCTGCGCGTTCGAGTTCTCGATTGTATTTCTTAATTTCTAACGCTGCTTCCTCTCTGGTCCAGCGGCGTTTATGGAAGGAGGTGCGCTCTTGCTCTTGTTTGTCGCGCCTCAGCTCTTCTTCTCTTTCATACTTTTCACGCGTCTTCCGGTTATCTTCAGCAAACTCATCGAGCTGACGAAGAAGCCAATTCCCGACACCAAGCCACTGAAGCAAGACAACGAGAACACCGAGCGCGGTAATGACTAGAGCACTCTGTGCCCACCAAGGCAGCGCACAAAACCAATCAACCGAACGCTGTGCTTCGATTATTAAGCCGGACCACAGCTGGGACCACGATCCATTGACAAGATTGACGTTATCAGTATTGTGCACGGTAGTCCTTTCTGAAGTTCCAAACTTCCAAATCACAACTCAATGATGCCGTAAAGGGAAAGCTATGCTTACGCAGATGACTCCGCTTGTTTTCAAACATATTCCTCAAGATTTCCCTATGCAGGATTTTGTGACTGATGTACGACGGAATCCCGACGTAGCGTTGGTCTATGTCGATTGGTGCTACTGGCTGTTCAACCAATTGACTGAGGAGCAGCGCGCTGCTGTCGAGCCTCAGATGGAGAGTTTTAGACTCTTGGAAATAAAGAGGCTGTAGCACACGCGTTGCTGGTCGCGCCGTCTTTACATTATTAGGGTCATCCTGATCAGGAGACCCTTTTTTTATTTCTTCTAATTTCGCCATTCGTTCCTCTTTCGAATAACGTTCATTTCAACGCCCCGTTCGCCCCCACGCCCGAAGCGTTAGCGAGCCCGAAAGCCTGACGGTCGGCAGTGCTTGAGGAGTGCTAGTGCAGGCTGAGGGTAATTTGTTCGATTCCAAGTGCTAACCGGGAGAGAACCGAAGCGTCAGCGAAGCCGCCACCTATTGCTCATAAACCTGCTGGCGGAAATTACCCTCAGCCTGCGGTAGCAGGCGTGGGGGCGAACTTCGTTTAATCTCGGTAGAGATTGCGGCGTTAGCCGTATCGGGGTGATGATATCGTTTCATCACCCTCATCATCACTCTAGGCTCAGTGATCGATACAACTTTTGAATCAATCGAAATCATTCTTAAGTACCGTTACCTATGCACGTTCAAGTTGCCGTTTCTAGAAGAACCTTGCGGCCTTCTAGAAGACAATTCTGATGCACAAATAGCGCTAAGTACACAACAAAATAGAGTCACGTGCACACACGTTAACGGATGTTCGCGTGTGTTCATGTGAGTTTCGTAATCGGGCGAGTTATCCGCTCAGGTTACGTTGTGGTATTTTGCCGAACTCGCGAGCGAATCTCTGTTTCATTGATGCAACAGGCCGAAGTTGACAAACTTCGCGCCATGGCTGGCTGCATTGTTTCTTATCTGGACACTGACGGAATGCGACATACCGTTGAGGTTGACGCGGACAGTTTGTACGAGGCGACTGCGCTAGCAGTCAGGACATTCCGGCAACACGGATGCGAGCCAGGGCGAGCGAGCAAGATAGACGTGGAGATGCGAACCTCCGTTACGCATACCGTCACGCTCGGAAAGGTTCACGATTGGTTAACCGGCGGCGCTAAAACGCCCAAGGAAGCGATTCTCAAGGAGAGGTTGCGAGGATTACTTTCGATGCCGTCACGCTGAAGCCTTCCCATCTCTAATCATGGAAGGTTCAACTTGTCGTCAATCAGCACATCCGTAGATGTACCGCCCAACCGTGCATACTCAAGCAACACCAAAAGCGACGGTTCCCGCTCACCCTTCTCAAATCTTGAAATTGCGCCGCTGCTAGGCGGCGTTTTGACTCGCTTGAGCTTGTCCGCCATTTGATCTTGCGTGAGGCCGAGTCCTTTTCGAATCTGTAAGAGTTTCGATGGCAACCGCTTTGGTTGTGGGCGTCGTCTCTGTCCCATCAGGAATTCCCTCCTGACGGGATCTCTTTGCGTTTTCCGCTCTTGTCCGTCCTGCCAATTGGCAGTATTCTTGACCAGCTAATTTTTGCCGCCCGGAATTGAATCCGAGAGGTGGGCCTCATTCTTCGATGTGCCCGGCAGTCATCAGATTTCTAAGGCAAAGCGCTGTCATGATAGGTGAGCACGCTAGTAGGTGGCAATGCCGCAAAGAATATTCATAAAAACCGTTCTAGCTATGGCTACTGTCTTGTTTGCCTCTTGCGGCGTAGTCAGTGGGCAAACAAGAAGCGCAACATTTTCGTCTCCCTTCACGCTGGGATGGGAAGGGACTGTTGGCTCTTCCAACCAGCGCAGAGTTGTCTTCACCGTGTTCAACAGAACGCAGTCGCAAAAACTCATCAATTGGACGTTTCTTGACGCCAACGGCAATTCACTGATCTTGCACGTTACAAAGAGCGACG
>QHXI01000002.1:7810-18007 GCA_003222895.1 Acidobacteriota bacterium | reverse complement strand
ATAACGCGTAGCCGGATCGGAGGACTTCTTGCCGAAGGCCACTCGCTGCGAACGAATCACGTTGTAGCCGGTCTCCTGGAATTCAACTGACAGGAAGAAAGCGGCTGAGGCAGCGATTCGGCGTTGCTCGATACAAGCAGCATTCGCACCGCACGAGGTGATCGTGCCAATCCAGAAAGCCACGCCTGGGGCGTCGCCCTGGCGATCGAAAAAGTCGTGGTACAACTGCCCTACAAACGTCGGGGTGTCGTCGATCGCATTCGTGGCCGGCGGTGGGTTGTCGTCGTTAAGGATGGTTACCGTCGCGACGGACTGACCTCCTAAGCCGGCGCCGCCGGTAGGATTGGTCAACGTCAAGTTGAAGGTTTCATTCGCTTCGTTAAATGAGTCTTCGGTGATCGGAATTTCGACCGTCTTGGCTGTCTCTCCCGAAGCAAAACTAACCGTGCGGAAGGTAGTCGTGTAATCAGACTTCTGCACCGCGGTACCGTCGCTGGTGCTTAGATCGACCGTGACCGGATCAGTGCTTGGTAGCGATCGCGTGATTGTTACCTGAGCCACGGTGCAGTCTTCAGTGATGCTGTAGTTGGCCGCACTGAAACTCAACGCGTTCGTGGCCGCCGCATCGCAACTGAAGTCGATCGCGTTGCCCGCTTCATTGCCGGTAGGAGACCCAACCGGAGATCCGACCGGTAACGTCTCCAGGTTACGGCTGGTGCCTCCGGGTCCGACGACAAAAATGCGGAACCGCTTGCCGGCACTGGCGGCCGTGAATGGGAAGCGCGCGGTCAACTGATTGTTGTTCAGAACCGTAAACGAAGTCGCGTCGATCCTGTTGCTCGGATTACCTTCCTCCAGCGCAAAAACACCTGTTGCCGTCTGGGTCCCGGAACCCGCCAGCGTGAATTGGAATGACGAGCCGCTGATCAAGAGATCCTGTGGGACTCCGCAGGTGCCATTGCTTGGTGAAACTCCGAGCACCACCGGGGCACGTGTCCCGAGAGCTATAGGTATTGTGAAGGTGCGCGTGAACGGTCCGAAGATGTTGTTATCTCCCGACGTAAAGGTTGTAGTGATGGTGAAGACACCCGGACCGCCGCTACCCGCCAGCGGAAACGCAGTCCCCGGCAATGACGGCAGGATCGGCGACAAGGTGGCCTTCACGAGGTTAGTGTTCAACGGCGTCACACTCGTCAACGCCGAAACAGATTCCGGAATTCCATCACCGTTTGTGTCTACTGAAAGGGTTACTGCCGTGCTAACAGTTTTACCTGGCCGCTGCACCGGAACGGTGGGTCCGGGCGGCGCCGGATCGGACGAGCAATTGAGCGGGGTTGGTCCACCACAAACCGTTGTCACCTCGTTTGGAAACATTCCCGCGCCGATTAGATTCACGCCGACCGCACCTATGGCGTTAGTCAAACCCGTGGTTGTCGGCGTAGTGACAAATGGATCTGGGATTGCAAATATGCCAATGGGATTTGACGGTGGAGCGCACCCAATTCCAAAGAATCCGACGTTAGTACGATCCGGATTCGGCTGGGACGCCGCTGATGGAGTGTCGTTTCCGGAGAACCTCAAGTTGAAATCAGACTTCGCCTGAGTAGCGCCGGTCGCTTCTTTGCCGCAATCAAATAACTCGTAGATCGTCGGTTCAGTACCTTCGCCGATCAGGCCTTGCTGTATGTTGCCAACTTGTCCCTGGGTCACGCCCAAGGGGCCGGCGTCTACCGACGCGGCCGCCGGTCCAAGTTTCGTTTCGCAGAGTCCGGGAGGATTGGTTATTGAAAGTCCGCCAATTGAGTAACCTGTAATCACCCGAGAATTCAATGTTCCTAGTAAATCCATCCGGCCATAATCAAAGGTGAAGTTGCCCGAACCGTCACGTCGCGGATTAGCGCCTACGAGTACTGAAATTCCACCAACGTTTTGTATTAGGGTCCACCGAAGGTCGGTGGGACCTTCCTGCAAATCGAACGGAACGGCGTTGTTGCCGATCGGGTTCGCGGGATTAAGCGGCTGGTTCGCGTTCTCGTCAATACCCACGCCATCGTCAAATAGAGTCACCGCGAAGGTGTTGGTCGCGCCGCTTGGACCGCTGCCGGTGCAAGCTTCATCGGAAAATCTTGGCACGTTGATGAAACGGATCTTGAACGCATTAATATCCGAGAAACCTAAAGCTTGAACCGGGAAGTCTCCAAAGTTTGCACCCCGTGCGGCAGGATTAAGGTCCGTCCACGCGGCCGCGATCTTGGGCAGGCCGGATCGAAATTCGGTAACCGTCGGTGTGTTATCGGTATCACCCGCGCCGAAGGTAACGCTGCCATTTGAATTAAGAAAGAAACCGTTCCAGACGCAAGCCGCAGTACCGACCGGCCCGCCGAACGTGAACTCAAATCCGCCCTCCTGTGCTGCGTTGATCGGTGCGATTCCGTTGGGAGTTCCGGCGCCGTCATTGTCGTCCCCACGAAACGGCGTATTCTGATCATCGCCGCCCGCTACCTGATGTCCCGGATCGAAATTGCCAAAGAACACCGTTCCCGAGGTGCTATCGTCCCCCTGAATTGTTTGCCCAGCCGTCTGACCGAGCGTGACGCTGGGGCCAATCTCATGTGGTGCCAGACGATTCGTGTAACGCAGGAACCCGCGGGAGAGTCCGCTGATGCCGGTGGGTGTTTGGGTGCTCGGGTCTGGCGGAGCCACCCAATAGAGATGGTCGAAACGATCCGAATCTCCATCACCGACATTTCCGCCAGACGCCGGCGGATTCGGAGGCGCATCACCGCGAAGGTCTATGAAGTCAGCGCGCCGATCGGCAGGTAACTGATCCGGGAAGGCAAGCATTTCACCGAGTGACGGCGATGGGTTGCTGCCGCTGCCGGCCGGGGCCGCGCCGGAAAGAACAAACACGGTTCCAGTTTCATCAGTCACGATGCCGGCATGAATTGAATAATCGACTTGCATATTCATCTTCAGCGTCTGCGACGTGACGATTGGTGATGTTGCCGGTGTTACTGGCCGGATGTCGGGACCGTTTCCGAGTACAAAGACGCGAAAGTTGTTTACGCCGGCGACCGGCGCCAGCGGAGGCTGCGCCACGTCGGCGACACCGTCGGCGATTGGCAGGATGCCTCCCACGTTCGGTCCGGGCGGCGTCGGAACGCCGGAACAGATATCGAAAGCTCCAGCCCGGTCGGCGAAACTGATCACCATCGAGGGTGTGGCGCCGAGAGCGGCAGGATTTGTAAACAGACCTTCGGTTGCCCGTGTTCCGGCATCATCCGCGGCATTAAACGATCGTGACACTGCCGCATAGATTACGTTTTCGGGGCCGGCATTGATGGCCACGATGTTTCCGAAGGTCGTCGAAGTTCCTGAATAGTTAGTTGCTGTGACTCCTCCTCCCGTGACTGGGCTCGCCGTCGCGAGCGTTACGGGGGGAATGGACGGAATCACGCGATTGATCCGGCCCGGGGTCGCGCAGATTGTTCGTGGCTGTTCCGTAGCTTTGAAAATTGCGGCGCCATTGGCGACGTTCGCGGCATCGAAAAGATGAAAATATAAGCTGCTGTCGTCGTCGACTGTGATGCCGTTGTTGCTTAGCGGGCTGAAGAAGATTTGCAGGGTGCCGGCCGGTGTCGCTGCATTCACGCCGGTTCCGTCGGTGACTGCGAAGGCAAAAATCCTGGTCTTAATACCAGCTCCTGAACACGCACCCGTATCCTGAATCGAAACGTAAACAACTTCGCCGATAGTTCCGCAGGCGCCAAAATCTCCCAAGTCAGCGACCGGATTGACGGCCAGTCCAGTAATCTTGACGGTGGCATCGGTGCAGCCGGCCGCCGGCAGACTGAAGCCTCCTGAAGCTGCCGTGTTTACCAACTGAGGAATGTTGACTTGTCGAACACTATCGATCGAGGGAGACGAACTTGTGTTGACTCCCGGGTTTGTGTCCGTTCCAATGAAAAAATTTCCGAGTGAATCTCCATAGTAGTAAACATTTTCGTCAAATCCGTTCGCAACAGTATGCTCGGAAACTCCGGTGCGCGTAACGAACTGGTTAGGAGAGAGCAAAACGGAACTGAAGTCGTCTACTTTCTGTCCGCGATCGGCATTGTAGTCCTCGCGGCCGTCCCAGTTGGCTATTAGCGAGACCTCTTCCGCTTGCACCTGAGGACCACCGGTCGATGTGAACAGCGCCGCCGAGAGCGCGCTTCTGGAATTAAGGACAGAGGGCAGACCCGCCGCGTCGGGCTGAATCTTCGGCTCTTGATCTTGACTGGGCGATAATTTGTCGAAATTGATGGCAGGTGCGGTGACCGTTCGTTCTGAAGTAGGCGGGTTTAGAACAACGCTGCTCTTGCGCGAACGTTCTGCCTGACTCGTCGGAAGTAACAACAGCGTCAACGACAGTGCCATAGCAACCAAGAGCCCAAAGCCTGTTTTCCGTTTCATGAAGTCGCTCCTTATGTTCGGTGCGGGCGATGTGTTACTAGTTCGGTATTGTCTTGCCAATGCGCGAATATCGGAAAGCCGTCACACCAGAAAAACTTGCGTAAACCATTGAAGATCACAAGCGCCAGCTCGCATGAAATTTTTGCGCGATTTGTGAGAGATCGTGGATCCTGTCACCGATTGTCCGCGCTTGTGGCCGGCAGTTACGAGTTCAGGCACTTCCTTCTTCGAAATCCTCTGAGCCTTGCATCACATGGGCATCAATACAAGGTATTGGTCAAGGCGAGTTCAAACGCCCGTCGATGACTAAACTTTATCAAAGCTCCTGAATCGGGTTGAGCATCACAGCGTTGGTGCATTGGTCCAATAAGGCTCAGGTGGGTCAATGCGTAGTTCTCAAAACTGAATCGGCTCCGAAAACGTCCGCAAACGGCTGCGGGCTTCACTCATCGCTAACTAAATGGATTCAAATTTGAGGCAGTCTCCTCTTAGTCGAACTTGTTGTAAATAGGTAGTTTGGCCGTGTCGTCTAGATCTCTCGATCAGTTTTCAGATTCAGATGGAATGACTAGCGCGGCGGATAATACACCACTTGACATCCTCGTCAATTTCTTCTGCGCACTTGCTCATACACTTGCAATGTCAATCTTGCCGTTTCCAGCCAATTGAATCGCTGAGCTCTTTCGATGCCAAGCTTTCGCAATTCATCGCGAGCTGATGGATTTGAGACGAGCCGAGCGATAGCGTTAGCAATATCTTTGGGGTTGAACGGATCGATCAAGATTCCAGCGTCGCCCACCACCTCGGGTAAACTCGTCCGATTCCCAACTATCACTGGAGTGCCGCACTGCATCGCTTCGAGCACGGGCAAACCGAATCCCTCAAAGTAAGATGGGTAGACGAAACAGAGAGCGCCGCTGTAGAGCGCTGGCAGATCAGCGTCCGCCACATACCCGGTGAACAGAATATCTTTAGCCATTGGAGACTCGTTGGCGGTTCGGAATATGTCACTCTCAAGCCACCCTTTCTTTCCCGCCAGAACCAACTGCGGCAGCTCTGCTCCCGAATGACTCTCTCGCAAATATGAATAAGCTTCGATCAGGCGAACTAAATTTTTTCGTGGTTGAATCGAACAGAGCGAGAGGACATAGTCACGTCGAATCCCGTACGTCTGACAAACGCGGCCTAATTCACTTTCGCTGGTGACGCGCGCGAAATGCGGTGACGCAGCTTCGGGCGTTACGGTGATCCGCTCGGGCGCGATTCCGTACGTCTTAATGATGTCTTGTCGGGAGTATTCGGAAACGGTGATGATGTGAGCCGCGCGGCGCGCCGTTCGTCGCACTGTAAGTCGCAGCTGCATCCAACTGCGACGGTTGAATGTCTCGGGCAGATGCTCGAACGCCAGATCGTGAATCGTTGTCACCAACGGACAGGGCGCAAAGGGCGGCGCCGTGTATTGAACGTGAAGAACATCAACCGGATTCTTTCGTAGTTCCGCAGAAAGAGTAATAGGAATCCGCACGAGCGGAGTGTGCGGTAGAGTCTGTCTGACTTTGAAGTTGGACCAGCGATTTGCGAAGCGGCCGATCGCTGACTGCCTGGTGACGTAGAGAGTGTATTGATTAACCCGATCGATTTCGGCGAGGGACTCGATCAGGTTGGTCGCGTAGGTTTCATTGCCGGCGAGTTGAGTTCCGACTGAATGGGCGTCGATGGCGATGCGCATATCGTGTCAGAAGCCCGACCGTCAGGGAGGGCAGGTTGCGGCAGCGGCCCTCCCTGACGGTCGGGCTTCTGACACTCTATTCCTTACCTTCCGCACCGGCGCCGCTACGGCCAGCCGCGGCGGCTCCGGCGACATCAACAGTTTGCCGTGTGTCGCGCTCGCGAATGCGGGCGGCCTTGCCGCGCAGATTGCGTAAGTAATAGAGCTTCGCGCGGCGGACGTGACCTTTCTTCACCACGTCGATGTGATCGACGATGGTTGCGTGCAGCGGAAAAATTCTTTCGACGCCGACGCCAAAGCTGGTCTTGCGCACGGTGATCGTCTCACGCACGCCGCCGTGTTTGCGCGCAATGCACACGCCTTCAAAAGCCTGCAGCCGTTCTTTCGTTTCCGATTCCTTAATACGAACGTGAACGCGGACAGTATCACCCGGCTGAAAATCCGGAATGTTATTTCGTAATTGCGTCTTGTCGACGTTATCTAAACGGTTCATGATCAACTCCACAAATCTGTACTTCGTACTTGGTTCTTTGTGCTTAGTTTGCTACAAATTGAATTCGCGCCTTCGATAAACATCGAAGTACAAAGCTCATTTCTTTAAAAGATCCGGTCTATTTCGTTTCGTCTTCTCTTCAGCAGCCTGCCGTCGCCAGCGGGCGATGTCAGCGTGATGCCCGGTCAGCAAAACTTCGGGAACTTTCTTCCCGTCGAATTCCGGCGGTCGCGTGTAATGCGGATAATCCAGCAACCCGTCGGAAAAAGATTCCGTACTCGCCGATGTTTCGCTTCCTAACGCACCCGGAATCAAACGAATGACCGCGTCGATGACAACGAGTGCCGCCGGCTCGCCGCCGGACAAAACGTAGTCGCCAATCGAAATTTCGTCTGTCACCAACACATCAGCAACGCGCTCGTCTACACCTTCGTAACGGCCGCAAACCAGCACGAGCTGTTCGCATTGAGCGAATTCAGTCGCCAGAGATTGCGTTAACGGCTTTCCTTGCGGAGAAAGCAAGACGACGCGTTTTGTAGGCCCGATGTCCTCGCGTCGCCGCGCTTCGGCCAGCGCTTCAACTGCTGCAAAGATCGGTTCCGGCTTGAGCACCATGCCGTCGCCGCCACCAAACGGCCGATCATCCACGACCTTGTGCTTGTCCGAGGTCCACGACCGTAAGTCGTGCGCCTTGATTTCCACTAAACTTGCCGCACGCGCGCGGCGAATAATTCCGTAATCGAACGGTTCGCGAAAATAATCGGGAAAGATCGTGATGATGTCGACGCGAAGCATGGCGATTGATCCATTTACTCATTGATGCATTTGTTCATTGAAACAATGGATCAATGAACCAATCCTACAATTCCAGGAGTCCTTCCGGTGGATCGATGCGAATTAGCTTCTCGTCTCTCTCGATCTCAACGACAATATCACTGGCCATCGGAATCAAACGGTCGCGGCCGCTCTCATCAACTACCTTAAGAATCTCAACGCCCCCGGTGCGCATGATTTCTATCACAACGCCGATCGACTCTCCGCCAATCGTCTCAACGCGACTGCCGATCAGTTCCCATTCGTAGAAACTATCTTGCGGAAGCTCAACGCGATCTTGAGCCGCAACGCCCAGGTCGTAATCGACAAGTTCCTTCGCTTCATCGATCGAATTGAAATCCGCGAATTTCAGAACCAACCGATTGCCGTGAAACCACTGCTCTTCAATTTGCAAAGAACGCTTGACTCCGCCGCTCGAAATCCCAACCAGCGTCTTCAGGTTTTCAAAACGATCCGGAAAATCAGTAAGCAGATCCGCGACGACTTCGCCGCGCAAGCCGCGCACTTTGACGATATGCGCGACTACGATTAAATCATCTATCATTCATTGAGCGGCGCAAGTTGTCGACTTGCGCTACCAAGCAAGTTAATAACTTGCGCTACTCAACCACATCCAAAACGTAACGCCGATGCTGTTTCACCCCCGCGGCGTAAACCAACGATCGCAACGCGCGCACGGTGCGGCCCTGCTTTCCGATCACCTTGCCCATATCCGGTTGCGCCACACGTACTTCGATGCGGGTCGTTCCTTCGCGCTGAAGCTCGCGCACATCGACCGCGTCGGGGTCATCGACCAGGACCTTCACAACCATTTCGATGGTGTCGCGCATAAATAAAAGTCTGGAGTGCGGAGTCGCTAAGTCTGGAGTCAAATGACTCAGGCTCAATACTGTCACACAGGCTCAGCACTTGGCTGCGCTTTCGCGGCGGCCTTAATCAAACGGCGCACGGTATCCGTCGGCTGCGCACCCTTGCTGATCCAGTATTGCACGCGATCGCTCTTCAGATTGATCTCCGCCGGCTCGCGCGTCGGATTGTACGTCCCAAGATTCTCGAGATACGCGCCGTCGCGTTTCGATTGTTTCTCTTTGACTACGATGCGATACGACGGGCGCTTCTTGGCTCCGGTCCGCATTAATCTAATTGCTAACAAGTAATTACCTCCAGTGACAAGTGACGGGTGACAGGTGACAAGTGAAAACAGAATCCTGTCACTTGTTACCGGTCATCATTCACGGCGTTTCTATCTTCGCCGCTTCTTCTTTTTCTTCTTCCGCCGCGATGAACCCGGCAGTCCGGCCGGCAAACCGGCCATCATCGGATCGCCGTTGCCGCCATCCACTCCCTGCAGGCCGGCCATGTGTCGCATCATTTTTCCGCGTAAGCCGCCGCCGCTGAACATGCCCTGCATCATCCGGCGCATTTCGGTGTACTGCTTTATCAGCGAGTTCACCTGCTGCACCGTTGTGCCCGATCCGCGGGCGATGCGCCGGCGCCGGTTCGCGTTCAGGATCATGTGATTCATGCGCTCTTCGCGCGTCATAGAATCAATGATCGCTTCGGTGCGCCTCAGTTCTTTCTCCATCATCTCTGACTGCTCGTCGGTCAGGTCCGGCATGCCCACGCCACCGAGAAGCTGATCGGGAAGCAGCTTCAGAATCTTTGAGAAAGAACCAAGCTTCTTTACCTGTCTGAGTTGCGAACGAAAATCGTCGAGCGAAAACTGATTGCGCTGAAGCTTTGCCAGTTGGGCTTCCGCGTCTTCCTGATCGATCTTGTCCTGGACCTGTTCGATCAGCGACAGCACGTCGCCCATGCCCAGGATGCGTTGCGCTACACGATCAGGATAGAACGGCTCGAGCGCATCGTACTTTTCGCCGACGCCGACGAATTTCACCGGCTGTCCGGTGACTTGTTTGATCGAGAGCGCCGCGCCGCCGCGCGCATCGCCATCCATCTTGGTCAGCACTATGCCAGTGATGCCGACTTGCGCGTGAAACTCTTCCGCCGAACGCACCGCGTCCTGGCCCGTCATCGCATCAGCGACGAAAAGAATTTCGACCGGATGAGTTTCAGCTTTGATCTTGACCAGCTCTTCCATCAATGCGTCGTCGATGTGAAGACGGCCGGCTGTGTCGATCAAGAGCGTGTCGTAACCGGTGTCGCGCGCGTGCTTCAAAGCGTCGCGCGTCAGCTCCAGCGGATCGTTCGTCTCAGGTTTTTCAAAGATCGATTGGCCGGTCGCTTTCGCGATGACCTTCAATTGTTCGCGCGCGGCCGGCCGGTAAACGTCAGTCGAAAGCAACAAAGGCTTTCGTTGCTGATTCAAAGAAAGCCAGCGCGCGATCTTTCCCGTCGAAGTCGTTTTACCCGAGCCTTGCAGCCCGACGATCATCACGACATTCGGCGCGGTTTTCGTGAAAACCAGCCGCGACGATTGCCCGCCGAGCAGTTCAACCAACTCATCAAAAACGATTTTGACAACCTGCTCTGACGGTTTTAGTTCGAGCCAAACCTGTTGCCCTTCGGCCTTTTCTTTGACCGCGGCGACAAAATCTTTGGCGACTTTGTAGTTAACGTCCGCTTCAAGCAGCGCCAGGCGGATTTCGCGCAAAGCCGCGTCCACGTGCTCTTTGGTCAGGACGCCTTCGCCGCGCAGGTTCTTCAGCGTCCGCTTTAACTTGTC
>QHXI01000002.1:0-7677 GCA_003222895.1 Acidobacteriota bacterium | reverse complement strand
CTATAAACATTCCGCTCCTTTGGAGCGCAGACAGCGTCCTTAATAGCTTTCGGAAACTAACTCGAGGAGTGATTTTCCGGCCAATCATCCTGCTGGTTCTGCTTGCAGCGACAATTTCGACTCATGCGCAAGAGCCGTCTGCGCCATCACGCAACCCAGACGCTTCAAAATCTGAAATCCTTGCGCCGGGTATCGAGCACATCCAAATCACACGCGGCTACAAATCAGACAAAGAAGTTACTGGCCCGTGGTTCATCAACATGCTACGGATCGATCTGACAAAAGCGCGGCTGCGCATGGTGCACGCGCTGGACGAAGCCGTCGGGCTCGAAACCGTCAGTTCAATAGCGACTCGATATGGCGCGTTGGCGGCCGTGAACAGCGGTTACTTTCGCACGACCGGAACCTATCGCGGTGACTCGGTCGGCGTGGAAGTAATGAACGGAAAATTGTTGAGCGAGTCGAACCACAATCGCGCGGCGGTTGGATTGATCGAGATGAACGGGACGCAACAAGTAATCTTCGGTCATGTAAAATTCGCTGGACGGATTATTGTTGGTCGTGGACTGAACCACGAAATCAACGGCTTGAATCGGCCACGCGCTGAAAACGAGTTGATTATTTTCACACCTGAATTTCATCGCACGACTCTCACAGATCCTAATGGTCTTGAGATTATTGTTCGCAGCGGGCGCGTCACTGAATTGCGAGATGAAAAGGGCGGCGCCCAAATCCCGCCGGACGGTTACGTGATCTCCGCAGGGGGTACGGCCCGGCAGTGGGTGCTTGAGAAATTACGCGTTGGAGCCCTGGTGCGAATGAGTCTTACCTGGTCGCCAACTGAAATGGACCAAACTCAACTGTGGAAACAAGCCACCAACGTTATTGGTGGTGGACCGCAACTGATCAAGAACGCCCGGATTGATATCACGAATGCGGCTGAGAAGATTGCCCCGGCCTTTGTTAACGATGGTCATCCGCGAACCGCGATCGCAAAGTTGAAATCCGGCCAGCTTCTACTCGTTACTGTCGACGGACGCCAGCCCGGCGAGAGCATCGGCATGTCGCTCACGATGCTTGCTGATCTTCTGATTGAATTTGGCGCGGTGGAAGCAATCAATCTGGACGGCGGAGGATCGACGACGATGGTGATCAAAAATAAGCTCGTCAACAAACCTTCGGACGCGACCGGTGAACGTCCAGTCAGCGACGCGATTCTTGTTTACGCTCGATAGCCCTGTCCGTTGACACCACGTGTGCGCCAGCAGGGTTGACGATGAACCTCTTCAGCGAATAGTCACGGTCATCTTGTATCTCGAGAGCCCCTTAGACTGTGTTGGCCGTCTAACGGTGATGAAGTAATCACCGGTCTTTGGTAGCAAGCCCGAGTAATCAAAGTTCGCGTCGTGCTCAAGACCGAGTTTGTCGTTGTCAGGACCGAGAATTTGAAAGACCGACGACTTAACCGATGTCGAAGTCAGCTTGATCGTCAGTTTCTGTCCTTGCCGAGCGGCCAGAACATATTCAGCTTCTTCATCTCCGCGAACGACGCCGCTGATCGTCGTGCTAGTGGTGCCGTGCTTGAATTCAATGCGGTTGGGTTCGGCTTTGCCGCCGCCTTGGGCCAACGCGGCGCTGCCACTTCCAATAAGAAGTAAGAACCAGCCACAGATGAACACGGATTTGCGCAGATAAGAAGAACAGATTTCAACCAAACTCGGTCGAGCCATTTGCATGGTTTCCTTTCGTTCTGAAATCGACGGCTTGGTATCAACAGATTCAATGATCACGACCAGACTAATCTGTGTAAATCTGCGTTAATCTGTGGCTCATTTATTTCGGCTTGATCATCATCACCGCCGCCCAGGTCTCGATTCCATCCCAGAAGTTTTGTAATCGAATATTTTCATTCTCAGCGTGCTGATTGTTGTCGTAGTTCGCAATTGGAACCGTGAGCGTAACCGTGCGCAGATGGTCGGTGATGATCGACAAAGGCAAGCTGCCGCCGGATGTTGGCAGCTTCACAATCGGATCTTTCGAAGTCGTCTGCACCGCATCGACGACGGCGATCGAGATCGGATGATCCATCCGCGTGCGCTCGGCATTGTAACCGCCGGCACGCGCGACGACTTTCGCAATCAGCGCGTGCTGCTTTCGCTCAGCGTCAGTCGGATCGTGATCGATGACATAGAAGCCCTGCTTACGAATGTGATCGATCAGCCGTTGAACCTGACGGGCGTGATCGTTTCCTTTAACCAGCCGAAGATCGAGCACCGCCGTCGCCGTTGTCGGAATCACGTTTCGTGCCAGTGCGCCCACGTCGCCGCTGCTGATGCCGTTGATGTTAAGCGAAGGTTCATTAATTAATTCGATTAGGCTCGTGCCGTTTCCTTCCGTGCGCGCGAGTCCCAGTTGCGATCGCAACTCGTCATCGTAAGCCGGCGCTTCGGCAATCGCTCGCTTCTCAGCTTCACCAAGCGGTTCAACTCCGTCGTACCAGCCGGCGATCGTCACGCGACCGGTGTCGTCTTTCGTTGTCGCCAGCAGTCGCACCAGCAACATCGCCGGATTCGGCGCCCAGTTGCCATAGTGTCCGCTATGCAGCGGACGCTTCGCTCCGTACACGGTCACGTCAACGTTCTGATCGCCGCGCACGCCGAAGACGACTTGCTTGCGACCCGATTGATGCACTGGGCCGTCGCAAATGATCCACGCATCTGACTGAAGTAAATCTCTATGAAGATCGATGATCTCGCCGAGATGAGGCGAGCCGGCTTCTTCTTCACCCTCGAAAAGAAATTTGATGTTGAGCGAAGGTAAAATGTTTTGCGCGCGCAAAGCGTCGAATGCCGTGAGAATCGCCATCACGCCGGCCTTGTCATCCGAAGCAGATCGGGCATAGAGCCGCCAGTCGGGATTGATCGCACCCGTCGCCGGCAGCGCCACAATTTGTCCACCGGATTCCATCGCTGCGGTGCGCCACGTCGGCTGAAACGGCGGCGACGCGGTCCAGGCTTTGGGATCGACGGGCTGGCCGTCGTAGTGCGCGTAGAGAATGATCGAGTGCGCGGCGCCGACAACTTTCCATTCACCATAGACGGCGGGCGGAACGTTCTTCGATTTACCTTCCAGTAGCCGCGGATTCAATCCGCGCCGCTGCATCATCTCGCGAATGAATTGCGCGTTGCGGCGAATGTTCTCCGTGTCTGAAGCGATGTTGGGAATCGCCAGCAGGCGCGTGAACTCATCGAGAATCTGCCGCTCGTGCGCACGGCGATATTCGCGAACTCCTGATTGACCGAAACCAAGAGTGCAGCATGTCGCGATCAGCACGAGCCACAGATGAAGGCGGATTGACACAGATAAGAGCGGAGGCAGATTTCCGCATTCACCGTTATTTGATCTGTGTATATCTGTGTACATCTGTGGCTGAATCGCGGGTGCAGCCGCTCCGCTCAAGCTAACCCGGATTCGGCAGATAACGTTCACGCAGCACATTCATGTGATGCCGCGCATGCCCGCCCATGATGAACGCAAGTGCCCGCACGGTGACTTCATTTCCGTTGGCCGTGCCCACGCGATTCCAGGCTGCTTCATCCAGGCTGCGAAACATGGCGATGTTCGACAGTCGCACCAGCCGCAGCTCGCTCAACAAGTCTTCGAGCTCGATGTGATCGTACGGCGCCGTCAACATGTAATCGTTTTGATCAAAGCCCGGCAGGTTTTGTTTCTCGCCGCGCGCAATACACAGCGCGCGATAACCAAACACGCGTTCGCCGTCGATCAGATGACCGATGATTTCGCGAATGCTCCACTTGCCTTCGGCATAACGATGAGTCTCTTGCGCCGGCTCGACTCGCCCGAGCAGCACATCCAACTCATCCATCTGCGATCGCAGCACGGGCATGATGTCGCTCTCGCTCACCTGGCTTATGTAGCCTTCATAGTAGGGCGCATATTCTGATGGAGTTGGCCGATTCATATCTTCCTCGGTGACCTCTGCGGTTTTTAGCTTTCGGAACGCGCATCATATTGCGAGTTTCTATACCTTGCAACGCTGATTTTAAAAAGCTGCTTCGGTCATAGACGATCTGGTCTCGCCGATGTGGCAGCTTTTACTTTTCGTCCCGTAATGCCGCGGCGTAAATACGCAATCGATTGAGTGATCCTGCACCCGCGCGCAGAAAACACAGTAGGCACGAGCATTGCTCTCAGAGTTCGCGGCTAACGGTTTGCCCCATGAAAAAATCCTGCTCCTCGATTAATCGCCTGGCAATTGTCGCCGCGATGCTAACTTGTTTCCTGGTTCCCGCCGCGACGCGCGCGCAATCGATCACGCGCCTAAGTCAGAGCGCGAACCACGTAAACGAAAATGAAAAAGCAATCTCCGCGTTGAAGCGGCTGCAAGATCAAGTGATCGTCTACCGTTCTTTTGGAGAATTCGAAGAGAACGGCCGTCTGGCGCGCGTGCCGTTACAAACGTTCGAGATGGAATTGCGCGATGTGACGTTGGAGCTTCAGCCGATAATTTCTGTGATGCCGCCCAGCAAATTGAGAAACGAAATTGTAAACACGCTCGCTTCTTATCGCGATGGTTTGTTCTGGTGGCGAAAGATCGATCAGCCGCACGTCGTCCACGTTTCCGCATTAAGATACGAAGAACAGAATCACACGGCTTCTGATTCGGCCTTCCTTTCAAATGTCCCGTACACGGTCGCGATTCACTGGCGACAAGCGCAAGCATATTTAATTGAAGCAGAAAGACTGCTGGCAAACTGAGTACGAGATGAGGACTCGCGCCTGATCAAGGTGACGGCGAATTGCTTGTCGCTCGTCTCAATTCGGTGAGGTACTCGCCTTTTGGCGTTTCGATTATTGTAAAGTCTACTCGATCACCCGCCTTTGCATTATCAAGTAGAGCCTTGTCCTTGACCCAAAATTCCATCTGCATCGCCGGCATCAATCCTTTGATCTCGTCGTGATTGATCTCGATCCATCCCTCTTGACGATTGATTAGCACAACGATTCCCGTTGCCGGGTAAGGTTGATTCATAACCGGCGGAGGATAGCCGGGCGGTCCCATAGCAGGCGTCGGCGTCGGTGGCGTAACCTGTGCAATCTGTCTTTGTTTCTGACAAGAAATAGTTGTCAGAAGAGGCAGAACGATCAGCAGCCAGTAAACGCGGCGGTTGTTATTGAAGAGCATAATCAAACTCGTAAGAGTGTTTTCCATTCTCGATCTTGATGATGAGTTTGCCGCTTATTCCTTTCAAATCCTCAGTCCCCGAATCCGGAACAACCGTAATCGTCAGGTCGCCTTTGCCTTTCGTCATGGTGGCGGAATGCTGAAAAATCAAACTCCCTTTGCGGCCGCCAACAGTGCCGGTGAATTTTTCAATTGCGACATAGCCGGCCGAACCGGTCGTCACATCGCCGCCGGTTAGCATCTGACCCTTGCTCGTACCGGCAAGGTCCCCTTGCCATTGTTTGTCGATCGACATGCGGCCGATTGATTTATCTTCAGACTTGTCGTCTTGCGGAGTGATCTTCACTTCGAATGTTCCGGTTGCGTGATGAGTCATTGATGATTCCTTTTGGGTTGGTTCAATTTTGTGTACTCGTATTTGTCGCGCGACATAGTGGCCGGGAACAAGAATCAATGCTCCCTCAATCGTGTTTCCCCTAACGGTGAACTGCCACATTCCGCCAAACCTGCTGTTCTTAAGATCGCCCGCCAACATCTGTTTGGTTGTATCGTAAATCAGATCGATGACACCCATCGATTCAAGTTTGCCGTCGACAATTTTGTCTGCGGCGATCTGCACTTGCTCGGGATTCGTGAAGGGCACGATCGTGATGTGATAGACGACTTTCTCGTCGTGACAGCTCGAGTTGTGTCCGACGCAGATCGAGTCGCCGGTCCAGTCTCCGGTTAATGAAGTTTGCTGACCGGCTGCGGAAAAGTTGAGACCGAGCGCAAGACAAACACCTGCGAAAAGGTAGAAGAAGACGTTAGGAGGTTTGCGTTTCATGTCTGGATCAGATCCTGAATCCATTTGAGTATTTCGCCTGCCCGCGGCGTCCGGAACCGGTACTCAATTGTCCCCGACCAATCGTCATGAAACACACTTGGATCGAAAACGATCAGCAAGCGGTCCGAACCTTCTACTGAGATTTGCAGCCTGCGAATGCGTTCATCGCTGAAAGGAACGTTGACGGCAAAGTTTGAATACATCAGCGCCACCAGTCGAACATTCGTGACCACGATTGATCCGACAAAGGCTTGTTTCCTCCAGGAAAAATATTTACCCGGCGCGCGAAAGTCGCGATAAGTTACGGAGCCGGAAATGCCTTCATCGGACGCGACAATGCCTTCAATCCGGAGTGTGTCGTTGAGCAGCTTCGGAACCTTACCGACGCCGAACAAGCGATAGAGAAGTGACTTGGCCATCGGAACGTTCGTTGTTAGAAATTTGTTGACTACGCGGCGCGACTAAGATTATTTTCACTTCGCGTGAGACTTGGCCGATCATCTCAATGTGCTAGAGCGCGTTCAGCGGTCTAGCAAGGTATCGATCGACCGTGCCTCAGGCCGCAGTAGTTTCTAAACTCAGACATATATTCCAAGGAGTCGGATCTTATGGCTACCAAACGTAGTGCGAAAAAAACTTCGAAGAAATCCGCCAAGAAGTCGGCGAAAAAAGCCGGCGCCTCTTTTCCGCTGCCAAACCTGTTGTGCATCGAAGCCGCTATCAAACGATACGAAGATTGCATCGCCAAAGGCGTCGACCGTGCGACTTGCTTGAAGAGATTGCAAAAGAATCTCGCCAACTGTGTGCGCGGAATCTTTCCGTCGTAACAAATAAAACTCGCGAGCCTGCAAGCAGCCCGGGTGGTCATCTGATCCTTTCCGTGCGGCTATCGGTACAGTCTGACGCAGCTTCGGCTGTTAACTCAATGTGTGCTTGCTTCGGCAGTAGTTTGTTTCGCGGGCGCCGAATTCTTCTTCACATACTTGTCGTACCAGTCCAAATACCGTTGGTATCGATCCTTCACGTAGCTCGGGCGCGTGATGCCGTGAAATTCGTTCGGATAAATGATCAGTTGCGTGTCGATGCCGAGACTTCGCAGCGCTTGATACATCTGTTGGCCGCCTTGAACAGGAACGTTGAAGTCGCGGTCGCCGCCTAAGAAAAGCGTCGGCGTCTTGATGCGATCGGCGTGCAGGAATGGATAAGAAATCTTGACGTAAGTTTCCCACGCTTTCGGATTCCACGGTGGGCCAATCTCGTAATCGTATTGAATGATGTATTGATCGGTGCCGTAGAAGGCGACCGTGAACGCGGTGCCGGCGCCGCTGGTCGCGCCTTTGAAGCGCGTGTCGGTGGCAATCATGTAATCGGTGAGAATGCCGCCGTAGCTCCAGCCGCCGACACCCATGCGATCGGGATCGGCAACTCCCATCGCGATCACGCGATCGACGCCGGCTTCCAAATCTTCCACTTCGTAATGTCCCCAATCGGCAAAAATTGATCGCGAATACTTTTGGCCGCGCCCTGAGCTGCCGCGATAATTCACCGCCAACACCGCGTAGCCATTCGCTGCGAAAACCTGGCGCTCGATCGCGAACGAGTGCTGATCCTGACCGTTTGGCCCACCGTGAATGCGGAGCAGAAA
>QHXI01000069.1 GCA_003222895.1 Acidobacteriota bacterium | reverse complement strand
TCTGACATCGTGCGAATCGAGTCGACCGCCGAGTAAGGAACATCCACCGCCATGCCGTTATAAACAAGGGTGTAGCGCAGCGGCACAGTCGCAGCGAGACTACCGTCAAAATTCTTGATGTTGCGGCTTACGACCGAGAAAGTTACTCCCTTGCTTGAAAGAGCGCTCAGAAATTGATCCTGCTTGACGCTCAACTGACTGCGATAGGCCTGAAGCTGATCAGTCGTGACCGACCCGCCGGATTTTTCAATCCGGGCTTCATAAACCGCGCCAGGATCGTCACGCAACGCGACGATTACCCTGACAGTCGGATTACTGCTAACGGCCGATGATTTGAGATACGGCAGGGCGAGTATGGAACTCGCAAGTACGGCCAGTGCGGCGAATCGCAGAAATCTAAACATGGTGAAACCTCCTCGGATGTTGCAAACGAAGTTGATTTGAATCGTCTGCAGCTTAGAGAAAGAGGCTTGAGTCAGACTTGAGTAATCCTTGAGAAGGTGGTTGAGAAAGTGAGGCAAGAAAAACGCAATGAATCTGTATCAGGTTTGCGAGCCATACATCAGAACCGCTTGCGGTCGCGGACGGGCCATCTTGTACACCTCAGGCTTAATGAATAGCCGTGGATGGCCACGGCTTGCTGAAAGGCCAAAATATTTTTGATTTCATCGCGCGGCGGCGATGGCCACGCGAATAAGGCGAGCGCTTTTCTCAGCGTCGCAAGTTATGCGCGCCGATTGGGAGAGCATTGTTAGCAGCACGATTAACTAAACCGTCCTGCGTCCGGTGACAAGATTAATTATCAAAATGATCAGCGCCAGGACCAGAAACAAATGTATGAATCCTCCCAATGTGTAACTGGATACCAGTCCAACCAACCACAGCACCAACAGAATCACAAAGATTGTCCACAACATTGTTGCTCTCCTCCCTTACCAGCAAATGGAAATTGCGTACCCGTTCAAGCACTTGGCAACGTCTGTGCCCCTACATCGCGGGCCCATATTTATCGATTTGATTGGGTATTTCCCCTGGATGCTTGCGATGCAGGGTCGGCTCGCAGGGCGCTGAAATGTACGGAAGCGTGCCACTCGCCGACTTGATCAGAGTCTCTATCTCATGCAGCCAGATGCGACGCGTTTGAAATTCATTTCGTCACCCTGCGTAGTGCCTGCACTTCACTCCGTCATTCTTAAAATTCGCTGGCTTTTCTCGAGCAGGATTGCTAAATTGACTTTGCTTATCCCGACGAGCGTCTCAGTTGTTAGTTCACAGGGTTTTGCGTTGTACCGTTCCCCGGCACGCCTTCGCTTCTAATCCTTAGCTGCTTCTAGTTTTTGATTTACTTCGCCGCGAGTCCTCGCGCTTGCAGCGATTACCCCTGGAGTTTTTATGGCTTTTCGCATTAAGAAGTTTTCCGGCCGTTCCCAACGGACGACCTTAATCCTCGTTACCTTCATCGCGACGATTTTGATAGCGGGTTCGGTTTCATTCATCCGCTATCGGAACGCCAAGTCCCCCGTCCAGACGATTAATTATTCGGAAGCTTACGCGCTCGCCGAAAGCGGCGTCGCAGCGTCGGTGCTGATGGAGAATGACGTTTTGATCGTCAAGCGCGGCGATGGTGCAGTGTTTCAAACCACGGTGGCAGGCGAGTCATTCCGTCAGACAATCGTCGAGTTGTTCCGAAAGAACCACGTGCCCGTTGAGTTCGCTTCGACGCAACCGGCTCTCGCCGTGACTGTCCTGGAATATACATGGCCGGTGCTCGTCTTCCTTTTGCTCGGACTCGCCGGTTGGCGAGTGCACGCGACTCTGAATGGACGCGGCGGAAGTTTTAGTCTGGCCGATCACAACGGCAAGCAGAAGACGACTTTTGACGACGTGGCGGGCGTTGACGAAGCCAGGACCGAGCTGTCCGAAACAATCGAATTTCTACGCGACCCGATTCGCTTCGGACGATTGGGCGGACGAGTTCCGCGCGGCATCCTGCTATATGGACCACCGGGAACGGGGAAGACTCTGCTCGCGCGCGCGGCTGCCGGTGAGGCTGGCGTGCCGTTTCTGTCCGTCTCTGGCTCAAGTTTCCAGGAAAAATTTGCAGGTGTCGGCGCGGCGCGGGTGCGACGTCTTTTTGCGCGGGCGCGCAAGCTTTCGCCCTGCATTATTTTTATTGATGAGATTGACGCGCTGGGCCGCCAGCGCGGGCGCGCCAACGATTCCGGCTCGGCCGATCAAGACCAAACGCTGAATCAGTTGTTGGTTGAGATGGACGGTTTCGATCGGTCATCCAGCATCGTCGTCATCGGCTCAACCAACCGCCCGGACGTTCTCGATCAAGCATTAACACGACCGGGAAGATTCGATCGCGAGATCATGGTTAACCTTGCTGACCTGCGCGGCCGCGAAGCAATTCTCAAAGTGCACGCGCGGAACATTCCGCTCGACGATAGACTCGATCTTACCTGGATCGCGCGCGGCACGCCGGGCTTTTCTGGAGCCGATCTGGCGAACCTATTAAACGAATCAGCCATTGCTGCGACGCGCGATAACTCAGTAGCCGTCGCGCGCCAACATATCGAATATGCTCGCGACAAGATCCTGATGGGCGCCGAGCGCAAAGGGTTCATGATGGACGAAGACGAGCGCTATGCGACCGCGGTTCATGAAGCCGGACACGTTGCGGTCGGGTTAGCGGTGAAGAATAGCGATCCGATCCACAAAGTTTCCATCCTGCCGCGGGGACGCGCGCTCGGAGTTACGCAGTCCTTGCCGGAGCGCGATCGTCTGATGAAAAAACGCGAGTATCTGGAAGATCAGATTGCGGTGCTTTTGGGCGGGCGCGCGGCCGAACAAGTGGTGCTGGACACAATGACCGCCGGCGCCTCGAATGACATCGAGCGCGCCGTGGAAATTGCGCGAAAAATGGTCGGCGAATTCGGCATGAGCCCGCTCGGTCCGATCTATCTCGGCGACTCGCAGACTGAATATCAGAGTCAGAGTCTTTTGGATCGAGCCGACGACGCCACCAATCAGATCATCAACGCGCAACTTGAACGGGCTTGCGACGTGGTTACTTCACAGCAGGATTCAATCGCGCGCCTGGTCGATTTGCTGCTTGAACGCGACACGGTCGAAGCTGAAGATATTCGAAGTTGTTTCGATAGTAAGACGGCTTTGTCAGCGTGATTAGTCGTGGGCGACCAATTCAAAGTCCGCGACGCTACAAACACCTTGATCCAACACCGCTCGATAAATCAGATCGCCGGTGATCGTATCCCGATATTCGCGGCGTCGCCAGTAGGCTTCTTTGATTTCCAGGATCACCGAACGGGTTTCCGGCCTCAGGCGTCTGCGCATCTCCGCCGAATACTGTTCATGCTGCTCGTAAGCTGCCGTGTCTAAAAACCAGAGATCGAGTTTCCAGGCGCCCTGACGTTCATCGCCTAACTTGATTCCCCAATAGAGGCCGTTTGGTTTGCCGCCGAGATTATTCGTGAAGCGCGCTTTCTTAGCGGCAAGCCGCTTTGTCACTTCATAACTAACATCAAAGCAGTGCTTCAGATCATGTTCCGGATCGAGCACATACACATCCAGATCTCGCCAGCACATCAAGTCGTAGCTGTAGCTGCCGCCGATAAACCAACGCGCGTAGGCACCAAATAATTCCGGCAATCCCGCCCGGTGAATGATCAGATCGGCTTCAGTCTTGAGCTGTTCGTTCGTCATTGAGGATTGTCAGTATACGAGATCGCGATTCGCGATTTGGAGTGGGCAACGCTTCAATGCGATACAACTCGTCACGAAAACGGTACTTTGTTTTTGCCGATCTTGATCGTCCACCACTCCACTTAAAGTCGAGCCCTTCAACAACTTCAAATGAATTCTCATGCTGGCGTACAGGTTGCATCGTTAATCCAAAACAACTTTGTCGGAGGAATTAACATGAATGCAATAACAACGAATCCAATAACGATCGCGATCATTTTATTTTTTGCCATCGCTGTAATCGTGGCCGTAGCAGCGAGCATTTGGCTTTACATCAGTAAACGCCGGACTAAAGAACTGCGGTCCAAGTTCGGGCCTGAATACCGGCGGGTCGCTCGCGCGGAAGGCGATGCGGCGAAGGCAGAGCAAGTGCTGCAAGAACGCGCGCAGCGCGTTAAGAAGCTGGACATCAAACCGTTAACCGAGCGGCAGCGAAACGATTTCGCAGACGAATGGGAGCACGCTCAGGCGCAATTCGTTGACGACCCGACGGCCGCCGTAACTCGTGCGGACGTGCTCGTGCAGGAAGTGATGACGATGCGCGGCTATCCCGTTGCGGAGTTCGATCAACGTGTCGCGGATGTCTCAGTGGATCATCCGGCCGTGGCGCAAAATTACCGTCTGGCGCATAACATTGCTCAGCGGCATGAACAGGAAGATGTCGGCATGGAAAAGCTGCGTGAAGCGATGTTACATTACCGCGCGCTGTTTGCAGACCTGCTGCATGATGGCGGTCTGCGACCCGTGCGTCAGGTTCGTGCCGAAGAGCGGGAGCACATTCGCCGCGTAGCGTAGCAGACTCAATGTGGTCAAACTCAGGTCAGAACTCAAGGTGACGAACAGCAGAAATGCAATTGATTTGAAAGAGTGGACAGCAGGTGAGCAGGGATTACGCAGGCACAGGTGTGAGCGAGTCTTCTTTTAGTTTCTCGGCTTGATAGTGCGTCGTTAGCGCTTCGATGATCGCGTCGAGTGAGCCGTCCATTACTTGATCGAGCTGATGGATCGTGAGGCCGATGCGATGATCTGTAACGCGATTCTCTTTGAAGTTGTAAGTGCGAATTTTTTCCGAGCGGTCGCCGCTGCCAACCATTGAGCGGCGCTCGCCGGCAATAGCTTCGTGCTGCTTCTGCTCTTCGATTTCCTGAAGTCGCGCGCGCAGAACGCGCATGGCCTTCTCGCGATTTTTGATCTGCGACTTTTCGTCCTGCATCGAGACGACGACATTCGTCGGCAAGTGCGTGATCCGCACGGCAGAATAAGTCGTGTTCACTGATTGACCGCCGGGGCCGGACGAGCAGAACGTATCGATGCGCAGGTCCTTCGGATCGATCTTGACGTCAACTTCTTCAGCTTCCGGAAGAATGGCGACGGTGATTGCCGAGGTGTGAATGCGACCGCTGGCTTCGGTTTGGGGCACGCGCTGCACGCGATGAACGCCAGATTCGTGTTTCAGTTTTGAATAGACTTTATCGCCTTCGATCAAAACGACGGCTTCTTTCATCCCGCCGATTCCGGATTCAGAGGCATCCAGAATTTCCATCTTCCAACGCTGGCGTTCGGCATAGCGCGCGTACATGCGCAGGATATCGGCGGCAAATAGTGACGCTTCATCGCCGCCGGTACCGGCGCGAATTTCCAGAATCACGTTCTTCTCGTCGTTAGGATCCTGCGGGATTAAAAGGAACTTGAGATCACTCTCGGCCTGCTCGAGCTGCGCTTGCAGCGACTCGATTTCGATTTGGGCCAACTCGCGCATGTCCTGATCGTCAGAATTTGCGGCGAGGTCGCGCGCGCCGGCAAGTTGTTCTGTCAGTGACTTGTAAGCACGATACTTCTCGACAATCTCGCCGAGCGAGCGATGTTGTTTCGCGGCTTTACCGTACGCGGAAGGATTCGACAACAACTCTGCCGAAGAGAGTTCGTTGGTCAACTCTTCGTAACGCGTTTCAATTTGTGCAAGTTTGTCGAGCATGTCTATTTAGCTCTCAGCCATCAGCAGTCGGCTTTCAGCAAGATGAGTTCGAGATTGGCGCGCCGTCTTGCAGAAAACTGACGGCTGAACACCGATAGCTCCTCACGACAGTGGCGCCAGCTCTGGCTCGCCCGTCTTCGGCTCAAGCTTCAAACTTTCTTTCAGGGCTTCGATGGCCACTTCCAATTGCAAATCATCGGGCTCTTTCGTCGTGACATTCTGTAACCAAACTCCCGGACGTGTGATCATTTTGAAAAACGCGCCGCTTTCCTTCCTCGCCGATAAACGAATGATCTCGTACGAGAGTCCCGCTACAACGGGGATCAGAACGATGCGAACCAGGAAATTGAAGAGCAAGGAATCGAACTTGATTACCGAAAACAAAAGGATCGAAACCAGCATCACCACCATCAGAAAACTAGTGCCGCAGCGCGGATGCTGGCGCGGTTGCGGCCGCGCGTTCGCGACCGTCAGCTCCAGGCCTTTCTCCCAGGTGAAGACGGTTTTGTGTTCCGCGCCGTGATATTCAAAGACTCGCCGGATGTCCTTTAATAACGAGAAGCCGACGATCATGATCAAGAAGAAAGACATCCTGATCACCCCGTCGAGCAAATTGAATCCGACCGTCGGCCGCACCGGATGCAGATAGCGCCGTACTGAGTTCCATGTTCGCCGGAGCGTAGACTCGCCTGCATCGGGGAGCGCAGGCGTTCCCGTCTGCGGTGTGCTTGCGCTACTGACTGTCGCTTGCGGCACCCATCCGGCCGCGTTAAAGATCGCGTTCGTTAACAGCAGCGGCAGCGCGATGAATAACAACACGTTGAAAATCAACGCGAACACGATCGAACTCGCGGCGGCAGCCGTGGTGCCCTTCTTCAACTCATCTTTCGATCGTTTCTTTTTTGGAATTGGAAACAGTCCCGGCAACCCGCCCGTGATACCCGCGAAGTCGCCCTCGCCTTCGATGACTGCAGGCGTCAGCACTTTGACTTCGGCCGTTTCAGACTCTTCGGCTTCAGCGAACGCTTCGCTCGCCGAATAATTCAGCGCCTTAATTCCCAAACCCATCGACTGCAGTAAGACCGCGGCGCCGCGCAGAATCGGCAGCTTTAAAATCGGAGCCTTGTCGCTCCACTTCGGCAGCGCCGCGGCAGTGTTGACGATCGTGCCGTCAGCCTTGCGCACTGCAATCGCGTACGCGTTCGGCGTCCGCATCATCACGCCTTCGATTACGGCCTGGCCGCCGACTATGAGATCTCGTTCGTTAGTACTCATCTTCGTAGCATAGACTTTAGTCTGTGACTCCTAGTTTCGGGGTTTCTTGCGTAACAAGGCTGAAGCCTATGCTACTTACAACAATGCCGGCGGTTGATTCCGGTCGCCTTGAGCTTGGATGCACATCGAGCGACCAGCGTCTGTAACGCCGGCATCTAGAAAATTGATTTCGCTAATGCTTAATAGTCATCAGCTTATTTGGCAGCCGCAGCCTCGGGCTCAACTTTCTTGCCATAACGTCGGTTGAATCGATCGACGCGTCCCGCCGTGTCAACGAGCTTCTGCTTGCCCGTGAAAAACGGGTGGCAGGCCGAACAAATTTCCACGTGCAGGTCTTCTTTGCGCGTCGAGCGCGTCTTGAAAGTTTCGCCGCACGCGCAGGTCACTGTGATTTCCTTATATTCTGGATGAATTCCCGGTTTCATTTCTTCTTCACCTTATCTAGTCGACAAATCTATGCCTCAATCAAACAGCTATGATACGGAGTTGGGCCGCATGCGGTCAAGGCAACGAATGCGAACACGAATCTTGGCTGAGCTTTGAAATTGACAACGCTGTAAATCGCGTGCTAAAAATCAGCTTCGTCCGACCTGTTTCAAATTGCATTTACACGTGAGCGTAGCGTCAAATTCTTCGCGCGCCCGTGGCCGAAAGCCAGAGCGTAGTAACTCAGAGTGTAACTGAGTTTTATGGCAGACGAAGGAAAACCCTCGGAGTCGGGATCACAGACGGACGCACCTGCGAATGCAGCGCCGCCCGATCAGGCGCGCGCTAACCCTCCTTCACTTTCCGCCGACGCTGAAAAAGACGCCCAAGTTGAAGCCGCGAAAGCGCGCGTTGCCGCCGCGAAAGAAGCCGCACAGCAAGCAGCGCCGAAACCTCCGGTAAAGAAGAAAGAAGAAGGGCCGAAGCCGGTCGACGCTTCAAATCATCCGTTGGTCAAGCATCTGAAAGCGAAGTTCGGAGACGGCGTAATAGAAGCGACGGAATTCCTCGGCCAGTTGTCGATTCGCATCGGGGTTCCGCGCATATTCGAAGTTTGTAATGCGCTGAAGGGCAATTCGCAGACACCGTTTGATTATCTTTCCGATCTAACCTGCGTTCATTATCCCGACAAACGGGAAGCGCCGTTCGAAGTCGTTTACAATTTGTACTCGATTTCGAAAAACGAACGCGTGCGTTTGAAAGTCAATACAAATGGAAAAGGCGTCGACAGTGTGACGAGCATCTGGCCGGCGGCTGATTGGCTCGAGCGCGAGGTCTATGATCTATTCGGCGTCGTCTTTCACAACCATCCGGACCTGCGCAGAATTCTGCTGCCCCCGGATTGGGATGGACATCCGCTGCGGAAAGATTATCCGCTAGAGTTTGTCGAGAATCGCTGGACCGAAGATCACCTGCCGGAGTTTACCGACGTGCAGAAAGAGCAGTTAGAGCAGCGTCGCGCTTATGGTTTAGAGATGCTGTCAGTACCGCAGGAACGAGAAGTTCGCAATCTTTTCCGGAGCGGAAAAGAAGTAATGCCTAAAGATAAGTGAGCAGGTGGCAGCGTGTCAGTACCGGGAACGATAGCGACCGGATCAGAGAGTCAGCAGTGAGCGTGCTCGATCCCGTCGCTATCGCTCCGGGTTCTGACAAGGTACGAGACAATGACTCCAAAAGAAATCGCCGCGCATTACGAAGCCAAAGTTTTCGACTCGCCGGAAGCGGCGACGACTGCCGGCTTCACTTTGACGGAAACACATGAACCGCGGAACGTCTGGAACAAAGCGAGCGCCGCGCAATCTCTGATGCTGAAGCTGCGCGATCAGAAAGAAAAAGGCGAAGTGAAAGAGATTGGATTAGTGATTGAACCATGGAGAGTGACAGGATGTTATTTGCCAATTGAGTCGGAGCAAGCTACGGCCTAACGGCCAAAGTTCCCTCTCCCTTTGGGAGAGGGCTGGGGTGAGGGCTTGACCGCCCGCTAACCCCTCTCCCTAACCCTCTCCCAGAGGGAGAGGGAATTGAAAGACGTAAGAACGATGCACCAGGTAGAAATCGCCACAACCAAGAACGCCCTGCTGGACGCGCCAGAGATGACGCTCAATATGGGGCCGCAACATCCATCGACGCACGGCGTGCTGCGCGTTGTGCTGAAGCTCGATGGCGAAACTGTCATTGATCTTGATTGCGACGTCGGATATCTGCATCGCGGCATGGAGAAGATCGCCGAGAACCGCACGTACACGATGATCGCGCCGTATTGGGATCGACTCGACTACATCGCCGCGGTCTCGAATGGATTGGTTTGGGTCGAGACGGTCGAACAGATGATAGGTCTCGACGTTCCACGACGCGCTCATTACATAAGAACAATTCTGACTGAGCTGAATCGGATCGCTTCACACCTCTTGTGGTTGGGAACGCACGCGCTCGACATCGGCGCGGTTACGATTCTGTTGTGGGCGTTTCGCGAGCGCGAAGAGATACTTAAAATCTTCGAGAGGCAGTTTGGCGCTCGTCTTACCTGTCATGCGTGGCGCATCGGCGGCATGCCGAACGATGCTTACGATGATTTCGCGAGTGATGTCAAGCGGTTTGTCGATAATTTTCCGAAGCGTCTTGATGAATATGAAACTGTGCTATCGGAAAATCGAATCTGGTTAAGCCGCACGGTCGGCATTGGTGTGATTTCGGGCGAGGAAGCCATTGCGATCGGCTTGTCCGGTCCTTCGCTTCGCGGTTCAGGAGTGGCTTGGGACATTCGCAAAGCGCGGCCGTATGCCGCGTACGCTGACATGGATTTTGACGTGCCGCTCGGTGAAAACGGCGACACGTACGATCGATACCTGGTGCGCATGGAAGAGATGCGCCAGTCGCGACGCATCGTCAAGCAAGCGATCGATAATCTGCCGGATGGACCAGTGAACGCGAAAGTACCCAAACTTATCAAACCGCCGGTTGGTGATTATTATCATTCAATTGAAGGACCCAAAGGCGAGATTGGATGCTATCTGGTTTCGGACGGAACGCAGCAGCCCTGGCGCGTGCGGGTGCGTCCACCGTCCTTTATTAATCTGCAGGCTTTGAAACAGATGAGCATCGGACATTTGGTCGCGGACGTCGTGGCAATCATCGGAACGCTGGATATTGTGTTAGGTGAGATTGACAGATAGAGATGCAGGTTGAATAGCGCAAGAGAATCCCGTAGGGATGAAATATTTATAGAAACGAGTCCCTGGTAGATTCCGTCAGCCCATTTATGGGCGACAGAAATATTTCGCTCCTAAAGGAGCTTTCATTTTTAGAGATGTCATGGTGCTATAAACATTTCGCCGCTCTGCGGCTTGGCACTGTTGGCCTTTCGATAATATAAGAAATGCTTTTTGCTCTTCTGGCAGCACCCAGTTTCATCGATAGCCTGCTCCTGAAATTCTTCAGCGAGCCGACGGTGAACTATGTTATCTGGCCGTTCATACAAATCGGCCTGGTGGTGGTGATCACAACCGGCTGGGTAGCCTATGCAACTTATCTGGAGCGAAAGATCTCGGCCTTTATGCAGGCGCGTCTCGGCCCGATGCGCGTCGGTCCGTGGGGATTGCTGCAACCAATCGCCGATGGCTTAAAGCTGCTGACCAAAGAAGATTTCATTCCTGAAAATGCCGACCGCTGGATCTTTTTCGTTGCGCCTTACATCGCCGTGGTCGCAGCATTCATCGTGCTCGCGGTCGTTCCGTTTGGTCCCGACTGGGCCGTGATTACCGATGTAAACATCGGTGTGCTGTTTGTGCTCGCGGTCTCGAGTGTCGGCGTGCTCGCGTTGATTCTGGCGGGTTGGTCGTCGAATTCGAAATACGCGCTGCTCGGCGCGTTGCGCTCAAGCGCGCAAATGGTTTCGTACGAAGTTTCGATGGGGCTGGCGATCATCGGTGCGCTGATGTTCGCGCGCACGTTGTCGCTGTCGGGAGTTGTTGGCGCTCAGGCATCTAATTCAATCTGGTTCCTCCTTTATCAGCCGGTGGGCTTTATGATCTTCTTAGTCAGCGGGATCGCGGAAAACAATCGCGCGCCGTTTGATCTGCCGGAAGCGGAATCAGAACTTGTCGCCGGATTTCACACAGAATATTCCGGCTTTCGCTGGTCGCTCTTCTTCATGGCGGAATACACGGCGATGGTTGTGGTTACAGCCGTGGCCACGACGCTGTATCTTGGCGGCTGGTATTTTCCGTTTGTCTATCGCCTGACCGAGGCGAAGGGTTATCACAACGTTTATGTTGTTATCAGCCTGCTCGTATTTCTTGCGAAGGCCGGGCTGCTCCTCTATTTATACTTTTGGTTGCGCTGGACGCTGCCGCGTTTTCGTTACGATCAATTGATGGACCTGGGATGGAAATGGATGCTGCCGGCGGCGCTTATCAACATCGTCATTACCGCGATCGGCGTGACTGTGATCCAGGGGTTGGACAATCCGAGCGGAATGCACACAATCAAGTCATTGAGCGCGGGACTCGGATTGACTGCGAGCGGGAAAGTGATTGCCATTGCCTTTGGAATTATTAATCTGTTCTTGACCGCCGGAGTGCTGTCATTAATTAATTGGCGTTCGCGCGATTTCAATCTGAAGAAGCAGCGGCGTCAGATTCGTCTGGTGGATTTGCCGAAAGGAAAACCAGCGGTGATGCCGGCGAGTCCTGGAGATGTCGTGTCAGAAGCCCGACCGTAAGGGAGGGCAACGTTGCCCTTGCTGACGCGCGGGCTTCTGACACGTTGATTTAAGATTCGAGATTCTTTATGCCACTAGTTCCTGTTCCCAAATCGACTTTCGTGCAGAAGCTGAAACGCTTCTTCATGGTCGACCTATTAAAAGGAATGGCCGTGACGCTGGGCTTCAATATCGGCGCCCTCACTGACAAAGATTCAGTCGCCGGGAAGGGAATCTACACCGAACAGTATCCAAAAGTGCGTCCCGACGTGGCGCCGCGCTTTCATGGCGCGCCGCGTCTGAATATGGATCCCGAGACGCATGACACCCTTTGCATCGCGTGCAATTTGTGCGCGCTCGCGTGTCCTGAAGATTGCATCGACGTAATTCCGATGGACGTCGAAGTTATCGTCGCCGGCAAACCGCGCCGCAAGAAAGTTCTCGATGAATTTATCTTTGACACATCGCGTTGCATGTTCTGCGCGTTGTGCCAGGAAGCGTGTCCGACTTATTGTCTCGAACTGACGCAGGATTTCGAACTTGCGACTTATTCGCGCGCGGGCTTTGTCTGGAATCGAGAGATGCTCGAGCAGGGGCGCGAGACAGTTAAGTACGAAAGTTAAGTATTGCCGATTGCCAATTGCCGATTTCCGATTGGCGTACAGTGAGGGGGCTTCCACCCCACAACATGACTAGTGACGAACTCAAGAAGCGGACTAAGCAATTCGCATTGAGAGTTCTCAAACTTGTTGCCGCTTTGCCGAATACCGTTGCCGGCAGAGCCATCGGTGGACAATTAATTCGTTCCGGTACTTCGGTCGGAGCAAATTATCGAGCAGCTTGCCGGGGTCGATCTAAGGCTGAATTCGTTGCGAAGATGGGCACTTGTGAAGAAGAAGCAGACGAAAGTGCATATTGGATGGAGATAATAATTGAAGCGGCCCGCTTGAAACTAAATCAGGTTGAGCCATTGCTCAACGAAGCTGAAGAACTAACAAGAATCTTTGCGCAATCGCGGATATCCGCTTCTCGATCTCTGGCGCGGGCTCGGATGCAGAAAAACAATCGGCAATCGGCAATCGGCAATCGGCAATGATCTTATCTGGTTGGGAATCAGTCTTCTTCTGGGTCTTCTCAATCGCTGCGATTCTGGCAGGTCTCTTGACCGTCATGGCGCGCAACGCGGTGCACTCTGCGCTGTTTCTGATTTCATCGCTGGTTTCCGTTGCGGCACTCTTCATTCTATTGGGCGCTGAATTCATCGCCGGCGTGCAAATTCTGGTTTACGTCGGCGGCGTGATGGTCTTATTTCTGTTCGTTATCATGCTGGTCAACGTCGGTGCCGAAGAAGAAGGACGCGCGCCGATATTTAATCGGCCGGCGCAAGTGACGACGGCGCTTGTCTTCCTCGCGCTGTTGGCCGGCATCCTGGTGATCTATGCAATTCCGCGGGGCTACCAGGCTCTGCAAAAGCGCGACGACTCTGCCGTGCAGCAGGCTGACGCGAAACGCGCGGCTGAGCAATCGAACCTGCCGGCGGGCGCGACCGGCGTTAATCGGCTCTCGTCGCAGACTGAAAGTGTGGGCACGGCGCTTTACACAACCGGCGCGCTGCCATTTGAAATTGCCAGCGTGCTGCTGCTCGTGGCGATCATCGGTTCAGTGATGTTGGCGCGAACCCTAAAGCAGGAAGCAGCTGTAGACGACGTGGATCCGGAAGTCTTGAAAGAGATGGGTGCGGCAAGTTCGAAGGCCGATAAAGGTTAGCGATCTCGCAATTCCGAATGCTTGAGGGCCGTTAGGCACAAAATATTTATAGAACCCGCGCCGTTTGAGATTTGCCAGCCCATTTACGGGCGACATACATTTCGCTCCTAAAGGAGCTGGATCTTAGTAGAAGATCGCGGGGCTATAAACATTTCGTCGCTAAGCGGCTGAAGAGGAATGAATTATTTTTCACCATCTTTGGCGATGATATTTCAGGAGGCTAGTCGCGCTTCAACCGCGTTGGAGAGCATCAAGCATCCTGACTTATCAAAGTTCCTGGTAATCGCCGCGATCCTTTTTATCATTGGCGTCGCGGGCGTGCTAACGCGTCGCAATTTGCTGGTCATCTTCATGTCGATCGAGCTGATTCTGAACGCGGCGAATCTGAACTTCATCGCGTTTTCGCGTTACTTGCAAGACACTGGTCGCGGCGATCCAATGTCCGGGCAAATATTTACTGTCTTCATCATCGTAGTTGCCGCTGCTGAGGCCGCGATTGGACTCGGCATCGTGATCGCGCTTTATCGCAATCGAGAGACGATCTGGGTTGACCAGATTGATCTGATGAAGTGGTGAACCAAGGTTTCAGGTTTCAAGTTTCAAGTCTCAAGTTCGGGGACCTGAAACCTTAAACCTGAAACTTGAAATCTATGTATAAGTTCATCTGGCTAGTTCCACTGCTACCGCTCGCCGGCGCTGCGATCAACGGCATCTTTGGCCGTTGGTTTGGCTTTTCGGAAAAGCTAATTGGCGGAATCGCGGTGGGTACTGTGGCGCTCGCTTTCTTGATCAGCCTCACTGCGGTTTATTCGTACGGCTTTGGCGGCGATGCTCAATGGCCCAAGTCTTACGTGACAACGCAAGCGACCTTCAATTGGATTCCCGCCGGAGCAGTCAAGCAAACTTTGGGTTATGGTGAAGTCACCCGAGTCGAGACTGGTGCTGCTTCTGTATCGCCTCGTGCGTCACTTCTAAACATCGAGTGGAGTTATCAACTCGATCCGCTGTCGTCAGTTTTCATGCTGATCGTCACAGGCGTTGGCCTGTGCATCTTTGTGTTCGCGACCGGTTACATGCACGGCGAGACCGGCTTCTATCGTTTCTTCGCGTACATGGGCTTGTTCATGTTTTCGATGCTCGTGCTGGTGATGGGCTCGAACTTCGTAATGATGTTCGTCGGCTGGGAGGGCGTGGGTCTTTGCTCGTATCTGCTGATCGGTTATTACTTCAATCGACAAGAAGCCGCGAATGCTTCGCGCAAAGCCTTCATCACGAATCGCGTCGGCGACTTTGGATTCATGCTGGCGATTTTCGGAGTCATTGCCACATTTGGATCGGCGCAATACACGGGTGTCGTTACGCAAGCAGCGAGGTATCCAATCGAAGCGCTCGGTCATTGGGGATTGATGTCGTGGATCGCTTTGGGATTAATGATTGGCGCATGCGGAAAGTCCGCGCAGTTTCCTCTGCACGTCTGGTTGCCTGACGCGATGGCTGGACCAACTCCAGTGTCGGCGCTTATTCACGCGGCGACAATGGTGACGGCGGGCTTGTACATGCTGACGAGGACGAACGTCATCTTTCAGCATTCGAAGACGATGATGCTGGTCGTCGCGTTGGTCGGCGCATTCACCGCGATCTTTGCCGCGACGATTGGCATCACGCAAAACGACATCAAGAAAGTTCTCGCTTACTCGACTGTATCGCAGCTTGGCTTTATGTTTCTCGCCTGCGGCGTGGGCGCGTTTGTAATCGGAATCTTTCACGTGATGACGCACGCGTTCTTCAAAGCCCTGATGTTCCTTGGCGCGGGCTCAGTGATTCACGGCATGCATCACGAGCAGGACATGCGCAAGATGGGCGGTCTCCGGAAGTACATGCCATACACGTACTGGACGTTTCTCGCCGGATGGTTGGCGATTTGCGGCATCATTCCGTTCTCGGGCTTCTGGTCGAAAGATGAAATTCTTTGGAATGCGGCATCGACAACTCACATTCCATTCGGTTGGTTGGTGTGGTTAGTAGGAACGATCGCGGCAACGTGCACGGCATTCTACATGACGCGGCTGGTCGCGATGACCTTCTGGGGCGAAGAGAGATTCCGCAAAGCGCACCAGCACAGCCTGGAACACGAAGGTGATGCTATTCGCAAGGATCACCCGACAGACAAGGGCCACGTCCATATTCCGCATGAGTCGCCGAAGTCGATGTGGGTGCCGCTGGTGGCGCTGGCGATTCTCGCGACCGTCGGCGGTTTTGTCGGCATCAGCACAGCGTTCACGGGCGGCAAAGAAGTTGGCGGCCGGATGAATATTGTGACCTGGTTGAATCCGGTTATCTGGAATCCATCGACGGGAGATTTCGGAAAAGCTGAAGAGGGTAAGACCGGAGTAATAGCCTTTGGCGAAATGTCGAGGGCAGAGGCCGCTCGCGTCGAAGAGAATGCGAGTCACACCGGTTTCAATCTCGCTCATGCAGTCGAATCAAAAGTTGGCAGCGAGACCGCGACCGAATGGGTCTTCATAATCATCTCGCTGATGGTTGCAGGCGTCGGCATCGGTCTCGGTTTGCTCTTCTATATTAAGAGTCCGAATCTCGCGGACGTTTGGGCGGCGCGTTTGCGGCCACTCTATCAAGCCAGCTACAACAAGTATTGGATCGATGAATTCTTTGGCTGGGCCATCACGCGGCGCACGATGGATCTGGCGCGCGGCGTCTTCGCTTTTGATTCGAAAGTCGTCGACGGCGCAGTAAACGGCTCGGCCTGGTTGACGCGCTTGACCAGCAAGGTCACCGGCGCCACGGACAAGTATTTCGTTGATGGACTGGTCAACGCGATCGCCGATTTCGTGGTTCGTTTAATGTCGCCGATTGTCCGCGCGGCGCAGACAGGGCTGACGGCGAACTACGCGCTCGTGATGGTGATCGGATTGCTGGTCGCGGTCGCGATATATTTCATCAAGATCTTTTGATTATGACGGGGTCTGTGTCACACGACATTCGCGACGAAAGTTTGGAAGCCAAAGCTCGCTGGTTTCAATCGCTGTCACTGGAGGAGCGGATGAATGTATTCGTCTCGTTTACAAATCTAATTCTGGAAAACAATCCGGACATCGTGAAGCAGAAATATGTTAGACCAGCTTCAGACTATATTCGCGTCGTTTCAAAAGAATGACGTCAAGTATCTGGTAATCGGAGGAATCGCCGCAGTTTTATATGGTGTTCCGCGAGCAACTTTCGATCTTGATGTGTTAATTGAGCCGTCGCCCCAAAATGCTGAACGCTTGCTGAAGGCGATGATTGACGCCGGTCTTGGCACGGCTTCATTAACGACAGTCGAAGATTTGCTTTCGAAAGAAATAACGATCTTTACCGATCGAATTCGATTGGACGTTCAAACTTCAACGCCCGGGATTATCTTCGAGGACGCTTGGGCGCGTAGGGTTACAATGAATTACAAGGGACAAGCGTTAGAGGTTGTTTCACTACGTGATTTGATTGCGTCTAAACGAGCCGCTGGGCGTGAAGTAGATCTGCAAGACGTTCGGATACTGGAATCGAACGGCGGTAACTCAATACACGAGGACTGACGTGTTCACAAACAATATTCTCTCCATCATTACCTGGTTGCCGGTCCTGGGCGCAATCTTGATTCTAGGGGCATTCAAGAAAGATCAGACCAGGTTTATCAAGAAATTCGCGACGGCCTGGTTGGCACTAGACTTCGTAATCTCGCTTTGGCTGCTCGGTTACGACCGCGGCGCGGGCGGCATGCAGTTCCTCGAAGATCATCAATGGATTTCGGCAATCGGCGCGCGCTATCAGATGGGAGTCGACGGCGTGTCGATGCTGCTGATCGTTTTGACTACGTTTCTCGGTGTGCTCGCCGCGCTGTCGTCGTGGAAATACATTCAGAAGCGCGAGAAGGAATATTACATTCTGCTGCTCTTGTTGCAGACGATGGTGCTTGGTGTTTTCTCGTCGATGGATCTGTTCCTGTTCTATCTGTTTTTTGAAGTCTCGCTCGTGCCGATGTACTTCCTGATCGGAATTTGGGGCGGCGAAAATCGTCTGTACGCGGCGATAAAGTTCTTTCTTTACACGCTCGTGGGATCAGTCGTGATGCTGCTTGGCGTCTTGAAGATCTATTTCCTGACGCAAGACCTGGCGCTGACTGGAAAAGTTACTCAGGCGACGATCGACTTGCTTGCAGGTAATCCCAAGGCGAGCGCGATGGTTGCATCAACCGTTCAAGCCGCCGCGCAAAATGGAACCGGAACATTTAGCATCCTCTACATGCAAGCGATCGGCTCGGTAATTCCGATGGGCACATTGCAGGTGCTTCTGTTCTTTGCCTTCGCGCTTGGCTTCGCGATCAAAGTGCCAATGTGGCCATTTCACACGTGGCTGCCCGACGCGCACGTCGAAGCGCCGACGGCCGGCTCAGTTATTCTCGCGGGCATCTTGCTGAAGCTGGGAACGTACGGCTTTTATCGTTTCAACCTGCCGATGTTTCCGAAAGCATCCGCGGACGAATCGTTTTTCTTCAGCGGCACGAATCATCAATTCGGTGTGCGCAGCATCATGATCTTTCTCGCGATCATTTCAATTATTTATGGCGCGCTGGCCGCGATGTATTTCGTGGTGAAGAAAGACGGCGATGTGAAGAAGTTAGTCGCCTATTCTTCAGTGTCTTCGATGGGAATTGTGATGCTCGGATTATTTGCGTTGAACCCTAATGGTTTGAACGGCGCGGTGATGCAAATGATCAATCACGGCATCTATTCAGGTGCGTTGTTCCTACTCGTTGGTATCGTTTACGAGCGTCGTCACACGCGCAAAGTTTCTGAGTTCGGCGGACTGTCGCACGTGATGCCCGGCTACGCCGCGGTGTTTCTGATAATGGCGATGACCGCGATCGGTCTGCCTTTGCTCGCGGTTTTCATTTCAGAGTTCCTGGCCATGCGAGGCGCGTTCGAAGCCAATCCGGTCTGGGCCGGATGGGCCGGACTGGGAATTATTTTGAACGCCGGGTACATGTTGTGGCTGTACCAGCGAATGTTCTTCGGCGAAATCGAAAATGAAAAGAACAAGCTGCTGCCTGATTTGAGCGGTCGCGAGTGGGCTTACATGATGCCGCTGGTGATTATGGCATTCTGGATTGGAATCTATCCGGGACCATTCCTGCGCTACATCGAGAAGCCGGTTAACGCAATCGTGAAGCAGATCAGACCGAACTATCAGATTCCCGGACAGCCAGCCACGACGAGCACTCCGGTGCAGATTCGCGTGCAGAAGTAGTACGCCAAGTGGACGAACAACCAATAATGCTCTTCCTTTTTCAAACATCAGGCATCATCAACGTTAGCGATCTGCAACTGATCGCGCCTGAATTAATCATCACCGTCGCCGCGTGTGTCGCGTTGGTGATGGAAGTCATCCTGCCCTACAAGCGCGGCAAGTGGACCGCTTATTTTTCTCTCGCCGGAATCGCTCTTGCTCTCGTTTCGCTAGGCACGCAATTCGTGAGCATGGGCGGCACGTTCCGCCTCGGAGCGTTGCAAAAGCTGTCGCCGATCGATGGCTTTTATGGAATGGTGCGCATCGACGGATTCGCGTTGCTGTTCCGAGCCATCTTTCTAATCGCCGCCGCCCTGGCGATTGCAATTTCGATTCGTTATCTCGACGTCGAGCGCGAGCAACACGGCGAATATTACGCGCTAATTCTTTTCGCAACCGTCGGCATGATGTTCCTCGGCAGCGGTTACGATCTGATCTCGCTTTACATCGCGCTTGAATTAATGGCGCTGACCTTCTACGTCCTCGTCGCTTTTACGAAACGCGATCGCCGATCGAACGAAGCGGGGATGAAGTACTTTCTTCTCGGCGCGTTTTCATCCGGCATTCTGCTTTACGGGATGTCGCTTATTTACGGCATCACGGGATCGACGAATCTCGGAGAGATCGCGCGCGGCATTAGTGGCACAAGCGATCTCAAGCCGCTGTTTCTGATCGGGATGATCGCGCTCGCGGCCGGTTTGTTTTTCAAAATCGCCGCCGTTCCCTTTCACATGTGGGCGCCCGACGCTTATGAAGGCGCGCCGACTTGCGTTACCGCGTTTCTCTCGACCGGATCGAAAGCAGCAAGCTTTGCGTTATACGCGCGCATCTTTTTTGTGGCGCTCGCGCCGATGCAAGTTGATTGGGCGCCGCTGTTGGGAATCGTCGCGGCTCTAACGATTGTCGTAGGCAACTGGGCGGCGATCACGCAAGAAAATTCAAAACGCCTGCTGGCTTACTCTTCAATTTCAAACGCGGGCTATTTGTTGCTCGCTCTCATTGCCAACAACACGTACGGCAATATTGGATTAGTGATCTATCTGGTCGTTTACACGCTGATGAATATGGGCGCATTTGGCGTGATCATCAGTCTGCGGCGGCGCGGCATCATTGGCGACAACGTCGATGACATGACCGGTCTCGCGCAGAAAGCGCCGGGCATGGCGGCGATGATGGCGATCTTCATGCTGTCGCTCGGCGGCTTACCGGGCACCGGCGGATTCATCGGAAAATACTTTCTGCTTTGGGGATTGCTCAATCGCGGCGATGCGGATCATAAATCATGGTATTACTGGCTCGCGGGTTGGGCCGTCATCAACATTGTCGTATCTTTCTATTACTACATCAGATTCATACGCGTGATGTACCTCGGTGATCGCGTCGCAGACGAAGAACCGCTCACCTTGTCGCCGGCATTGAAAACCGCCATGGTCGCAGCGTTGGTTGGAATTCTCTTCATCGGCATTTACCCGCAACCATTTATCGTGTTGGCGCAAAAATTGATTCCTGCCACAGTCGCGGGCGCGCCCGGACAAGTGACTGCGCCGCGTTCCAAGTGACTTAATAGTATGAACGATGCTTTGCGCGGCGCCGATTTGATCGAATCCGGCCTGAATGATTTACGTGAAGGCCGTGAGACGATTGCTGCCTTGCTGGTTGCGATTGGAGCGACCCGTCTTCGAAACATCGGACTGAAGCTGCCGGAGAAACTGCCCCATAACCCGGAGCATCGGTTGTACAACTTGCTGGCCAAAGATGATTCTGATTCAGCGCATTCGCGTTACAATGCCTACATTCGCAGACTGGTTAGTTATGAACGAGCAGCCGAATTCCTCCAGGGGATAACTCTGAGAGATAAGTTGGAAGAGTTTCTCTCTCATTATTCTAAGAATGGTTCCTGCTCGTCTAGGAAGTTAGCTCGAAACGACCGACAATCTCAGTCTTAGTCCGTGATATCATCGACCTTTTAAGGAGATATCGGAATGCAGCCTCAGAAGGCGCTAACTAATCAAGCGCAATATCGCAAGCTTCTCAACTCGATGACTAGTGATCGTCTCTACGAGATTCATCATGTCGATGCTTTTGAGTGGTTGGCGTCCGCGCGCATGAATTCGATCGAGGCTGTCGTGACCGATCCTCCGTATGGGCTTGTCGAATACTCGGACAAAGAGTTGACCAAACTTAAGAATGGAAGAGGTGGCGTATGGCGACTGCCGCCGGCATTTGATGGCAGCAAACGAATGCCGCTTCCAAGATTCACCACACTAACGGAAGCCGATCAAAAATCCTTGCGAGATTTTTCGTTTCGCTTGGCATCGTTGCTGAAATGCGTACTCGTTCCTGGCGGGCATGTCTTCATCGCAACCAATCCATTGATCTCTCATCTGGTCTATGAAAGTTTCATGAAGAACAGTTTCGAAAAGCGTGGCGAAATAATCCGCACGGTCTATACCTTGCGCGGAGGCGATAGACCCAAGAACGCCCACGACGAATTCTCTGATGTAACCGTGATGCCCAAATCGTGTTGGGAACCGTGGGGCCTGTTTCGCAAGCCCTGCGAGGGCAGAGTCCAGGACAACTTAAGAACGTGGAAGACTGGCGGCTTGCGGCGCATTTCAAGCTCCGAACCCTTCAAAGATCTCATTCAATCATCTCCAGCCCGACGTCGGGAAAGAGAAATCGCTCCTCATCCGTCTTTAAAGCCACAGAATTTTCTGCGACAGATTACGCGTGCGGCACTGCCACTGGGTGAGGGCACTATTCTCGATCCCTTCATGGGATCCGGCTCCACAATTGCGGCCGCTACTGCCTGTGGACTCAAGAGCATTGGTCTTGAATTGAGAGCAGAATACTTCAAGATGGCCGAATCGGCCGTTCCCAAACTAGCTGAGCTGGAAGTCTGAGGACGAATCATTCATGGCTCGCAAAGAGGACTTTAACCGTAAGGTTCCACTCCCGACCGGTCTGACAACCATAGCAATCCAGAAAGCAATCGATTACATCGAAAAAGAACTCACCGATCTTGTGGAAGTCTATCTCGAGCAAGCAAATGTTTTTAGCGCGTTAGTTGGGATATATGGGACAAAGGCACTCGATGCGACAAGCGTCTACGAAAAGCATCGTCACCTAGATGTTGCTCAGCAGCGTTTTCCCGATTTGAGGAAAAAAGGCAGCGGGTCAAATCCATCACCGCTTGTTTCACTAGAGTCAAAGGCGAGCAAACGCCCTTGGGCTTTGCAATCTCACTATGATCACTCCGGTTGGTACATCGTGTGGCGATACTTAGTTGACCCGACGATGTCTTTAGAGGCCAACAAGCCGGTAATCATCTGGCGAGTGGACGTTGTCTTTCTCACTAAGGAAGACTGGAAATACGAGGCAAGTACAGCGGGCAGTGGTGGCGGCGGGAGAACCCATACGTTTGGTCTAAGAGGTGCCGCTACAAAGCTCAAGAACGCGGCAGTCTACCAACGTAAGGATGTAAGAATAATTGGTGGTAAAGCAGTCCCTGCGAACGGAGATTAGTCTTGTCTTCGTTGCAGCCAATTCTACTTCTCCTCTTTTATTTCTTCGCGGCAATCTCGATCTACCTCGGCGTGCTTTCGCTTCGCGGTGGTGTTCGCTTCACTCGTTACTTGCAAGAGGAATTGTCCCGCGAGTACGCGGAGTTCACTCCATTCGTAACAGTATTTGTTCCTCTGCGGGGCCTTGATGAAGGCCTGAAAGAAAACATCGCGGCTGTTTTTGCGCAGGATTATCCCAACTACGAAATATTTTTCGTTAGCGACGACAAAGATGATCCAGCGTGGCGCGTTATTGAAGACGCGCGCCCGTCATTTGCCCGCGAGTCCGGCCCGGCGATGCAGACGATCGTGGCGGGGCGAGCAGCAGATCGTGGACAGAAAGTCCATAACCTCAGCGTAGCGGTTCGTCAGGCGCATGCGAGGAGCGAAGTTTTCGTGTTCGTCGATTCAGATGCACGGCCACGACGCGACTGGCTGCGGTCGCTGATTGCGCCGCTGCAGAATGAGAGCATCGGAGCGGCGACTGGCTATCGTTGGTTTGTTCCGGTGCGCGGGGGATTCGCGTCGCATTTGCGTTCAGTTTGGAACGCAGCGATCGCTTCGGCTCTTGGCGCAGACGAGAAAAAGAATTTCTGCTGGGGCGGATCGACAGCGATCAGGCAATCGGCCTTCGAAAAATGCAAAGTGATCGAGCACTGGCGCGGCACTGTCTCGGACGATTTCGCGTTGACTCGCGCCGTCCACGAAGCTGGATTGCCAATCAAGTTTGTGCCGCAATGCCTGACATCATCGTTTGAAGATTGCAGTCTCCAGGAATTGGTCGAATTCACAACACGGCAATTGAAGATCACCCGTGCGTATGCCGCGCATCTGTGGAAAGCGGTTTTGTTTGGCAGCGTGATTTTCGTGATTACCTTCTTCGGCGGCATCACCCTCATAGCAGCGCGCGCCTATCTGCATCTTCCCATCGCCACGCCGTTGGTTCTCTTGTTAATTCTATTTGCGATGGGAGCGACGAAATCTCATCTGCGTCGGCGCGCCATCGCCACCATCATTGATGATGCGAGAGCGACTTCGTTCGCCTCAACTCTCGCGCACATTTCTCTCTGGCCCGCGGCGTCAGCGCTCTATCTCTACAACGCATTAGTCTCCGCTGTCTCGCGGCGTATCGAGTGGCGCGGAATAATCTACGAATTGAAATCGCCAAATGAAACTGTCATCATCCGAGGACAGGAGCCAGGGGCCGGGAGTCAGGGATCAAAGTAATTAATGTCTTTCGGGCGACGCCCGCTTCTTTTTGTTCATGCCATCTAAGCTCAGCCAGTTCGTTCAGCTCGTACGCTCAACGAAGCGTGACAAGCGGCTTGGCACCGTGATCCTCTTCGTCACGTCTCGCTGCAACTCGTTCTGTCAAACCTGTTTCTATCATGAAGAGTTGAATCGTCCGGGCGACATGACTTTCGAGCAAATCGAGAAAGTCTCGCGCACGATGCCGCCGATTACCGATCTCTGGTTGTCAGGCGGCGAGCCAACGCTGCGGCACGACGCTTCGGAAATCATTCGTCTGTTTGTGCGTCGCAACGGCGTGCGGCGGTTGATTATTCCGACGAATGGTTTGGTGAAATCGCGGGTGTTCGACATCGTTGACCGAGCGCTCGGCGATCATCACTCGCTGGATTTGTACCTGAACATCGCGCTCGACGGTCAGGGCGAGACGCACGATCGCATTCGCGGCGTGCCCGGTCATTGGGAGAAGACACTCGACTGCATCGACGCGCTTTATCCGTTGAAAGAGAAGTACGACCATCGGCTGCGACTAAACGTGAACACGGTCGTCTGTGCCGACAATTATTCTGAGATCCAGCAGTTGGCGGAGTTTATGTGGAACAGTTTTCGGCTCGACGGTCATTACTTCAATATCGTGCGCGGCGACACGCCGGTCGGTGACGAGATCAAACAGGTCCCCACCGAAGCATTGCCGAAGATGTATTCGTATATCGCAGAACTGACCAAGCGCTACGGCAATCGCATGTTTGATGACGACGACGCTTCAAAACGGTTCGTTAAGAATGTTGCTTACGTTGGAACCATCACGACTCACTATCGGACGCAGCACGAGAATTTCTCGCGCTCAAGCGCATGGCCCTTTCCGTGCACGGCCGGCGAAACTATCGCGGTCATCGACTATAACGGCGACGTGCGCGCGTGCGAGCTGCGTGAAAAGTTTGCGACTCTGAAAGATTTCGACTACGACTTTGGCGCGTTATGGATGGCGCAGGCGCGAAAGATGGAACTGCAACAGATCGATGGAGGCAAGGCCTGCTGGTGCACGCACGTCTGCTTCATTCACGACTCAATGCGGCACTCGCGAAAGGCTTTGCTTTACGAAGCGCCAAAAAATTATCTGACGCGTGCTTCGTGGTAAACTCCGGGAAGGCGATGTCCCAAAAAATCTTAACTTTGGTCAGCCCCGAAGAATACCTGCGGCGCGAGCGTCAGGCTGAGTACAAAAGCGAATATCTCAACGGCGAGATCTTCGCGATGAGCGGAGCCAGTCGCGAACACAATCTAATCACAACAAACATTGGCGCTGAACTTAATCGACAATTGCGGGGTAAGCCTTGCGAAGCGTACATCAGCGACATGCGCGTGAAGGTTCGTCAAAACGGACTTTATACTTACCCCGATGTCGTAGTGGTTTGCGATGAACCAGAATTTGAAGATCAAGAAGTTGACACGCTACTAAACCCGACCGTGCTTATTGAAGTTCTCTCACGATCCACGGAACGCTATGATCGCATCGCGAAGACTTCTTACTATCGCACGATCGATTCTCTCACTGAGCATTTGCTCGTCGCTCAGGAAGAGATTCGTCTAGAACAATACGTCAAACAAGCAGATGAACAGTGGCTGCTGTCGGAATATCTAACTCTCGATGCGGTTGTTGATCTTCCTTCGATCGAATGTACGCTCAAGCTCAGCGATGTCTATGACAGAATTACCTTCGAGCCGAAACACCGTGTCAACGGATGACAACAAAGAAGAGATCAATCGCAAGTCCGGCCTCGCTTACGCGGCTGGGTTCTCTTTGTTTGCGGCCGTACTTGCTGGTCTGATTGTCGGATGGCTGCTCGATCGTTGGCTTGGCACCAGGCCGTGGCTACTGGTGACCGGAATCGTCTTGGGCGCAGCTGCCGGCTTTTACGAATTCATTCGGCAAACAGCAAAAATATCGTAGCCTCTGATCGGCCCGTCGCGTTCGGTCAAAAAGCTTCAACCAAGTTCTTGTCTGCTTCGTCTAAAAACCTGTTGACCACGCGCCCGTTCGGCGTGCTATATTCGGTTGAACACAGGGTAATTGCCCGGTGGCCCCTCCACCAAGTATTTCAGTTGGATCCAGCCTCACTTTCGAATCACTCGGTTTGAAGAGAGAAAGACCTATGAGAACCCGAGCTTTTGCCTTGCGCAAGTGTTTCGTGTCGATTTTGTGTGCAGGAGTTGCCGCGCTTTGTTGCGGTAGTGCCTCTGCAGCGCCGTCGTTGTTCAGTGTGTCGTCAAGTTCGACCCGCGCCGTTGCGCTCGAATCAGTATCGATGCGCGCTGAGCCTTTCAGCTTGAACGGAGCAGCGAATTTCTTTCCCGCGGATCCGCGCACGCGCATCACTGTCTTCTGCATGAATCTTGATTTCCTGCAAGGCGAGGGCGCAAGTTCGTTGACCGCCGATGCCGAAGACGCGGCGCACAACCTCTATCCGCTTAAGGTTGAATACGTCGGCACGGTGCCGAGCTTCGATGGCGTCTACATGGTCGTGCTGCGGCTGAACGATTCGATGACGAGCAATTTAGGCGACGTACTCCTTCGCTTGAATCTGCATGGCGCGGCGAGCAATCGCGTGCGCCTGGCCATCGGTACAATTGGCGGTGGCCCAGCGGATGATTCTGCTCCGAACCCGGCTCCGGCAACTCCGCCAGGAGCGGCTACGCCTTTGACTGTTGCGCAGTATCAAGCGCAATACAATAACCCAGCGTTTGCTTCGGATTCGGATCTGCGCCGGTTCCTTGAACAGGCAAGTTGGGGAGGGCGAGGTGACGACGTCGACTTTAGTCACCTGCGCGCGATTGGCATCCCGGCTTACATCAACGAGCAGTTCAATATGCCGCCGCAGTTCATCGATGCTTCAACTGACCCGAAGTTCTCATTGGCCTCGAACTATCCCTTTTCACAGTCGTATCCGCAATTCTATCCGGGAAGCCCCGCGCCGCCGTGCGATTCCAGCACAACTTGCTTCCGTGACAATTACACGCTGTATCCGCTCCAGAAGCAGTTCATGTTGAACGCCTTAACCCAACCCGATCAGTTGCGACAGCGCGTTTCGTTTGCCGTTCACAAGTTCATCGTAGTTGGCGGCCAGCAATTGAATGGTAACCAACCGTTCTGGTTCTCGCCCTACTTACAGACGATCGATCGTAACTCGTTCGGCAACTTCCGGAACATGCTTTTCGAGGTAACGCTGAATCCCGGCATGGGCGAGTATCTCAACATGCGCGGGAACTCGGTCGTGAGCCAGAGCAACCCGACTCCTAACGAGAACTACGCGCGCGAAGTAATGCAGTTGTTCTCGATCGGCGTTGATACTTTGAACCAGGATGGCACGCCGGTACTCGATGCGCAGGGAAATCGAGTGCCGAGTTACGATCAGACAGCGATTACGAATCTGGCACGGGTGTTTACGGGTTGGGATCTCGATACGAATAAGAGTATTAGCCTCGATGGGGGCGTTACCCAGACCTCCGCTGCTAACTATCAGGATCCGATGGTGCCGAACAATAATCGGAACCGATATGACATCGGGCAAAAGACTTTGTTGACAGACGTCAACCACGGGACACCGGTTGTCGTTCCAGCCTGCGCGAATTGCACGACGGGCACGTCGGCACAACAGCTTGCGAATACTCAGGCGTACGCCATTACGTCGCTCGGCACAGCGATCGACAATCTATTCAATCACCCGAACACCGGCCCGTTCCTTTGCATCCAGATGATCCATCAACTGGTGACGAGCAACCCGAGTCCGGCTTACGTCGGTCGTTGCGCGGCGGCATTTGCCAACAACGGTTCCGGCGCGCGCGGAGACATGAGGGCGGTAATCACGACCATCTTGTTGGATCCTGAAGCGCGCGGCGATGTAAAGACCGATCCGAATTACGGACACCTGCGCGAGCCCGTGCTCTTGATGACGAGTCTGCTCCGCGCATTCAATGCGACCGACACCTCGAAGACCGATGGCGTGCTGGTCTCAAACAGCCCGAGCAACTTCAGCAACACGATGGGCCAGAACATATTCAATCCACCCACGGTCTTCAGTTATTTTTCAGCAGACTTTGGGTTGCCGGGCACGAATCTGGTCGGTCCCGAGTTCGGCAACCTCGATACTTCGACAAGTTATGCTCGCGCGAATTTTATGAACACTCTGTTCCTGCAAAACACTGGCGTGCCTGGCATTCCAACTGGAACGAATCGGCCGGTTGGCACGAAGATCGACTATTCAGCGCTTCAGGCACTGGCAACTACACCACAACAGCTCGTCGATGCGCTTAACACGAGACTTATGCATGGAACAATGTCGGCGCAGATGAGCGCCAGCATTTTCGCGACGGTCAATGCGATTTCAAGTGGCGATCCGGGAGGACGCACGCGCACCGCGATTTATTTGGTGGCCAGTTCCTCGCAATATCAGGTGGAGAGATAGAGATGAAAAGATCACGAAGAGAGTTTTTGCGAGACACAGGATGCGGCCTGACCGCGGCAGCGATCGTCAGCAGCCTCGATCGTTTATCGATCGTGAGCGCGATGGTCCAACAGCAGCCCGAGGTCGCGGCGGATTACAAGGCACTGGTTTGTGTTTTTTTCAATGGCGGGTCCGATTGCAACAACATGGTGGTGTCGCTCGATCAGTTTAGCTCTTACTCAGCGGCGCGAGGCGATTGCAGCACGCCTGGCGCAACTCCAAATTTGGGCCTTGCGCAATCGATGCTCGTTCCTATCAATCCAGTGAGTGGCGGCCACTTCGGTTTGCATCCGAACTTCTCGCCGGAAGTTGCCAATCCCGCGCAGCTAGCCGGGTTACTCGGTCCCTGGAATCAAGGCAAGCTCGCAATTCTTTGCAACTACGGCTCGCTCTTGCAGCCCACGACGAAGGCTCAGTATCAAAGCAATGCCGGCGGCGCGTTTCGACCTTATCAACTGTTTTCGCATTCGGATCAAATCAATCAACAGATGAGTTCGATCGTCAAGACCACCGGACAGACAGGTTGGGGCGGTAGGATCGCGGACAATACCGGATCTCTAAATGGCGTAACGGTGTTACCAATGAATGTTTCCGTTTCGGGAACGAATCTCTTCGAGACGGGAGTAACCAGCCGACAACTCGCAATCGGCACCGGACAATTACAGACCGTCCTGAATCTGAACTGGAATGGGCCGGCTTCAGCTACGCCATTCACAAATGGAAGTAGCTTCCGGCAACTGCTTGGCTTTGACACGGGCCGGGCGTTAATTAAGACGTCTAGCGACACGATGAATCAAGCGTTGAGCGCCGATCAGACTTTGAATCAGCCCGACCCGATGCTTACGGCGACGTTCCCGGGAACCAGCATCGGTAATCAACTCAAGCAGGTCGCCAAGCTGATTAAGATCAAAGACACGTTGGGAATGAAGCGGCAAATCTTCTTCTGTCAGATTGGTGGCTTCGACACGCACACGAACGAAACTTCCGCCGACCCGACAGTTCCAAACGGCGCTGGGGGGCAGGGGAATCTGCTGACGCAATTCAGTCAGGCGGCGCGCGCGTTCTATGACGAGATGGGGGCGCAGGGAAACAGTAACAGCGTGACGCTGTTCACGCTGTCAGACTTCGGACGAACTTTTCAAGCCTCGGGAAGCGGTGCAGGCAGCGTTGGATCGGATCACGCGTGGGGCAGTCACGGATTCATCATGGGAGGAGCCGTTTTGGGCGGCACGTTCTATGGTGCGTATCCGACGCTCGACGTAAACGGGCCTGACGACGACGGCGGCAAGCGCGGACGTTGGATTCCGACGACGTCAATCGATCAATACGGCGCGACCTTGGCCCAATGGTACGGCCTGCCCGCGAATCTCTTGACGACCGTGTTTCCGAATCTTAGTAAGTTCGCGACACAGAGTCTTGGTTTCCTTGGGTAGGAAACGGGCCAGTAGGTCGATCGTAAGTCAGGGCCTCGTTGTTGATGTAACAGAATCGGTAAGAAGCTGAATGACAATTCGAGCGTGGTTGAGCACAAGCAGTGAGTGTTCGATCGCGCTCGATTGTTGTCTGGTTTGTCGGTAACCTTGATTGTCCTGGACTTGATCATTTAATGAGATGAAACGATCGCGCAACCTTAGAAGCCTCCGCATCGCGATATTTGTTTCGGCGTTCGCGATCCTTTTCGGCATCATCGGCTCGGCCTCTGATTGGAACGCGGGCGCCCTCGCCCGCAAACCGAGCACAGTTCGCAATGCCGCGGCTGGAGCGCGCGAATCCCTGTCCGCAATGAACGCGGAGCGCGAACGGACTGAGCCTGCTGCCCACACTTTGCATGCAAGGATGCCCGCACTCCAGTCGATCGCGAATCTCGCGCTCGCCTTTGAAGCAAATGAAGGACAATCCGATTCGCGCATCAAATTTCTCGCGCGCGAGTCAGGCGCGGCACTCCAGTTAGCGTCGAACCGCGTCACACTGCAGTTCACACAAACTGCTTTGTCGTTTCGATTCCTCGCCGCGAACGCTTCGCCAAAAATCACCGGCGCTGATCCGCTGCCCGAACGGCGCAGCTTCCTGCTTGGCAACGATCCCGCGAAGTGGCACACCGACGTTCCCACATTTCGCAGAGTCGTTTACGAACAACTTTATCCAGGAATCGATCTTACTTTCTATGGTAATCAGAAACAGATTGAATATGATTTCGAAGTTGCGCCCGGCGCCGATCCGCGCGCTATCCGATTAGCATTTGATCGCGCCGTTCGGCCGCGAATAAATGAAAACGGCGAACTGATTCTGAAGAGCAAGAGCATCGAGTTAATAGAGCAGAAGCCGATCATCTATCAAACGATTGACGGCGAGCGGCGCGAAATCGGGGGGAATTACAAGCTTCTGCGCAACCGCGAGGTCGGATTTGAAATTGGCGAGTACGATCAGACGAAGCCGCTGGTGATCGATCCGACCCTGGTTTACTCGACGTATCTCGGCGGCAGCGGTGACGACTCAGGCAGCAGCATCGCGATCGATTCAAACGGCAATTTTTACGTCGCAGGCACCACAGCTTCGACAAATTTCCCTACGCACGGCCCGGCATTTTCGATCAATAAAGGTCTGAGCGACATCTTCGTCACGAAGATCGATCCAGCCGGCGCGAACATTCTCTACTCGACTTACATCGGCGGAAGCGGTCTCGATCGAGCCGACGGAATCGCGATTGACAGCGGCGGCAATGCTTACGTAGTCGGCCGGGTTGACTCCACGTCTACGAACTTTCCCACCACGCCCGGTTCTTTCTCTCCCTTCTATCGTGGCGGAGATTTTGATGGCATCGTTTTCAAGCTGAACGCTCAGGGAAACACTTTGATCTATTCAGGATTTCTCGGCGGCGAAGAGAATGATTCGACTGAAGGGATAGCAGTTGACGCCGCCGGAGTCGCATACGTGATTGGCGGCACAAAGTCGAACGGGTTCCCCACAACCGCGAGCGCATTTCAGGGCACGCGCGCCGGTGACACGGATGCGTTTCTTACGAAGATAAATGCCGCGGGTTCGTCCCTGTTGTATTCGACTTTCATCGGCGGTTCCGGAACCGACCGCGGCAGCGGAGTCGTCATCGATGACAACGGAATTGCCTATATCGCGGGCTACGGTGCGTCGCCGGATTTCCCCACCGAGAATCCATTTCAGGCAGGCTTCGGTGGAAGTTTCGATGCCTTCATCGCGAAGTTTGATACCAACGCCAGTGGATTCAACTCGCTTCTATTTTGTACTTATCTTGGCGGTGCTGGCGACGATAAAGCGTTCGGCATTGCTGCCGACAGCGGTGTCAGCAACATCTATGTAGTTGGCCAGACGTCGTCGAACAACTTTCCGGTTTTGAATCCCGTACAGCCTTCATCAGGCGGATCGTTCGATGCGTTCGTGGCGAAGATCGCCAGCGACGGCACGAAAGTATACGCGACTTATTTCGGCGGCAGTGGCGACGATCGCGGAACGGGTATAGCAGTGAATTCAAGCGGCGTTTATCTAACCGGATTCACATCGTCGACCAATCTTCCGACTTCGTCGCCGCTGCAATTGAATAATGGCGGAAGCTTCGATGCGTTTGTCGCGAAATTGAATCCGGCCGGCAACGCGTTGCTTTACTCGACATATCTCGGCGGAGCGGCGAACGAAAACTTTGTCGCGGCCGTGACCTCAACCAATCCGATCGCAGTCGATTCGTCTAACGCGTACCTCACCGGATACACATCGTCGACGAATTTTCCCCTGGGCTCGGCGCTGCAATCGATGAACGCCGGAAGCCAGGACGCGTTCATCGCGAAGATCGCAGACGCAACACCCGCCGCGGATTTTTCGATCTCGATTTCACCCTCGTCGCGAGCCGTGAATCCCGGCAGCGGCACGACGTATACCGTGACGGCCACACCCGCCGGCGGTTTTACCGGCAACATCTCGTTGATTATTACGGGTCAGTCGAATGACACGATCGCAGGGTTCAGTCCTGCGCCGATTTCGATTACCGATGCATCGGCAAAATCATCGACGTTGACTTTGACGACAACTGCGAATACTCCGCCTGGAACTTACTTACTGAATATCACCGCGACAAGCAGCAACCTTCAGCACGTGACTTCGGCGCAATTGATTGTTTCGGGCCCGACGAACGCGAATCTCGCGATCACGAAAACCGCTTCGCCGAATCCG
>QHXI01000001.1 GCA_003222895.1 Acidobacteriota bacterium | reverse complement strand
ATATATTGTCTCCATAGCGCCTCCTTTCAGTCTCATGTCGAATGAGCGACTGGCCGTGAGTCTAGCACTCACGAAGGAGGCGCTGCTTCATAACATCAGTACCATCCGCGTAAGCGGATGGCATAAGAGGATCGGCCACGCTTGAACCCATCTGCTGACGCAGATGGTACTGACGTCACTGGGTTTCTCCGCCCGCCAAGTCTTGAAAATCTTCCATGCTCGGCAACTCGGAAAGATCTTTCAATCCAAATTGGATCAAAAACTCCTTCGACGTGCCGTACATCATCGGCCGGCCAACGGTTTCCTTGCGGCCCTTGGAAATGATTAGCCGTTTGTCCAGCAGCGTCTTGATTGCCGAAGGAGATTGCACGCCGCGAATCTCCAGAATTTCCGGAATCGTAACCGGTTGTTTGTAAGCAATCACCGCGAGCGTTTCCAGGGACGCGAGCGAGAGTTTCGCGCTCGGTCTTGATCTGAGATATGCACGAATTTGTTCGTGATGTTCCGGCCGCGTGGCGATCTGCCAGCCGCCGGCAATTTCGCGCAGTTGCAACGCGCCGTTGCGCCCGTCGTATTCCTCGACGAGTTCTGCGATCGACCGCTCGACCGCTTCGCGATCCGTTTTGACGACATCGGCGATTATCTTTGGGCTGATCGGTTCGTCCGCCACAAAGATTAATGCCTCAGCGATTGACTTTAGTTCAGCCGCGCCGATTTCACGCGTGCTCTCGACCTCGGCTTCATCGGACGGATCGACCGCTTCAATTTCGACGTCTTCCAACGCGACTGCTTCTGCTTTTGTGCTCATATCCAATGCTCAACAATGAACGATTCAAGCCGGATTCACGGCCGTCGCCACGATATCGCCGAAAGTCTCGCGCTGACGCAAAGTGATTTCACTCAAGCGCACGAGCTCAAGCACCGAGAGAAAGGCGACGACTAACTCGCGACGTGACTTCGCTTTTTCAAAAAACCTCATTACATTCAACTCGCCGGCAGAGCGCACCATGTTCCGCAAACGATCGATCATTTCAGCCATCGTAATCTCCTCGCGCTCGATTTCCATCAGAATTTCTTCTTTCTGACGAGCGAGGATTTGCTGAAACACTTTCAAAAGGTCGAACAATCCAACGGCAACTTCAGGATTGTTTGTGTCGGTTTCGATTTCCGCGCGCGTGAACACTGCTTGCTCGACCGTCGCGCGAGACCACAGCATCTGCGCGGCTGCCTTGAACTTCTCATGCTCCAGCAAACGATTGACGAGCTCGTTGCGCGGGTCATCTTCTTCTTCCACTTGCGCGAGCGGATCGCGCGGTAAAAGCATTCGCGACTTTAACTCGATTAACTGCGCGGCCATGACGAGAAAATCTCCGGCGACGGTCAGATCGAGTTCCTGCATCAGGTTGAGATAACGAAGGTATTCATCGGTGATCCGCGCGACGGGAATCTCGTAGATGTTTACCTGCTCCTGGCGAATCAGGTAGAGAAGAAGATCGAGCGGGCCTTCAAATTCGCCGAGCGTGACCTGCAACTGATCGGTCTCTGCGTCCGGAGCAATCGACGGTTGCGCGCCAGCGACACTGATCGTCGTCGTCGGCTCCGACGGTGGATCGCCACCGGTTTGTAATTCAGCCGTTTGAGCAGTTTCATCCATCGACTATTTCCGCGCTCCTATCAGACCCATATTCCTTTTCGCATGATTCAAAGTCACGCGCGCGATTGCTTCAGCCTTCTCGGCGCCCTGCCTCAAAATCGCGTCCAGTTTATCATCATCGATGCTGCGCACGCGCTCTTGAATCGGCTTCAAGAATTCGATTGTGACCTCGGCGAGTTCCCCCTTCAGCTTCGCGTAGCCCTGGCCGTTGAAATGATCCTCAATCTCTTCGGCAGACCTATCATTCAGCAGGTGATAAATCGTCAATAAATTATTGATGGCCGGCCGCGATTCATCAAACCGAATCTCAGTGCCGGAATCGGTGACAGCCCGTTTGAACTTGCGCCGGACGGCATCAACATCGTCGAGCAACATGATGCAACCGGCTTCGCTTTCTTCGTCGGACTTGGACATTTTCTTTGCCGGATCCGCGAGTGACATGATGCGCGCGCCAATCTTCGGGATAAACGGCTCAGGCACCGCGAACGTCTGTCCGTAATCGCGATTGAAGCGGATCGCGAGGTCGCGCGTGAGCTCGAGATGCTGTTTCTGGTCCTCGCCAACCGGAACCAGATCGGTTTGATAAAGCAGAATATCGGAGGCCATCAAGACCGGATAATCGAAGACGCCGACGCCCACGTTTTCCTGCTGCTTGCGCGCCTTCTCTTTGAATTGCGTCATGCGCTCGAGTTCAGACATGCGCGCGACGCAGTTCAGCAACCAGGTCAGCTCCGTATGTTCGGCGACATCCGACTGTACAAATACCGTCGAGACATTTGGATCGATGCCGACTGCCAAATAGATTCGCGCCAGTTCTCTCGTCTTCGCCGCCAGAACTTTCGGATCCTGCGGAAAGGTGATTGCGTGCAGATTGACGATGCAGAAAAAGCTCTCGTACTCGCGTTGCAGCGCGACCCAATTGCGTAACGCCCCGAGATAATTTCCGAGATGAACATTGCCGGTCGGCTGCGCGCCACTAAAGATTCTTTTCATTGAAAGTCACGCACCCAAAAACAAAAGTCGAATGGCGATTGGCATTACGACGCTGAAAATCACCCCTAATACACCGGTGAACATTGCCAGAATCAACAAAATGAACCCAAAACGCTCGAGCGCCTCGAAACCGGACTCGAAACTTGGCGGCAGGATGCTCTGCAAAACCTTACTACCATCCAGCGGGGGGATCGGAATCAAATTAAAAACTCCCAGCGCCACATTCAGAATAAAGAATGTTGTCAGCAACTGGGCCGCGCCCTCCGCGATTAGGGAATCATTCATTGGAATCAGTTTGAATCCGTAACGACCAGGTGCGACATTGATCATATTCGCTGCGAACAAAACTCGAATAATGATCCCGGCAACGATCGCGATGATAAAGTTACAGATTACACCGGCGATTGACACCCAGAAATTCGCGACTCGCTTGTTGCGCCAGCGAAACGGATTGACGGGAGTTGGCTTGGCCCAGCCAATCAGCGGCGCGCCCGTAAAAAACGACAGCGCGGGAAACAAAAGAGTCCCAATCGGATCGACATGCGCCAAAGGATTCAGAGAAATCCGGCCCTGCAAACGCGCAAGATCGTCTCCAAAGTAATTCGAAGTCCACGCGTGCGCAGACTCATGCACGGACAGCGAGAAAATCAGCGCAACCATATACAAAACAAACTGTCCGATGACGCTGCTGTCCAGGTCTATTCTCCGCGGAAAAAGATTTCGCTAACGAGAGCGACGTTAGCATCAGCGTAATGCGCAGTCAAAACGATCATTATCCCAACCCGCCCTGTTCAATCCAGCAAGGTTCCGTAGATTCCAAGCGGCAAGCTGTAAACTGCTTCATTCGTGGCCACGATCATCTCACCCGCTGGACCAAACGCGAGGCCCACCACATTCATTCCGGCGACAACCAATTCCGCATTCACTCCGCTGGGTGTGATCCGCACGATGCCCCGGCAGCCGCGCAATGACGCGGCAACATAAAGATTCCCTTCGCGATCGAATGCAAGTCCCTGCGGACGACCTAAACCGTTATAAAACGATGTCCCGTGGCCGTCTTCATCAAAGCGAGTTACAGATTCGAAACTCGAAGTCGTCGGTCCGGTCAGGTAAAGACCATCATCGGGTCCAAAAGCGAGATGATAAGCCGACACTGACGGTTCATGCTGCGCCCACGGCTTCGCCTCGCCAATTTCGTTGACGCGGTAAATCGTGCCGCTGCGATCGCCAACAAACATTTCGCCGTCGCGGTTGAATGCGAGACCGGTCGCAATGCCCAGGTCGCCGGCGAACGCGATGACTTCGCGTTCCGGCGTCATGCGATTCACGCTGCCATCGAAGCGGCTGGTTACAAACATGCGGGCGGTGCGATCAAAAGCGACGCTGGTCGGATTCATTATGTCGCCGGAAAAGTCTTCGAGGGTTCCATTACGATCGATGCGATAGATCGATACGGAAACGTGTTCGCCGCGCGAACCCGATCGCGTCACGAACAGCGAACCGTCGCGAGGATCGAACGCCGGGTTCGCGACCGGATGAAGATCGCCGGCTAATTTACTTCCGATCGTGCACTGACCGGTCCTGGGAATCGCTGCGTTCAACTGATCTTCGACTGCGACTTCAATTTCGCCGCTTGCTTCAACATCAGGCACCAGGACCAGAGAGCGTCGGCTTCCCTTCGCAACGGCGTGTGCCGCATGGCCGGCGAATTTGATCGTAATTGCCGAAACGTCGCCCGCCGGCGAGGAGTACTCGACCGCCACCTCGCCGCCCGGAATAGCAGCCGCTGGATCAACTCTGACAATTGCGCTCATTCTCTTAATCGGTTCGTCACGCCATGGTAACGAGCGCACCAGCGGTTGTCTAACGCCATGATCCTCGCTTTCGTCTCGCGCCCGGCTATCGCTGGACCGAAAGTGGGCAGATAACCGCTTTTAAAAATCGCGTGTTATAATTTCGCCAGTCCACTGGATGAGAAGTCTTCACGGCAACACGCACGGTCTCAAGCCAAATCAATTAAGGCGAATTGAGAAGCTGTACACGCGCCGCATTCCGCCCCACGAAATTGTGACGCCGGAATTCGCGCGACAGCTTAGCGAACTTTCGCATGAAACGAATCGGCAGATCGGCGCGCTCATCGATCGCAAGGGCTACGTCGAGTATGTGGTGGTAGGCGATGCGCGACGAATTGAGCTGCCCGATTTCAAGCGCGTGCGCGTCGCCGGCGATCGTTTTCGCGGTTTGCGTTTTGTGCACACGCACCTGCGCCGCGAAGAACTCACGCGTGACGACTTAACTGACCTTGCGTTGCTACGTTTGGACTTGATGGCGGCGATCGAAGTTGATGAACGCAGCGGCTTGCCGGGAATCGTGCGTTCCGCGCACTTGTTGCCATCGACCGCCCCGGAGCTCAGCCCAAATGGCAATTCGAAGAGTTTTTCCTTCCTTGATCCAGCCGTGCCGTCGCAGCTCGACGTCGACTTTCTCGAGCTAATTGAAGCGCTTGAAAGTGAGATGGCGCGCAACCGCCGCACCGCGAGGCGGGCGTCAAATGCCGATCGCGCAATTCTCGTCAACGTTTCGACTGGCTTTATTTCAGAGGCCGAAGATTCGATCGCCGAGCTGCGCGAGTTGACACAGTCGGCCGGAGTTATCGTGCTCGACGAAATGATTCAGCGCAGGCCGTCAATCGATCCGCGTACCGTGCTGGGCAAAGGCAAACTCGAAGAACTTCTGATTCGCGCGATGCAGCTCGGCGCCGATGCGATTATCTTTGATCGAGAGTTGCAGGCGGCTCAGGTGCGTTCGATTTCGGAAGCGACCGATCTCAAAGTTATTGATCGTTCGCAACTCATCCTTGACATCTTTGCCCAGCGCGCGCAATCGCACGAAGGCAAGATTCAGGTTGAACTCGCGCAATTGAAATACATACTGCCGCGGCTGGTGATGGGACAGACTTCGGCATTCTCGCGACTGGCGGGTGGCATCGGCGGCCGCGGACCGGGCGAAACAAAACTGGAAACAGACCGTCGGCGCGTGCGCGATCGCATTCACCGGCTCGAAAAGGAATTGGCGGCGCAATCTAAGCGTAGAGAACAGCGTCGCAAAGAGCGGCGGCGTCACGACGTGCCGACCATTTCAATCGTCGGTTACACAAATGCGGGCAAGTCGACGTTGCTGAATGCATTGACGCAGAGCGAAGTGCTCGCCGAATCGCGAATGTTCGCGACCCTCGATCCGACTACGCGCCGACTGCGTCTGCCGCGCGAGCGCGAAGTAATCATCAACGACACTGTAGGGTTCATCCGAGATCTGCCGCCGGACTTGCTCGAAGCGTTCCGGTCGACGTTGGAAGAGATCGAAGGCAGCCGTCTGCTGCTTCACGTTGTCGATGCTTCAAATCCGCGCTGGCAACAGCAGATCGCTTCGGTCGATCGCATCCTGACAGAACTTAAGTTCGATCAAATTCCTAGATTACTCGTCTTCAACAAAGTCGATCTGATCGACAAAGCTGATCTTGGCGCAAGAGTCCGCTCGGTTTCTATCGAATCTGGCCAGGCCCCGGTGGCCATCTCAGCCACGAACAAGAAGACGCTGACGCTGTTGTTGGAGCGAATTGATGAAGCGCTACCGCGCGAGCTTGCGCAGCCAACATTCCAATGAGTCCTCGTCCCCGATTTACTTCACGACTCGACACCGCGCGCAACACGGTCGTCGGCGTCTTGTTTCGTCCGGTGCGTTGGTTCTCTTCCCGCACGCAGTTCCTTCTCGGGTTCAGCTTCCTGGTAATCTCAACCACGTTGTTGCTAAGTCGCTGGCCATTTCGCTGGCGCGAAGTGAGCTTGCTCGTACTTATCTGCGCCACCTATTACATCACTTGGAGATTCGTCTCTTATCGGACCTCGGTCGTGGATCTGGTGATCTCCGGACCGCGCGCATTCGCTCTGGTCGGTTCAGCCATCCTGTTTCAAACGGCCGTGATGCGAATCGCTTATCTGATTGCGACCGCAGTAGCATCACAAAGCACGCGCGCGCCTTTCAACGACGTTTCCGTTTGGAGCTTCACGATTCCATTCGCGGCCGCGTCGCTCCTCATCACAATGCTTCTGGATCGGCAGATTAGCCTGGTGGTAGCGCTGGTGACGGCTGTATTTGCTGGGTTGCTTGCGCCGAACGCAACGCTAGTCGCGCTCTATGCGTTCATCAGTTGCGCGGCCGCGGTGTACGGCGTAGGACGATATCGCGAACGCCAATCAGTGACCCTGGCGGGATTACTCGTCGCAGCAGTCAATTGCCTCGCAGCGCTGCTCTTAATCGCACTTACGCAACGCGCGATCAGCCTCACCTCAGTTTTGGTGTCGGGCTGCTTTGCGATTAGCGGAGGTCTGTTGACGATCGTGTTCGCATCGGGCGGCGTTCCGATCAACGAATCCCTGTTCGGCGTGTTGACGGATATTCGTTTGCTCGAATTGTCCAACGCGGACTTGCCGGTATTGAGTCAATTAGCGTTGCGCGCGCCGGGAACGAATCAACATTCCCACGCCGTGGGCCAATTGGCCGAAGACGCGTGTCGGGCAATCGGCGCGAATCCTCTACTCGGGCGCGTGGGCGCGCTTTATCACGACATCGGGAAAGTCGCCGCGCCCGATCACTTCGTCGAAAATCAAATCGGCGAGAATCCTCACGATCGGCTGAAGCCAATTCAGAGCGCGAAAATTATTACGAGTCATGTCACGTATGGTTTGAGACTCGCAAAAGAAATTGGATTGCCGAAGCGCGTGGCGGATTTCATCCCACAGCATCATGGAACGCGAACCCTGCATTTCTTTCTTCGGAAGGCCGAAGTACAGGCGAACGGGGCAAAGGTGGATGAAAGCGAATTTCGTTATCCCGGGCCGAAGCCGCAATTCAAGGAAGCTGCGATTCTGATGCTCGTCGATTCGGCCGAAGCTGCCGCGCGTTCACTCGCGCATCCGAACCTGGAAAACATTCGCGTGATCGTTTCGAAAATTTTCGAAGCGGTTGTCGGCGATGGGCAGCTCGATGAATCGAAATTGACTTTGCGTGACTTGGGAGAAGTGCGCGAAGCGATCGTCAACTCGCTGGCAGCGATCTATCATCCGCGAATCGATTATCCCGATTTCAATTCACCATCGGTGACCGGCTTTGGCGAGATCAAAACTCACGGCATCACCTATGAAAAGCCCGCCGACGTTCCGATTAATCGTTCAGGTGAAGTGGAAGATGAGGCAGTTCCGCGAAGAGGACATTTGAATCACTAACTTCGCAATTTAGATTTTTCCGTGCAGCTTCTGATAGGTCGTCGACAGGTCTTCCGGCAACACGCGCGTCTCGGCAACCGTCGACATAAAGTTCGTATCGCCGCCCCAACGCGGCAGAATGTGCATGTGAATGTGATCGGCTACGCCGGCGCCGGCTACTCGCCCCAAATTCATTCCGATGTTAAAGCCCTGTGGTTGATAGACCTCGCGCAAGGCTAACTGGCAGCCTTTCACGAGATCCATCATCTCGTCGGTTGTAGCTTTTGGCGCAGAATCTAACTCGCCGATGTGCGCGAAGGGCGCAATCATCAAGTGGCCACTGACATAAGGATACCGGTTGAGGACTACGAAGTTGTGAGTGCCGCGATAGAGAACTAAATTCTTTTCGTCGTCTGCAGGATTTTTTTGCGCTTCACAGAAGATGCACGTGCCTTGAAATCTATCGGGGCTGGTGTTCGCGATGTACTCGTGCCTCCAGGGGCTCCAAAGTCTTTCCACAACAGAATTAACTTTGCTTTCTGGTAGTGATCAAGATCGTTCGTTAATAAGTTCTTTTAGCTCTTTGCCGGCTTTGAAGTACGGGACGCGCTTGGCGGGAATGTTTACCGGCTCGCCGGTCTTTGGATTCCGCCCGCGGCGAGCTCCTCGCTCACGAACTCGAAAGCTACCAAAACCGCGCAGCTCGATCTTCTGGCCTTGGTTCAAACTGTCGATGATGCTTTCGAAAACGATTTCTACCAGTCGTTCCGCGTCTTTTTTCGTCAACTCCGCAGCGTTCGCGACGTCGTTAACAAGATCGGCTTTAGTCATGCAGTCACCTCGCCCAGGGCAATGGCCGTCCCGTATTAGTCCGTCGGACTAAGTTCCGTCAATCCTTGAATGCAAGACAGGAATTTTCGATTACATTATCAGAACCGCGTGCACTCGGCAAGACTAAACTGTTGTGTAGCCAATATTTTACGGCCACAGACCGGTTTCAGTTCTGAATTAATTGGAAAACGCAGAATGCATCAACGAGAAAGCCGGGGGCTATCAACTGTCGCTCTCGTCATTGCTCTTCGTCGGATAGAAATCGGCCAGTTCTCCCAAAGAGGCCATACCGCCGCCGGCTTCTGAAGTATAAGTCTTCGTCTCGACAATCGGCTCTTCATGGGACGCCGCGCGCGCCGACAATCCGATCTTTTTGTTTTCGGCGTCGACGCGAAGAATACGGAATTCCATTTCTTGTCCGAGCTGTACCGCGTCTTCCGGCTTGGCAACGCGATCATCCGAAAGCTCCGAAATGTGACAGAGGCCCTCGAGGTTATCGCCCAATTCCACAAACGCGCCGAAGCTCGCAAACCGCGCAATCTTGCCTTTCACGACATCGCCGGGCTTGTGACTTAAGACGAAGTCATCCCACGCGTTCGGTTCGAGATCCTTGATCGAAAGCGACATGCGACGGTTTTCAGGATCAATACCGGTGATGATCGCTTCAACCTGTTGCCCCTTCTTCAGAATCTCTCCGGGATGCTTGATACGACGCGACCACGAGATATCTGAAACGTGAACCAGACCGTCGATGCCATCCTCGATCTCGATGAACGCCCCGAAGTCCGTAAGGTTTCGCACGCGACCTTGCACGCGCGCGCCAACCTGATAACGTTCGTTCAGCGTTTGCCACGGATTCGCCTGAGCTTGTTTCATGCCAAGGCTGATGCGTCGGGCCTTCGGATCGACGCCGAGGACTTCAACATCGACTGTGTCTCCCGGGTTGACGATCTTGCTCGGATGCTTGACTCGCTTAGACCAGCTCATCTCAGAGACGTGGACCAGACCTTCGACGCCGGGCTCGAGTTCGACGAACGCACCGTAATCAGTAACACTCGCGATCTTCCCGGTAATCCTTGTTCCGAGCGGAAAGCGCTCTTCAATCGTTTCCCACGGATCCGGCAGTAACTGCTTGTAGCCCAACGAAACACGTTCGCGCGCACGATCGAATCTGAGCACTTTCACTTGCACAGTGTCGCCCACCTTGAACGCGTCGCCGGGATTCTGCAGACGGCCCCACGACATGTCGGTCACGTGAAGCAGACCATCGACACCACCGAGATCAACAAACGCGCCATAGTCGGTAAGATTTTTGATCTGCCCTTCAACGATGATGTCCTCTTCGATCTGGTTGAGGGTATCGCCCTTGCGACCCGCGTTACGATCTTCGAGCACCGCCTTGCGCGAGAGCACCACGGAGAGAGTCCAGGTTCCGAATCGGACGAATGTCGACTTGCGACCCTGGCAGAAAGGCTGCAATTCCATCGACATCGACACGGACGCCGCCTTTGATTCGATCGATAACTCGTCCCTTAATCGGCGTTCCGTCGTTGAAAGCCTTTTCGAGGTCATCCCAGGCCCGCAAGCGCACTGCGTCTGCGCGCGAAAGCACAGGGAAGCCCTCGCCGGTTTCCATGTTCTTGACGAGCACGTCGACTTCGTCACCACGTTTGACCGTAATGTGCCCGTTCTCCATGAATTCGTTTTGATTGACGATGCCTTCTGACTTGTAACCGAAATCGATCACCACGCCCCGCTCGGTGATGCCGACGACAGTGCCGCGCACAACTTCGCCTTCTTGAAGAGTAGATTGCTCCTGCTCAAATTGATCGAGCAGCTGCCCAAAGTCTTCTCCCGCGGGACGCGGTTCTTCCTCGTCGTCACGCGGTTGACTAACGTCCGGCGTGTTTGCAGAAGCAACTTCCGGCATGTTTGCAGAAGCGTCACCGCTCGGCGCTTCGGTTTGAGTGGTCGAGTTATCGGCGGCTGTTTGATTCTCGGTAGCGGGTTGGTTAACGTCGGTATCACCGACTGTGGTTAAAGGTTGTTCCGTGGACATTTACACTCCCTAATCATTTTCGCGTAACGCGCCGAGCAAAGGCGCGCCCCTCCGGCACTCAGCCAAACACATCGCGTGAGTTTTTCAGCGAATCAGTGTTTACGGTAATAGGTCAGAGATGTATGAGAGGTGCGAGCCTTAAGGAGTTTGAAAAGAGGTTACTGTTTCGATTCCGTCATGCCCGTAGTCTCCCGCCTGGTCCGACTATCACCGATCGCTTGACCGGATTGTCTCGGAATTTACACGGCGCTAAGACTGAGTGTCAAGGCGCTGGCCTGCGTTTCGCGATTCAAATCAGCAACAAATTTCTAGCGGCGATCACTCATTGATGATTCGATACCACGTGGCACGACATACACACCCGCTGAATGCGAACCGACAAACAGAGTGTTCTGATCGTGCGGATCGAGAGCCAATGCCCAAATTCGCAGACTCGGCAGGCGATGTTCTCTTCCGTCAATGCGCACCCAGGTTGAACCTGAATCGCTCGAATGATAGACGCCGCCGCCGGTCTCTCCATTTTGAAAGGCGTTGCCCGCAAAGATTTCATTCGGGTTCCGCGGATTGATCAGAATGCTCGTAAAGTCGCCAAACGGAAGATTCCCACCCCGGCGTGACCACGTGCCGCCGCCGTCTTGCGACATGTAGAAAGCTTGTTTCGTTCCGACATAGATGAACGCCGGGCGCGTCACATCCTGAACGATAACATTCACCGGCGAAGTCGCCGGAACGGCGCTAACTTGTTGCCATGAATCGCCGGCATCGTGAGACATCAACACGCCTGAAGTCGTCGTGCCGACAAGCATGACCGACGGATTCTGCGCATTGCTGGAAATGCAAGTTGTTCTTACGTCGACGCCACGACCGTAAGGCAAGCGATCCCAACCCTGGGCTGGATCTGACGTTCGGAACAATCCCGAATTGGTCGCTGCCAGTATTTGGGTACCGTTGCGGCTCGAAACTGAAGTCAGCGCATTCACTGGATCTGTAAGCGCTGCGATGTGAGGGAGAGAACTTGCCGAACTCGAGGTATCGATGCCTAAGCCAGCAAGTGTCGACTCATCAAGCTGCCCTGAAACCGCCAAATAACGATCTGTCTGAAAGCGCTTGACTGCGGCGATCGTTCGTGGCCCAAGCTGCCCATCTGGAGTTCCAATCTCATAGCCTGCGCGTTCCAACGCTTGTTGGGCGCGGCGAACGATGTCGTCGCTGAGTTTCGCAGCCGTGCTTGCTTGCGCGGGCTTACTCGGCGTTGTGACACGGCGAGAAGACGCAGGCGATTGCGCCACAGTGCGTCGTACGGTGCTGCGCCTGTTTGGTGCGCGTTTCTTTGGCGGAGCCACCGGTTTGCGCGCCATAATCGGAGCCCATGAAGCGCCTCGATCAGCCGATCGATACACGCCCAGATTGGTACCGAGATAAATGACGTTCCCGTCGTGCTCATCCTGTAACATTGCATAGCCGATCAAGCGAGGCGGCATATTTCGCATCGACGGCTGCCAGGAACTGCCGCCGTCATTGCTCAAGAAAAAGAATCCGCCGCCCGTGGTCGTGTTGATTGTCGTTGCATAGACGCGATTACCATTCTCACGATCGGGCATAATCGCGTTAACGAAACGTCCGCTAAAGCCGTTGTTGCTCGGCACGAAATTCTTTCCACCATCAGTCGAAACCATTACTCCATAGTTGTTTGTGCCGATGTAAACCGTGTCAGGATTTTTTGGGTGAACCGCAATCGAATTTATTTCCAACTGCCGAGAGGTCGTAACCATCCACGAATTGTTTTCACCGGCTTTCGCCGATCGCCAGAACCCCTCAGTTGTGCCGGCGAAAACCAAACCTGGAATCGAAGGGTGCTGAAGAATCGCGCGTGTTCGGCGCGATTGCGATGGAATGCCCTGCACCTTCTGCCATTTTTCGCCGCCATCACGCGTCTCGTAAATGCCACTGCACGCTGACGCAATTATGTGATCCGCATTATGCGGATCAATGTTGAGAGCAAAAATATCTGAGTCATCAATGATGCCGTTCTTGATGATTCTCCACGACTGGCCACCGTCATTGCTCTTATACGGCAGATACCATGTGCCGGCGTAGATGACATTTGAATTTCGCGGATCGATGGCGAGCGATTCCACGTCGATCAAGCCCGCCGTACGACTAGTCGGAAGAGCTGACCATGTTTCTCCAGCATCATTCGATCGATAGATGCCGCTGATCGTCCCGGCGAGAAGAACATTTGGGTTCGATTCCGACTGACTCAGCGAGTGCAATGCTTCATTTCGCAATTCCGGCGATTCGCGCCAGGTTAGTCCGCCATCAGTTGATTTGAAAAAGCCACCGGCCTCTTTGTGACGGTGCGTCGCCACATAGATAACTTTTGAATTGCGGGGATCGACAATGATGTGATCGACGAACAATCGCGGCCGATTAAAGTTGGCCAGCATGCGCCAATTGCGAGCGCCATCTATTGACGTATAAATCTGCCCGTCTAACGTTCCAAAATAAAACCGATTCGGATCGTTTGGATCCACGACCAGGCCCCGCACGTCACCGCCGCTCGGCCCGGTAATTTTCCATTCGGCAGAGTAAGGCGTTCCTGATGAGGCAGCCTCAACAGTAAAGTTACGCCCAAGCGGCGAGAGGGAAATGACTAATTGAACAGCGAGACCGAGACAAAGGGCAAAGGCAAACAGGCGAGATAATTTTTGTTTCATTACTTCCAAGTTCTCCAAACTACTTCTGAACGTCTGAGCCGAGACTGGGGGCCGTCCGCATTATACCTTTTTAAGCGAAGCTTTTCGATACCCGCTCAGGTCGTAAGGTTGTAATCGCTGGCAAAGACATTAATCAAAATGCGAAGCGGGCGGCGCTTCCGTTTGGAAACACCGCCCGCTGCTGAAGAAGGTCGCTACTCAGCGAGTAGCGAACGTAAACAGGAAGAGAACTACTCTTCGCCTCGACCTCTGACACGACGACGTGTTGCCGGTTTCTTCTTACAATCCGGACAGGTCGTCATGACTCCGGCCGCATCTCCGGTCGGAGCTGCCGCACCCTGAGGTGCGATCCAGAGTTGAACTTGCAGCTCTGGCAAGCAGCCACCGTCAACAACCATGATGCGTGAAGCGTCGATACCACGAGTGTTGACCAGGTAATCCTTGGCCCTATTCGCTCGTGTCATACCTTCAGCATCGCAGCTGCCGTAACCAATGATATAACCCGTCGAACCCGGCTCGTTCTGCAGTTGAACCGCGAAGTTGTCGAGTCTGGCCTTCTCATCGTTGAAGCGGATGTTGCCATACTCGTCGAACTTACGAGCCAAGGCAGGCTTCGGACGAATCGGAGTCGTACACGATGTAGTTCGACCGCAACTCGGGTCAACTCCGCCAACTTCAAGAGTCGCAGTTACGCTTTGCCCAGCGAGACCATCCGTGCTTACCGTGATCGACGTTGTTCCCTGACCACTGGTAATCGTGCCGGCCGAAACCGTCCAGTTATAGGTTGTCGCAGGCGGAGTGCCGGCACCAACGTTCGCTGTGATGGTTATGGGTGTGCCCTGGTCAACAGCATCCGGGCAGCTTGAAGAGATCGTCGGGCAAACAACGTTCGGCACGCAATCACCGCAAGTCGCGATTGTTACCGTTGTCGTTGCGGCCGTAATGCAACCGCAGCCGTCGTCAACTTCAACCGAAGCCGTGTAAGTTCCGGGGCCAACGCCACTCAAATCCCAACTGACGCTCGTGCCATCACCTGTAACGCGACCACCTGTGACGCTATAAGTGTAAAGCAACGTATCGCCATCAGGATCGCTTGCCGTAGTCGTCAACTGAACAGTGCTGCTGGCCGCTGTCGGACACGCACCGCTGCTCGAATGCATATCGGGTGGACACGGAAGTGTGATTGTGGTCACCGATGCTGCCAATGATGCGACCGGCGGCTGGTTCGGCAGGATGGACGGCTCACGCTTATTCCGATGACCAATCCACAACTGCGCTCCGAATCCATAAGGATCACTCGAAGGCTGGAAGCCCAGCGGCACTCCCCCGGACGTCGACACGGTAGTTGTTCCGGGAACTATCACAATGCCACGACCAGGAACGTTGACGTTCGTAATCTGCTGAATCGCCGTGCTAACGTCGACGCCGTTAAAGTTCTTCAGGCGCTGATCGTTCAAAGCTCTACGAAACCACGCACCAAGTCCCCACCAACGCGCCGGATAAATTTTGGCGCCTACAATAAACTCGACGGGATTATTTGGAAACGCATTCGGCGTATGGCCGCCCACATACTGCGTCGAACGAAACTCACCGATACCCTGGAACCAACGGTTGATCGGGAAATCAACTCCGATGCCGGCGATAATTTCATCCGGCCGATCCAAGAGCGTCGAACCTCCATTCTTGGGATTGCTGTTCAACCAATAACCCAAGTTCGCTGAAAGATTCACAGAACGGCTCAAACGGCCATCGACAGCTAAAGTCACGCCGAAGTCGCCGATACTGCCGCCGGGACTCGCACCGCGCTGAAGTTGATTGAAGCCTTGGGCGTCACCAGCCTTATCTGGATACCACCGGTACATCGGAAGGACGGCAACGCCTAACGGATTGCGCGGGCCTGTGAGTCGCCACTTAGGGAACCACGATTGGGCTCTGCGTACCCGGCAAAGCCGGAGGCCGACAGTTGCCAGTAAGAGCCGTGCAAGGCAAAACAGTCGTCGCCAGAACTATGCCCGGCAGAATGCTGCCCACGGGAGAACCCACGCCGGGAAAACTATCCGCGTGTCCGAAGGTATTGCCGACAGCGGTCGGCGGCCCTAGAGCGGTGCTAAACCCGGGAAAACCGAATAGAGTACCGAGACCTCCCGGTCCCATGCCGAAATTCGGACCAGCGCCACCCGTATACGGAAATGCAACAAACGGCTGGCCAGCGCTGTAGTAGACAGCAAACGGACCCGTTGGCACACATTGCGGGCAGAACGGCGGCCGAAAGACCGCGGTGCCGGCGAGCGTTCCAACATTCGGACCTGACGGCGCCAAAATAATTGCCGGCCCACTGCCAAGCAACGTCGCACTGAAGTACCCTTGCGTATTTGGCAGATAAAAACTCGACAGGTTCTGCGGGTTGTTGACCTTGATTCCGCGATAGGCGTTGGTCTTGAAGAACAACTCGAGGTGATCGTTCAGACCAACGTTAAAACTCGCCGGCCAGTCCGTGATGTCCACGTTACCCGGATCGCGATCATAATTACTGAACGCAAAACTGAACGTGTATTCCCCTCTTCTCAAGGTCTGGCCGTCGTAGATCGTAAATAGACCCGTTGGGCCACCTTCAGGCCCACCGGTTCCGACCGACGGCGACAGATTTCTGGGATCGTTTTCCCCTCTCGGCGTTTGCGCTATTGCAACCACCGACAAAATAAAAATTGCGAGCGCACAAAAGAGCACTCTATTCGCGAGTCTCATCGCGTTCCTCCTGCGATTAGTGAGTAAAGATTCTACGCGGCCGGCCAGTGAAGATAACCACGCGGCTGATGTCATATTGATTCGAATGCCTGCTCGAAGCATCTCGCCGACCATTATCTTTTTGGATACGGACGCTCGAACTACCAGCGTCAACGAAACGTTAACATTCTGCTGTCGCCCCGGCACCGGAAGTTCTGGTAGAGCGACGCAACCAAAGAGGGCCTAACGAACCGACTCGGACCTCTGCTAAGTTCTTAATACCTTTTGATCTAGCGCTTCTTTATAAGCAAACCAAGCGCTCATGTCAACAAGATTTCATCCGTCACAGCGCACTGACTCCAACGAGGAGCGAAAAAGCGACTATTTATGTTTTTTCGGTCACGCATATATGCCTCGCATACGCGTGTCGTAGGCCACCCTGTCGATAGCGAGCATGTACGCCGCGGTGCGCGTGTCGACGGAATGCGCGTCGGCATATCGACACAGATCGTTAAAGCTAGCGACCATCGTGTCCCGAAGTCTTTCATTCACCACGTCTTCTCGCCAAAAATATCCCATCCGGTCCTGCACCCATTCAAAGTAAGAAACCGTGACGCCTCCTGCATTCGCAAGGATGTCCGGAATGACAAAGATCCCCTTCTGATACAGAATTTCGTCCGCGGCCGCGGTTGTTGGTCCATTGGCACCCTCAGCGAGAACTTTGCACTTCAACCTCTCGGCATTTGTTGACGTAATCTGGTTTTCAGTGGCCGCCGGAAGCAGTACGTCGCAGTCCAATTCCAGCAACTCTGAATTGCTTACTCGCTCAGCCTCGCCATAGCCATCAAACGATCGGGTCGTCTGTAGATACTTGAGCGCAGCAGGAGTATCCAGACCCGCCGGATTGTAAATTCCGCTGTGAATGTCAGAGATGCCGACGACTCTGAATCCCGCTTCGTGCAACAACAATGCCGCGATGCCCCCGACGTTCCCACTTCCCTGCACGACGACTCGAGTTTCAGACGGCTTCATCTTGAAGCGCTTCGCCGCTTCGGTCACGACAATTAACAGACCTCGACCGGTCGCTTCACGCCGGCCGCGCGAGCCGCCGAGATCGATCGGCTTGCCCGTCACGACAGCATTAACAGTGTGACGTGCGTGCATGGAATACGTGTCCATGATCCAGGCCATCGTCTGCTCGTTGGTGTTCATGTCGGGGGCGGGCACGTCGCGCTCCGGGCCGATGTAGTCGAGGATTTCCGCCGTGTAGCGGCGGGTGATGCGCTCGAGCTCGCCCTCCGAGAGGTGCAGCGGGTCGCACGCCACGCCGCCCTTGGCGCCGCCGAACGGCACGTCGACGATGGCGCACTTCCACGCCATCCACGCTGCCAGCGCCTTGCAGTCGTCCAGATTGACGTCCGGGTGGTAGCGGATGCCGCCCTTGCCTGGGCCGCGTGAGTTGTCGTAGACTGGCGGCGAGCGTGGCGTAGCGGCTCGAGTGCGTCTGGATCCGGGTGAAGCACCGCGGCGGCGCGGTCAATCTGCTCGAGGACGTCGTCGAACGGATTGTGGTGGACACGTGCTGGCGTGCCCGACTTGTAGGGCGAATGTGTGCGCGATTTGTAAGGCGATTGGGTGCGGGTCACCCCTTCCTCCTCATCATTGAGAAGTCGACCCGGACGTCGATGTCCAGGGCCGTACTCG
>QHXI01000132.1 GCA_003222895.1 Acidobacteriota bacterium | reverse complement strand
ATGGCGAATTCAAGAAAGGTCTGTCGCTGATGGAGCAAGCCATCGCGGAATATCCGCTCGCCCTGGCTTATCGCAATCTCGCCGTGTATTGGAATTCGGAAGGCGATCCGGTCAAAGGCAACGAGTACACTGAAAAGGCTTTAGCGCTTGATCCAAAAGATCCTTACAACCTGGTATTCGCCGCGGTGTTCATGGCGGCGAATGGAAAGAAGGATGAAGCTTTGAAGATCGCGCGCGCGAACATGAACCTGATGCCCGCGTCGTATAATCTCGCGGCAATCTTCGCGCAGAATGGTGAGCGCGATAAGGCACTCGCTATGTTGCGCCGTCATTTCTACCAGTACGAACGCTACCAATCGGTGCGCGCGAAAGAGATGATGGAAGCGCGCGTCGATGCAGTGTTCGAATCGATTCGATTCGATCGGCAGTTCGTCGCCTTAACGAATGGATCTGATGGTAGATTGCCAATTCCCATGAAGGCCATGCCGGCAACGCAAGCGGCTCCGAATCGGTAATTCGAATCTTCAGTTCGACGTTTAGAGGCGGGCTACGGCCCGCCTTTTGTTTGCTGTTGACATATGTCCTACATTGCAGTACAAATAGGCGCATGCCCAAGAAGCCAAGCAATTACATCGGTGAATTCGAAGAGCTAGTCCTGCTGGCAATCCTAAGCCAAGGTGACAACGCTTATGGAGTCACGATTCGCCAGGCACTAGAAGAGGCGACGGATCGCTCGATCACAGTGGGTTCCCTTTATACAACGCTATCAAGACTTGAGGGGAAAGGGCTTGTTGAATCTTCGGTAGGAGAACCTACCGCTGAACGAGGAGGACGTGCAAAGCGGCATTACAAAGTTAAGAGTTCGGCTCAATTACTCCTGGAGGAAGTCCAAGCTGCTCGGCAGCGATTAATGCGTCTGGACGCGGTCGGAGGGCTAGGGTGAACGAAAACAAATTCAGTTCCTCGGTCCGCGCCAATCCAAGCAACAGCGAAGACTTAACTTATGATTTTAGAGCACTGACCCAGTTTAAGCTGGTGCGTGAGATGCGCGAGCGAGGCATGACGATCCACCAGATTGAAGCGGAGTTGCAGGGTCAAATGCCTTTATTCGTCGCCGATAGCCCGAAGGCTGAGCGCATTAGTAGCTTGACGACAAATTATGATTCCCTTTTACAGAAGCTCGAATGTTCTGACCTCAATGTGCTGGTTCCCGATCTCAATGACTCGAAGATAGTTACTCGTTTGCCGCTTAATGCCGAGTTCGTGTTTTATCTTTTGCTCCGCAAGGATGAAAGAGATGTTGTGATCGGCGATTTGATCGAAGACTATGGAACAGTTTTGAAACGTTTCGGCAAGCGACGGGCCGATATATGGCTTTATAAGCAAGTAATCGGTTCAGTAGGGCCCTTGATTCGACGGGCGCTGCTGAAAATTGGAGCGTTGGTTTGGCTCGGTCGCATCTTGCGACGATTGGTTTCTTAACGTAGGCTTTGCTTCGGAGGTTCACAATGCCTGAAATCCAATACGTCTCAGATGAAAGCGGCAACGCTACGGCCGTCATCGTGCCGATTGAATTGTGGCGCGAGATTGAATCTGAGAAAGAGACCGCATACCTGCTCAAAAGTGAAGAGATGAAACGGCGGCTGCTGGAAGCAAGAGATCGTCAAGACGGAATTCCATTCGAGGAAATTCGTGAGAAGCTTGGAATTTGATACAGCAGCCTTTGAAGATCTGGCCTGGTGGATTGAGCAAGATCGCAACAAGGCTCTTCGCATCATCAACCTCATCAAAGACATTCAGCGTGATCCTTTCCGAGGCATCGGCAAACCTGAACCCCTAAAACATGAATTGAAAGGTTGCTGGTCGCGTCGAATCGATAATGAACACCGGCTAATTTATGAAGTTGCGCAGCACAAGATAAGAATCCTCGCGTGTAGATACCATTACTAGTTCACTTAATCAGCCTCAACAACTCGATCAATCAGCCTCTGTCGTCAGTCTTCGCTGCCGCAGGTTGCCCTTTCGTCTCCCGCCTCTTATCCTTATCGTTTGCCCTCAGCGGGATTTTCTTAACAAGGCAGTAGCACTCAATGGAAACAAGCAAGATTCGCAATATCGCAATTATCGCACACGTCGATCACGGCAAGACCACCCTGGTCGATGCCATGCTCAAGCAGGCAGGTACCTATCGGGACAACGAAACCATCGTCGAGCGCGTGATGGATTCGATGGACCTCGAACGCGAGCGCGGCATCACCATCATGGCTAAGAACACTTCGGTGCGTTACGGCGAATACAAAATCAACATCGTCGACACGCCCGGCCACGCTGATTTTGGCGGCGAAGTCGAGCGCGTTCTGAAGATGGTCGACGGCGTCATGCTGCTGGTTGACGCGGCCGAAGGATGTCTGCCGCAGACGCGGTTCGTGTTGCGAAAAGCTCTGGAAGCTCGGCTGCCGGCGATTGCCGTCGTCAACAAGATCGATCGGCAGGACTCGCGGCCGGAAGAAGTCGTCAACGAGATTTACGAATTGTTCATGGACCTGGATGCAACCGACGAGCAAATTGATTTTCCGATTCTCTATGCCGTGTCGCGCGAAGGCGTGGCAAAGAAAACTCTGGAAGATTCATCAACAAACCTGCGTCCGCTCTTCGATCAAATCATCGAGACAATTCCAGCGCCGCATGCGCTGCGCGATGATTCTTTGCAGTTGTTGGTGGCGAACGTTGACTATAACGAATATGTCGGGCGGCTGGCGATCGGTCGCATTTTTTCGGGCGTGATTTCAAAGAACCAGGAAATTGTAATCGCCGGACACGAAGGCGACGTAAAGAAAACTAGAGTGAAAGAGCTTTACGTTTTTGAGGGGTTGAAGCGCGAACTTGCAGAGAGCGCGGCTGTCGGCGAAATCGTGGCGCTCGCCGGGGTGGAAGACATCAACATCGGCGAAACCATTACCACCCCGGACAATCCCAAACCATTGCCATCGATCGCCGTTGACGAGCCGACGATTGCCATGATCTTCAGTGTGAACAATTCGCCGTTTGCCGGAACCGAGGGCCAGTTTGTGACGTCGCGGCAAATCAAAGAGCGTCTCGATCGTGAAGTCCTCGGCAACGTCGCGATTCGCGTTGAAGAAACTGCGTCACCCGATCAATTCAAAGTTTCAGGTCGAGGCGAGCTGCAGCTCGCCATCTTGATCGAGATGATGCGCCGCGAAGGTTACGAACTTCAGGTCTCAAAACCGGAAGTCATTACTCGCCGCGTGAACGGCGAATTACAAGAGCCGATTGAACAGGTCGTCGTCGATTGTCCCGAAGAGTTCATCGGCGTCGTCACCGAAGCGATGGGACGGCGCAAAGGCCAGATGACGAAAATGGTGAACCACGGAACCGGCCGCGTGCGGATGGAATTCGAAACGCCTTCGCGCGGGTTGATTGGTTTTCGTGGCGAGTTCCTGACGGAAACAAAAGGCACTGGCCTGCTGAACACTTTGTTTATGCGCTTCGACAAATGGATGGGCGAGATGAAAGGCCGCGGCACGGGCTCGCTGGTTGCAGATCGCATGGGCGAATCGACCACCTACGCACTTTTCAATCTGCAGGAGCGCGGCTCGCTGTTCGTTCGGCCCAACACGAAAGTTTATGAAGGCATGATCATCGGCGAGAACGCGCGCGCGGTCGATCTTGACGTCAACGGCATCAAGGAAAAGAAGCTGACGAACATGCGCGCTTCGGGCTCAGATGAAGCAATGCGTCTGGTGCCAGTGAAAGATCTTTCGCTCGAAGAAGCTCTTGAATTTATTTCCGATGATGAGCTGGTGGAAGTGACGCCGAAATCAATTCGCCTACGCAAGCGAGTTTTGAAAGCGAACGAGCGGCCGAAGAAAGAGAATTAACTCGGTGGAATCTTCCCAGTTTTCAGCATTGACGACGGGCAGAGCTTCTCAACCACGCATTCTTCGCACAGCGGCCGGCGGGCCTTGCAGATTCGGCGTCCATGAAAGATCAAAAGGTGCGAGAAGATGATCCAATCTTTCTTCGGCACCAACTCAATCAAATCCAGTTCGATTTTTCCTGCGTCTTTTTGTTTCGTTAGTCCAAGCCGTCGCGACAACCGCGTCACATGAGTGTCCACCACAATGCCCGCGGCAATTTCATAAGCTACTCCAAGCACGACGTTCGCCGTCTTGCGCGCGACGCCGGGAAGCTTCAGGAGTTCTTCCATCGTCTTCGGAACTTCACTGCCGAATTCTTCAACCAGCATCTTGCACGCGCCTTGAATCGATTTCGTCTTGTTGCGAAAAAAGCCGGTTGTCTTGATGTCTTGCTGTAGTTCCGTGTCGCGAACTTTCAGATAGTCTTCAGGCTTTCGATACTTGCGGAAAAGATCGGCGGTGACGATGTTGACGCGCTCGTCGGTGCACTGCGCGGAGAGGATCGTCGCAATCAAAAGTTCAAATGCATTCGAGTGATTCAGTGCGCAATGCGCATCGGGATGAGCGCGTTTGAGGAGCTTGATGATCTGATCGGTGCGTTCTTTGCGTTGGGATTTGGTTTCTCTCATCGTGTCAGAAGCCCGACCGTAAGGAAGGGCTAACATCATAACGCGCTTCCTTAAATTGAACCGATGCTCAGCATTAGCGCCAGCATTTTCCAATCGCCCATAAATGACCAGAGCGGATAAGTGAATGTCGCGGGTCGATTGTTTTCGATAAAAAAGTGACCGATCCACGCAAACGCGTAGCCGGGAATCAGCGCCAAAGGAAACAGCCACCACTTCCCAATCATAATAAACGTGACCACGATCGCGATGGCCAGAAGTGAACCAACGCAGTGCAACGTCCGCGTCGCAGGTTCGCGGTGTTCACCCAGGTAATACGGCCAAAACTCAGCGAATGATTTGAATTGTCGCTCGGCCATGATTTCGCGGCCATTCTAACTTGACCGCCGTGTCCGTGCACAGGCAAGATCAGGCGCTATGTTTTGCAGTAACTCTTTTCCTTCGAAGTCCAAATCGTTCTACACACTTATTGCCACTCTGCTTATTTCGGCTTGCCTCGCGCCCCTACCTGCGCGCGCGCAGTCGTATGAAAAGGAATTAAGCGCTGGCGGCAAGTCGCTGTTCACGATCAAAAATCGCACTGGCCGTGTCTCAGTCATCGCTTCAGATAATGAAAAAGATAAATCGAGTTTGCAGGCGACTTCGACCGGCGCGCCGGTTGAGGCCGGCGACGTCATAGTTTCCGGTAATGAGATCACAGTGCGCGAACGGCCGTATCGCATCGATCTCATCGTGCATGTGCCGAAGCGCTCGCGTGTAAAGATCGAAAGCGAGACCGGCATGGTTGACGTCGTTGGAGATTTTGAAGCGGCGGACGTCATCACGAATACGGGAACGATCCACGCCGATGTCCCAACCGAAGCGCTCAAGCTGAAGTTTCAGTGGGAGTCGAGCCGGCCGCGATTTCTCAGCGATGTTGAACTGCCGAAAGTGAAAGAAGGCCGCGCCGGGGCATTCTCGATCGCGGGGGCCATCGGGCCAGATGCGAAACGCAAGAAGGAAAAGAAGAAGAAACCGGAGACTAAGCCCACCACTGAGACAGCCGCGAATGGGAATTCCAACAATGCAGCCATTGAGCCTGCCGATCAGCCTGCGCCGGAAGAGAGACAACAACTGGTCCAGTTGAATTTCACGACGCAACGCGGTGTGATTCTGCTTAACGTCGATCCGAGCATGGCCCCGAACGATTTGCGCGAACGGCCATTGACTGAGGCCGCAAAAGCAATTATTCGCAGCGGCGATGGCCCTTTGTCAGATGCAATTCGGAAGGTCAGCCCAAAATGGTTCGGCGATTACGCGAAGACTTTGCCGCCGCCGCAACGCGAGCCATCGCTCGTTACGGTGCGCGCACCGGGCGAGCTTGTTACCACGGTCGCGCCGCAAATCATGCGCGTTAATGCCAGCGTCACGGATCGCAATGGCCGCGCAATTCCCGGAATGCGCGACGCGGATTTTTCAGTTTACGAAGACGGCGCGGAACGCAAGATCGTGAACGTCACACCGACGAGTGAGCCTTTCAATCTCGTTCTGTTGCTTGATGTTTCCGGGAGCGTCGAAGAGCGCATCGACTTTATTCGCAAGGCCGCGCGCGACTTTATTAGCACTGCCAGCCCGCAGGATCGCATCTCGATCATCAGCTTTCACGATGACATCAAGATAATTTCCGACTTCACCACCGATCGCCGGTTGCTCTCGAAGAAACTAGATGAATTGGATGCGGGTGGCGCAACGGCGCTTTACGATGCGCTGGGCTATACGCTGGTCGGCACGCTCAGGCCTCTGCGTGGCGACCGCACGGCCGTCGTAATCATGTCCGACGGCGACGACAACAAATCTTTCGTGCCGTTTCCGGCGATCCTGGAAGCCACGATCGAATCGGGCGCGTTGGTTTATCCGCTGTACGTTCCCTCAGGTTTGATTCCGGAATCGAGCGTGCCCAAGCCTTCAATCACAGTCGATCCGATGCGCACGAAATACTTGACGATAACTACGCGCGCTGCGGAAGAAGGCGAAAAGCTGGCGCAGGTTTCGGGCGGTGTCTTCTACTCAATCAAACGCCTGGACGATTTGCAGAAAGCTTATAACGACATCGTTTTGCAAATGCGAACAGCGTACACGATCACATACAACTCGAACGCTGACAGCACCGGCCACCGGCGTCTGAGAGTTCGGACTAATCGTGATGGAGCCTCAGTGCGTTTGAGTCCGGCAGTGACGGTGCCCCACTGATCTTTCAAGTTCGGCATTTGACAATCAACTTCACGAAAAAACAAATTCGAAGGAGACGACAATGAAAAGAATTACCCTTGCTGTTACTTTCTTTTTGGTTCTCAGCGTTTGTGCTTCGGCTTCCGCCTCAACAATCAGCCGGACGCCCGTTCAAGAAAAGAAATCGCTTTACACGCGGCTCGGCGGATACGATGCGATTGCGTTGGTGGTGGACGATTTCATCACGCGGCTGGCGACCGACAAGCGCTTCGAAAAGTTCTTCACCGGCTTTAGCGACGATTCAAAGAAGCGCTTGCGTCAACACATCCTGGATCAATTCTGCGCGGCGGCCGGTGGTCCATGTGTCTACACCGGACGCGAGATGCGAACGTCACACAAAGGTCTCGGGATTACTGAAGCGGATTGGGACGCAGCCGCGAAACATTTGGTAGCTGCGCTTGATAAATACAAAGTGCCTGAAGCCGAGAAGAACGACCTGCTCGCGTTCGTGGTTAGTCAGAAAAAAGACATTGTCGAGAAATAGGCTCTGAAAAAGCTTTAGCCACAGATTCACACAGATGACACAGATAGATTGCTTGATTCTATCCGTCAAATCAGGTTTATCTGTGGCTGGTTTTTTCTCAGAATCTTCCGCTCTTTCCAATCGAATACGCGCCCGTGAGGAAAGGATTCGTGCGCCGCTCGTAGCCGATCGTCGTGTTTGGTCCGTGACCAGAAAGAACTTCCACATCATCGCCCAGCGGCAAGATCTTATTGAACAGCGAATCCATCAATTGCTCAGTTGATCCGCCGGGCAGATCGGTTCGACCGATCGATCCAGCGAACAAGCAATCACCGACGAACACTTTCATTTCAGACGACTCAAACAAAACTATGTGTCCGGGCGTGTGACCGGGACAATGGATCACTTTGAATTTCAGATCTCCGACTTCATAGGTCTGACCATCGCTCCAATGTTCATCGACGGCCGGCGGTGATTCGTAATCAAACCCCAACG
>QHXI01000068.1 GCA_003222895.1 Acidobacteriota bacterium | reverse complement strand
CAGGCGGACTCAGATTGCTAAAGAACGTTCCGCCTCTCCACGTATTGTTTCCGCGCGAATTCTCTTGATCATTTCCCTGGACGGTGCGCACGCTGCCATCGGCGAATCCGGCGAGCTGCACCGCCGGTACCTGCTGCGGGCCTGGGTTCGAGGCTGGATCCTGGTTCGGCCCCGGGTTGATGAACTGGCTCAGGCCGGACACCTGTGCATTAATTGGCCCCGGGTTTACTTCAAGCATTTCGAGAGTCACGCCGGGCAGCGCGCCGACATCTTCGCCGCCCGCTCCAAGTTGCATTTCCTGATCGATGATCGCGATGAATGGGTTAATCACATCAGCGCCAACGCCGCTGTAATTATTGAGATCGGTAAAGGACACTCGGCCGTCGCCGTTCAGATCGAGTTGATTGAACGCGCGCTCCGTCGTCCTTTGCGATTCCAAGCCGCGCGTGATCTCCGGAAAGTCCTGCGGTCTTTGCAAGATCAAACGAAGCAGCGTCTGCACTACAGCAGCGTTGATGTGATCGAACATCTGCTGATGTACCGATTCCGCTTCCGGAAGCGGCGCTTCGAAGATGCCACCTGTGCTGTCGGTAACGACTCGCGTCGAGCCAGTCTTGCCGACGACTGCGGGCGTGCCCGTGGCGCTCCAGACACCGCCAGCAGCGCTCACGACAATTTCGAAGAAGTAGCCATTGTTCTGACGATGTGCACAGTTTGAAACATCGGAGCACTGGAACACTCCACCTAAATTAAGGTCGTCGATCGCAGCGCTGTAGGTGTGATGGGCGGCGAAAAAATTCTTTTCAGCCGCAGCGATTACGCGCAAACTGGCGACGGCCTTTTCTTTATTCGCGGCTTCGCGAACCTTCTGAATCGCCCGGCAATAGCAAGCCGATCAGAATCGCGATAATTGCGATTACGCCAACGAGTTCGAGCAGCGTGAAGCCGCGCTGCTGATCGCGCATTACGTCTCTTTGGTTATTCGACATGACGTTCCTCCAAATCTGTTTCTCGTAGCTTCATTGATTCTCTTGGAGGAAGGGTGCGCGAATAGTAAATGCGCGCGCGCGACGTGTCACCGTGAAGATTCACAGGATCAATCCGCAGACTACGCAGAGCGTGTCAGAACCGCGAGCGGTAGCGACCGGATCAGGAAGAACTTGCAGTTGAACCGATAAACGAATGGTATCGAGCCTTAATCCCCAGAACATGATCGATCCGGTCGCTACCGCTCGCGGTTCTGACACCACTAATCTGCGTAATCTGTGGATCGTTCTTAGATCAGCCGGTTGCGCAGAGCCTTGGCCACCGCTTCGGTCTTCGAATGTACTTGAAGCTTTTGATAGATGTTCTGGAGATGAAAATTGATCGTGGTCGGCGCTATCGGCAACCGTGTATTGCTTGAGCGGAAGTCGTTCACCGAGCACGAGCGGTGGAAACAAAAGCAAGACGATCAGCAGCGTCGTTCTCATGTCAGAACTGCCTGGAAAACATGAGCAAAGGGATAGTGTCAAATCACGCTTGCGTTCAGGGGATGTTGCCCGCCATGCTTCCGTGGACAAGGCACGTCGACGATGAATTGACTAGGAAAGTAGCACAAACATCCAGCTCTGCGTAAGAGCGTTGTTGCGCTAATTGAATATCTAGCGCTCAGGATTCGCCGCGAATTTTCTGCCTTACGATCTTAGCGTGGTTTGAGCGCGCTTCTGGCGAGTTTCTTCTTCAAATCTACATAACCCTGATCTCCGGCAACCAGTTCGCCCAGCACTTTGCGAATGCCGCGATGGCCGCGCGCAAATTCAATCATGCGATCGGTGAACGGCGCGCCCCAGAAGTTGCCGTAGAAGCGTTGGCGCATCTCGGAAGCGCGCTTAAGTTCGCCGCCGAAGTCTTTGCGCCAGAGCTTTTCGTACTCTTGGGGCGCGCCCTTGAGATACGTATCGGCAAAGAGTTCCGCGGATCGAATTGCGTAATAGATTCCTTCGCCAGTTACCGGATCGGCAAAGCCCGCTGCGTCACCCAGCAAAGCCCATCCTTCACCGCAAGCTTTGCGCGTGTCCCACGTTCGCGGCGCTAAGCCCGGAATGCGCGCGGCGTAGCGTTCCGCGGTGTGGCGCAAGTTGTTAACTTGCGCTTCGTCGCTTTTCTTCCACAGCCTCATACTTCGCAAGTTACCACCTTGCGCTACTTCGTAATACGCGACCATGAAATCCCACAGCAAAGCATCGAGCGATTCATGCTCGAAAGCGTCCTGCGTTGTAGCAATTCCAAACGAAACATGATCGACGCGCGGGAATGCCCACGCGTAGCCAACCCAATTCGGCAAGAACGCGACGACGGTTGCCGCATCGCCCGAATCGGGCAGCGGCGCGCGATAACCGAACGCAACTTCCATCTCCGCCGGCGGCAAGTTTCCGGCGAGCTTCTTCGCAATTGCGCTGTTCGCGCCATCGGCGCCTACCAAATATTTTGTCGAGAACTCTGCTCCACTTTGGGTGCGCACGATCCATCCATCGTTATTGTCAGTAGCGGGAGCTATAGCGACCGGACGAGGCGCATCTGACTTGTCTAATATTCGGCTGAAACCGCGGCCCGAAACTTTTTCCGTGAACACTTCCGCGCCGGCAGCACGCGCTCGCTCTCTTAAGAAAGTATCGAACGCGATCCGCGAGTAAACCGCGAATGGCTCGTCGAGTTTCAAATGCAGATGCTTACCTGAGGGCGAATACATGTCGAGTTCATCGATCGTTCTGCCGACGGCCTCGAGCAAATGTGGCCAGGCCTTCAGAGCCTTCGACGTCACCCCGCCGCCACATGCCTTTGGCTCGCCGGGCGGCCGTCCGTCGAACAAAGCCACGCGCACACCAGCGCGCGCAAGCCGTTCGGCAGCGAACGATCCGGCTGGCCCGGCGCCGACAATCAAGACATCGAATCGATCCATCTGAGCTGCATGATAGTAGGCGTGCGTAGTCGCTCGCAAGAAACGAAAAGTCCGCCACAGATAAACACAGATTTGCACAGATAATAAAACCTACCGGGCTACGTTTGCTCTACCGTGTCGATCTGTGTAAATCCACGGATGACTTTCTTTCTTTCTGATCTGTGTCAATCTGCGTTAATCTGTGGCTAATTCTTATCCTCCACAGTTGCTCTTATGGTCAGCACCACGTCATTGGTTTTTGCCGGCATCGCTCCGCATCCCCCGATCATGGTCCCCGAAGTCGGCCGCGGCGCAATTGCCGAGGTGCGTAAATCGATCGATGGAATGGCCGATCTGACGCGGCGCATCATCGAGAGCCAGGCTGAAACTGTAGTCTTGATTTCACCACACGCACCGCTTGAAGCGTCCGCGTTCGTCGCGTATGACGGGCCGCAACTCTATGGTGACTTCGCGAACTTTCGCGCGCCTACCGCGACTGCGCACGCCAAACTCGATGAAGAGCTGCTGAATGAAATCACGCGTAAGGCCGCCGAACAAGAATTGATCGTGACGCGAATCAGAGGATTTGACCTCGATCATGGCACCGCCGTTCCGCTGTATTTCCTGCAACACAACGGATGGAATGGAAATGTGGTTGCTCTCGGCTACAGCTTTTTGTCGAGCGAAGATCATCTCCGCTTTGGGAAATGCGTGCGCGCGGCAATTGAAAAGCTGGGCCGTAGCGTTGCGTTTGTCGCGAGCGGCGACCTGAGTCATCGCCTCAAGCCTGGTGCGCCCGGGGGTTACAACAGCGAAGCACATCTGTTCGACGAGGAAGTCGTCGAGGCGATTCGAACTTGTCAGGTAAGTCGCATCGTCGATATCGATCAGGAACTGCGCCGCACCGCGGGAGAGTGCGGTTATCGCTCGATGCTTGTCGCTTTCGGCGTCATTGACGACGCGCGTTCAAAGTGCGACGTGATCAGCTACGAGGCGCCGTTCGGCGTCGGATATCTGGTGGCCCAACTCTTATCAGAACCGCCGGCAGTAGCGTGCGGGCCCGCGTCAGAACGCGCAACGACAGCGGCGCAATCAAGCGATCCGGCTAGCGGCGAGGATTTCGGTCCGCCCGCTACCGCCGGCGGTTCTGACTCTCTACCCGCTCTCGCACGCCTGACAATCGAAACCTTCATCAACACGGGCACGATCGTTGAGGCGCCAAAAGATTTTCCGGTCGAGATGACTGCGCGCGCCGGTTGCTTCGTCTCGATCAAAACCAGCGAAGGCGACTTGCGTGGCTGCATCGGTACAATCGATCCGGTGAAAGACACGCTCGCCGAAGAAATCATAGCGAACGCAATCAGCGCCGCCACGGGCGACCCGCGCTTTCCGCCGGTGAAGAAAGAAGAATTGCCAAACTTGAAATATTCTGTCGATGTGCTTTCCGCGCCCGAGCCCTGCACGTTTGACGATCTCGATCCGGAAATCTATGGGGTGATTGTGGAAGACGATAGCGGCTTTCAACGCGGACTCTTGCTTCCCAACCTCGAAGCAATCAAGAGTGCCAGCCAACAAGTTGAAATCGCTTCACGCAAAGCCGGTATCGCCCGGGGAACGAAGGTAAAGCTCTTTCGCTTTAGAGCTGATCGATATTCAGAGTAGACCTACTTCGCACCGTCCCACTTGCAACTAACCATCTTGTTGACTCGGCACGCTTCTTCGCATCGAGCTTTCGTCAGCGTCTTACCCAAGTGCACTTCCTTCTGCTGATCGTTCGTGCCGGAACAGTTCCGCGCCGGATGAACGAGCGAGTCGCGGCAGATCACGCCCTGATCGTTATTGATGGTTGTCTTGTGCAACCTCCATCGCTGGTTTGAGCCGTTGCCGCAAGGCCGCAGGTAGATCGGTGTGGAATCGCTTTTCGCTTTGAGCATGACGTCCAGACAGCGATTACTCGAAACGTCACGGATTTCAAGATTCACGCCAAACTGTGACATGGCCCACTTCTGATTTTCCTTGCCAGGCACGCACTCGGTTTGAACTATCGGTAGGCGGTCGAAGATCTTGTCGTTCGAAACTTCCAAACACAAATCACTGTGCGCCGGCGAAATCGTGTAATAACCCGCGCCGTCGCTCGTGACCTTGAACTTCTGATTATTGCTCGCCTCCGATCCGTCGCATTCGAAAATCTGCAGACCGATTCCAGAAGTGCAGGAACTGTTAGGGACTTCAATGCAGCGACGGCTCGATTCGCCGGCGATCGTGTACATACCTTCAGGAACATTTCCGATGGCCGGCTTCTGCTGCGGGCTTGAGTGCGTACGCCCGCCGGCAGAAACCAGAACCAGAAAGCCTAACGCGAGCCAGGTTGCCGTTTTTCTCTTCATGCTCTCTCCCAGAGTTTGGTGGAGATGCTTATATCATCGATTCGGCCCAAATGAAATTTCTGCGAACTTTTAGTTCCACGTAAGGCCGGCACTTATATAAACACGATTCGAGAGGGCGAGCAGCCTACTCGCCTTTCTTTTTGTTAACACCGTCACGATCAGACTCGTCTACTTAACAGCTATGAACTACGCAGCCGGCGGATACTTTGAATCGTAAGAGTCGCCGAACTTTTGAAGTCTTTCGTGAGGCTCGAAAATAATTGAAACCAATTTGCTTCTGAGCGCACTTACTAGTTGACAACGATGAGGTGCTCTTTCATGCGATGGGGAGGGCGGGTTCGATTAGCCTTCCCCTAAATTATTCTAAGAGCGCGAGAAGAAACCCGACCGTCATACAGAACGAGCGGAAGCTTCGACTAATTGATCAAAAGACGCGAACTAACCAGCAGGAGCCGCCGTAATCTAAACAGGGGAGATCGGTCATGCTGAAAATACAGACAAGGAATTTGGGAAACATTGCCGTGCTAAGCCTGCAGGGACGCATCGTTAACGGTGAAACGGCGACCCTGCGCGAAGCGGTTCGCGCGCAATCCACGGCCGGTGCAATCGTACTCGATGTGGCGGGCGTAAGCACCATCGATGCCAGCGGTCTCGGTTTGCTGCTGCAAGTGCGAAATGAATTTCAAGCGAGAGGCGTGCGCTTGCGGGTGATGAATGCCAGCGGATTGGTCCGTCGCGTTTTTGAAATTACGCGACTGGATTCCGTCTTTGAAGTTACCACGGGAGTTGAAGCAATCCCAACTTTGTCGCGTCCGAAGCCTGCGCGCGTAATGCCGTTCGCGCGGTGCGCCTAACTATTCGCCGAAAAAACTAGTTACAGATTCACACCGATCGGCACAGATAGGATGATGAATTACTTAGATCCTATCTGTGTAAATCCGTGAGAATCTGTGGCTGGATCTTTTCCCGCAGTACGCAAGCTACCAACTTGCGCTAATCAAATATCCAGATTACGAACATCGAGCGCGTTGTCTTCGATGAACTTGCGCCGAGGCTCGACGGCGTCACCCATCAAGACGGTAAAGATTTCATCAGTCTCAACCGCATCGTCGATGCGCACTTGCAGGAGCGTGCGAGTCGCGGGATCCATGGTGGTCTCCCAAAGCTGCTCAGGATTCATTTCGCCCAAGCCTTTGTAACGCTGAATCGAAAGATCCTTTTTCGCCGCGGTGAGTACGCGATCGAGTAGCGCGTCGCGAGATTCGATCTCTTCGCTGGTGCCATTTTCGCCGGTGATGAATGGCGGCGTGAGACGATCTTCCAGTTTCATGAACAGCTCGACGGCTTTCTGAAACTCAACGTAGCTGGCGAAGTTGTAATCGATCGCGATCGCGTTCCCGGAAATTGTGGTCGTTTTGACCTCCCAAAGCCCGTGCTCTTCATCTTCGGTGAGTTCGGTCTTGTAACCTGCTTTATCGAGCACGCCTTCGACGCGGGCCATCAAGTTTTCATCCTGGAAAGTTCGCTTCATGGTCGAGCCTTCTTCGCGCAGAACGCCTTTCTTTCCACCGAACGCGGCCAGCAAAGTGTCGAGCAGATGCGAATCCCCGCGAAGACGTCGCGTCGCTTTCTCGCAATATCGCCGGAGATCAACCATGCGCTCGAGATTGCGCGCGAGCTGCGCGCCTTCGATCACCGTTTTAGATTTGCCGGTCGTGACCTTCATGTCGGTCGTCGCTTGCCGCATCAGATAATGCACCATCGAACCTTCGTCTTTGATGTACTCTTCCTTCTTACCTTTCTTCACTTTGAAGAGCGGCGGCTGCGCAATGTAGACGTAGCCTTGCTCGACCAGCTCAGGCATTTGCCGGAAGAAGAACGTGAGCAGCAGCGTGCGGATGTGCGAGCCGTCGACATCGGCGTCGGTCATCAAGATTATGCGATGATAACGAAGCTTTGACAGATCGAAATCCTCTTTGCCGATGCCGGTGCCCAGCGCCATGATCAGCGCTTTGATTTCATTGTGCGCGAGCATCTTATCGAAGCGCGCTTTTTCAACGTTCAGAATTTTTCCTTTGAGCGGAAGGATCGCCTGGTTCTTTCGATCGCGACCTTGTTTGGCTGAGCCGCCGGCGGAATCGCCCTCAACGATGTAGATTTCAGAGAGCGCCGGATCGCGTTCCTGACAATCGGCGAGTTTGCCCGGCAACATCGTCGAGCCCATCGCGCCTTTGCGAACGATTTCGCGGGCTTTGCGGGCCGCATCACGAGCGCGCGCGGCGTCGAGCGACTTGCCGACGATGCGACGCGCGACCGTCGGGTTCTGCTCGAGAAATTCTGTTAACTGTTCATTGAGGAACGATTCAACGGCGCCCTTAACGTCTGAGTTGAGCTTGCCTTTTGTCTGACCTTCGAACTGCGGCTGCGGAAGCTTGACTGAAATGACCGCGACCAACCCTTCGCGCACATCATCACCGGTTAGAGAGCCCTTAAAGTTCTTGGCCAAGCCCGACGATTGCCCGTAAGCATTGATCGTACGCGTGAACGCAGACCGAAATCCGGAAAGGTGCGTGCCGCCGTCGACCGTGTTGATGTTATTTGCGAAGGAATAGACCTTCTCGTCATAACCGTCGTTGTATTGAATGGCCACCTCGATCGAGAGCGCGTCGCCAATCTTCTCAAAATAGATCGGTTTGTCGTGCAGCACCGACTTGTTCTTGTTGAGGTGCTTCACGAACTCAGCGATACCGCCGCGGTAATAAAACTCATGCGACTTCTCATGCTCTTCGCGCTCGTCCTTGATCGAGATGCGAATACCTTTGTTGAGAAAAGCTTTCTCGCGCAGGCGCTCAGATAATTTGTCGAAACTGAATTCGACCGTGTCAAAGATTTGCGTGTCAGGTTTGAAAGTGATCTTTGTGCCACGCTTCCGCGTCTTGCCAGTAGGTTTCAGTGGGGCGGTCGGAATTCCCCGCTCGTAATCCTGTTCGTAAGTCACACCGTCGCGCCAAATTTCCAAATGCAGGTCTTCAGAAAGAAAGTTGACGCAGGAAACACCGACGCCGTGCAGTCCACCTGAAACTTTGTAGGCATTCGAATCAAACTTGCCGCCGGCGTGAAGTTTCGTCATCACGACTTCCGCCGCCGAGCGACGTTCCTTCTTCATCATGTCGACGGGAATGCCGCGACCGTTGTCGACTACAGTGATCGAGTTATCCAGATGGATTGTTACTTCAACCGTATCGCAGTAACCGGCAAGCGCTTCGTCGATCGAGTTGTCAACGACTTCGTAAACCAGATGATGCAATCCGAGTTCACCAGTCGATCCGATGTACATGGCCGGGCGCTTACGCACCGCGTCGCGCCCTTCCAGGACCGCGATCGATGACGAATCATAGGTGTCTTTTTTATTCTTCAATTTCGATGTAGGCGTAGCCAACTACTTTCACCTTCGTTCTTAAAATCGGTTTCGTTAGACAAGATTTCCCGCCCTCATCTTTGCCGTACTGAAGTCGGGTTCGGCGATCGCTGTCCCCGCGCAAACCTCGTAGAAATCCGCTCTCTGAAGGAACCGCTCGAAATGACTTCTCTTTGAAGTGGTAACGAACGTTTGAGTGCGTCCGTCGAGGTATTCCAGCAGGCGTTCAATGCGGCTTCCGTCGAGTTCAGCGTCCACGTCATCAATGAGGAAAATCGGGTAATCTTGATGTTTGGAATGATACACTGAAATCGCTGCTAAATCAAGTGTTATCAATGCGCTACGCTGCTGTCCTGAGCTGCCAAAACTACGCAAATTCCGGTCTCGAAAAAGTATCTCCAAGTCGTCGCGATGAGGCCCGATAAGACAAGCCCCAGCGAATATTTCGGCTTGCAATCGAAGCCGTAGACGGTCGGCGATCAAGTTCTCGTAATTGCTGAGATCGCCCTTCGATTCCAGCGATGAAACGTAGCGAATTGAGAGCGCGTCTCCAAACAAACTATGCTCCAAAGCTTCTTGCAAGAGCTGCACGTATTCGACGCGAGCGCGATGGATTTGCGCGCTCAACAAAATCATTTGTTGATTCCAAGGCTCAACAAGATCCGCGAGAGCATCGCAGCTCAAAGTTCCGTCCCCAGCCTGCGTCAGCAAACGCTTTTTTTGCTTGATGACTCTGTTGTAGTCGTTGAGAGTTTGAATGTACGACGGGTGAAGCGAAACTACCCCGCGATCGAGGAAACTGCGTCGCGCATCCGGACCGCCGCGGACTACTTCCAGTTCGTCAGCAGTGAACCAGACCGCGTGCAACTGGGCGAGGTAGCGCGCCAGCGGTTCGCGCTTGCCGTTAATGAACGTCTGTTTCGTGTTTCGCTGAATGCCGACCTGCAAATCGCGATCGATCGAATCGCCGCGGTGCGCGGTCCCGCGGATCAAAGTAGCCGTTTCGCCAAATGTGATCGTTTCATAAAGATGATGGGTTCGAAACGATTTTGCGTGGGCGAGGATTTGGATAGCTTCCAGCCAGTTTGTCTTGCCTTGTCCGTTGTTGCCGTACAGGATGTTAAGACCGCTGGCCCAATCAACTTTACCTGTTAGATTGCGGAAGTTATCTACCTCGATTGATCTCAGAAACACGTGAAGATTTTAGCACGAGTATGACGATTGAAATGGTGCGACGAAAACAAAAAGCGAGCGCGGAAATGCGCTCGCTCTATTGTTGTTGTTGAATATGCGGATCTGCGGGTTAGAGACGCATCGGCATCACGATGTATTTGTACTCCTGCTTTTCGTCGTTCACAGGCTTGAGTTGAGCCTGTGAATTTCCATCCTTGAATTCGAAGATTACTTTTTCCGAGCCCACGACGTTAAGGAAATCCTGGAGATACTGAGCGTTGAAACCGATGTCGGTGTCTTCGCCGGCGAAATCAGTTTCCAACGTTTCGCGCGCCTCACCTTCTTCTGCATTTTGCGAACTAATCAGCAACTGCTCCTTGCTCAAGTGAAATCGAATCGCATGCGAACGATCGTCAGCCATCAAAGCAACGCGACGCACTGCCTGGCTTAACGCGCTGGTGTCGAAGCTCGCCGAACGATCGTTATTCTTGGGCATCACCATTTCGTAGTTCGGGAATTGACCCGACAACATTCGCGAAATCAAGAGGCGTGATCCAACCTGGAAATAAACATGATTCTCATCGGCGCCCAGGCTTATCTCGCCCTCGAAATCGGCCGTCAGTTTCGTCAATTCGGCCAATGTTTTTCGCGGAATCAGCACGTCCAATTCGCCATCTGCATTCTTCATGCCGTCTTTAGTCTCAACATAGGCAAGCCGATGCCCGTCGGTCGTAACCATTTTCACGCCGTTTTTGTCGAGTTCAAATTTCGCCCCGGATAATGTGTAGCGACCCTCTTCCTGCGTAATGGCGAAAATCGTTCGATCAATCAAAAGTTTAAGCAAGGACGCAGGCAACCTCAGCGGAGTGGATCTAAAACCTGGCAGCTCAGGAAAGGTATCTTTAGCAATTCCTGGAAGACGAAACTTCGAACGACTGCATTCTACGGTTACCCATTCATTTTCTTCTTTGCGAAAACTCACCGGCGCATCGGGCAACAGTCTCGCGATATCAAAAAGTTTTCGCGCTTGAACACAAATAGCGCCCTGAGACTTAATCTCTTCGGCGTCGGCGTCACATCTGATCGTGACGTCGAGATCCGTTCCGCTAATTCGAATCGCGTCTTCGCCGGCGGACTCGATCAAAATATTCGCCAGCACAGGAATCGTATTCTTGCGCTCGACCACGCCTTGAACAAATGCCAGTTCTTTTTGCAGCGCTCCACGCGCCATTACAAATTCCATTTTCGTTTGCTCCTGCGGTGATTCGTCTTATATCACAGTTTGCGGATGCTCGTGCACAACGCGAATGTCTATTAACCAAAGAAAAAATATTTAAGAAATACTTAGTACTAACACTAGGTCCTGTGGAACTGTGGAATTACTAGTTATCACCTGAAATCTTATAGGTCAGGTTGTGAATAATCGTCTACTTAATTCGACCGAGATCGGATTCAGTATCTCCACGATCAGCTTCCACACCATTAACAATCATTTTCAACAGAGGACGATTGTGGAAATCAATTCATTGAGTTTCCAGACTGCTGCTAAGGCGCCTGATAGTAGCTTCCATTTCGCGATCAGACCCAAACAACCGATCAATTTTCTCGACAGAATGAATTACTGTCGTGTGATGCTTTCCGCCGAACTGTCGCGCTATTTCCGGAAAGCTCTTTTTGGTGAACCGCTTGCACAAATACATCGCAACTTGTCGCGGAACCAGAACCTGGCGAGCATTGGAACGAGCACGCAGATCGTCGGCCGTGACTTTGTAATAATCTGCGACCACTTTTTGAATCATCGGGATGGTCACCGCGTTCTCTTCCACAGGTCGGGTGACATTGCGCATGGCTTCCTGCGCGAGAGATTTCGATAGCGGGACTCCACGCAATGAAGCCATTGCCATCACGCGAATCAGGGAGCCTTCTAATTCCCGGATATTATGTTTGCTGTTGCCGGCGAGGTAAAGTGCGACATCGTCCGGCAATTTAATACTTTGTAGTTCGGCTTTTCGACGAAGGATTGCTACCTTGGTTTCGATATCCGGCGGCTCGATATCGGCAATCAGGCCCCACTCAAAGCGAGAATGGAGACGCTCTTCGATTTCTGGAATCTCGCGCGGCGGACAGTCTGACGTGAGCACAATCTGCTTCTGCGCGTCATAGAGCGCATTGAAGGTGTGAAAGAATTCTTCTTGGGTCCGCTCTTTCCCTGCGATGAACTGAATATCATCGATCAGTAGCACATCGATCGATCGATACCTTTCGCGGAACACTCGAGTCTTGTCATACCCGTACCTGATCGCATTGATCAATTCGTTCATGAATCGCTCCAGCGAAAGGTATGCGATCTGAAGATGAGGATTCGCGGCCTTGATGGCGTGACCTGCCGCCTGGATCAAATGCGTCTTGCCAAGACCCACGCCGCCATACAGGTATAGGGGGTTGTAAGTCCGGCCGGGAGACTCCGCCACAGCCTTAGCTGCGGCATGCGCAAATCGGTTGCAGCCGGCAACAACAAAACTTGAGAAAGTGTACTTCTCGTTTAGCGATGAGTTGTTGCTTTCGACGAATGGAGCAATGTCTTCGTCAGAATTAGGGAGCCGACTCTCGGTAGAGCGCTCGTGAGGACTCGACGATGAATTCAAAGGCGATTGACGGACAGCGGCACCTTGCCGGGACGCCAATATCCACTCCACCTTGTACTGATCCAGTTTGGACTCAGCGAGCGAATCGCGCAGAGCGTCGCTGTAGTGGGTCAGAATCCAGTCCTTGACGACCGCACTGGGCGCGGCGATTCTAACTACCCGTTCGTTTCTGGAGCTCGTGATTCGAAGCGGTCGGAACCAAGTATCAAAAGTTTGACTACCGACTCGGCGCTGTAGACAGGAAAAGAGCGGCTGACTTGGGAAACTTTTTTCTACTAACATGGGCGGAAATAACCCGCTGTACAAAGTACACTAATAAGGCTTTTTCGCATGGAATTGAGTGCACCAGCCAGCGCGGAAACCAGACGCTAACACAAGCACAGAAAGGCTGGCAAGAAAAACACGAAGGAAAGTACGGAAGGCCGGATTTCCAGCAATTCGCGTCACCTGCTCCGCAAGATGAGATCCGCGAAACAAGGGAGATTGGGTAGTTAGACCGCAGTGCAGTATTATTGCGCATAATGAATGCTATGAGGAAAAAGTAGACGCGGCAATCTTCACTTCTCGATCTCCGATTAAGGCGTTGAATATCCGGTCCAAATCAGCAAGGTTGTAATACTCAATTTCAATTCGCCCGGCTCCTCCTGACTTGAGAGGGTGAATTCGGACTTGGGTACCGAGTGAACGACGAAGCTTTGCCTCGGCAGCCCTCACGTTCGGGTCGGAATGGGTTACTGCTGGCGATGCCACTTTGGGTTGGGGACGAGAAAGAAGTTTGACGCGTTGCTCGGTCTCACGAACAGACCAACTGTGCTTCAGAATTTTTTGCGCAAGTCGCCGCTGCGTGACGGGTTCGTCCACGCCCAACAGTGCGCGCGCGTGGCCGAACGATAGCTTATTAGCTTCAATCAACCGCTGAATGTCGGTTGGCAATTTCAGAACGCGAAGATAATTGGTCACAAATGTTCGATCGCGACCAACACGTCGCGCGACATCATCCTGGGTGAGGCCGAGCGAATCGATCAGACGTTTGTAGGCATTCGCCTCCTCGATAGGGTTCAATTCCTGACGTTGAATGTTTTCGATTAGCGCGAGCTCCAGGAGTTTCTCATCAGGTATTTCGCGAACGATCGCGGGTACTCGCAGAAGACCGGCAAGCTGCGCGGCGCGCCATCGACGCTCACCGGCAACGAGTTCGAACAAACCACCGCGTGGTCGCACTAACAATGGTTGAATAATCCCGGTTGACGTGATCGACTGAGCTAGTTCTTCCAGCTTTTCCGGGTCAAACATGGTTCGCGGCTGCTGTGAGTTGGGCTGAATGAGTTCGATTTCGATCCCTCGGATCTCATCACTGTCCGGTCGCTGCGGATCTGTTGAGATCAGCGCGCTCAGGCCGCGGCCCAGTGGTCGCTTGGTCATTTGCCAAAACCTCCTCTGCAAGTTGCAAATATGCTTCGGCGCCGCGCGATTTGGCGTCGTAGAAAAGCACGGGCTTACCGTAACTGGGCGCCTCGGCAAGGCGAACATTTCGGGGGATGGTCGTGTTGAAGACGAGTCCGCTATAAAAACTTCTGAGGTCCGCCGCAACGGCGGGGGCGAGGTTTGTGCGCTCGTCATACATCGTCAGTAAGAGGCCTTCGATCTTCAGTTGAGGATTGACGACGCGGCGCAAACGAGCAAGTGTATTGAAGAGTTCGGAAACTCCTTCCAAGGCATAATACTCGCACTGCACCGGAACTAGCAGGGAATCAGCAGCAGCCAAGGCGTTAACGGTTAGAAGGTTGAGCGCCGGCGGACAATCAAGGACGATAAAGTCGTAGGCCTGCGTTATCGGCGCAAGCAAGTCTCGCAGGATTAGCTCTCGATTCTCAAACCCGATTAACTCAACCTCAGCACCCGCCAGATTTCGATCAGAGGGAACGATTTCGAAGCCGAATTCTGTGGGAACCGTTATGGATTCGAGCGCTTGATTGAGGACCAGTGCATGATAAGTAGTTCGGCGAGCCACGTTCCGATCTATGCCGGAGCCAGACGTTGCGTTGGCTTGTGGATCGACATCAATCAGGAGGACAGAGGGGCCAAGTTTTGCGATGGAGGCAGCGAGATTGACGGCTGTTGTGGTCTTGCCGACGCCACCTTTCTGGTTAGCAATGGCGATTATTCTGGCCATCCTGCGAAGAGCTGAACTGCCGGAGAGATGAGCACCTTAACACAGCCAGAGAGGAGGCGCTAGCGATTTTTTGGGGAAATGATCGACCGATTTGGCCGAGAGTGTTTCACGTGAAACGTAGCGGGATTAGGCGGTCGCGGGATGTGTTTGTCGCGCTTTCAGATGGAACAAAAGATTCGACAATGCGGCTGGGGTCATTCCAGGAATACGTCGGGCTTGTCCAAAATTCTCGGGCCGCGCACGCTGCAGGCGTTCGACAATCTCATGCGACAGACTTCCAACGAGGTCAAAAGCGAAGCCAGAAGGGATTCTCAAGGTGTCGTGTTGATGAAGACGTCGCGTTGTCGCTGTTTGTGTCTCAAGGTAGCCTGCATAGAGGTTGTCGGCCAAGACAGTCTCGAAGTCTTTAACGGCCGTGCCCGCACGAACGGACGAGGGCAGCAACTCCATAACATGGTCAAGGCTGATCCCGGGACGAAGGGCGAGCTGCGCGAGCGTCAGCGAATCTCCTAGATCCTGTCCAATAAGTCTGCAGAGATCCCGATGTCGCTCCTCACCCCGTCGAAGCTTTGTTTGCTTCAGAACATCACGCAGTTGCGCCAATCGATTTCGTCGTTGGTTGAATCGCTCCCATTCGCCTTCACCGACAAGCCCAAGATCCCGCCCATATGGCTCAAGCCGCTGGTCCGCATTATCATGCCGCAGCGCGAGTCGGCACTCTGAACGCGAAGTAAACATTCGATAAGGTTCATCAACTCCGTTTGTGATGAGATCGTCGATCAAAACACCGATGTAAGCTTCGCGTCGATCCAGGCGGAAGAAATCGCGCCCTAGAGAATTCAGTCCCGCGTTAATACCCGCGATTAATCCCTGACAAGCCGCTTCTTCGTAGCCAGTTGTGCCGTTAATCTGGCCCGCGAGAAATAGCCCCTTCACTGCTGCCGTCTCAAGGAACGGCGTCAACTGTTTCGGATCCACGAAGTCATATTCAATCGCGTAACCAGGTCGAATGATTTGGGCTTCTTCAAAACCCGGCATCAAGCTGACGAGCTGCTGCTGCAGTTGCGCTGGCAGAGAAGTCGAAAAGCCATTCAAGTAGACTTCGTTGGTGCCATACCCTTCGGGCTCGATGAAAAGCTGATGCCGGGTCTTATCCGGGAACTTCACAACCTTGTCTTCAATCGAAGGACAGTACCGAGGGCCAATGCTGGTTATCTGGCCAGAGTACAGCGGCGACTCGTGGAGATTCTTTCGAATCGCTTCGTGAACCGATTCATTGGTGAAGCCGATGAAGCAATCCAACTGCTCCTGGTTTATTGCTTCAGTCGAAAACGAGAACGGGGTCGGTCGCTCGTCTGGCGGTTGGCGCTCGAATGAATCCCAATCGACGGTTCGTCCATCGAGACGCGGAGGCGTGCCTGTCTTCAGTCGACCAACATTAAAGCCCATTCGCTTTAGCGCGTCTGCAAATTCGATTGAAGCGGGCTCTCCGGCTCGTCCGCCCTGGTACGTTTGCCGACCTGTGTGAATGCGTCCGTTTAGAAATGTTCCAGTGGCGATGACAGTCGACTTGGCGCCAATTCGTCTTGCGTCCTGAAGCTCGATGCCGATTGCGCGCTTCTTCTCGATTACCAGGTTCGTCACGACGCCCTGGCGCAGACTCAAATTCGGAGTCGCCTCAAGAGTTCGCCGCATCTCAATGCGATACAACGCGCGGTCAGCTTGCGCCCGAGGCGCCCGCACCGCCGGGCCGCGGGAACGATTTAGCAATCGAAACTGAATGCCCGTGCGATCGATCACTCGGCCCATGATGCCGCCCAGTGCATCAATCTCACGGACAAGATGGCCCTTACCAATTCCGCCGATTGCCGGGTTGCAAGACATCTGACCGATCAGATCGAGATTAATCGTAACCAGCGCTGTGTTCGCGCCCAGGCGGGCTGCGGCTGAAGCGGCCTCGCAGCCGGCGTGGCCACCGCCAATAACAATCACATCGAAAACTTCGTCGAATACCATTCCGATCAGTTCCTCAGTAAGTAATCTGGTTACTTGCCAATGCAAAAGGTCGAGAAAATCCTTCCAAGAATTTCATCAGAAGTTGTTTCCCCGGTAATCTCACCCAAGTAGCGAAGCGCGTCGTGAAGACCGACGAGAATGAGTTCCTCGCTCGCTCGCGTCTTCAACAAGTCCGCGGATGAAATGATCGCATCGATTGTGCGCCGAAGTAAATCGTAGTGACGCGCGTTCGTGATCAGCAATCCTTCGGCGGCGCCGTTTCTGTTCATGAATGGTTTCAAGATGGCCGATCGCAAGTCTTGAAGACCCGCCTCGGTCACGGCTGAGATTGAAACAACCGAGTCAAAATTTTGAAACGATAACGAGTCATGATCGATCCTGGTTTCGGAAAATGTTGGCAGGTCACGCTTATTCACGGCAATGATGTGCCGTCGTCCCGCTACCTCAGAAAGGACACTGTGATCTTCATCGCTCAAAGGCTCTGATCCATCGATGACGACGATTAGTAGATCCGAATCAGCCGCTTCGCGTTTGGTCCGGTCGACGCCGATCGACTCGATTTGATCGCCGGCCGTGCGAAGACCCGCGGTATCGGTCAGAACCAAAGGAACGCCATCCAGGCCAATCGACTCGGAAATCGTGTCTCGCGTGGTGCCCGGAATATCGGTCACAATCGCACGACCGCGTCCCAGTAATCTATTGAACACACTCGACTTACCCACATTGGGACGGCCGATCAACGTAACTCGGATGCCGTCGCGTAAGAGCTTTCCGCGGCTGAATGTCTTAGCCAGCTTCTCGAGATCCGATTGCAATGACGTGAGTGAAGCGAACACGTTGTCATGCACAACATTCGGCAGATCGTCTTCAACAAATTCGAGCGACGACTCGAGCCGCACGATTATTTGCAGCAATTGATCCTTTACCGGTTGCAGCCGGTCAGAAATCTCGCCTTTCATCTGTCGCGTTGCTTGTCGCAACGCAGCGTCGGTGTGCGCGTCGATGAGATCGCGAATCGCTTCCGCCTCCGTCAGATTCAATCGGCCATTCGCAACGGCGCGCAAAGAGAATTCTCCCGGATCAGCCATGCGCGCATCGAGTCGCAGCGCGGCATCGACGATCGCGCGCAACAAGATCGGCGAACCGTGGCAATGCAATTCGACCACGTCTTCGCCGGTGAAAGAGTGCGGCGCTTTGAAATAGCAGACCAGCGCCTGATCGAGCCTCTCACTAGTTACGGGATCGATCAGGGTCCGCAACGTTAGAAGATTTGGCTGAGGATCGAAAGAGTCAGAAGCAACTAGCTGCCGCAGAATCGAAAGCGAGCCCGGCCCGCTGAGACGAATCACGCCAATGCCACTTCGTCCGGGGGGAGTGGAGACAGCGACGATTGTATCGGTTTGAGCGATCACGGTATTGCTTGGGGGTACTACAGAGGAAAGTTCTACTGCGCCGAAGTCTGTTTGAGCACGACTCGTAATCGACGCCCGTTACCTTCGCCGATCGATTCAGTAACCAGATCTTCTTCGTCTGCCAGCGAAAGATGAATCACGCGTCGCTCGCTTGCCTCCATTGGCCCAAACACAAATGCCGCAGACGTCGAGCGCACTTGGCGGGCAGCATGTTCGGCCATAGCCCGCAATTCTGATTCACGCGCAGCGCGATAATTATCCGCGTCACAAATTATTCGCTGGCCCTTCGGCAAGTCGCGTCCGTAAGCTTGATTCAGAATCTGCTGAAGCGCATCCAGCAACTCGCCGCCCTGATTCAATAACAGTCCGCTGTCGGCGCCTTCGATTGAAAGCACGCAACCCAAATCAGACTCTGACGCAGAGGCGCGCACATCAAACCCCGCGCTTTCGAAAATCGAGTTGAGCAGTTGCTCAGACTTACTGCAGATTTCGTTCATTTTCAGGTGAGAGATTGTACCGCAAACGCGGTGAGGATGACCACACCATGCGGCAGGATGAAGTAGAGCAGAGCGAAAACGAGTCTAGGTTTTCTTACGAACGTACACCTCGCCGCGCCGCGTCAAACCGGCCTTCTGGGCCAACGTGTAAAGGACCGAATCGAGGATGTCTTTGTTGTCCAGGCGGAAACTGGTTACGCCGGATACGTTGCTGTCAGGGTCACTGTATTGAACGGTCAGGTATCGGACTTTGGTTTTGATCATTCCGATGGGCATGCCGAAGTAAGGCACAACGCTGCCGATCGTCGCGGCCTTCGGTCGAACCGCATGCGTATCGCCGTAAGCGCCAGTGATCGCCTTGTAAGGAATAGGAAAAAGTTCCTTCTGCTGGTCGTTCTTGAAAACGAGTCGCTCGTTCGAGTCTTCAAAGTTGAGCGTACCGTCGGCCTTCTTCGGGTATCCGAAAACACCGCCCTCGTACTTCGCTTTGACAGTTGCCGGCGCGGCCGGAGGCGTGGGCATGCTCGACGAATCACTCGAGGAATCCTGAGTGGCCGTCCGTGGTCTTTGGGCCAGGATGCCGACGGCGATCGCCAATGTCAGCGCGACCACTGCCGTGGATTTTAGAGTTTTGAACATGGGATAAGCCTCCGTGAATGGGTGAATTCGGCCAACTTGGTGAATGAAAGACGCGGCTAGGCGCGAATCGGTTGCCAACAGATGGACGAATTAGCGTCGCGCCCGCGTCAGTTGTCCGTCCGCGAACGTGTAACGAGTCGTGCGCAGAGTGCCCTGTTGAAACGTGTACGCGATACCGTCCTTCGGATTTCGAAAGATCAAAGACGATTGTGTTTCGTCGCGCGTGATCGAACGGCTGCTTCCGAGCTTCAGCGATTCAGGCGTATCGGAAGAATGATCGTGCTGCAAGACGATCTCCAGCACTGTTCCCGCGAGGTCCGGCCGCAGCTTCTTAGACGCAACAAATTTTTCGTTGACGAAGGTGACTTGCACCGAACCGCCCATCACGCCGAAGCGCATGGTGCCGTCTGCACTTTCGCTAACCGGCTGACCCAATATCTTAACCACGTCCGCGCGACGTGACTTGAACGGTTCAATCCCGTTCCATGAAGCAGCCTTGACTTGAAATGTCGCTGAGAAAATTGCGAAGACAACCGCGCTCGTTATTACGCAATGACGAAAGAAAATCGGTATGTTCATCGGGATGATGCTAATCGAGGCTCACGTTTTTGCAAAGGGTCGCACGCGCTCCAAAGCTTCCTTGAAGTCCGCATCGTCGGGCGTGACCGTGAGCGCTTTCTGATAAGTCGTAAATGCCTTTGCGTATTGTTTCGTCTTTTCGTAGTCGTATCCGAGTTCTCGATACGAGTTCACGTCGTTCGGTGTTTTCGCGATCGCTCTTTCCAAAGTAGTAATTGCCTTCGGAAAATTGTTCGCGCGTGAATACGAAAGGCCGAGCAAGTAAAGGGTGATGCCGGAAACGCTGTCGCTGCTGGCGGACTTTTCGAGCACAGTCGCTGCGCGCGCGTATTGCTGCGATCCGATCAAGGCACGAGCGTAGAGACCCAGCGCCTCTTCGTCAGAACGCAGGCGCGTCAACGCTTCACCAGTGCGCACCGCGCCGAGATAGTCAGCGCTGGCTTTGGACTCGTCAGTAGCTGACGTCGCGCGTCGCAGATAAGCTGAAGTCAGAAGAAACCAAGCGGAGGCAAGTTTCGGATCGTTGGTCGTCGCGCGATTCAGAGTGGCGATCGCGGTGTCGACATCTTTTCGCGCTAAAGCGATCTGGCCCAGGTACAAAAGCGCCGCGGCGTCTTTCGGATTTGCTTTGACGGCTGCGTTGAAAGTCTTTTCGGCGGCTTCCGCCTTCCCGGTTTTGAATTCGGACAGCCCGCGATAATAGAGAAACTGAGCGTCGGGAGTCGCGCCGGGTCGCGTCGTGATCGTCACCAACAATGGCAACGCGCGGTCGAATTTTTCCGCCAAGGTGTAACTCTCAGCGAGCGCATCAACCGTGTGCGGATCTTCCTGACTGGCGCGGCGCTGTAGGTCGAGCGCCTTCTGCAAATCATCCGCCGCGTCGTGGTATCGCTTCAGATAGAACTCAGAAAATCCAGCGAGCTTCCATGCTTCGGCATTGCCCGGATCGCTCGCCGCGATTTCTTTCGCTTCCTTCGCCGCGGCGTCGTATTGCTTCCGCTGAAACAGTTGAAAGGCATGTGTCGTGTCGGTCGAAACGGGCGCGTTGCCGACGGGCTTTGTTGGTTTCACGTCGAGCAGCGGCGCGTTGTTGTTCGCAACGGGCGAAGGTTTCGGTTCCGGCCCCAACAATGAATCGGGCGTTGGAGATGGTGCCGGTTTCACGCGACGGGGGCGAGTCGATTGAGCCTGCGCCGGCATGAACGGGGCGGCGACCATGACTGCAAACAATGCCGCGATAGAAAGAGTAAAAATCGGGGCGACTATTCGGTTCTTCATTGCGCTGATTCTTTCAGATTTCCACCAGGATTATCAAATCACTTCGGGAAGAGACAGAGGTGATACTCCGATGCGTTGTCGCAGGGTGAGGTTTGCCAGCAAAAAGGGGGAAATTACCTGGCTATTCAGTCGATGAGCGCTTGAGAAAGAGGCCGTGCAATTCGCCAAACGGAGTTGCATCGGCGAATGCTGCAAACGATCCGAGGTCCTTGATTTCTTTTGCGGCGCGAAGAAAGCCGCCCCAGGCCGCGCGCGCCAACGCACCGCCAACTGAAATGCGACGCGCTCCGAGATCGGCGAGTTGCGCCAAAGTTAGATCGCAATTGTTTGAAGAGATCAAAACATTCACCGGTTTCGGCGCTACAGCCTTGACGATCTGCGCGTTCTCATCAGCCGTGGTCGCACCTGGAGCGTAGAGACAATCGGCGCCGGCATCTGCAAATGCGACGAGTCGATCGATTGAGGTGCGCAGCGGATTAGCATCGCCGACCAGGAATGCTTCGCAGCGAGCAGTGAGAACGACACGGGAGTTTGAAGAGTCGATTGCCGCCCGCGCGGCCTTGACGCGCTCGACTGCCAGATCGAAATCATAGAGCGGATTGTCGCCTTGTCCTGAGTTATCTTCGATCGAGAAGCCCGCAACGCCGGTGGCGATACAGAGCTTCACATTTGCTGCGACATTTTCAGAATCATCAGCATAGCCGTTTTGAAAATCTGCGTTGACTGGCAACGATGTCGCTGCGCTGATTTCGCGGAAGTGTTCGAGCATCATGTCGCGTGAAACAAACGCGGCTCCGTCGGGTAATCCTTTTGAGAAAGCGAAACCTGCTGAAGTTGTCGCGACTGCTTTGAAGCCGAGGTGCTCGAGATAAATGGCTGAGCCCGCGTCCCACGGATTTGGCAGCACGAAACAGCCGGACTCGTGCAGCTCGCGAAACTTTTCAATGGCAGATGACTTTTCGTTCATGATGTTCTTGAGCAAATCTGTTGCCAAATTTAATGTCTATCGGTAAGACAGGTCAAAGATGTTATCGTGAAACGTAACGCGATAAAATCCTCGCCGTATGGATCGCTGCTAATAGTTGATGAGGATCTTGGACTATGCAAGCTGACAACGTAGCTTTCGTCGGATCGATTCCCGAGAACTACGATCGCTATCTCGGACCTACATTGTTCGAACCTTACGCCGCGGATTTAGTCGCGCGCGTTAACGTGCCGGCGGGCAGTACGGTGCTGGAACTGGCGTGCGGCACCGGCATAGTCACGCGACGTCTGCGCGAGCGTCTGGCTGGATCGACGAAATTAGTCGCCACCGATTTGAACGAAGCGATGCTGAATTACGCGTCGCGGAAATACAAAGACGGCGAAAACTTGGAATGGAGACAAGCTGACGCGACTGAGTTGCCGTTTTCAGAACGATCGTTTGACGCCGTCCTTTGTCAATTCGGATTGATGTTTGTCCCGGACAAAGGGCAGGCGCTACGAGAGGCGCATCGAGTGATGAAGCCCGGCGGAAAAATTGTCTTCAATGTCTGGGATGCGATCGAGCAAAACGATTTTGCGCGAATCGCGCATGAAACGATCGCCAAATTTTTCGACGACAATCCGCCTGATTTCTACCAGATTCCTTTTTCGCTTCACGATCGCAGCGCGATAGAATCTCTGTTGACCGATTCAGGATTCAAAGAGATTGACTTCACTTTGTTGCCGCTTGAGTCGAAGGCCGCGTCAGCACGCGATCTGACGCGGGGATTGATCCACGGCAATCCGATAATCAACTCGATCCGTGACAGGAACGAAGAAATGATTCCGGAAATCGAGGCGGCAGTGTTTGAAGCAGTCGTCGCCAAGTTCGGTGACGCGCCGGTACGCGCGCGCATGCAGGCATTGATTTTCAGCGCCGCGCGATAACGAGAACAGATCTCCTATCGCTTCGTGAAAAATTCTTCCGCGGCTTTTTCAGTTTCTTGTTCTGTCTGTTCTTTCAACTGTTGATTAATGCCCCAGTTGTGACCAAACGGATCCAGAATCTGTCCGTAGCGCGCGCCCCAGAACATGTCCTGCACCGGCATCAAAACGTTCGCGCCGTGCGCGACCGCGCGCTCGACCACCGCATCAGCATCGTCCGTTTGTAAGGTAATCCGCACGCAGGTACCGCCAAGATTTTGCGGCGTCTGACAATTGCCGCCTTCCTCGCGAGTAAACTCGTCGCTGACAAAAAACTTGTGACCGTCGAGCATGAGTTCACCGTGCATCAGACGTTTGCCGTCTGGCGCCATCATATTGTGTCCTTCTTCAGCGCCAAACACTTCTTTATAGAATTTCAGCGCCGCCATGCCGTCGTTGACGATTAAGTGTGGAATGAATTGATCCTCTCGATTCATCTCAGCCTCCGGTGTGTAATCCAGTACGATCAGTTAATGAAGCCGCTCGCTATTGCTCGCGAGTTCTCCGTGCTGCAATTTCTTCGGCGCGATCAATCGCCAGGCCTCTTCGATGTGCCCGCGCAATTCTTTGTCGCTCACCCGATCGACGTCAACGCCTATCCAGCCGCGGACGCCGACATACGGCGGCCGATAAAATTTCTTTGGCGATTTCTTGATCAGAGCTTCCTGGACGCCGATTGCGGCCGGCAGCGTCACCGCGATATGTCCGTCACTGTGATGATTGTTTGAAAACATCGCGAAGACTTTCTTGTCGACAAACCACGTCGGCTCGCCATGAGAGATCTTTTCCCATGTGCCGGGCAACGCGAGGCAGATTCGCCTGACTCGCTCAATCTGAAGTTCGCTGCTATTTTCCGATCTTCGTTTCACTTTTGCCCTCGCTCGTAAACAGCTTCGCTGCCGGCGCATCTTCCGACAATTCGATCAGCCGGTCGAAACGCAAACCAATTTTTTCCAGCAGCTTACCTGACGCCTCGTTATCAGGCGTAGTAATCGCGAGCACTTGATCCATTCCCAAATCTTCGCGCGCGTATTTCATGACCGCTGCGGCAGCTTCAAACGCGTACCCTTGCTTCCAATAGCGCGGCAGAAAAGCAAACCCGATGTCCGCATGCGGCAGTGTTTCGCGCTTCAAGATTCCGCACATGCCGATCGATACGTTCCCGTCTTTCAATTCCGTCGCGAACAAACCGAAGCCGAATTTTTCATAGCTCGCGACCGGTCCTTTCAGAATATAGTTGCGTGCGTCATCCAACGTGCGCACGCCCTTGTCGCCGATGAAGCGAATGAACGACGGATCGTTTACGAGTTCGAAAATGAACTCAGCATCGTCACCATTTAGATGACGGAGGATTAGGCGATCGGTCTCGAGAACGTTCATTGGAACCAAGCGATCTTGTGTTTCCCCATAGAGATTTTAGATGACGCAGATTGGACTATGACGATGAGCAGACCTCACAGGGGCCAATCGCCGCCCACAAATTCCAGATGTAGTCGCGCGATTCCGTTCGGCGCGACGCTTCGATGGCGCACGATGGCGAGTAATTGCGTGTTCGGTTTGCTGACTTTGACGAACCGCCCGCGCGGGACATCGAGCGTCGTAAAGACTGCGGCGCCGTGCTCGCTGATGTTTTCAGTCACAGTAGTCTCGCTCGGCAGAATCTCACCCTCATCGCCAATCGGTTCGATTTCTACTTCCACGGGAATGTGGTGACGTGTCGCGTCGCGTTTATCGCCCGACAGTTCGGTCACGACTTCATCAGAATCTTCCTGGACCGGCCAGAATCCAGCTTTGCCAATCGACTTGGCGATTGCGTAACGCGCGCCCGGATCGTTCGTGTACGACTGCGGGGGACGCTTGCCGACAAACGCCAAACCGATTTCGACCAGCGCGCCTTTATGACTTTCTGGATCGACCAACTTCAAATTCCTTACCAGAGACCAGACACGATATTGATCTTCGACGTGATCAAAACAGCGGAGCTGGCGCGGCATTGCTGATACGAGCAACAGCAGTCGCCCGATCTCGATCGGTCGTTTTAGACGTACACGCGCGCCAAATGGGGTGATATCAACCAAACGGGAGACTTCATTCCATTCGCGATCTTTGCTCTCGCGGCAATACACGCGCACCGGCAGCGACAGCGCGATTCGCTCGCGCAAACGGCGGGACTTCTCTTTCTGATTTGCAGACCTATCGACCATCGGAAATCGTTTCTCAAGTGCGCATTAAGGCAAGTCTCAAAATCTCGTCTGAAGTTCAAATTTATTGGCGAATTTGCGATTTTTGAGTTTGCCGCAAGGCCGCTTTCGAGGTAAAATAACCATTCGAAATTGACCGCATGAATTACGGCTGCCGCGAAGCACAATTATCCACCGCAATCAAAAATTCGCGCCAGAAAAATCGGTAAACAACTTACCGACTTCAAATGGATTTGTGCGCCGGAACAACTCGGATTTTATCGGAAAGGTTTGATTAATGGAAACATTGGAACGACAACACATCAGTATTGAAGACGAGATGCGGCGGTCATATCTGGACTATGCGATGTCTGTGATCATCGGTCGCGCGCTGCCCGACGTGCGCGATGGATTGAAGCCCGTGCACCGCCGTGTGCTCTGGGCGATGAATGAACTCGGCAACGCTTACAATAAAGCTTACAAGAAAAGCGCGCGCGTCGTTGGCGACGTCATCGGTAAATATCACCCGCACGGCGACACGGCTGTCTACGATACCATCGTGCGCATGGCGCAGGACTTTTCGATGCGCTATCCGCTGATCGACGGCCAGGGAAATTTCGGATCGGTCGACGGCGACGCGCCGGCCGCTATGCGTTATACGGAAGTGCGCATGGCCCGCCTGGCGACTGAAATTCTCGCCGACATTGAAAAAGAGACCGTTACTTTTCAGCCGAACTACGACGAATCATTAAGCGAGCCAACCGTTCTGCCGGCGCGAATCCCAACGCTTTTGATTAATGGATCGGATGGAATCGCGGTCGGCATGGCGACAAAGATTCCGCCACACAACATCACTGAAATTATTGACGCCACGATCGCGGTGATACGCGAGCCCGAGATCAAGCCGGAGAAGCTGCTGAAGATTGTCAAAGGTCCGGACTTTCCCACCGGAGGATTTCTCTGCGGTCGCGAGGAGATCAAGAATTCCTACCTGACGGGCCGCGGCATTTTGCAGATGCGGGCCAGAGCCACGATTGATCGCATCGGACGCGGCTCGCATGAACGCGACGCGGTCATCATCACCGAGATCCCTTTCCAGGTTAACAAAGCCAAACTGATCGAGCGCATCGCCGAGCTCGCCAACGAAAAGAAGCTTGAAGGTATTTCCGAAGTGCGTGACGAATCCGATCGTCAAGGCATGCGGATTGTCGTCGAGTTGAAGCGCGACGCAGTTCCACAAGTCGTTCTCAACAAGCTGTTTAAGTTGACGCCGATGCAATCCAGCTTTGGCGTGATCAACCTCGCAATCGTCAACGGCCAGCCGCGCGTTTTGACGCTCAAGCAGATGCTCGAAGCCTTCATCGACTTTCGTCGCGAAGTCGTCCGCCGGCGAACCGAATACGAACTACGCAAAGCCCGCGCGCGCGCACACGTGTTGGAAGGTTTGACGAAAGCGATCGATGCGCTCGATCACATAGTTACCGCAATCCGTAACTCACGTTCAGTGGATGAAGCGCGGCAGTGGTTGACTGGCCAAACGGATTCAATGGACGAAGTCAAGAAGTGGAAAGGATTCTTTCCTGAAAATGCTCGGAATGTCACAAAGTCGGACCAGCCAGAAAAACTGAGGGTCAAGGAGCTAAAGAAGGCGATGGCTCAACTCGCACTTTCTGAGATTCAAGCCCAAGCCATTCTGGATTTGCAGTTGCGCCGCATATCAGCGCTCGAGCGTCAGAAGATCATCGACGAATACGAATCGATCATCAAGCTGATCGCCGAACTCGAAGAGATTCTTGCCAACGAGCAATCCCTGCGCGGCGTGATCGTCAAAGAGTTGGAAGAAGTAAGAGAGCAGTTCGGCGATGCGCGCCGAACGGAAATCACCGACCTGGGCACGGAATACACGATCGAAGATTTGATCGCCGACGAAGACGTGGCAATCACCGTCACCAAAAGTGGCTACATCAAGCGCACGCCGGTGACGACTTATTCACGCCAGGGCCGCGGCGGCAAGGGCCGTTTTGGCGCGATGGCCAAGAACGAAGATTTCGTCGAGCACCTCTTCATCGCTTCGACGCATGCTTACCTGATGGTCTTTACCGACGACGGGCTGGTTTACAAAATGAAGGTGCACGAAGTTCCCGATGCGGCGGCAGCATCGCGCGGCAAAGCAATCGTGAATCTGATCCAGATTCCTTCTGAACGGAAACTCGCGGGTGTGGTTCCGGTGCGGGAATTCTCCGAAGGCCGCTACGTTCTCATGGTCACGAAAAAAGGCGTAATCAAGAAAACCGCGCTGTCGGACTTTCAGAACATTCGCTCGAACGGGATCATCGCGATCAATATCGATGAAGGCGACGAACTGCTTGACGTGGTTCTGACCGATGGCACGAAGCGAATCTTTATCGCGACGCATAACGGCTTTGCGATCCGGTTTGACGAAAAGAACGCGCGCCCGATGGGACGCGCCACCCGCGGCACGCGTGGCATCGATCTTCGCAAAGACGATTTCGTCGTGTCGCTGTGCGCGGTTTCAGCCGACGATTCGGAAAAGATGCTTTCGGTTTCCGAGCAGGGTTACGGCAAGCAGACGCCGATTTCAATCTATCGTCTGCAATCGCGCGGCGGCAAAGGGGTCATCAACATGAAGACGACGGAAAAAACCGGCAAAGTCGTTGCGGTGTTTCCGGTGGATGAAGAATCGGAAATCATGATCATCACGCAGCAAGCGAAATTGATTCGTCTGGAAGCCGACAACATTCGCAAGACCGGACGCAGCGCTCAGGGCGTCCGCTTGATCAAAACCGACGCGGGCGACATCGTCACGAGCGCGTCATTGGTTGAGGCGGCGAGCGAAGAGGAGAGCGAAGAGACGCCGGCAAATTAAGCGCCCTTATTCGATAACCAGATGGGTTTCCTGAGTGGCGGTCGCCTTTGCTGTCAGGTCGGTCGCGGTAACCTGCAGAACATACCTGCCTGGAGGCAGCGAATCGAGCGCCAGTTCAGACCAATAAGGCAGTCGCGCTAAATCCTTTGTCGTATCTGTTGGCACCCGTGTCTTAGCAACCGTCATAACAGCGCGGTTGTTGAGTAGAACCCGAACCTGAATTTCAATTGCCGGCGGCGTTGGACTTTGGGCAGCATTGTAGACATAGGTCTGAAACCGCAAGACGGACATGCGCGAGAAGCGATGGTCAACGTCAACGCCAATCGATTGAGGCGAAGCGGAAAGCTTCGCGTCTCCTGCTTCGGCCTTCCGTTCAGCTAAGAACAGCGTGCTCATCCCAAACGTTCCCTTCGAGAAATCTGGCACTTCGATCCATTGTTGCGCGCCGCCGGTGCGCCCGCTGCTTCGCTCTCTCAGGGCCACGCGGACTTGGTAGAGCCCGGGCTGCACACGCAGTCGCTGATGCCACACCACCGGCTGATTTTGGGTCGACGCGTCGGAGACGACCGTCAGCATTTGTTTGAAGGTAACGATGAGACCGCGATCGTCAATCGCGGCGCCGATGACATCGATTTCGGATTTCTTCGCATTCTTATCCGCCAGCTGAAGATCGGCGCGATCGATTTGCATCGATGCATTTAGCACCAGGTCTTGATCCGGGCTGTTCATGTAACCGACCGACAGAGCTGTAGGAATCGTCCGGCGCGGGTAGAGCGCTCCCAGAGTTGTCAACAATGCGACCTCAGGAGTTTCTGCCACCGCGTTCGTTGAGGTACTTTTTTCGGCCTTGCCGCTGTTGCTCTTGTCAGCATGTGCGTAGTAGTTGCGGCGCAAACGCACACGAAAATCCGGATGGTCTTTTACGCTGACTCTAATTCGGGCCTTGCCGCTGCGCTGTTCCTCAGTGTCTGGACGCCACGCCAACAAATAATACGATGAAGTTTCGTCGATGGCCTGTTGAAAGGCCTCGGTAAACGAATTTGAGTTAAGTATCGCGCGTCCGCCCGTATCGTCGGCCAGTATCCGCAAAGGCTCGCGCATTGCGGATGATTCGAGCGAAGGCATCCGCGCCGAGGTCCCTGAAGCCATCCCGTCGGGAAAGGCGTTTCTCCCGGCGTCAACTTCCGGATCGGAAAAAGTCCCGCGAGCATCCATCGTGTAAACAATGATTCCAGCGGGCGCGGCGACGCTGCCAACCTGATGGAGCATTTCCATCACGTAAGTATTTCGAGAATCAGCAATGAAGCCGTCTGAAATGAGAAAAACCAATTTGCGTCCAGGCAAACTCGCCGACGATTGCATCAGACTGAGCAAAACCGAGAGCGTATCGTTCGTAGCAGCCCTCGACTGGCTGTTGATTTGATGAGTTCGATTCTTGACCATGTTGACCGCGAGTTGAGACAGTCCCCGATTATCTCCACCTTTGGTCCCCAACAGTTGGTATTCATTAATGGTTGACGAGACGAGGTAGTTGAAGAGGTCCCTATCGCCGTGGTCGGTGATTTGATTAGCCTGATACTCGCTGATTGAGGTCTTGCCGGCGAAGGTCTCCGTGTTGCGCTTGTAGTTGAGACGATTGATTGCCGCGCGCAGCACTGCTTTGTTGTCCGTTAACTGTTGCAGAAATCCAATCTGCCCGCTGGCGGAAACAATTGCCAACTGATCGTTAGGGCTTGCTTGCTTCTCAACGAAATCCGATAAAGCCGTCCGGGTACGCGTGAGACTGGATTCGCTGAGATGGAGATCGTCCAGAAAGAAGAAGACAATTCGCCGATTGTCGGTGGCGCCAGAGATCGGAGAGTTCAGATCACTACTCTTCACCGGGCCAGCCAGGGCAGGCGCCAGTTGTGAGGCTTCAGTTCTGCTGCCGGAAATCACACGCTCCAAAATAGAGATCGGTTGCGCTTTGCCATCCACGCTCAACTCAAATTGCTCGGGTCGTAGGCCTTCAACGAAACGGCCCTGCTTGTCGAACACCATGAGATCGGTCTGGACCAGTTCGGTTTTGATCCGCAGCACGTCGTCGTCCTGGCTTGCCGGCTTGTTCGGTGAAATTTGCTGGCCAGTTACCGCTTGAAAGTTCACAACCAGAGTGATCACCGTCGCGAGCCAAAGAGCCCGAGAATTCATGTTTGTTAGTTGGTACACGGTTAGACCTCAGATTAAGTTCGCACCACGGCAGCTAATGCGATTGAGAAGTTGGAACAGCGTCTGGGTTTGAGGAGAGTAAAACTAATCTGACCTTTGCTGCAAATTCAGGGTTGTGGCGCGCCTTGCCCTTCCACCCAAACTTCACCGTGCTCGAAAACTTCTTTCTTCCAAATTGGCACGGTGCGTTTCAGTTCGCGAATGGCCCATTCGCACGCTTCGAAGGCGGCGCGCCGGTGTGCCGCGCTGACGCTGATGACGACGCTGGTCTCGCCGATGTCCAAACGGCCGGTGCGATGCACGATCCCGATATGCGCGATGTCGAATTTCGCGCGCGCCTGCTCGCCTAACTTTTTCATCTCGCTCAAAGCCATCTGCTCATAAGCTTCATACACGAGATAAAGTGTGCGCCGGCCTTTGGTCCATTCGCGCGCGTAGCCGTCGAGCGTCACCGTCGCGCCGCATTCGGGAAGCACAACGCGGCGAGCGACGGCGCCGACCTCGATGGGATCGGTGGTTAGTTCGAAGAAATCAGATGCCCGGGACGATACGAGCAGCAGGCCTGCGCTCTGATCGCCACCGCTGACGGGCGGAAAGACTGCGAGTTCATCGCCGGCCCGAATCTCACGATCGGCTTCGGCGTATTCCTGATTGACGGCGAACAGAAGCGAATTCCCGAAGCGCTGAAGGGCAGGATAAGCATTCAGCAATTGTAAGCGAGCACCGGCAGCAGCCGACGGAGACTCGATTTCGAAATCGATCTCGTCGCTGCCGACGGCGTCACGGGCGGCGCCAAAGAAAAGGACGCGAACTGTGATTGTTGGATTGCTTAGTGGCACAGACTTCAGTTTGTGATCCCGCCAAATGCAATCACAGACTGAAGTCTAGGCTACTCGATCTCGATGTTCTTTCCGGCGTGGCCGTTCCCTTTGGCGACCGAATGCAAGCGGGCGCGCTCTTCGTAGCTGTTCACGACGCGCGCCAGCAAATCATGCAAACGCTGCAGTCGCTCTGAGGTCGATCGCAACTCGAGCATTTGCTGCTTGGTTTCGATTTCAATTTCCATCGCCGCAGCGACCAGGAACGAAAGCTTCTGCGGATCGGTGTCGGTGATGTCCGGCAAGTCGCCACGCTCATCATTCATTATGCGGATTGAATTCGCGACGCGCATGAACATGTTGGCGACTTCGCGCGAATTCGCCATCAACGACGATTCGTTTTCCTGCTCGTCTTCAAAATAATTTGGCCGCACGACCAAATAAGGATCACCGCGCTCAATGTAGTTTTCAGCCTCGTAGCGAACAACGCCGACAGCCAGAATGTTCGAGCGCCCGTCGGGCAACGCCTGAGATTCGGTAACTTCGCCGACACAGCCGACGTGGCCCGCAGGCGGGATGTCTTTGTCGGACGCGCTCGCGTCAAAGTAAGACAGCCCGAAGAAATTATTTCCAGCGCGAATATCCGCGAGCATCTGGCGATACCGCTCTTCGAAAATATGCAGCGGCATCGGCATGCCGGGGAACAGAACGACCGGCAGCGGAAAGAGCGGCAGCTCGCGCAGACCGCGCACTTTGTCTATGGCTTCACTCATTTTTCAGCGATGAAACGTTGAATGCGTTTGGCAGCGCTCATTATCGCAGACGATCATGCAGAAGTCAGCAGTTGCCGTGCGGCAAGGCATCCGAAATCGAGCTGTGATAACCTCAAACACTCGCATTTCAATTCGCGGGAGGAATGATGACAGAGTTAGCCGAACGTCAATGCGTGCCATGTCGCGGTGGGGTGCCCCCGTTGCAGGATGATGACTTGAAAGCGTTATCTGCGCAACTGCCGGGCTGGCAAGTCATCGACGAGCATCATCTCGAAAAAACCCACAAGTTCAAGGATTTTCGCGAGGCACTCGACTTTGTGAATCGGGTCGGCGAATTGGCTGAAGAGCAGGGACATCATCCCGATATCTGTTTCGGATGGGGTAAGGCGGACGTTTCCATCTGGACGCACAAAATTGACGGACTGACCGAGAGCGATTTTGTGCTCGCGGCCAAGATCGACAAACTCTGATGCTGCCAGCATTCGAAAGAATTCGAAAGGGCAACTGACTTAACTCGCGTTCGCATCGAAATGGCGTCGGCGAGCTCAAGCCTCGGTTCGCAATCCATGCAATGACCAAAATAGGAAATCACGTCCTGGCAATCGCTATGCTTCTGGTCTCGGGCGCGTTGGCTTTCGGCCAACAGCCGAAGCCTGCGCCGACTCCGCCAGCAACACCTGAAGGTCAGGAGCGACCTGAAATTATTAACATTCGTCGCGTGCGTTTGCCGATAACCGTCACTGATAAGAAGGGACTCTTTGTTCCCGGTCTGACGCAACGCGATTTCGTAGTGCTCGAAGACAAAGTCCCGCAACAGATCGATTCGTTCACGAGTGAAGAGAGCAACAACCTGCCGTTATACGTCGGCGTGCTGATGGATACGTCACCCTCGACTGCGGGCAAGCTGAAGTTCGAACAAGAATCAGCGATGAACTTCATCCAGACGGTTGTGCGGCCACGAAAGGATCGCGTGCTGTTCGCCACTTTTGACGATCAGGTAACGCCCGCGCAAGGCCGGCGGGCGCTGGTAATAATCACGGATGGCGACGATACCTACAGCCGTGCGGACATCAACGACGCGATCGACATCGCGCAGCGAACTGAAACAACCATCTTTGCGATCTCGACGAAAGCCGGACTGTCCGGCAGCGTGCCCGGCGTCGAAGCCGGCCAGGTATCGGATCACGGGGACAAGGGGCTCGAGCGGCTGTGTGACGAGACGGGCGGCATGGCTTTCTTCACCGGCGACATGTTGGCGCTGGAGCGATCGTTTTCGAAAATCGCAAAAGAATTGCGCTCGCAATACCTGATTACCTACAAACCGACGAACGATCACTACGACGGCAGCTATCGCAAAGTCGATGTGAAACTGTTAAGCCCAAATGACAAGTTCAAGCTGCGAACCAAGCGGGGCTACAAAGCTGTTTCAGATAGCGTTACCACGAAATGAAACTGAGAAGAGCTACAAAGATAAGGCCATTGGCGATTTGTGCGCTCGTCGCGGCCGCGATGTGCGCGAGCTTTTTCCTAAAAGCGGCGGCGCAGAATGGAGCCCAGCCGGCCACGCGCCCGCGACAAACCGAAACTGCTGCTCAACCGAGTCCTACGCCACCGAAAAAAGAAGACGACATCACGCTGAATTCCGACGACGTTGTACGCGTCGAAACCAACCTCACCAATATTTTCTTCACTGCTTCCGACAAACAGAAACATTTTGTGAGCACGCTGGCGAAAGAAGACGTGCGCCTGCTCGAAGACGGTGTGCCCCAGCAGATTTTTACTTTTCAACCTAACAGCGACCTTCCACTTTCGATGGCAGTCTTAATCGATTGCAGCGGCTCGGAAGAACGAACGTTGCCGGAAGAGAAAGCCGCCGCGCGAGCATTCTTAGAAGCAGTCCTGCGCGCGGACAAAGATGAAGCAGCGATTGTTTCGTTCACTGGCGAGGTCACGCTCGAGCAGGGCTTGACCGGCAACATCGGGCGTCTGCGTCGCGCGATCGATGACGTGCGCTTTGTGCCGCCCTCAGGTTACATCGGTGGCAACGTGGTGCTCGGCGGTACGCCGCCAATTTCCGGAACGCAGCAGACACTCGCGGGATCGACGGCGATCTGGGATGCGATCTGGGCGACGTCGAATGAACTTCTCAGTGGCGCTGCTGAGCATACGCGCCGTGCAATCATTCTGTTGACGGATGGCGTCGACACGATCAGTCAGGTGCGCATGCAGGAAGCGATCAATCGCGCTCTGAAAGCTGATGCGTTGATCTACGCAATCGGGATCGGTGATCGTTATCAATTCGGTATCGACGACGGGGCCTTGAAGAAGGTAACCGAGAACACCGGCGGCCGGGCTTTTTTTCCTCGCAACGAACGGGAATTGAATGAGGCGTTTGCGCAAATTCAGAGAGATTTGAGAGAGCGTTACCTCATTGCTTATTCGTCTTCGAACAAAATGCGAGACGGCTCATATCGCCGCATCACAATCGAAATCACCAATCCGGAAGTCCGAAAAGAAAACCTCAAGCTCAACTACCGCCCGGGCTATTTTGCCAAGACTCCTGTCCCAGAGTCCTCGCCAAGCAACAAAAAGCCCTGATTTCCCTGCAAATTGCGGTAGTGACAAACAAGATTTGCCTTTGATATACTTGTTTGCGCTCGGGTTGCGTCTATGCGCCTGAGTTCTGACCGACGCTCCCAGCGCGTCGAAGCTTCTCAGGCTAGTCCTCGAAATTCCATTCAGTTTCGAAGTTCTTCGATGAACATAGATCTAATCGAGCCCGAAGGCTACAAAATCTTTCTGGCTGCGAGTGTGCGTCGCGCGCTGGATATTTCTGCCGTGGCGAGGATGGACATCATCATCAGCGATGTTGTCATGCCCGAAATGAGCGGATTGGAATTGTGTCGCCATCTCAAAAATAATCCGCACACGGCGATGATTCCGATTTTGCTTGTCAGCGCGATTCGCAAAGCGGACGCAGTTAAGTTTGAGGGATTCGCTGCCGGCGCCGACGATTACGTCGAAGTTCCGTTTCGACACGAAGAGTTGATCGTGAAAGTCGCGCGACTCGTCGAGCGTCATCGAGTCGAGCGTCGCTATCGCGACATCGTCGAGCATGCGGCGGACATAATCTACACGCGCGATATGGACGGATGCATCCGCAGTATCAACGAAGCCGGAGCACACTTCTTTGGCCGACCTGCGTTCGAATTGATTGGACAGCCGCTGGGTGTCTTGATTGGAGAAGAAGCCGCTGTGCGTGACATTGCGGCAGTGAAAGACTTGAGGTCGTTCGAGCCAATTCGTTTCACCGATTGCCTGAAGAATGCGCTCGGTGAAGAACGTCATCTCGAAGGCATTCTCACGATCGAGCGAAACGCACAGGGCGAAGGCCTGGCAGTTCGCGGCGTCGTTCGTGATGTAACCGAGCGGTGCGAAGCTGAAGCAGCGCTGGAAAAGCAGAACCACGAATATCGATTGTTGTTCGAATCGAATCCATGCCCGATGTATGTCTGTGATGAAGAGTCGTTGGCATTCATCGCCGTTAACGACGTTGCTATTGATCACTATGGCTACACGCGAGAAGAATTTCTCGCGATGACTGCGCTCGATATTCGACCTGCCGAAGACGTGCCGCATCTGCTGTCATATCTTGCTCAGCCGACGCGCCTGCATGATGCAGCGGGTGAGTGGAAACACAAAAAGAAGGACGGGTCCGTCATCGATGTTGACGTGAGCTGGCACAAGTTGGACTTCGCCGGTCGGCCCGCATACCTGGTGATGGCGACCGACATCACTGAAAAGAGACAAGCCGAAGCAGCGGTGCTCGAGAGCGAGGAGCGTTATCGGGAGCTCTTTGAGAATGCGAACGACATCATCTACACCATCGATCTCGCCGGCAAATTCACGTCGTTGAATCAAACAGGAGAGCGGCTGACTGGTTATGATCGAGCTGAAGCGCTCGCCATGAATATTACCGCAGTCGTTGCACCCGAATACCTCGATATCGTTCGTCAAAACATCGCGCGCAAGCTGCAAACTGGCGATACATCTACCGTCTATGAAGCTGAAATTGTCACCAAGTCCGGAAAACGACTTCCACTCGAACTCAGCAGCCGATTGATCTATCAGGACGGCAAACCGATTGGAGTACAAGGTATTGCCCGTGATATCACGGAGCGGAAGCAAGTCCAGGGTACCTTGAGCCAACATGGCGAGCGCGCCGCGCTGATTAATCGAATCTCGCAAGCGGTGCGTCGAACGCTGGATGTTTCGGAAGTTTTCGAAACCGCTGTACATGAACTTGGCACGCACCTGCGGGTCGACCGCTGCTCGTTGTTCATGAAGGACGAGTTTGCCGGGCGGGTGATGAATGCGGCCGAATATCATATTCCCGACATCGAACCTGCCGGAACGAATTTTGAACTGCCACAAGTTCAAACGCTGAACGCGGCCATGGAAAAACACGGCGTGATGGCGTTCGACGATGTCGCGCACGACGATCGTATTCAAGGGCTATTCAAGCGAGTGGTCAAAGAGGACGTCAAATCGATCATGTACGTCGGCGTGAGCGTTGGCAACGAATTGATAGGAGCTTTCGCGCTTTCAACGACGAAAGAACTTCGTCATTGGAGCGAAGCGGACATCGAAGTTGCAAAGGCCGCTGCCGATCAGACAGGCATTGCGATTCGTCAGGCGCGTCTCTATCAAAAGGCCGAGGCGACGTCGATGCGCGAGGCTTTGGTGAACAAGTTGAGCGTCGCGATTCGCGCATCTCTCAGTTTGGCTTCGATGTTGGACACGGCCACCCGCGAATTGACGCATGCGCTTTCTGCCTCGCGGGTAAAAATTCGCTTGGACGACTTTGATGGCGCTCATTCGTCGTCGCGCTCGAGCTCAACCGAAGCCGATTCTCTCTATCTCGACCTTTTGCGCAAGCGGTTCTTCAGATCTCAGGCGCCGCTGATCGTGAACGACACGACCAAATGCGAAGACGCCGATTCTGAATTGTCCCGGTGTATCAAGCAGCGCGCGGAATCGACCGGGGTTCTCTCGCGCATTGATTATCCGTTGATCGTCAGCGGCGAATTTCGCGGCGTCATCTCAATTCACCAAACCGAAAACGCTCGCCGCTGGACCGAAGATGAAGTTCTTCTGGTTGAAGCAGTCGCGGCGCAACTCGCCACGGGTATTGCGCAGGCTGAGCTGTTCGAGATGGTCGCGCGCGCGAAGAAGGAATGGGAATCGACGTTCGACGCGATGTCGGATGGCATCTTTATTTTCGACAAGGACGGAAAGCTGATGCGCGCGAATCGCGCCGGCGCGGCGATGGATAGCAGACCGCCGGAGACGCTGCTCGGCAAACAATGCTGCGAAATTCTGCGCGCGAACTCGGACGGTAATGCTTGCATCGTCGAACAGGCGCTGCGCAAATCAGCCGCAATCAATCTCGAGATCGTGCCGGTAAATCTTAATCGGCCGGTACTCGTCACGGTTGAGCCGGTGCTGGACGAGCGTAGTCAAACGGTTGGCGCAGTCTGCACCGCACGCGATCTTTCCGAACTGCGCAAAGTCGAAGCCGTTGCGCGTGAGCGCCAATCGCTGCTGAAGAACATTATGGATAGCGCGCGCGAGGCAATTTACGCGCTTGATTCTGAAGGCCGTTACAAGTGGTGCAATCAGGCAATGCTGGAAATGACCGGCTACAAATTAGATGAAATTATCGGCCACAGTTTCCTGGAACGAACTCACGAAGACGATCGCGAGATGCGCCTCGAACGATTCACAAGCGCGTTGAATGGCCACCCTCAGAGTTTTGAATCTCGTTACGTTGCGCGTAGCGGCTCGGTGCGATTCGCTTCGGTGAACACCGCGCCAATCATCGTCGACGGCGAAACCACCGGCGTGCTCGGCATCGCGCACGACATTACCGAGCAAAAGGAAGAACGCGATCGCGCCGCGCGCGCGGACAAACTGCGTGCATTGGGCCAGCTCGCGTCGGGTGTTGCTCACGATTTCAATAATTCACTGGCGGCGGTTCTGGGACGCGCGCAACTGATTCTGCGACGCGTAAAGGACGAAGAACTGATTCGCAGTCTCGGGATCATCGTGACCGCTGCTGAAGACGCCGCCGCCACGGTTCGTCGCATTCAAACGTTCGCGCGCAAATCAGGCGCCTCTGAATTGGAATTGCTAGACGTTGGTAGCTTGCTGCGTGACGCGATTGAAATTACGCGTACGCGTTGGGAGAACGAAGCTCGCGCCGCAGGCCGCAGTATCGATGTCACTCTCAACGCTGACAATGGTTCGTTCGCGCGCGGTAACGCTTCCGAGCTGCGCGAGGTTTTCGTGAATCTGATCGTCAATGCCGTGGATGCGATGCCAGAAGGCGGAAGCATGAAGATTTGCTGTAAGAAAACGGGCGAACGGGTTCATCTCCGCTTTGCCGATTCCGGCACCGGCATGAAAGAGGAAGTGCGCGAGCGTGTGTTCGAGCCGTTCTACACTACGAAAGGCGTCCTCGGAACGGGTCTCGGTCTGGCCGTGAGTTACGGAATTATTGAGCGTCATCAGGGAATGATTAGTGTCGAATCAAGGCTCGGGAAAGGGACGACATTCTTCATCGATCTACCTGCGGCCGAGTTCGTTGAAACCTCAAGTGATGAGATCCGATCCGAGGCGACGACGCGCTCTTTATCGATTCTGGTCATCGATGACGAAGAATTTGTTCGGGAAACATTGGGTGAGATGCTCGCTGATCTCAATCACGAAGTTGTGATCACGGACAGCGGACGCGCCGCCGTCGAACAAATCAGGGAACGTGAATTCGATGTGGTGTTCACGGACCTGGCGATGCCTGAAATGGATGGATGGGAAACTGCGCGGGCGATCCGGGCTCTGAAGCCTGGGCTGCCGGTCGTATTGGTTACCGGATACGGTGCTACCGCACAAGCACCTTCCGGAGAACTTGATTTGGTCGCGGGAATAATTGGGAAACCGTTCGATTTCGATCAGGTAACTGCGACGATCGTGCGGGTGTGCGAAAAAGCAAGTGTGCAGGAAGGCGTCCTGGTAACTCAATAACCGAAGATCACGGGAAGCCAAGTTCGCCCTTTAGTCCGCCGTTCCAAACCAGTTTTCTACCAAGCTGATCATTCAGGTGATTCAGGTTCGCGGCTGCGAGTATCAGCGCCGATTGCAGCGCCTGAATCGAATCGTGGCCGCGGGCATATGTTGCTTGCTGATTGCCGAGGCCGATTATCTGAAACGAACATTCGAATTCGGAAGAGTCGCTCGAGGGTCGAGGCTTACCGATTAATACGCGGACGGTTCTCTTTTCGTTGGCGTCATCGAGGTAATAGAGTTGTCGCGTGGCGAGTGTTTCTTCGACGCTATCAGCGTTCATTGGTTTCTCCCGCGTCAGCGGTTTGAGTTGCTTGCCTAAAGGGGGCAGGGGCGTCAGGTGTGAGAGAACCAGGCTGAATGCATGCTTACCTCGACTGCCCGTGACTTCTGGTCGGAATGATCCAGGCGCGAGTTTCAGTTTTGACTTCGCCCATGTCGATCCAGCCGGAAAGCCGAGTGATGACCATTGGAGCTGCGTCAGAACCTTTTCGTTCGGCGCGAGCATAACTTTGAGTTGCACTTTGCATTGTTGCTGTCGTTGAGTTTGTCATGAGCTTGTCCTTCCTTTTTGAAATCGCGGAGTGGTTTTAGTCGCGTTGCGCGGTCTGGCTCTAGTTAGCTACGGCCATCAAACCGGCGCTCGCGGTGAATCCAACACCGAAGCCAACTACCATCGCCGGGCCAGCCCATTCCTTCTTGCCGGCCAGCATGAAACCAGTCGAAGCGCTCGAAAGATTTCCGTATTGCTCGAGCACGTCGTAAGACTTGTGCACCTTAGTCGAATCGGTATCGAGGTGAAGCTGTGAGCAAACACCGTCGAGGATCTTCTTGCTGCCGGTGTGAATCAGACAATCATCAACCTGGCTGAGATCCGAAACCGGCGACTGCGGATTGTGCAGTACATCGTTCACGGTCGTAACGGCGTAGTGCGCGCCGCGAGCCGGAACTGCCGGACGCATGAAGTATTGCGGCTTGCCATTCAGTGCGGGGTGCGAACTGTTGCTGATCATCGTCAGCAGGTTTACGTCGTCCGGCGAATCGTTCGTCAGGTGCGAGATGGGACCGAACGCCGGCTTACCTGAAACATCCTGTCCCAGGAGCAACGCCACCGCGCCATCGCCAAACAACATCGACTGAATCGCGAGCGTCGTCTCAGTGCGTTGTTGCTCGAACTCACCGTCCGTCAATTTGCCGTTCTTGCGCATCCGCGCGATTTCGCGAAAGCCGTAGTATTCATCATGCACCAGCGGGGCGACGAACGGCGTGTGCGCTTCAGACATCAGCACGATCGCCATCTTGCCCGGGTTGGCGGCCAGATACCATTGCGCGACCTCGACCGATTTCAGCATCACTGAACATCCCTGCGACTGCATGCTGACCGTGCTCATCGAGCGTGGCAGCAAACCATGCGTGCGGCCCATAACTTCGGACGCGAGGCACGGCAGCATCTGATCCGGTGTGTTCGTGGCGGCAACCAGCAAACCGATTTGCGACGGGTCGACGCCTGATTCCTCGATGCACTTGCGCGTCGCGCTCACGCCTAAGTCGGTGGTCGAGCTGGTGGCGTTCATCGGCGCGCCGCTCAGGAAGTCACTGTAATTGTCCATCGCTGAGTAGCGATTCTCGACGCCGAGCGAACAAATCGTGTTGATGAGTTCCGGCGAGAGCTTGTGCATCATCGCAGCGACCAACTCGGTGGTGCTGAACTTGTTTTCGGGGGTTGCGGTGCTGGCTGAGACTAGGCTAATCATTTTCTTTTTCCTCTTTCTATTACTGCCGAACTGCTCTGAATGACCTTTCACTTAACAACATGCGTGCCACTGATAACCAAGTGCTGTGCGAACTCAGTTAAGACTAATTATTTATTAAGTTAGATAGAGGTTTGTGACGTGATTTAGCAGCTCTAAATATTGAACAGGAAGTGGGTACTGAATATCCAGGATTGGGAAGGGGCAGAGTCGCCGTTAGCGTTAACGTGAGAATCTTACGAGAAAATTCAGTGAATCATTAGGAAACTCGCGGCGGCGATTACAAAGTGATCACCTGGGTGGCACTGGATACCCAAGTGACACCCAAGCGGCTTTGCCTAATAAGGCGGGGCATCGCGGGACTTAATGGGCAGACGGATTAGTTTTTGGGCAGAATCGGATTTCTAAGGGTTTTCCCGGTAGGGCGTTTCGGGGAGAAAGGTTCAAGCGGCTTTGCCGCAAAAGGGGGAAGGGTCTGAATGTCAAAGTCCGATAGCGGAGTGGAAGCCTTTCAAAAAGGATATCTCGTAGGAAAGGCCGAGGTGTACTGTGAACAGGTTCGCACAGGCGCAAAGCTCGTAGGAGCTTTCGGATTTGACCGGAGATATATCGGACTTGTACGAAGGACTGTAAAATTAGAAGGCTGCAAGATAGTCATTGATCAGACATATTCACCAGATCGGGCAACGGCATACGTATATAAATATGCCTTCGTTAAGATGCTGATGAAGACATTCTTCAAGCCATCTGGCGAGCCTGTTGCCGGATCGGGGATATGGGTGAGCGGGAAACTATTTGGTTATTCAGATTTTGAGATCGCCCGCTATTTGGAAGATCAGGGTTACGTCAAGAATGCTCTTAGGTGAGCTTTTCTTGCAACACCCACTCAGCGCCCTTATTTGGGCACGACGAATTCGCGCATGGCGCAAACTTGTCACCCTTGTTGAAAATCTCGGTGTTGGAGCAAACTGAGTGCTTGTAACGCCCGGTCTGAGGACTGATAGTGCCAACGTGAAACTTATCACCAACTTCTGCCATTTCGTTACCTCCCGATGAAGGGGTTTAAGGGTTCTTGCGAGGAACAAGAAAACTTATATCACCGATCCAAACTGGCGACAATAGGTTCTAACTTATCTGTGGCGCAGACCGCGATCATTCCCGTTCGCTCGCCTTCGATCCGTCTTACAGAGGCGTAGCCGTCTGAGTGAACCGTTTCTATCCTCACCGGCTGGCCGTCAGGCAGCCGGACGAGTGTTCCCGTTAGAGCGTCTTTGTTTTCCATGCCACGATTCTATCAGCCCGATCAAGTAAGAAATCTTGCAATACAAACTAAGGCGTGTAAGAAAGTCCATAGAAAACAGAAAAATCTCTTGCCTTTCCCGTTGCATTAGCGGTTTAATCCCTGCGCACACTTCGCCCGTAAGCCGCCAAGCGCGCGGCTTAGAGAACCGAAACTTGATAGGGCTGCTACCGCACTACGCTTTGAACCAAAACGACCACTAGGCTCGCAGCAACGCTGCTTGCTGTGGAATCGGGTCCGGGCGACGGCGGTGCTTCTGGCGGTGTCGGGATGATGCCCGCGAATCCACAAGCAGCAAAAGCGAGCGTCAACACTACGGCCATGCTGAATTTCCGAAGTATTCTCATGTGTTTTTTTTCTCCTGAAAAGAGAGTGTCAGACTTGAGGCCCGCATATTAACACTGCAAGACAAGATCATTTACAAAGTCAGAGAAAGGACGCCCTCACATGCACTTAGCGAACGAACTCTTACGCGAGCTAGATCGTCCTGACCTTTCACTGGACGAACGGGCGATCATTCAGTGCCGGTTAGCGAAACAACACGAGGACGCAGGCGAGTACGAGGCTGCGAGTGAAGCCCTCGCGGAGTTGTGGCAGGGCGTAGGAGTGCGTCCGAATCTTGAGGACTTGAATGCTGAAACGCAGGCGCACGTTCTCTTGCGCGTTGGTATGGTGACGGGATGGATCGGTGGAGAAAAGCAAGTAGCGGGCGCACAAGAAGCCGCCAAAGACTTGATTAGCGAGAGCCTGCGAATGTTTGAGGCTTTGGGCGATCAAACGAGAGTCGGCGAAGCGCGCAGCGATCTCGCCCGATGCTACTGGCGCGAAGGCGCTTTCAATGAGGCCCGCGTCTTTTTTCAGCAAGCATTAGCGGACTTCAAGGACACCGATGTCGAACCGCGAGCCGTAGCGTTATTGAGATTGGCCGAACTTGAAAGAATGTCCGGTCGATTGAGCGAGTCTCTGCAAATCTACAAAGACAATGCGTCGCTGTTTGCCCACGTTAGAGATTCATTTCTCACGGCAACCTTTCATCAAGGTTTTGCTAATCTCCTAAATCAAATGAGTGCGGTTGAAAATCGGAAAGATTATTTTGACCTGGCTCTCATTGAGTACACAGCCGCAAGTTTTTATTTTGAGAAGGCAGGACATGCGCGTTATCACGCTTGCGTTGAAAACAATCTCGGATTTCTATTCGGCACTCTTGGCAGATTTGATGACGCCCACGAACACTTAGATCGCGCACAGATGTTAATGACGCGCCTCAAGGATAACGCTCACTTGGCCCAAGTGGACGAAACGCG
>QHXI01000150.1 GCA_003222895.1 Acidobacteriota bacterium | reverse complement strand
TAGAGCAGAGCCTGAACGAGATCATTCGTCGGCATGAATCACTGCGGACGAGCTTTGGAACCTTTGAGGGGCAGCCGGTGCAAGTGATTGCGGCGGCAGAGTGGGTGGAGTTAGCGGTGATTGACCTGTCGGGGTTTGGGGAAGAGGAGCGTGAGGCGGCCGGGTTGCGACTGGCGCAAGAGGAAGCCCAGCGACCCTTCGATCTGGCACGAGGGCCGCTGCTGCGGGTCAGTCTCTTGCGCTTGGCTGAGCAAGAGCATATTGCCTTGCTGACCATGCACCACATCATCTCGGATGGTTGGTCGGTGGGAGTAATGATTCGCGAAGTGGCGGCTCTCTACGAAGCATACGTGGGCGGCGGGACTTCGCCATTAGCGGAGCTTCCGATTCAGTATGCCGACTATGCGGTATGGCAAAGAGAGTGGCTCTCCGGGAGTGTGCTCGATGAGCAACTGGCCTACTGGAAACAGCAGTTGGGCGGTGAGCTGCCGGTGCTGGAATTGCCGACCGACTATGCGCGGCCGGCGCTGCAAAGCTTTGAGGGAGGACGGGAGCACCTGAGCCTGCCGGCAGAGCTGAGCGAAGGTTTGAGAGCGGTAAGCCGGAGCGAAGGCGTGACCTTGTTCATGACCCTGCTCACATTGTGGCAGGTGCTGTTGTCACGGTGGAGTGGGCAAGATGACGTGATTGTGGGTGTCCCGATTGCCGGGCGAACGCAGGTAGAGGTAGAAGGGCTAATCGGGTTCTTTGTAAACACGTTACCGTTGAGAGCGGACTTGCGGGGAGAACCGAGCTTTCGCGAACTGCTGAGACGGGTGCGAGAGGTGACGTTAGGAGCGTATGCGAATCAGGAGTTGCCGTTTGAGAAGCTTGTGGAAGAACTCCAGCCCGAAAGAAACTTAAACAGACATCCGATCTTCGATGTCTTGTTCAATTTCATCAATACTCCGCAAGAAGCTTTGGAACTCTCGGGTCTCACTATTAGTTATCCCAATCTGTCGGCAGAGGATTCCAAATTCGCAATGACTCTCTATGTTGAAGAACAGGAGAGCAGTCTTGATCTCAGCCTGGCTTACCGACGCGATCTATTTTCACAGGAGCGGATGGCTTGCCTCTTAAGTCAATATCAGAACCTGTTGAGACAGGCTGTTGCCGCACCTGAGAAGCTCGTTCAAGACTATTCACTGGTGACGCCGGAATCTTCTTACCTACTTCCTGATCCCACAGCAGACCTATCGGAACCGCAATATAGACCCGTAACAGAGATGTTCCTGGATCAAGCCGATCGCGCACCGGCGTCTGCGGCGATGCAGCAAGGTGATCACATCTGGACCTATGCAGAATTATCTGAAAAGGCAAAGGCCATCTCAGGAATCCTCTTATCAAGTAAGCTCAATGCCGGTGACGTAGTGGCAGTAATTGGCCCACGAAGCTTTGGACTCATAGCCAGCATGCTCGGGGTTTTACTGAGCCGCGGAGTGCTCCTGACCATTGACACGGTTTTTCCGGTCGAGTTCACAGCGCCGCCCGGATCTTTCGATGTCATGTCAGTTAATCCGCACCAAGGAGTAGTCGAATCGCCCAAAGAGTATTTAGATCATCAAGCGTTCAAGCCGCCCGAAATCGCTCCTGATGACCCGGCGTACGTTTTCTTCACGTCGGGAACGACGGGTATTCCAATGGGAGTCTTAGGATCCCATAAAGGTCTCGGCCATTTTCTCACCTGGCAGCGCGCGACGTTTGAGGTTGGCCCAGAGGATCGCTGCGCCCAATTGACCGGACTCTCCTTTGATGTGGTTCTGCGGGACATCTTCCTGCCATTGGTAAGCGGGGCGACTCTTTGTCTACCGAAAGCAATCGATGACTTGCGAGCGGAGCGCATCGTACCGTGGTTGGCGGATGAAAGAATTACTTTGCTCCACACGGTTCCCTCTCTGGCTCAATCCTGGCTCCAACATCCCGGGTCGCGCCCGTCCCTACAGAACCTGCGCTTGACGTTTTTTGCCGGTGAGCCGCTCACCGACGTACTGGTGCATCGGTGGCGCGCGGCATTCTCACAGATGGGGAAGATCGTTAACCTTTATGGGCCTACGGAGACAACTCTGGCAAAGTGCTTCTATGTGGTACCGCCCGATGTGACGGTGGGGACCCAGTTGGTCGGCGCTCCGCTTCCTCAAACTCAGGTATTGATCCTCTCACAGAACAATCGGCTATGCGGCATAGGCGAAGCGGGCGAGATAGTTATTCGGACACCGTTTCGAAGTTTGGGCTATGTCAACCCAACTCAGAAAGATCAGAGACGGTTTATCAAGAACCCCTATCGCGATGATCAACACGACTTGCTGTATCGCACGGGAGACCGGGGGCGATACACCCTGAATGGCATGGTTGAGATTCTCGGACGGCTAGATGATCAAGTCAAAATCCGTGGCCAACGTATTGAACCCGGCGAAGTCGAAATCGTGTTGAGCGGTCACGCCGGAGTGCAACAGGCAGTGGTGATAGTCCATGAGGATGAACTTGGTGATAAGCGCCTGGTGGCCTACGTAGTCGGTCAGCCTCTGCAGTTGCTCACGATCGACCAGTTGCGCCGCTTTTTGAAAGAGCGGCTGCCACAGCACATGGTTCCATCCGGCTTCGTCATGATCGACAAGCTGCCTTTAACTCCAAACGGCAAGGTGGACCGCGGCGCTCTTCCGTCCATGTCGAGAGCAGTGCGATTTGAGTCTGACTCAACTTATCTTGCCCCGCGCAACTCTCTGGAAGAGGTAATCGCCGGAATCTGGGGTGGAGTGTTGAAACTGGAGCGGGTCGGCATTAACGATAACTTCTTCGCAGTAGGTGGGCACTCGCTGCTGGCGATGCACATCATTGCTCAACTCCGCGAGATTTTCCAGGTGGAATTGCCGTTGCGTAGTCTCTTCGAAGAGCCAACCATAGCTGGGACTGCCGCCGTCTTGCTCAGTGACTCGCAACGGCAGGCAAAGGTCGAAAAGACCGCTCGACTATTAATGAGTTTGACGCACCTGTCCGAAAGCGAAGTAGAAGCGATGCTGGATCGCAAAGTCAGTTTGCAAGGATAAGGAAACATGAGCACTCAACACGCTCGAATCTTTGAATTGTCCTCTAAGCGACGAGCGCTGCTTGAGGAACTGCTGCAAGAAGAGGGAGTGGAGCGCGCTTGCACGCCAGTGATTCCTCGCCGAACGAACAACGACCCGGCTCCGCTTTCCTTCGCTCAGCAGCGGCTCTGGTTTCTAGACCAACTGGATCCGGGCGGTTCCGCCTACAACATTCCCTGGGCCATCCGACTAGAGGGCTGCCTCAACGTTGAGGTGCTTCGGCAAGCGCTGGCTGAAATAATTGCGCGGCATGAAACCTTGCGGACGACCTTTGGGGTAACGAGCGAAGGCCTCCGGCAGGTGATCGCTCCGGTCCTCAACATCCCGCTGCCGATCATCAATATAGAAGCATTGGATTCGGCCGAACGCGAGACAGAGGTGCAGCGATTGGTGCTGCAGGAGGCGCAGCAAGGGTTCGATTTAACTATTGGCCCACTACTCCGCACCACTTTGTTGCGCTTGCGCGAAGATGACAGGGTTTTATTGTTGACTATTCATCACATCATTTCTGACGGCTGGTCCGCGGGCGTGATCTTGCAGGAATTAGGAGCTCTTTACGAAGCCTTTGCTGCGGGCCAACAGTCGCCGCTCGCGGATTTGCCTATTCAGTATGCCGACTATGCCGTCTGGCAGCGAGAGCGCTTGCGGGGCGAGGTGCTGGATGAGCAACTCGCTTATTGGAGGTGCCAGTTGGCCGGTGCCTCATTGGTGCTGAACTTGCCAACGGATCACCCCCGACCGGTGGTGCGGAGTGTTCGCGGCGCGCGCGAGTCGCTTTCGCTCACGGCGCCGCTGACTGAGCAACTCAAATCATTAAGCCGAGATGAAGGAGTAACGCTCTACATGCTCCTGCTGGCGGCCTTCCAGGTATTACTGCATCGCTACACGCAGCAAACGGATATTGTTATCGGCTCGCCCATAGCCAACCGCACACAAGCTGGTACAACCGAGCTGATTGGCTTCTTCGCTAACACCGCTGTGTTAAGAAGCGACTTGCGAGGAGATCCGAGCTTTCGTGAGGTGTTGAGACAAGTCCGGGAGGTGACGCTCGATGCATACGCTCATCAGGAGTTACCGTTTGAGAAACTGATGGATGAACTCCAGCCCGAGAGAAGTCTAAGCCACACACCTCTCTTTCAGGTAGCGTTCGTTTTCCAAAACGCGGTGATTGAGGAGCGGCGACTCCCAGGGCTCAGCATGAGTGCGACGAGGGTTGATGGGGCAACGTCAAAATTCGATCTGACCCTCTCGTTGGTGGAGGACTCAGACAAATTGAGCGGGTCACTTGAGTACAGTACAGATCTGTTTGAGGCGGCCACAATTCGGCGGATGCTGGGCCATTTCAAGACGTTGCTGTCGGGGATCGCGCGAGATGCGAACCAGCGACTAGCAGCCTTGCCGCTATTAACCCAAGCGGAAGAGGAGCAGTTGTTGGTGGGGTGGAACGAGCGGGAGGAATATGGGGAAGTTAAGAGCCTGGCCGAAGAGTTTGAGAAGCAGGTGGAGAGGAGAGGGGAAGCGATCGCGGTGAGCTTTGGAGAGGAGGAGGTGAGTTACGGAGAGCTGAATGAGCGGGCGAATCAGGTGG
>QHXI01000140.1 GCA_003222895.1 Acidobacteriota bacterium | reverse complement strand
GATCGAAGATGCACCAATAGACGGGACGAAGTCCCTTGTAGACGAATCCCTTCTCCCAGAAGTCAAAGAAGACACGCGCGATCACCGATTCATATTCGCGCGACATGGTGGAATAAGGATGCTCGAAGTCGCCAAACACACCGATGCGCTGAAACTGCTCGCTCTGAATATTCAGATAGTTCTGAGCGTACTTGCGGCACGCACGGCGAACCTCGGCGGGAGCCATTTCAAGCTTTTTGCGCCCAAGTTGTTCGTCGACTTTGATCTCGATAGGAAGACCATGGCAATCCCATCCCGGGACGTACGGAGCGTCGAAGCCAGCCATCGTCTTGGACTTGACGACGAAATCTTTCAGACATTTGTTGAGCGCGTGACCAAGGTGGATTTCGCCATTGGCGTAGGGAGGACCATCGTGAAGAAAGTATTTGAGCGCGTCTTTACGCGCTTCGCGAATGCGCTGGTAAATGCCGATTTTCTTCCAGAAATCGAGCCGTTTGGGCTCGTTTTGAGGCAAATTTGCCTTCATGGCGAAGTCGGTTTTCGGCAGGTTCAGCGTGTCTTTCAGTTCAGAGGCCATGCCCGGTCGTTATCTACTCCTCGCGAGGTAAAGGCGGGAAACTTAATTATAGGGGATGGGTCTAAAGACAATAGCTCTGTAAGAGATAAGAGAAGCGAGCCGGAGGTGTGGATCCACTTCGGCCGCCCAGGCATCTAACAGAAAAAGCAGTGAAGAAAATTTTGTGGATGCGAGTTCGCAAGTAGAGTTGCTCGATGACCGAATTATCTTTGGAATTTGTGCCCAATTTCTTGGTCTAGGGTATTGACAAACTTGCAAATTTCAGCTTCGCGATACGAGCAACAAAACAATCAATTGGGTCATCGGATAGAGGTAAGCAGCCACTCCCAGTGCGATGAGAGGAATCGGCTGTAAGGGTCGAGTCATTAGTTCCTATGGCAAACCAGGTGTTGATCGCTCCCACTGAAATCCGGGTAGTACGAAGACCGGTACCGGCAAAGGTTCCGAACTTTGGCATAAAGGCAGAGGGTTCACTCTTTCAGTCATTGAGAGAGAACCTTCGCGATGCTTTATTTCCGGAGAAGCTTCCCCCACTCAAACTCACTTCTCGCCCGGTCGCGGTTAAGAGCATCTGGGGCGCCTACGATAACCGCAAAGTTGCTCGCACCAGCTCGTTGATCGTTCATACGGGACTGATCGCAGCTCTGGTGGCAATCTCAATTATCGGCGCAAAAAAGGTTGTCGAAGCACAGCACGAACAAGTGACTATAGTCGCGCCCGATATCTCCGAATACATGCCCATGACGCCCAAGCAAGTGCCAACACTACAAGGTGGCGGCGGTGGTGGCGATCGCGACAAGGGCATCGCCCCGAAGGGGCGTTTGCCGAAGCCGGCAATGGAGCAGATTACGCCTCCCGAGGTAGTGATCCGCAACGATCATCCCAAGCTCACTGCCGAGCCCACGATCGTGATGCCTCCACAGGTGAAATTGGCGAATAACAATCTCCCGAATCTGGGTGACCCGAAATCACCGGTAATCGCTGGACCTCCGTCGAACGGTGTGGGCAGCGGCGCGGGCATTGGTTCCGGAAACGGCGGCGGAATCGGCTCAGGCGCGGGCGGCGGTGTTGGCCCCGGTATTGGTGGAGGATACGGCGGTGGCGTGTTTCGCCCGGGCATCGGCGGTGTAAGCGCGCCTCGCGCGATCTATAAACCGGATCCGGAGTACTCCGAAGAGGCTCGCAAAGCCAAATATCAAGGAACTGTAATTCTGGGGATGATCGTCGATGCCAGCGGCCGGCCACGCGGCCTCAAGGTTGAGCGCGGGCTGGGCATGGGACTCGATGAGAAAGCCCTCGAAGCCGTACGCAACTGGAAATTCGAACCCGCTGAGAAAGACGGCAAACCTGTCGCGGTAGCAATCAGCGTGGAGGTTGCATTCAGGCTCTTCTGACGTAAGTCATTATCAGAAGGAACAAACGGCACGAGCTAACCGGCTCGTGCCGTTTGCATTTGTGATGCAACGACCTAACCTGGACGATTCATCGAAGGAAAACTTCAACGGTCCACGTACTCGTCTCACTTGAAGGCGTCACAGCACCAGTGAGCAAAATTTCCTGATAATTCCCTGTTAATTTTTTGCATCTCCCCGAAACCGGGTCTAACCACCTTGTTGACAGCAGCTTGGCGAGATATCCACGGAATTCCCTGTTAATTCCCTGCCTCCGAACGAAATTTGCGGATTTTGGGCAGAATTCGACGATTTGTGAGACCGAATCTGAAACTCCCCTGTTTTTTTCCCTGTTCTTTGGTTTTCTCGTGGATTTCTCCGCAGCCTGTTCAATCCCCGGCGCGGATATTCTCGAATTCGGAGTGACGTACATGCCCTGCTTTTTCGCAGCATTCTCCCGCTGGAATTGGGCTTCCGTGAGGACAGCTATCCGGGTGGCCGAGGAACGCGCATATCTTGTCCGTGACTTCGGGTGAAAGGATGTGTTCGAACTTGCACGCCTGCTGCTCGATCTCCTCCTCGTTCTGAACCTTCAAGGTTTGTGTAAATAAGCGCTCGGCAAGACGATGGCGACGAATCACATCGGCGGCGCGTTGCCGGCCCGCAGCGGTGAAATCCACAATAAATTCGCCATGCTCGTGGGTATGCGTCGCCGGATGAATTGCCTCGTGGCATCGATTCAGGATGTCTTTGTGAGTATGGTCCGCGGCGCCGTGCCTGCGCTTCTCCACCAGCCCGAGCTCCTCCATGCGATCTACGGCAAGCGCTACAGGCAACGCTCCATCCACTTCCATGCGGCCGACTTCGGCGAGTTCGCCATTTTCATGCAGCGTCCAAATCTCCTCGAGCACTTCGTCGAATTGCGTTTCGTCGGACATGGTGAAGATCTGTTGACTGGCGATCTTCCCATGATGAAGTTCGCGCAATTGCCGCAGGACAACCTCTTCGTTTTTTGCATCGAGGTTTCCGGTTGGCTCGTCGGCCAGAATGATGGTTGGATCGTTGATAAGCGCTCGCGCAATGCACACTCGCTGCTGCTCACCTCCGGAAAGATGCGCGGGTAGGTGGTCTGCGCGGTCCTTCAGACCTACGCGGTCCAACGCCCCAAGCGCTTCTTCCTTGTCGGTCATTGAATGGAAGTATTGCGCCAGCATTACGTTTTCCAGCGCGGTGAGGTACG
>QHXI01000067.1 GCA_003222895.1 Acidobacteriota bacterium | reverse complement strand
TCGCCAACGTTCCGGTCATTTTCTTAGCTCAATCGAAAAATCAAATCATGCCGATCGAAGTTGAAAAGAAATATCGCCTGAACCAAAAACAGCGGCAAGCAATCGAGCGACGCATGCGGGACAGGTCGCTGAGTCCGAGCGAGCTGGAGCACGAAGAGAACACGATCTATCGTGGCGGAAGATTGAACCTGGGTGGTTGCGCGCTGCGCTTGCGACGAGTCAACGGCCTAGCGATTCTCACATTCAAACGACGCCTGCCGAGCAAGTCCGCGATCAAATATCAGCAGGAAGAGGAAGTCAACGTCGGCAATCCCGATGCGATGGCCGCGATTTTGGATTCGCTTGGATTTCAGCCGGCCCTGGTTTACGAAAAACGGCGGACGCGTTGGAAAGTCGATAACGCCAAAGTTGTCATCGACGAGCTTCCGTTTGGACTATTCATGGAGATCGAGGCGCCAGCAAAGAAAATCAAGCGAGTCGAAAAGTTGTTGGAAGCAGATTCGCTCCCGGCGGTGATCGAAACTTATCCGACTTTGACTGCTAGATTTGGTAAGGACCGAAAAGGCGTGATTGAAGCTCGGTTTGTGTCAGAAGCCCGACCGTCAGGGAGGGCTCGTAAGAAACCAAATCGTCGCTAGTCCGAACTCTTGTCTCACCGTATCGACACTTAGTAGCTTTGTTCGTGGACATCAACTCTCTGCACTGAAAATACCACTCGCATCGTCTCCGGCCGGCGATCGAGTGCAGCCGGAACAAAGGCCGCGTCCTTTCGCAGAGCCCTTTCGAAATCTTCCAACACGCGGCGATCGCGGGGCGCCTGCATCACGTTGGCCAGCGAAGCTGAGCCGTTTGTGAAAACGTCCGCGACAATCACCATGTTGTTATCACCATCTCGATTATTGCGGTAACGATCCACTTGCCAACCCAGCGTGGCCAGCGCGCCGTTCGGATTCAAACTCGGCGATTCAGCGTTGTAAGGCGTGCGCAGTGCTGCATAACTCTCCGGCGAGATCGGTTTGGTAATGTCATATGGTTCTGTGACCAGCAGGAAATATTCATCCGGCGTGGTCGAAACCTGCACCTGCTCGAACGCCAGCGTTGCTTCATGCAAGGCAATCATGTGCGGACGCAGCGCTGCGAACACGGCGGTAAAAATGATGATTGAGGCTAGCGAACTGAACGCATAACGCATCGGCCGAGGCTGTAGCCACTTCACGGCCCAGTCGTTGATTGCATCAAAGGTTGTCGCGTTGCGCCGCGCTCGCATTTCCGCGGCTTTGGCCGCGAGAGCGACGTTGATTTTCGGAACGAGATCGGCTGGCGGAGCTGGTCTTGAAAGATTTGCGAGACTGCTGCGCAAGGTTCGCAGTTCAGCCATGCGCGCGCGACAAACCGGACAAACTTCGAGATGTTGATAGCAGGCCTGTCGCTCGTCCAGCGTCAACCCGTCCTCAACATAAAGCGAAATCAATTGTTGGATTTCGTCACAATTCATTTCTGATTTCCGATTGTCGATTTCCAATTTAGCTTTTCGCCCAATCGATCAATATCAATTGGCAATCAGCAATTGGAAATCGAAAATACTTTCGAATGGCTCGTCAGCCCCTTCACGAAACCGAAACTCAGCCCGGGAGCGAAAGCGACGCGCTTGTTGCTGGCCCGTTTCAAATCGCTCCCCTGAGGCTGATTGCCCGGCCCTTTCGCAAAGCAGTCACTTCGACCCAACTTGGCACCGAGTTTTCCGTGACACCGGGGCAGGCGAACCATTCGATTTACAAAGATCCTTCGAGCGCGTGTCGCAACTCCATTCGTCCACGCGAGATTCTCGACTTCACTGTGCCGATACTTATCTGAAGAGTTGCGGCTATCTCTTCATAGCTAAACCCTTCAACGTCGCGAAGAATCACTGCCTCGCGATACGAACGTCGCAATCCCAGCAGCGCGTCTCGTAGTTGATCCTCGCGTTCCCGAGCTAACGCTTCCTGCTCGGGGTTCAGATCATCGTTGTTCGGCAAAGTAGCGGCGAGCGGCTGCTCTCTTTGTTCGTCAGTTGCATCGAGCGAAACCGTGACATCGCGCTTACGCCGTTTCCACCAGCGCCAACGATTACGCGCCTGATTGATCGCGATGCGGTAAATCCAGGTCTTTAAACTCGCATCGCCGCGAAATCTATCGATGTTCTGATAGGCGCGCAGAAAAGTTTCCTGCGTCAGGTCGCGAGCCTCTTCAGGGTCACTCGTCAATCGAAACAGCAGCGCGTAAACATCGTTCGAATGTTCCGCAACCAATTGCTCGTACGCAGCCGCTTCGCCGCGTCGCAATCTTTCAAGGAACTGATTCTCGGACGCCGGGCGGACATCCAATGGCGCTGCCGAAGCAACGGCATCAAGGTCCGCATGTGCGCGGAGGGCTATTTGCTCTCCGTAGCTCACTCGGCACCCCCTTGGTCGGGAAGCTCGCAAAGCATCGTCCGAATTCGCGTCCCGTACAGACGTTGAGTTAGACAGCGGCCCGCGCTGGTTTGTTCCCGTTCGATGCTGTGTGTAAAGAATCGCATTCGTATTGTTTGATGACACTGACCTGCTTCGCGTTGCGGTTTGAAACAGGGCACGTCTCAATTTTCAACGCGTGACAAACCGAATTAAGTTTTGCGCGCCGTCTGCCAAATTGGGTCTCAGCCTCGCTTGACAACGTTAGGGGCGGTCGCTAAATTCGCTGTTTCCGCGATCATACACCAATTTGAACGCACTTCACTGGGCAATCTTGCAAGAGGAAACTGGTTGGCTAAATACAAGAAGAAACGCGCGCGCGAGCTGAAACACGATCGGTTTCGCGACACGACAATGCTGCTCGCAGACCGCCTGGCCGACCGGGTTGCGGGCCGACGGACTCAGATTCTTTACGGTCTGATTGCCGTCGTGGTCATTGCGATTGGTATCTATGCTTTCGTTCGTTGGCGGCACAAACACACCGAAGAAGCCGAAGCGGCGATGGGCCGCGCGATCGCGATCAACGCCGCAGACATCGCGCCCGCGCCTCCGCCCGGGTCGAAAGATCCAGTTTTCACCAGCCAACAGGAACGTTCCGAACGCGCCATTCAGGAGTTTCAAAAGATCGCCGCCAAGTACGGCGAGCCTTACCACACGCAGGCTCAGTACTTTATTGCCACGAATGAACTAGTTACCGATCGACTTAAGGCTGAAACCGATCTCCGGAACCTGAGTCAGGGCAGCGGCGATGTGGCCGTGCTGGCGAAATACGCGCTCGCTCAAGCGAAGGAATCTGACGGACAGCTTGATGAAGCCGCACGCATCTATAGCGAGCTTGCGAAAGTTAATTCGGCGGTCGTGACGCCGGATACGGCGAACCTGCGCCTCGCAGAAGTCTACGAAAAACAGGGCAAGAAAAAACAAGCGGCTGATATCCTATTCAACATTGTCTCGTCAGCGCGAAACGCCCGGGACAAAGACGGCAAACCCATCGCTGAATCGGGCGCGTCGCGCGAGGCCGCCCAGGAACTTCTGAAAGTCGATCCCACGCGCCATGCGCAGCTGCCGCCTCCTCCATCCCCGCTCGCTTTTGGACCATGATCGTTTCCATCCGCCGCTTCAGCTGCTAAGGCTGAACTCAGAGTCATCGACATGGACAATCTCACGCATTCGCTTGTAGGTCTGACGACAGCGAAAGCGGGCCTCGACCGATTGTCGCCATACGCGACGGTTGTATGCCTGGCATCGGCCAATGCAGCGGATGCAGATTTCGTGTCTCTTTTCTTTGGTGATCGCTGGACGTTGCTTCAGCACCATCGCGGTATTACGCATTCAATCGTTGGCACGATCGCGATCGGATTGTTCATTCCGATGCTCGCGTTCGCGATCGAACGAATTGCTGCCTTGCTCACGAACTACAAAACTCGAATTAGGTTGCGCGGACTTCTGATCGCTTCACTGATTGCCGCCGCGACTCACCCGGTTATGGATTGGACCAACAACTACGGCGTGCGGCCACTGCTGCCGTGGAGCGGTCGATGGTTTTATGGCGATCTGATTTTTATTGTAGATCCGTATGTGTGGCTCGTACTCGGCGGCGCGATGTTTCTACTGACGAGTAGCAGCAAACCCAGGGCGGTCGCATGGGCTGCGGTCGCGACTGTGGTTACTGCACTGATGTTTCTGGCGTCTCGCAACCGGGATGCCGGCGCCGCGGTGAAGACTGCTTTCATCGTTTGGATTGCCGGAATAGCGATCTTCGCGAGTTTGCGCGCAATGAATTGGCCGAGAAAATTCGGCCGCGCGTTGGCCGTCGCTGCTTTGCTTTTCGGAGCGGGTTACTGGGGAGTGCTGGCATGGATACATCACACGGCCTACACGGAAACGGTTGCGATAGCAAATCAACTCGCGGCGTCGCGCGGCGAAAGATTGATCAAGGCGGCCGCAATGCCCACACTCGCAACTCCGTTTACGTGGCAGTGCGTCGCCGAAACCGATCGCGCAATGTATCGCTTTGTGGTTAGCACAGGCGACGATCCATCGCCACCCAATCGTTATGAAAAGCCAGCCGGGCAAGGGGCGCAGTTGGTTTCACTGGCCGAACGCGATCGACGTGCTCAGATTTTGCTCGGGTTCGCGAGATTTCCAATTGAACGCGTCACTTCGGACAGTTGTGTCGGGCAGACGCTCGTTCAATTCGCTGACTTGCGTTACACTGAACCGGGATCGTCACGCGGAAATTTTTCAGTGAATATTCCGGTTGATTGTCCGTCTAGATAATTCAAAGGATTGCAAAAATCGATCGATAAAACTTTACGAGAAAATCTTAAAACCCGCGCGTATCAAAACGCGGCGCGCGGGCGAAAGCTGGCATCTGTACGGATGTCGCCGGGCGGCTATTTTGCGGTCGCGGCTATCTTCACGTTCGTTGCTCTAATCTGTCTCAGAACCCATCGCGATCTGCTGGCGCTGATTATTATCGCGGCGAGCTGGACTGCCATTTCGATCCTGGTCCTGACCGATCGCCTTAGTTTTGACGGGACGTTCCTCTCGCGCAGTGGATTGGGCGCACTCGCGCAGCGAGTTTTCAGACGCAGCCCCCCGTCCATCGCAGTCGCAGATATAGAGCGCCTCGAAGTCACCAGCTTGCGCACTTTGCGCCGCGGCGGGAACGTGCGTTACCGCTATCGGGTCGAGATAGTTTCGCGCGATTCAGTCCTCTCATTTGCTTCCGGCAGACAGTTTCTGAAAATGATTAAAGCTCTGCTGCCGAGCATACCCGAGCACAAGCTCGATGTGCGGGCGTGCGAGTTACGGGATCATCTTGCCAACCTGAAAGACGTACGGGCTGACGCGGAGCGTCTAGGTATCGCGCCGGCGGTCGTGCTGGAAAATGCGCGTGAAGCCGCGGAGAAGAGAATTGAGAAGCATCGACGCGAGGGGCGCACCGAAGCGTTGGGGGAAGATCTCGATCGCGCAGCGTCGCTGCGCCACGCTGCCAACGATTTGCGGATGGTTGGTCGCTTGCAACAATCAGCGGAAGGTTTTCGGCGCGCGCTGCTAATTGAACCGCACAACGCTCGGATGATTTACGAGTATGCCCGGCTTTTGAAATCTCAGGCGAGTGCTTTTGGCGATGCGCGCTTGTTGGGCCGAGCTTGTGCTGCTCTAAGGCTGGCCGCGCGCCGCGGTCCACAAGATGCGCGCTTGCTGGAGCGAATCGGCGAGAGTTTTCTCGAATACTGCGATCCACCGCGAGCCGCGAGGGTTTTTCGCCGCGCGTTGGATGTGGACGAGGATTCGTATCGCGCGCAACTGGGACTGGCGGAAGTTGCGCTGAGCGACGGGAAACTGGCGCACGTCATTCATCATTACAACGAGGCCGTGCGGGTCGCCCCAGACAAAGCTGCGGCGCGGTTGGCGCGTCGCGAAGCTGACTACTACGCGCGGCTCAACAACGATGAAGATTACCTGGCAGCAGAGGTGCGGCGCATGAATTGGCTGGAAGGCGCCGGGCTAGTTCAGCGGCTGACCGCGCGAGTTAGCTTTGCGGCGCTGCTGATTGCGCTGCTAGGCTCATCATTCGATCAGATGGTCGCGGGATTGGGTTGGGCCCTGGCTTCTTCTTCGATTATCGGATGGTCGGGATCCCTCATTATCAGAAGATTTCTTGCCACCAGAAACCGCGTCGAGCCGAGCGATGCTTGATCCTGGCACAGCCGTGTAGCGGCGAAATATTTATTGAAAGCATGTCCACATTCATAATAGCGAAATGAGCAAAATGCTGTTGCATTTGCTCATTTCACGAACCCTCAAAACAAACAGTGTGAGCTATAAACATCTCGTGCCTACGGCACTAAATCACGTTGCCGCTTCCTTCGCTCAATCCTTCTTTGACGCCGCCCGTGATTTTGTCGCCGTCTTCCTCGGCTTGACCGTTCGCGTCGACTGTTCAGCGACGGACGCAACCACATCCGTCCTCATTGGGACGGGATTCAAAAGCGCGTCCCAACGATATTGTGGCGGTCGCGCTCCTTCGCTCAAACGCTTGAACACGAGATTCGTGACCGCTTCAGTCACCCAGCCATGATAGAAAGCGCCGACCGACTGCAGCTCAGCGTCAGGCGCAGGATTCATGAAATCGATCGCATAAGGCACGCCGTCCTTGATCGCGAACTCGACGGTGTTGATGTCATAGCCCAGCGCCGAACAAAGCGTCCGCACGTCATGAACGACGCGGACCGTCAGCTCAGGCGACAGGTAATTCGGATCGTTGACGTATTGCTCGCCCGACAGGTAGGGCTTGCGCGGATCGTAAGGCATGATCATCACGTCTTCCTGGCCGATGCAATAGCAACGCACAAACTGATCGAATTCAATTCCTTCCTGAAGTGTCATGCAGAGCGTTCCCGTCTGATCGTATTCCTTGATCAATTCTTCGAGCGAATTGATCTTCGAAACGTTTTTCCAACCGCCGCCGTCGAACGGCTTCATGAAGGCGGGGAAGCCGACATACTCGACAATCGCTTGCCAGTCGAGTGGAAACTCCAGGTTGCGGAGACTCTCGCTGGTAATCCCGGGAATATAATCTTTCTGCGGCAACAGCACCGTTTTCGGAACGGCGACGCCGAGCTTGCGCGCCAGCGAGTAGTTGAAAAACTTGTCGTCAGCCGACCACCAGAACGGGTTGTTGATGATGATTGCGCCTTCGAGGGCCATGCGCTTCAACGTCGCGCGATAGAACGGCACTTCGTGCGAGATACGATCGATCACCAGATCGTATGGCGGCGGCGCATCATGACGAACGCCACCGAGCTTGATGTATTCGGCTGAGACCTTGCCTTTGCCGCGCTCGTTAATGTTTTGAATCAAAGCGTCGGGAAAAGTCTTTTCCCGGCCAACCAGAATGCCAACTTTCTTCATGAAATAGTTTCCCTTTTATGGTTTAGAAATAGATTTTGTCACACAGTTCCACGGCTAACTTAATTACGATCTGACCGCAACGACAGCTTGTTTTGGGTGACTCTTAGTTAACGCGGCGATTGGCGGGTTGTCAAACCGCGCGGTTGATGAGTCTGACGAACGCTCGCGCCGTCCTTGAGTGAATGGTTGGAGTTAAGCAACTGCACATTTTTCAGCCCAGCCCCCGCAGGCGTGTAGCTCGACAGCGTTCAGCCCTTTCTAAAGGCTGACCAGGTACTGGCATTTCCTTTTGCCAGTCGGCGCGAAAATCCGATGTTATGTTTCGTAGATCAAACCATCATTGGGAGAAGCAATTGCCCGCGGCAAGTTGCGCATAACCCCCAAGGAGAAGAAATGAAAAAACGATGGCTTACGAAAATCCCGGCAAAGGTCCTGGTCTTGGGTCTTTTCATCACGGGACTGATACTTGTCGGTTCAACCCGGACCGTTTCGGTCAGCGCCACGACGTGTATGGAGGCATTCTACCAGTACTACATGGCAGACAATGCTTATGACACCGCCCGCGTCCTTTGGTTTTATGATAGCCCTACCAGCTGTGCCGACGACTGTCGCTCCAATCTAAATTTCCAGCAATGCGTCGATGATTGCCGGACGAATAGACAGACCGCGCTGGCTGCAGCCTCGGTCAATTTGTTTGCTAAATCGCTTGAGACTTGCACGCCCGTTACAGTGGACGAGTGCGCCCAGGCGCACGCGATGGCTGATGCATGTATCGTCCAATATCCCTATCCGGATTATTCGGATCTTGACGAACGCCTTGCTGTCTACGATCAATATGCAGCCTGCCGGCTGGCGAGTAAGGTTGATAGTTGCCAGTGACATGGCGTCTCGAAGAAGGCGCTTGCTATCGGTTTTGCAGACGCAAGCGCCTTTCATTTTCCCGATCCGAAGTCGATAATGCATGCGAAGGTAATTATGAAGCGTTTTTTCATACTGTTATTGTTTCTTGCTCTCGTTCCGTTTTCCTTTGGACAGACGCCGTCTGCCTCGCCGATTCCCATGCAATCGGCCCCACCGGAACAACCCAGAATCAGAAACTTTGGCTCAAGCCTAAAACGATATGAAAAAAAAAAGGAGCCGAAGAAGCCACAGACCACGAACAATGAGCGAGATGACGACGTTGTTCGCGTTTCGGCGGATCTGGTCGTCAATGATGTCTTGGTGACGAATCAAAAAGGGAATGTAATCCTCGGGCTGCAAAAAGAAGATTTTATTGTTACGGAAGATGGTGCACCGCAAACAGTCCAAATATTTGCTCCGGGCGAAAGCGCCACTGTTCCGCGCTCGGTTGTTTTAATAATTGATTGTGGAATACCCCAGGTTCCTTACATGAAGACGAGCATCGAAGCAGCAAAAATTCTTGTCGACAAACTCGCGCCACAAGACAAGATGGCAATTGTTACCAATGACTTAAAACTTCGGCTCGATTTTACTCAAGACAAGTCTCTGCTTAAGAAAACATTGGATTCTCTAAATGCAGGGTGGAACTGGAACATTGAATTTAATACGTTGCTGGCGGTTTTGAATGAAACGTTTAATGACGAACGGCGGCAACGAATAATTATCTTTCAGGGAGACGGAACTGAAATAATTTGGCTCAAGCCGGACAAAGACGCTCCGTACCCGGTATCTTACTCAACCTTGCAAAGGAGTGGATTAAAATATACGAGAGAGAGTTCACTCCCGAAATTCGGATTCAGCGAAGTCAAAGAGGCGATCGAAAGTTCGCGAGCCACGATCTACTCAGTCATTAATGGCATAAATTCTTCAAGGGGGTCAAAGAAGGCAACATGCCAGCGATTGTTGGATACTATCAATATGTGGAAGCCGAAAGAAACACCGCTGGACAAACGGCGATGTTCAAGGTTGCCGAATTGTCGGGCGGCTTTACCAGTTTCATTGAAAAACCGGAGGATGCCGAAAATGTGTATTCAGACATTTTCACGGTGATCAAGAATCGGTACGTCATGGGATACTCACCAACCAATCGAAACCGCGACGGAAAACTCCGACAGTTAACAGTCCAAGTGCGCAATCATCCCGAATTCACTGTTACCGGACGAAAGGCATATTCTCTTCAGTGATGTGCGATGAGTAGCCTCGTGAGTTTGTGCAAACTAAGAGATATAACAAGCGCGCCGTCGATTGGATCTATTAGGCTGAAACACAGACATCACCTCATCCTGCCGAAGCTCACATCCCTTTGTAATCTGGCCCGCCACCGCCTTGCGCGTCACCCAGGTAAACCTTAGCAGGTCAGTTACCTCCGTCTCTGCTGAGCATCTAATCCCAGCCTTGTCGCATCACTCATTCGCCGGAGTAGTTTCGCGAATGGCTTGTGTTACAATCCCCGCGAAAAGTACAGGTCAGGATCAGACGAGAGGTCAGCTAGATCACGCGTTATGAATTTTAGGAGCACCCCCTTGGGCAACAGTTTTGAGTTTTTAGTTGTGAGTATTGCAAAAACAGGAGTCAGAAGTCAGAAGTCAGGAGTCAGGAGTTGGCCCCTGTACATTCGCGTCGCCGCGTTCAGCCTGTTAACTGTCTTCGCGGTTACCGTCGCTTCTTACTCTACTCGTAGGGTCATCGCAGGGCAGGCGAAAGAATATACGGCCGAGCAGATCGTTGAGAGCGCGATCGCGATTGCCGGCAACGGTTTTGGACGCGCAGTGCTGGGGCAGATTCGCCGGAACGGTCTCGAAATCGGTAAAGAAACGCGAACCTCGCCCGACGGTCGCGCGCAGGAGACAAGATACGAACTTCGTTTCGTTCATGGCGACAAGCCTGAACAGGATAAGGTGCGCCTCGACAGCAAGACGCCGCAGCAGGAATTTTCGCTCGTCTGGGGCAATGGCCGATTGTTCGGAATCGTAAACGGCACGACCTTCACACCGCGTGCGGACACCGCTGCCGATTTCATTTCCGAACAGGCGCACAGCATCGACGCGCTGCTGCGCTACAAAGAGAACGAATCGAAACTCAACTCTGCCGGCAAAGACAAACACTCGGGTGTCGGTCTTTATGTAATCGATTTGGTCGACAAGGCGAATCGCAAAACGCGTTACTTCATCAGTGCCAAAACCTTCCGCATCCTCTCGCTTGAATATGAAGAAACATCGCCGGGATCGTCGACGCCGGTGAAATACACCAAACGTTTCTATGATTATCGCGTGGCGCAGGGGACCCAAGTCCCTTATCGCACGGTGCTGTTGGAAGATGGCAAGCTGTTAGTCGAACGGCGCATCATGACCATCACCTATGGCGTGAAGATGGAAGACGCGCTGTTTCAGAATCCTGAGGCTGCAGCATCGAGTAACCCGTAATTATTTGTCATTGGTCATTTGAGATTTGTCATTTGGGCATCCGCAGGTGTCACAGTTTAAGGCTTGGATTTCACGACGGGATCGGCCGGAATGACAAATGGAAGATGACAAATGATCGATGTCAAATAGATTTCGTCATCCGCAGCGAGGCTTTTCCAAACTGACCTCCCTTACGGTCCGGCTTCTGACACAACTTTCCGGAACTTCTCCCGACAAACTGCGTGCAAATTACTGAAGTCTTCGCGGGTCGATGTATAATTTCCCGCGAATCCGGAGTGCAAGTTGTTACGAGTTGCCAACTTGCGAATGCAGTCAAGACACGACGCTAGCTACGAGCTTGCGGTACCTGCGCAAATTAACAATTTGCGCCACAACGAGAGCCCTTCCTGCCCGATGAGAACGCTTAGTTCGATCGAAGATTTGAATTTCGCGGCGGCTAGACGCGCACCTGTGGTTGTGCCGAAGGCAACCGATCACGCCTTGCTCGAAGGTACGCTAGCGGGCGACGAAGACGCCTTCGCCGAACTCGTCCGCCGCTATCGAAATCAGATCACGAGTTATATCTACCGGATGACGAACGATTATGACGGCGCGGTTGATTTGGCCCAGGAAACTTTCATGCGCGTCTATCGCGCGGCCGAGCGCTATCAAACGACGCATGCGTTCTCGACTTACATTTATCGGATTGCAACGAACCTGGCGATCAGCGAGTTGCGGAAGCGAAAACGCCGCCGGCTGGTTTCGCTGACTGGTTTGCTAACGGGTGGAGAGGGCGAGGAAGCAAGGGACTTTGATGCGCCGGATGAAAAGCCTCTGCAAGATGCGAACCTGGTCGACATGGAGCAGCGACGCGTCGTAAAAAAGGCCATTAGCACTCTGCCGGACAAGTATCGCGCGCCGCTCGTGCTGCGCGATGTGGAAGGGAAAAGCTACGAAGAGATTGCTCAGATTTTGCAGACGAGCGAAGGAACAGTTAAGTCGCGCATTAATCGCGCGCGAAATTTCTTGCGCGACAAGATGCGCAATTACGTTTAGGTGGTAACAGTTATGAATGGAACAGATTGCCGCGCAGTGCGGCGAGAAATTGACGAGTCGGAATTAGGCCAGCGCCTGAGCGCGCAGGTTCAATCGCATGTCGGATCCTGCGCTGCATGCGCTGAGTTTCGATCTCAACGGTCGCGTCTGCGCGAATTGGTCGGCGGCCTGGCGCCGGTTACGGCGCCTGCTGACTTCGACATTCGCTTGCGCGCGCGAATCGCCCGCGACAATGCGGCACGCTCGCATCGGCCGTCGATTTTTCGTTTCATTATGAGCACGCCGGGAATTGCCGTCGCCGCGTTGGCCGTGATGATGGTGGTGGGACTCGTCTGGTTTAGTCAGCGAACGCCGGTTCAGACATCGAATACAGCAACTACGAATCCGGTCAAAGAAACCCAAGTGACTCCCGTTACGCCGGCCGTTGGTCCCATTAATCAGACGGACAAGCAAACTGATTTGCGTGCTGCAGCTCCGATAGAGAAGCGGCCAAATGGCGGTCGCCAATACCCAAGAACGACAGACAACAACGCTCCGCGAAGTTCCGATTTCAATTCTTCGGCGGCTGAATCTGTTCGGCTGTCTCAGGATCGAGCTGGCGAAGTTTCGTTGAGCGCGCCCGTCAATCCGATGGTCGTGACGGTGCGCGACGAGCGCGGAGGAAGTCACAAGATTTTCTTGCCTCCGGTTAGTTTCGGCTCGCAACGCCTGATTGACAATCGAGTGCCGGTGAGTATGACGAACAGCAGAGATTGGTAACGATGACCAAGAAGCTTTCATTCGTGGTAATTGGTTTCGCGCTTTTCGCGACGGCGTTGATGACTGGCAAAGTCTCAGCGCAAACGGCTGTGACCGAAACGGCTTCGCAAAGTGCACCGCAACCGTCGACTCCGCCGCGGAAACAAATCAGACGAGTGCCCACGCCTCCAGCGCGAGTAACCGTCATCCCGAGCGGAGCCAATGTTGCGCCCCAAGTCGTCACGATCGTTCATCGTTTGAGCGGCGTAAAGATTCTGCGTTTGCTGCTGCGGCAGAACGGCGAGAGTGGCATCGTTGAAAAGATCGATCCGGAAACACTGACGAACGATGCCCACGCCAGCATCATCGCCGGCTGGGCCATGGACGACGGCAAGACGATCGCAGCGCGCTTGCCGCAGGCTGCCGCGGAAATCGAAGTTGCGGAATTCGAACGAGGGCTGCCTGAGATGAAAGCGCGCGCAGCTACCACCCAACCGTTTGCTTTGATGCGGCCGCGCGTCGAACCTGACCTGACGGTGATCACGACTGATGGAAGGAAGTTGCGGGCTCGTCTGATCGGTTTGGACGCCGAAACTGGGTTATCAATTCTGCAGGTCGCGGGTCTGCCGCGACTACCGCCGGCAAAGCTTGCGGATACGAAGTTAAGGCAGGGGCAAGCGCTCGAAATCTTTGCGCCCGAGCCGGCAGCGGCCGAGGGCGAAACGACGACGCGCAACACTTATGTCAAGGTCGGTAAGATCGACGCTACGATTGCGAGCTTTGCGACGAATGAATCGGGGAGCTTCGATAAATTGATTGTGCGCGGCGGCAAATTATCGCCGAACGTGATTGGCGGAATCGTTTGCGACCAACCAGGAAACACGATCGGCATCATCGAATCGATCGATGGAGACCGCGCCAGCATCGTGGGCGCTGACAAAGTCCGCGCGGCGACACGTCGCGTGCTCGAACATCAGGCGAGTGTGCCGCGGCCATTGCTTGGTGTGCGCGGCGAGCCCGTCGATGCCTCGGCACGCGCGGCTTTTCTCGCAAATGGTTGGCAGGACGATCAGGCTGGCGATCTAATTAAAGACCAGGTCGGCATTCTGCTTACTTCAGTTGCGCCAAAGACACCGGCGGCGCTCGCTAAGCTACAGCCGGGCGACGTGATTCTTCGCGTCAATCAAACTGATGTGAAGAGCGCCGAGGAGTTTTCCAAGCTGTTGGGTGACGCTGGTAGCGGCCGGCAAATTCAGTTTACCGTCCGGCGACCCAACGCGCCTGAGCCGCTACTAGTTTCCGTTACGCTGGGTGGTTCATTCGCCCCAATTTTCGAGCGCCGCGTTGAATTCCCGAGGATGCCGGCACCGTTCTTTGGATTGCAGCAGATTGGAATTCAGACGATGGCGTGGACGCCTCGCGCTACAGGGCGGATGGGCGCTCAAAACGGATTTATCGTTCTCGCGGTTCAAGCCGATAGCGCCGCGGCGCGCGGCGGACTTCGTGAAGGCGACGTTATCGAAGCGATTGATGGAAAGACATTAACTCCCGATGTTTGGACGTTCGGTCAACAGTTCGCTAGCGAAAAGAGGCATATGCTCTCGATCGTCCGGGCTCGTGAAAAGAAACAGATCGTGATCCAGACGAACGACTAAGTGCGAACAAGGTTGCTTGCAACCCATAATCTTCAAGTATTGCCGGTAAGGACGCCTGCGCTCCATCACTCCACCTGAAAACTTACCTTTTGTGAGGCACTCAATTTCGTGATGCGATCGATGACGCCTTGCCGTCGATCTTCAAAGCAAACTGACCGCGCCGCAAGCCGTTCACAAAGCCACCAGACTTATCGAACACCATTTACATCCGTCTGGACCAGCGCTGATTCAACGTGAATAACATCTTCGCTTTGGTTTGGTTTTTTAGAATCCTGAGCAGGACAATACCAGGCGCAAACTAACGAGGCAGCGCAGAGAAGAATAATCCGCGATGGTAAGAAACTGAACCGCAATGAGTGCTCCGGCCTGACGCGAAGGAGGAACGGAGAGACGCGGGAGATGATATCATGAGCCGTTCTTGAAGATGTCAGTACCCGGAGCGGTAGCGACGCGATCAAAACTCATGTCCGCAAAAGAAAAGCTCTAAGAAATTATTTCCATTAACATCGAATCGACAACCATGGACGAACTGAAAAATCTAATTCGCGAAGTGCCTGACTTTCCCAAGCCAGGCATTAATTTTTACGACATTACGACGCTTTTGAAACATCCCGCCGGCTTGCGCCAGACGGTCGATGCGCTCGCTGCGGAATACGAAGGGATGAAAATCGATACCATCGTGGGTGTCGAAGCGCGCGGATTTATTTTCGCGCCGGCGCTTGCATATCACCTCGGCGCAGGCTTTGTGCCAGTGCGCAAACCGAACAAGTTGCCGGCGGAGACTGCGTCTATTTCTTATGACCTCGAGTATGGCCAGGACACTTTGCAAATTCACCGCGACGCAATCGGCGACGGCCATCGCGTGATCATCGCTGATGATTTGCTGGCGACCGGCGGCACCGCAAAGGCTGTCTGCGATCTGGTCGAAGGTCTCGGCGGAAAAATTGAAGGCTTGGTTTTCGTCGTTGAATTGGAATTTCTGCCGGGCCGAAAGAAGTTGGAAGGCTATGATGTGAGGTCGTTGATTAAGTACCAAAGCTAGAGGTTAGAGGTCAGAGACTAGAGGCTAGCTAATTGATGTTGCTTGACCAGTCTCTAGCCTCTAAACTCTAGCCTCAGCAGTTATGTGCTCCCGTAGCTCAGTTGCATAGAGCGCTCGCCTCCTAAGCGAGAGGTCGCGCGTTGGAATCGCGCCGGGGGCACCAAAATTTTTCCGCAGATTACCCGGATTACACAGATTCAGAAGTATGTCTTAGTGTTTCGCCGGCGCTGTTTAGTCTATTAAATGGTTTCCGGATTCGCCGTTATTCTTAATCTGCGGAATCTGCGGATTGTGCTAGCCGCACAATCGTTGCGCCCAATCCTCCTGCCTCCGGCGGCGCGTCGGTCCAATCAACGACAAACGGAGTTCGCGCCAGAATCGTGCGCACCATCTCGCGCTGCACGCCGATGCCTTTGCCATGGATGATTCGCACCACGGGATAGCCTTTTGCGTATGCCTCGCGCAGATATTCTTCGACCACGGCTTTGACTTGGCGCGGCGGGATTGTGTGCAGATCGAACACGTCTGTGATTTCGATCACAACCGGTTCGGGAAAAGGAGTGTTATCGTCTGACATCGATCTCGTTGAGTACGAGCGACCTTCTCAAAGTAACAACTTGTGCGACTGGTTTGCATTTTCGCGGCGTCGCTCTATAATTTTCTTTGCTATCGCAATCGAATAATTCGTTCCCGCAAACTTCGCAAGCCTTGCTGAGTTCAACCCGCAAAGGAGAAGCGCCTTGGCGATTCGTCTGAGCAGAACGTTCATTCTGCGCAAGCTGCATCAGCTAACAGGCATCATGCCGCTTGGCATTTTTCTTCTCGAACATTTTTATACTAACTCGAAAGCGCTGACCGGCCCGGCGGATTTCAACAACGCGGTGCGAGATCTTCAGTCGATCCCGTACATCCTGTTTGTGGAAATCGGCGGCATCTTCATTCCGCTAATCTATCACGCGGTTTACGGCCTGGTGATTACCGTCGAGGCGCGGCCGAACAATCTGTACTATCCGTACGCGCGCAACTGGTTTTACACGATTCAGCGAGTTACGGGCATCATTCTTTTCTTCTTCATCACTTTTCATGTCTTAAATTTTCGCTTTGGCTTGATCCCGGGACTGAACACGATGTCGGTTGCGCATCATGTTGACCAGAGCTTTGACATCGTGGCGCGCGAATTCAAGATGGTTCCGATTTTCATAGTCTACGTTATTGGCATCACGGCAACCGTCTGGCATCTGGCAAATGGTATTTGGCTTTTCCTGGTCGATTGGGGCATTACGATTGGCGAGCGCGCACAACGCCTGACCGGTTACGCGTGCATCGCGTTCGGTCTGTTTTTGCTCGCTGTCGGCATCAACGCCGCGATTGCTTTTATTCATCCCGGCGGATTGCTGGGAAAGTTCATGTGAGAGAAGAGCATGGCTACTGATATCAAAATCGCCATCGTTGGCGGCGGACTGGCGGGCCTGGCAGCGGCGATGAAAATTGCCGAGGCCGGTCACTCGGTCGATCTGTTTTCGGTCGTGCCGGTGAAGCGTTCGCACTCTGTGTGCGCGCAAGGTGGAATCAACGGGGCCGTAAACACGAAGGGCGAAGGCGATTCGATCTGGGAGCACTTCGATGACACGGTTTATGGCGGCGACTTTCTGGCAAACCAGCCGCCCGCGAAAGCGATGTGCGAGATGGCGCCGGCGATCATCTATCTTTTCGATCGCATGGGTGTGCCGTTTTCGAGAACCAATGAAGGACTGCTCGACTTTCGTCGCTTCGGCGGCACCAAGCATCATCGAACTGCTTTCGCGGGAGCATCGACCGGTCAACAGCTTTTGTATGCGCTGGATGAACAGGTGCGGCGTCATGAAGTCGCGGGGAAAGTTAAGAAGTACGAAGGCTGGGAGATGATGTCGCTGGTGCTCGACGACCATCAAGTCTGTCGCGGACTGGTGGCGATGAATCTTCGTTCGCTCGAGTTGAAAGCTTTTCCGGCTGACGCCGTAATCATCGCGAGTGGTGGTCCCGGATTGATCTTCGGTAAGTCCACGAATTCGATGGTGTGCACGGGCAGCGCGGTCGCGGCTTGTTATCAGCAAGGCGCGAAGTACGCGAACGGCGAGTTCATTCAAGTCCACCCAACGTCGATTCCCGGCGAAGACAAGCTGCGTTTGATGAGCGAGTCCGCACGCGGCGAAGGTGGCCGCGTCTGGGTGCCGAAGAATAAAGGTGACAAGAGATCGCCCTCATCGATTCCCGAAAACGAGCGACTGTATTTTCTTGAAGAGAAATATCCCGCTTATGGAAATCTCGTCCCTCGCGATATCGCTACACGAGAAATTTTCCAAGTGTGTCTGGCGGGCATGGGGGTAAACGGAGAGAATCAGGTTTATCTGGATCTGACGCATATCCCGGCAGAGACGCTCGATAAGAAGCTCGGGGCCATCCTGGAAATTTACGAGATGTTTGTGGGCGACGATCCGCGTCATGTGCCGATGCGAATTTTCCCCGGCGTGCATTATTCGATGGGCGGGTTGTGGGTAGATTTCGATCAACGCACCAACGTTTCCGGATTGCTGGCAGCGGGCGAATGCGATTACTCGATTCACGGCGCGAACCGTTTGGGCGCGAATTCGCTGGTCAGTTGCGTGTACGGCGGATTTATCGCTGCGCCGGCGGCAATCGAATGGGCCCAGAATGTGGAGCGCAACGGCTCGAATGGTTCGCGAGTATACGATCAGGAAACGAAACATCAGCAGGAAATCAATGACAGGTTGATCAAGCAAAGCGGCAAAGAAAATCAGTATAAGCTGCATGACGAGATGGGCAAGATCATGACCGACAATGTCACGGTCATTCGTTACAACGATCGTCTGAAGCAGACTGACGACAAGCTGCGAGAGTTGACCGATCGCTACGATCGAATCTCGATCAACGATTCGAATCTTTGGGCGACGATGGCCTTGCCGCACGCGAGACAATTGCGCAACATGCTCGACCTGGCGCGCGTGATTACACTCGGCGCGCTCAATCGAAACGAATCGCGCGGCGCGCATTACAAGCCTGACTTTCCCGATCGCGACGATCCGAATTGGCTGAAGACGACGGTTGCTGAATACTCCGGCGAAGGTCCGGTGTTTTCGTATGACCCGGTCGACATCTCTCTGCTTCCACCACGCAAACGCGATTACTCGCACGAGAAGAAGGAAACGGCGAAGGCATAAGATTTGGAGTGCGGCGGCAAGCCTTGCGCGACGCCGCTTTGGATTCTAGCTCGAGGACAAATCAATCAAGCAAGAAAAGCGCCGTCGCCGCTTCGCTTTGCCGGCGCACTCCAAAAGGAACCGATGAACACAGTAGAGATACATATCAAACGGCGGCCATCGCCAGACGCGCCGCAACACTGGGAAGTGTTCGAGATTCCCTATCGTCCGAACCTCAACGTGATTTCCTGTCTCATGGAAATTCGCAAAAACCCGGTGACGAAGTCAGGCCAGCAAACGACGCCTCCGTCATGGGACATGAATTGTCTCGAACAGGTTTGCGGCATTTGCACGATGGTCATCAACGGACGCGTGCGGCAGTCGTGCTCGGCTTTGGTCGACAATCTCGACAAGCCGATCAAACTCGAACCGATGACAAAGTTTCCGAACATTCGCGATCTGATAGTCGATCGTTCGCAGATGTTCGATCACTTGAAGCGAGTTCACGCCTGGATCGAACTCGACGGCACGCACGATCTTGGACCAGGACCACGGATGGACCAGGAAGACGTGATGGAGCGGTACGCTTACTCGCGTTGCATGACCTGCGGTTGCTGTCTCGAAGCTTGTCCGCAGTACGACGAAGATCACTACATTGGCCCACAGGCAATCGCGCAGGTGCGTCTTTTCAACATGCATCCCAGCGGTGCGATGGATCGCGAGGAACGCTTACAAGGCATCATGGGTGACGATGGCATTACGAATTGTGGCAACGCGCAGAATTGTGTGAAGGTTTGCCCGATGAACATCCCACTCACCAAAGCCATCTATGAAGAGAATCGTGAAACGGTTCTCTATGGGCTGCTAGGATGGCTGAAGAAGTAAGCTCGGCTATTTCTCCCAAAAAACCTGGAAATTTGGCTTCTGTGATGTTAAGCTGCGCCCAATTGAAATCGAAGGGAGGCGGCTTCCACCGACCCAACTATGCAAGCCATGCCCTTGACCCCCGAAGTGCGAGCGCAAATCGAGGCGGTTTATCACCTGGCGCTGAAAATTGATCCTACCAGGCGTCCGTCGTTTCTCGATGAGGCCTGCGGTGCGAATTCTTCGTTGCGCCAGGAGGTCGAATCTCTCTTGTCGGCGCATGAAATAAAAACGGCTCATTCTCAGTCCGCGCCTTCCGAAGTCGCGACCGAGATTCTGGGTCAAAAACCGGCGACTCTGATCGGCCAATCGATCTCGCATTACAAGATTTTGTCCCTCCTCGGTCGTGGCGGCATGGGAGAAGTTTATCTGGCGCACGATACGAAATTGGGCCGCAACGTGGCGCTGAAGTTGTTACCTAAGTCGCTTCATGCCGATGAGGATCGCTTGAAACGGTTTGCGCGAGAGGCGCGATCAGCATCAGCGTTGAATCATCCAAACGTGTGCGTGATTTATGAGATCGGCGAAGCGGAAGAAGGTCGCCGCTTCATCGCGATGGAGCACATCGAAGGGATGACTCTGCGTCAGCGATTGCGGCAGGGGCCAATTCCGCTTAGTGACGCGGTGGGAATTGCGCAGCAAGTTGCGGCCGCGCTCGTCGCCGCACATAAGGCGGGCGTTGTCCATCGGGACATCAAGCCGGAAAATATTATGTTGCGCCCAGACGGCTACGTGAAGGTGCTCGATTTCGGATTGGCTAAGCTGACTGAGAAATACGAACTCCCCAGCGACAGTGAGGCAGCAACGTTCCCGGTCTTCGACACTCAGTCGGAACATCTAATTGGCACCGTCTATTATCTCTCACCCGAACAGGCCAAACGCCAACCAGTAGATGAACGCACGGACATCTGGAGCCTGGGCGTTGTCATTTACGAAATGCTGATTGGGAAAATGCCGTTTTCAGGAGAAACTCCGAGTCATGCAATCGTGGCGATCCTCGAAACCGAACCAGAATCGCTGACGAAGAGTCTTCATGGCGTCCCGGCAACCTTGGAGAAAATCGTCTGCAAGGCCTTGAAAAAGGATCGAAAGGAACGTTACCGAAACGTAGCCGATGTGGCTTCAGACCTGGAAGCTCTTAGACAGGAGCTTTCGACCGGATCGTTTGAAACAGCCAAGCCGCCGCGGCCGAAAACCGATTCACGTTTAGCGCTGGCCGTGGGCGCCGCGCTGCTGCTAGTCATTTCACTTGGTGTAATTTATCTGCTGACTCGTCATCATGAACCAGAAATAGTTCCCGCAAGCATCAATTCAGTGGCGGTGCTTCCGTTTGATAACCCCAGTAAAAATTCTGACATTGAGTATCTCTCAGACGGTATGACTGAAGCGTTGATCAACAGTCTGTCGCAGTTGCCCAATCTGAAAGTCACCGGTCGCAGCTCAGCGTTTCATTACAAAGGGATCAAGCCGGATACCCAGCAGGCCGGCAAGGAACTCGGCGTGCAGGCAATCGTAACTGGCAGAATAGTCGAACACGACGGGAACCTTTCGATCACTGTCGACTTAGAGGACGCGCGAGACAATCATCACATCTGGGGTGATCAGTACAATCGAAAAATCTCAGATCTGCTGGTGATTCAGGATGAACTCTCGCACAAGATCACTGAGAAGTTACGCCTGAAGATGACGGGCGCCGAGGAGCAGCGCTTCGCGAAACTTCCGACTCAGAATGTAGACGCGTACCAGTTGTACTTGAAAGGGCGCTGGTATTGGAACAAGTTCACGAAGGAAGGCAGAGACCAGGCGATCAACTCGTACGAACAGGCGATCAAGCTCGATCCAAATTATGCTCTGGCGTACGCGGGCCTGGCTGATATGTACGTAGTTGATGGCACCTTCCCGCTGCGAGAATCGTCACTAAAGGCGAAACAGGCGGCCGAAACGGCTCTGGCGCTCGACAGCTCACTGGGTGAAGCGCACGCCACGCTGGGATTCATCAAGACGCATTATGAGACGGACTGGACGGCAGCCGAAGCCGAGTTCAAGAAAGCGATCGAGCTAAATCCAAACTACGCGACGGCGCATCATTTCTATGCCGACATGCTGATGGCGCGCGGCAACTTTGATAAAGCACTCCAGGAACTTGAGAAAGCGCGCGAGTTGGATCCGCTCTCGCCGATAATCAATGTCGATTTTGGGCTCGTTTATTTTTATCAGCGCGACTACGATCGCAGCATCGCGTACTTGAAACAAATCGCGGAGCGGTTCCCCGACTTTTTCCCGGCGCGGGAACATCTGGCGTGGGCATATACGCAAAAGAAAATGTATCGCGAAGCGATAGCGGAATATCAAAAGGCCAACACGTTGTCGCAGGGCAGCAACACCATGGTGAACGCGACGATGGCTTATACCTACGCAGCGTCCGGCAAGAAAGACGAAGCCCGAAAAATTCTTAAGGACCTCGAGTCGCGCTCGACGCGTCAGCACATTCCGCCATTGAGGTTCGCGGTCGTCAACATCGCTTTAGGGGAAAAAGATCAGGGTTTTCTATGGCTTAGTCGCGCGCGGACAGAATTTGATCTCTTTCTGGTCTATATTAGGATCAGTCCGTTCTTTGATTCACTGAGAAATGATCCCAAATTTCAAGACTTCATCCAGCGTATTGGTCTTGCATCGGCGTAGCTAGTGTGATATTAGCTGCCCGACTCAATGAAGCTGGTGGCGAAAACAATCGCCACTTCCCAGGTTGCCTCAAACCCAAGCTTTTCTAAGAGGTAACACCCACGTTCTTCCAAAAAGGAGAAAACCATGCCCCCCAAAGTCGTGGTTAGCATTCCCAAGTCCCTGCAAACTACTGCCAGCGAGCGAGCACGACTCAAGAGCGCCTTTAAGACCAAAATTAAGAGCGTCGTTAAGCCTCATAGTGACGAAGAGAACACGGTAACGAACGTCGGTCGAGTCGTGACCGAGGTTATCGTAGTCGATGCCGCAGCTAGTAAGCGTAAATCGAAGCGCAAGGCAGGCATGAAGAAGTAGCCTCCGCGCGAAAACTGCCATTTGCAATTACAAAAGACCCGTCGGACGGTGATGGCCGACGCTGCATTCTATTTCCATCTTCACTTCGTGTGCTATGAAGGTTTGTCTCATAAGTCCGCCAACCGTAACCGAGTTCAATGAGCGCGCGGTAGCCGAATTCGAGGCTGCGCGGTTGATCTTTGAACACGCCCCGATGGGGATTCTGAGTCTCGCCGCCGTGCTGGAACAAGAGGGAATCGAAAGCGAGATTCTCGACCTCAACCGCCTGTTCTTTACATACATCGCTGGCGACCTGAGAAACCAGGGGGTTGATTTCTCGTCGTACGCCATCGGCGAACTAAGCGGAATCAGGGCCGACGTTTTCGGATTCAGCACCATCTGTAGTTCATATCCGCTCACGTTGCGGCTGGCCCGAGGCGTCCGAGAGGTTCACCCCGAGGCTGCGATCCTTCTGGGTGGGCCGCAGGCTTCCGTCGTGGACGTAGCGACACTCGAGACCTTTTCGTTTGTAGATTTGATCGTTCGCGGAGAAGCCGAAGAGACTTTGCCGCGCGTTCTTGATGGCTTATCAGATCGTCAGCCGGATTTTACTAACCTCGCTGGCGTTACCTACCGTCGTGGCCAGACGGTCTTGCGGAACCCTAATGCGCCAGTGATCGAGGATCTGGATCGTTTGCCGCTGCCGGCCTTTCATCTCTATTCCCACACCAACAACTGTAGCTTCATTCCGATCGAGGCTGGCCGTGGATGTCCTTTCGCCTGCAACTTTTGTTCTACCAATGACTTTTTCCGGCGACGGTTTCGTTTAAAGTCGGCCGATGTCCTGGTCGAACAGATGAAAACCATCAAGCGCATCTACGATATTGCTTCGTTCGATTTGATCCATGACATGTTTACCGTCGATCGGAAGAAAGTCGTTGGATTTTGTGAGGCCATCGAGGAGTCTGGAGAGGATCTTTACTGGGGTTGCAGCGCGCGGACAGACTGCATCGATGATGAGTTGATCGATCTGATGGCGGCCAACGGATGCACCGGAATTTTTTTCGGAATCGATAGTGGTTCTGATCGGATGCAGACACTTATGCAGAAGCGATTGAATCTGGCCGAAGCCGCCTTGAGAATTAAGCGCGCGAACCGGCGCGAGATCAAGCACACTGTCTCGCTGATCACCGGATTCCCGGAGGAAACTAAAGAGGATCTGCGCTCCAGCATAAGATTTATTGGCGAGTCATTGCGTCACCAAAATGCGCAAATCCAGCTTCATTTGCTGGCTCCCCTCGCCGAGACTCCAATCACGACTCAGTATGAAAATGAGTTGGTTTTCGACGACATTTTTTCAGATATTTCGTTCCATGGCTGGGAGCAGGATCCGGAAGAGCGGGCGATGATTATGAAACATCCCAAGTTGTTTCCGAACTTTTACGCCGTCCCCACGCGATGGCTGGAGCGGCAGTACCTTCGCCAGGTAAGAGAGTTCATCTTGCACGGCATTGCGAAAGCCCGTTGGATGATGGTCCTACTTCATCGAGAAAGCGGGGACCTGTTATCCGTTTTTGATGAATGGGTTGCATGGTCGGCGCGCGAAAGAGAGCTTGACGGTGTCGTCGATACCAGCCGTCGCTACTATTCGGGTGATCGTTTTCCGCGGGACCTGACGCTATTTGTCGAGTCCACTTATTTGGAGAGTGCGAAACATCCGCATGTTATGCAGACCGTGGTCGACTTGGAAAACGCACTCTATGACTTTGACGGCAAAACAGCTGCGTCGAGGGCTCGACGGATATCTTTGGAAGATCTAGACTCCAAGCCGGTTATAGCAGACGACGCGCGTTTTCTAATGGTGAGTGCGGATTACACGCGACTCATGCGTTCACTGAAACGAAGAGAGCGGTTTGATTCGATTCCCATTGAACAGGTGCCCCTTGGACTGATCAGGGAGCAGGCTGAGATCAAAGTGCTGCAACTAACCCAGACTAGTTACGAACTCATGAAACTATGCGACGGTTCGCGGACGATTAAGCAAATCGCTGATGAATTCCCGGCGGCCAAAAAGCTGGGAGTCTCGCCGTTGAAAGCGAGCGTTTATGGTCTGGCTTCGCTTGCTCGTCAGGGGTTGATCAATATTGCACCATCGAATAACTAAGCCAATGTCAGAATCGTTAAGTAGTCGCAGCTAGCACGCAATTAGGAGATTGCCCGATGGCTATTTTTCGAACCAGCGAGGGACGATCTGTCTCACACTGTCATGTGCGCCCGCGGCCCGTTGATCCCTGCCACGACACTGACTGGAGTCAGGCACAAAAGAAGCATTGGCGCAAATACATGGCCAGATTTTTTCCGCACTCGGTCGAGTTTCGCCCGCCGAGTCGAAAGTACAACTGTTTCGGATTTGCTTACGCGCGGGCTCATGGCTGGTTTGAAGAACCGGATTTTTTCATCGAGGATGACTTCACAGAAGTTCCCATGGACGAAGCGCGGCGGGGCGACGTGTTGGTCTACGAAAAGAGTGGCGAGATGGCCCACGCGGCAATAGTTAAGGAAGCCACTGATGGCAAGATTAAGAAGCTGCGGAGCAAATGGGGGGAACTTGCTGCGGTTATTCACAAACCACGCGAAGTACACCGGGCCTATGGTCACCCCGCACGACTACTGCGTCGAAACCGCCGCCATGCCGCTGCCACCATGAAATGATCCTTCGATCATTCGGAGTGCAATGATGAGCAAGACTATGTCAGCCGCCGCTATTCAGAAAGCCTTAATTCGCCTGGCCGACCCAGAAGTAAATTCCCAGATTTACTTTGCTAGCACGGTCACTGTCGCGAAAGATATCATTCGTTCACTTCCGGGTGTTCGACGATTAAGGAGGCAGGGGTCCGAGGTGGCCCAGACCTTACTTGCCTTGCTGCCGCGACAGCGACAGACTCAAGAAAATGAAAATTTTTTAGCGATCGGTCTCCACATCCTTGAAGCGTATCCCTCTAATGACGTTAAGCTCGCCCTTGCCCGGCCGATAGTCGAACGGCGCTTCCGGGGAATCAATAGTTTCCTGGCCGCGGAAACCTTCTTGAAAGCCGCGGGAATTGAGGCGGTAGGCAAGGACGTACTTAGGATTGCCTTGCGGGAGGCGAAGAAGGTCGTAGCCTACAACTTTCCTAAGATGAAGGCGCAAGAGAAACAGTCGGCGACGGTCGGGGTTAAGACCTATCGGAGCAAACCACTAACAGCGAAAAAGTAAACTTCCTAACTTGCGACGCAGCCTAACTGTCTTTCAGTTTAGATGCCGAGTACATCCACGAGTTCCTGCACCGCCGCCGCGCTCTTCTGGAGCGCGATACGTTCTTCCGCAGTGAGCGTGATCTCGATTACCTGCTCGAGGCCCTTCGCGCCGAGCTTGCAAGGCACGCCCACGTAGAGCCCGTTGACGCCGTACTCACCTTCGAGATATGCAGCGCAGGGAAGAATCTTCTTCTTGTCTTTCAGAATCGATTCAGTCATCTCGACAGCCGCTGCTGATGGAGCATAATAGGCCGATCCCGTTTTGAGTAGCGTCACGATTTCCGCGCCGCCACCAGCTGTGCGCTTCACAATCGCGTCGATCTGATCTTTCGAGAGCAACTCAGTGATCGGAATTCCCGCACAGGTTGAATAGCGCGGCAGCGGCACCATCGTGTCGCCATGCCCGCCAAGCACGAACGCGGTGACGTTCTCAACCGAGACGTCCAGCGCTTCGGCAAGGAAACAGCGCATGCGAGCCGAGTCGAGCACCCCGGCCATGCCGATGACGCGATGCTTCGGAAAACCGGAGCGACGGAGCGCGACCTGACACATCGCGTCGAGGGGATTTGAAACTATGATGAGAATTGTTTCGGGAGATCTCTTGACCACTTCATCTACGACTTTTCCCACAATGTCCGCGTTCGTCTTTAGCAGATCGTCACGGCTCATGCCCGGCTTGCGGGCCAGGCCGGCGGTGATAATGACGACGTCGGAATTCGCTGTTTCGTCATAACTATTGCTGCCGGTCAGACGCACGTCGAAGCCTTCGACGGGCGCGGCCTCGGCCAAGTCAAGCGCCTTGCCTTGCGGCACGCCTTCGACGATGTCGACGAGCACGACGTCGCCCAATTCTTTTGCGGCGAGCCAATGCGCTGCCGTTGCGCCGACATTACCAGCGCCCACAACTGTAATTTTCTTTCGGTTTCCCATAATTAGTCCTTTCGACCAGAGTCTACGCGCATATTATTCAGATGGCCTTGGATGAAGCGCCGTTAGGCGCGAAATGTTTATAGTTCAATCTTTCCATAATTTCAAAGTGCCGAACCGAGCGGAATCGCGCGATTCCCTCGATTCGACACATAGTTACAAAATGAGCTCTGACTGCTATAAATATTCCGCTCCTCCGGAGCTTCCTTTGAATCGCGTTGGGAAGGGGCCGCCTCTTTGTCTCACGATCTAACAAAAAAATCCGCTACCGAACTGGTCGCGTTGATGCGAACGCACAAAGCTTCGCCGGTTGAAGTGGTTGAAGCGCATCTTCGACGAATCGACGAAGCAAATCCATCTCTAAATGCGATCGTAACGATCGCCGATAATGCAATTGATCGGGCGCGGGAAGCTGAAGACGCCCTAATGAAGTCGCAGGGTGTAGGTGCGTTGCATGGCTTGCCGATCACTATCAAAGATAGTATCGACACAAAAGGATTGAGAACGACTTACGGCTCGCGTTTGCGAGCTGAGCACTTGCCGGATCGCGATGCGACTGTGGTCGCGAGATTGAAAGCCGCGGGCGCGATCATTCTGGGAAAGACCAACACGCCAGAGATGGCGATTCCTTACGAGACCGATAATCCGGTCTTCGGCCGTACGAATAATCCCTATGATTTGAATCGCACCTCCGGGGGATCGGGCGGTGGTGAAGCCGTCGCCATTGCCGCGCATCTTTCACCCGCGGGAATCGGAAGCGACCTTTCGGGATCGATTCGCGTGCCGGCGCACCTCTGCGGTATCGCCGGATTGAAACCAACCACGGGTCGAGTGCCGATGGATGGCCATATGCCGGAAGCCGTGGGCGCCCTTTCACTGGGCGCGTGCATTGGACCAATGGGGCGCCGCATCGCGGATCTCGAATTGTTGTTCGAGGTGATTGCTCGATCCCGTGCTGAGCCGGGTGACCCGGATCAATTGCGATCGTTGCGCGTTGCTTTTTACGTCGACGACGGCGTTGCGCCGGTGACTAGCGAGACGGCGCAGGCGGTGCATTGGGCAGCCGACGTCTTGCGCGATTCAGGATTCGAGGTTCGCGAGGAGCAACCGCCGGGAATCTCTGAAGGCTCGCGCTTATGGATCGAATTGTTTGCGGAAGCTGCTCAACAGCAGCTTCGCGAATTCTATCGAGGAAGGGAAGACGAGGCCGGGCCAATAGTTTTGCCAATGCTACAGGAGGAAAACGGAAGCGCGAATTTTGAAGGGAAAGTAAATACAGCCGAACGCCGCGCGAGAGCTGTCATCGAGCGCGAACGTTTGCGAGAGGAATTGTTGCGCTGGATGAAGCAGACGGCTTTGATTCTTGCACCCGTAGGTGCGATCGCCGCTTTCGAACACGGAGCGAAACGCGTCGACATCAATGGCAAATCGATCAGCGTCTTCCGTGCATTCAGTTATTCCCAAACCTTCAACGTCTTTGGATTGCCGGCGGTCGCTGTCCCAATCGCTCGCACAAAACAAGGGCTGCCGATCGGTGTTCAGCTTGTTGGTCAGCCCAATTCTGAACATCTGCTCTTAGCCGCAGCGGAAATACTCGAACGCGCATGCGAATCTTGATTGTCGAACGTGGCCGCTTTCGATATAGTTCACGCCGACCGCGCAGTTTTCCGAAAGCCAAATTCATCGAGGTGCGAAATGATGTTCGCAAACTTGTTCCTGCTACAAAACGAAGGCGTGTTGCCGGCGTTCGTTCTGATCTTTTTTCTTTTCTTTATCGGCATTGTTCTCCTGATCATCGCCGCGAAGACGATCAAGATCGTTCCGCAGGCCACAGTGATGTTAGTTGAGCGGCTGGGGCGTTTCAGCCGCGTAGCCGCCAGCGGCCTGAATATTCTGATTCCATTCCTTGACAGGCCGCGCGCCGTCTACTGGACCAACACGCGCGGGGGCATAACCTCGATTGACCTGCGCGAACAATACATCGACCTGCCGCCGCAACCGGTGATCACGAGGGATAACGTGACGATTCATGTGGACTCAGTCGTGTATTGGCAAATTACCGATCCGGTCAAAGCAGTGTACGAAATGAACGACCTTGTCGGCGGCATCGTGCAATTGACGATCACCGGCATGCGCGCTGTGATGGGCGACATGGATCTTGATCACACGCTTTCGCAACGCGATCAAATCAATGCCAAGCTGAGGATCATTCTGGACGAGGCGACCGATAAGTGGGGGGTGAAAGTGACCCGCGTCGACGTAAAGAATATCAACCCTCCTGAAGACGTCCGCATCACGATGGAGAAGCAGATGACTGCGGAACGCAATCGCCGCGCGTTGGTATTGCAGGCCGAAGGTGATCGGCAGGCGGCGATTACGCGCGCAGAAGGCGAGAAGCAGGCCGCTGTCACGCGAGCGGAAGGCGAAAAGCAGTCAGCGATACTTGCAGCCGAGGGCGCTGCTCAAGCGCGACAACGAAACGCCCAGGGCGAAGCTCAGGCAATCGCATTGGTCGCGGAAGCGATGCACGAGCATGGCAACCCGGCGGAATATCTAATCACAACCCGCTATATCGAGAGCCTGCGCGACATGACAAAAGGCAATAACGCGAAAGTGATTTTCATGCCGGTCGAGACTTCAACCATGCTCTCGGCAGTCGGCACGATCAAGGAAATGTTTTCAGAGACGGGCACGAAGCGCACAGACGATTCACAGCCTCCGCCGAGACAGTTGCGGTAGACGTGCGCCGCAGAGCGGCAGAATGTTTATAGCTAGCTTAGTACCTCGAAAGCTTACCGCATCGAGCGAAATGTTCGGCATTTTCGCTCGCTGCGGACGAATATAGATTGGCCTTCGTTTCTATAAAGATTGAGCGCCTACGGCACTTCGCTTTCAGAGATCACTCCACAGTCAGCTTGAAGAACGACCTTTTGAGGCTGCGCCCCAGCCACGCGCATCAGGATCAATTCTAGTCGCGCGAGCTAGCTCTCGCATTCGGCGAGGATTTGCTGGGCTTCGCGGCGGTACGGTGATCCAAGCATTTGGTAAATCTCCACTGCGCGCTTGGCGTGCGGGAGAGCTTCCTCCCTTTTCCCCTGCCGCAGGAGGGCTTGGCCGAGGCGGGCCGAGTTCAACGCGAGCGATTCCTGTTTGCCGACCGTTTCTGCCAAGCGGAGGGTGTCGCGGGCGAGGGCTTCCGCTGCGGGCCAATCCTCTCGGTCCAGCGCCAGTCCCGCCAGATTGCCGGTGTAGGCGGCGACTCCTTCAGGGTAATCTACGGCTCGGGCGATCCGCAGAGCCTCGCGGTAGTCGCGCTCGGCGGAATCGAGGTCGTCGGACATCCGCTCGGCCTCGGCGAGAGCGTTCAGGCCGGTTGCCACATCCTTTGTCTCGCGGCCCAAGCTGCGCCAAAGGTCCACGGCTTCCCGACAGGCGGCGATTGCAGATGGGTAGTCCTTCGCCGATTTATAGCCATGTCCGCGTAACTGGATGGCAGTGGCCCGCTCGCGGGCACCGGTCTTTGCCTCACGCCAGTGGGCCTCGGCGCGGTCGGCGCAGGCGAGCACTTCGGCAGCTTGCCCGCGCAAACCGTGGATCCAGCCGGAATCGTAGGCTCGCCTGCCGGCTTTTTCGTAATTTCCAGCAGCCAGTGCACGCTTCTCGGCGTCGAGTGAAAGCGCAAGCTGTTCATCCCAGCGCCCACTGAAATTAAGAAAGTCATCAAGCGCATCGCACACAGTTTGGAGCCGCCTGTTCTCCCCGGCGAGGAAACACGGCAGAGCGGCGGCAACTGTGGGCCAGGCGGCGTCAAGCACCGGGAAACGATCGTGCTTTTGGTAGCCGTTCTCCACGACCAGCGCGTAGACGTGCTTTTTCAAGCGGTCGCCTGTCTCGCGCAGCACTTCGGGCTTTTTGACGCGTAAGAAATCCGCGACCAGCGGCACCAGTGTAAACGTCTTCAACTCCTCGCTCGGAACAACCAGTGAGCGATTGATGAGCGACTTGAGCGCACGCTCGGTTTCCGTTTCATCGCGCTCAGCAATCGTTGTGATGTGCTCGATCTTCGCCGGCAGCGTGAAGTAAGTGAGCGCGCAGAGCGTGCGTGTCTCGGCTTCGCTGAAGTCCTCAACCAGGTCGCCGAAGATGAACTCGAGCGGGTCATTTTCCTCTGGACAGGAGCGCAAGTAATGAATCGCGTCGGTGAAGGTTACGCAACTGCCGCGGCCGATCTGTCCCGCCGTCCATCGGAGCAGCAGCGGCTTTCCGCCAGTCTCGCGGTAGAGCGTGACGCGCTCGGCTTCGCTGGTGTGCGCAAGAGCCGGATTGGTTTCGGCGAGCTTGGCGAGGGTCGCGAGAGCGGCATCTTCGCTAAGTTTTTCGAGAATCAATTCCTCTGCCGCTGAGCCGATACGCCCGCGCGACGTAAGAATCGCCTTGCAACCATGCGGCAGCTTCTTGACGAAGGTGAAGACCGTGTCGCGCTCGGGCTTGAGCAGCGATTCCAGGTTGTCGAGGATCAGCAGCGTCTTCGTGCCACGAAGCGCATCAAGCAGCATACGCGGGCGTTCGCTTTCGACGGCCTTGGCAATGTCATCGCGGCCGAGTTCGCGAGCGAGTTCGTTGAGCAGTTCAGCGAGGCCGCTGATGAGAAAGCCGGAGAGGTCGCGCACGCCATCGTCGTCGAGTTCGCGGGACTTGAGCGAGACGAAGGTGATTTTCTCGAAGGCATCAGCAGATGCATCGTAGGCCGCCCGCACGGCGAGCGACGTCTTTCCCATCCCACCTGGGCCATCGATCAGCGCGCCCCACGTGCGCGACTCAGGATCGAGCGCATCGGCAATCTTCCGCAGTTCCTCCTCGCGCCCGAAGAAAGGCTGAAGGGAAGGCAGATTGTGCGGGATGGAGGTCTTTGGCGTGGAGGTGGTCTGTGGGCTGTCCTCCTTCTCTCGCTCGCGGCGGAGGTAGTCGCGCAGCGCGTCTCCGACGTGTCGTTGCAATTCCTCCGCAGATCGAAATTCTCGGCGCACGCGACCGTCGCAAGCCTTGGTCTTGAACGCCGCGAGCTTTCGCTGAGGTTCGTCGCCGGTCTCGATGTCGTTCTTGATAAACGGGTGATTGTCGTGCGCGGTGAAGATAAAAATCTCGCGAAGGTCTTCCACGGCTTTGCGCTGGATCGCACGGTCGAATTCCATTTCTGTGATGGACACTTTTTCGGGATTGTCAAAGTCAGGCACCCAGCCATAACGCCACGCGTAGATGCCAAGGTAGATATCGGCCTGGTCAACCATCTCGAGGGAAACCTTGATGCCACTCGCGTCACGGGCCGGGAGTTGCTCCATGCCAATGGGAAAGACACCGGCGGCGATACAAGCTTCTTTGACCGCTGCGCGGTGCTCAGGAAGATCAAACGCGGTGCTGCTGATCATCGCGGTGATCTGGCCTGGTTTGTGCTGGGGCGTCGGCATAGGCTGCATGATCAAACTGAGCTAGAGGCGCGCATTTCAAAACCGAAGGAAGGAGATGCGGAACCGTTCACGCTCAAGATCGAGACGGGAAGTAAGAGCGGTGGAGATTCTGGCATTGGCCCGCTTCAAATACAAGAATTTTGGAGGAGCTTGGGCAGACAGTCTATATATGCGGAGCATGCTTTCAGTGCGGTAAGCCTGTAGCTTACGGATCCGGCTGAATATTTTCTTTCTCATCCTGAGCTGAGCCTCAGGATGTGATAATAAGTTACGAGCGAACTTGCCGGAAAAGGCAGAGCCTTTCCGCACTGCGGGGCGGCGAAGCCGCAATGGGTCCGTCGCGAAGAAGTTGTGCCGCAAGTTGGCAACTTGTGCTACTCCCATGTAAAATCCTCCGCTTAATTTATGAATCAGATTGCTGACAGTATGGAACCCCAGGGACTCGTGCGCGACACGGATAGCGCACTGGAATCGCGCATTTTTCGCACGATGATTGTCGTCACGATTGCGGCGCTAATCGGCAGCGCGGCGCTTGCGCCCTGGCGATTCACAACGGGACTAATGCTGGGCGGCGGGCTTTCGCTGCTAAATCATCACTGGCTGAAAACTTCGGTCGCGGCGATCTTCAACATCAATGCCTCGGCTCAAAAGCCGATGGCGCAGAGTTGGCGGTATCTGTTTCGTTATTTCGTGGTCGGAGTCATTGTGTTCGGTGCGTACAAGCTGCGATTGATTTCGCTGCCCGCGACCCTCGTTGGGTTATGTTCATTTGTGCCCGCGCTGCTGATTGAAGCTTTCCGACAATTCTATTTCGTAATCATTCATCGAGAGGAATCGTATTGATGTTCGCTTTTCTTGCGGAGCAAGCAGAGAAAGCCCAAGAGGCTGTCGAGCAGGCGCCGATTATCGGCCGGCTCGTGAACCAATATTTCGGCGAGTACGCGTACAACTTCGAAATGAAGTACACGTACCCCAAGTGGAAATGGTTACTCGCAAAGTTTGGCTCCACGCCTGAGGCCGCGTTTGGCGCGTACACGCCTGAAAACGCAATCCCCTGGTACACGATCATGTTCATCCTGGCGTGCATTCTCAGCCTGATTTTGATTTGGATCATGAGAGGCAAACTTTCCGAAGACGAACCGGGCCACGGTCAACAGACTCTGGAAGTTGGCGTGTTGGCAGTCCGCAGCATGTTGGAAGACATCGTTGGCCCACACGGTTTGCAGTACTTTCCGGTCGTGATGACGTTCGCGGTGTTGATTCTGGTCTCGAATCTGATGGGATTCTTTCCTTTGTTCGTCAGTCCGACTTCGGCAACCAGCGTGACTTTCGCGCTCGGTCTGGCTTCCTTTCTTTACTATAACTACATCGGCATTAAGGAGAACGGAATCTTCGGACACTTGAAGCACTTTGCTGGTCCCATCTGGTGGATTGCGCCGCTGATTTTTTTAATCGAACTCATCAGTAACTTGATCCGGCCGTTCACATTGGGCGTTCGTCTTTTCGCGAACATGTTTGCCGATGAAAAAGTGATGGATTCGATCGCGCATCTCGCGCCGGGCTACACGTATTGGGTCGTGCCGGTATTTCTGATGCCGCTGAGTTTGTTCGTAGCTTTCATTCAAACCTTCGTTTTTGTTTTGTTATCGCAGTTATATATCAGCGAGGTTTCGCATCCGCCACACGACGAGCATGCGCACGCCGAAGACGACGGGATGGAAATCGTGGCGCCAGTTTTAACCTAATCGGCTTTATGAACGCGCGTTCGAGCGATGTGGCGTCGCGCCGCACACGTTGAAGCGCACGGGTCGTGAACACTAACGCATTCAGCTACATAAAGATCGTTCATAGTCTGCTTCGCTGGAGCGCCGTTGTAAGAGGGGCGGTGGATACCGGATTCAGGCGAAATCATACCGGCTGATGACTGTTTGTGGTTCGCTTCGAAATTGAAGGTCGGAAGATCCGACAAGGAGAAATATTAATGAAGAAGATAAGAATCGTTGGCCTGAGCGCGCTGGCATTGTTGGCGAGCGCGATCACGGTTGCCGCTCAGCCCGCGAATACCGCGGCTGAAGCCGGAATGAGCTACAAAGGTTACGTCGCGATCGCTGCGGGAATCGGTTTTGCCATCGCGGTGTTTGGTGGCGCAATCGGTCAGTCACGAATCGGCGCTGCGGCGTGCGAAGGCGCGGCGCGTAATCCTGGAGCTGCGGGTCGGATCCAGACGATGATGATTCTCGGTCTGGCGTTGATCGAATCGCTCGTGCTTTTTGCCTTGCTTGTGGTTTTCGCCGTCGTCGCGAGAGTCTGAGCTCGATCGATTGAAATCGCAACACAGAAGACGAGCGCGGCTTCCTGGTCGCGCTCGTTTTTTGTTGGCATCTACTTTGCTTGCCTCAAATTTGCTGTGCTACGCTCTCCACACAGCGCACGAAAATCAATCACATGAAAAGTTGTCCTGTATGCGGCAAGGAATATTCTGACACCAGCACTTTGTGTCCTATTGATGCCGCAGTGCTCGAGCAAATTGACGACCCGTTGCTCGGTCAGACGCTCGCCGGAAAATATCTGGTCGAAAAGTTGATCAAGCGCGGCGGCATGGGCTCAGTCTATCAGGGCAAGCACGTGCTGATGGACAAACGAGTGGCGATCAAAGTTCTGCGACCGTCACTCGCGCTCGATAATAACGTCGTCGCACGGTTCTCGCGCGAAGCGAAAGCCGCATCGCGCATTTCTCATCCACATGCGGTGACCGTTACAGACTTTGGTGAAGATGAAAAAGGCGTGGTGTTCCTGGTGATGGAATATCTCGACGGCCGCACGCTGAAGGAGATCATCAAGAGCGACGGCGCCATGGCCGTGCATCGCGCGGTCGAGATTATCCGCCAGGTTGCCGGCGCCTTGGACGCTGCCCACGAACAAGGCGTCGTTCATCGCGATCTTAAGAGCGACAACATCATGCTCTCGCAAACGAAGGGCGGTGAGTGGGCCAAAGTTTTGGATTTCGGGATTGCCAAAATTCAACAACCCGAAGGTGCGCGTGATATCGACATCACAGCAGCGAATTTGGTGATTGGTACGCCGCAATACATGTCGCCCGAGCAATGTTCGCAGTCAAGCCCGATCGATGCGCGATCGGATGTCTATTCGCTGGGAGTGATCGCTTACGAAATGCTCGCCGGGCGGGTACCGTTCAGCGGCGAATCGCCGACGGTGATCATGATGAAACAGGTGCAGGACGCGCCGCCGTCTGTTGTTGAAGCGCGACCGGGTTTGCCTGCGGCTATCGGCAAAGTGATTGAGAAATCGCTCGCGAAGCAACCGGGCGATCGTTTTCAAACTGCGGGCGCGTTTTCTGAAGCGTTAACTGCTGCCGCGGCGGGAGCGCCGGCAGAAGTCGCCGCCCCGGTGACCGTAGCAAACGAGCCGGTCGCGATCGACGATGATGAAGAGACACTCGTTCGGCCGAGGACTGACGACGAGGTGACCGTTGTCCAGCCCAATCGTGAACCCTTGCTGTACGAACAGGCCGTTACCGAACAGTCGACGCTGACCAACGTGAACCCATGGCGCGTGATGATCCCTGCGGCGGTCGTGCTCGTGGCAGTGTTTGGCGTCGTGTTTATGTTGACGCGAGGAACCGGACAGAACTCCCAACCGAATGCGAACGTCGCACCACAACCTGGATTGCTGGCGGATCCGAACAGCCAACCTGTTCAGCCGAGTGGTACGCCCACCGGTGAAGGCGAGCGCGACGTCCAAGCCAAGCCGTTGATGACCCCGACGCCAACTCCGCGAAATATCAATGCGAACGTAAGACCAGTCGAGGAGGTGACCCCAGTTGTGACAGGGAATTTTGGGGCGAACGAGAACTCGAATTCTTCGCGCAATAAAAATACGAGCCAGCGGGAATCGCCGACCCCCAAATCCTCACCACGAAAAGTTGATGAGGCGCCAGCTCCGCCCAAACCGTCGCCGACAGTGCGAACCTTGACCAAGCCTGCTGCATCACCAACGCAATGAACGAAGGCAGTCAGCCTCTAAACCTTAATTGTATTTAGAATCAACTGACGGAATTGATCTTCGAGATTGATTTCGATTTCAATCTCAGCGACATAGCACGGCAAAGCAAACTTCATTGATCGAACTTTGACGGCGTCTTTTGCGGTTGTGACGATCGCTTGTGCGCCATGCGCGCGCGCGGCCGCTGTGACGCGATCGATCGCGTTTTGAGTGTAGTTGTGATGGTCGCGAAAGGTTCGGACGTGGACGAGATCGTAAGCAGCATTCCGAAGCATCGCGAAGAAGGGCGCGGGATTGGCTAGACCGCAGAACGCGGCAACCGGCGATTGTGGTTTCGCGCTTGTCTCGTCGAGGGATCGCAGGTTCGCTAACTTCATGTGCGAACGAAAGACCGGGATGTCGCTGCGAATTGCCGCAATTTCCGATTGAATCTCCGCGACTCGATTGGATTGATCTGATCGCGTGATCAGAACGCAGTCAGCTCGTTTCAGAGACTCGCGCGGCTCGCGCAAGATTCCTGCCGGCAACAGACGACCGTTTCCCCACGGATTCGTCGCATCAATCGTGAGAATGTTGAGATTCCGCGCGATGCGTTGGTGTTGAAAAGCGTCGTCGAGAACAAAGACATTTATCTTGAAAGTTTCAATTGCCCACCGTGCCGCGCCGACGCGGTTTGCATCACAAATCACAGCAGCTTGACCGCGTAAATTGTCGGCAAGAAGGAATGCCTCGTCGCCAGCTTCGTCAACGCCGGCAAGAACCTCGTGGCCGTCTGAAACGATCACTCGACCGGCGGTTTTTCTCCCGTAGCCACGCGTGAGGACGCAAACTCGCCGGCCAGTCTGCGCCAACTGCTTCGCGATCCATTCGACCAGAGGCGTCTTACCGGTACCGCCGGTCGTAATGTTACCGACCGAAATCACCGGTACGCCGACTCGATATGAATGGAAAGCGCCGCGACGATAAAAGGAATTGCGCGCACTGGTGGCGACGCGATAAATCGCGCTCAACGGCATCAGTGCGATTGTCGCCGCGCGATTCATTTAGCTGCGCTCACATGGAGCGTGGAGAAGGAAACTGATTCAGATGATGAGGGGGCATGAAGCAATTCAGCAATCGCGTCGACGACGCGCTCGGTTGCGCCTGTGTTTCGATTACAAACCGCTTTCGCTCGCTGGCCGATTTCTTTTCTGCGCGAATCATTCGTCAGAAGCTCAGTCATAGCCGACGCCAAAACGGCCGGCGCCTCTGGTTCCGAAACATTTGGCAGTTGCACAATAGCGTTCGCGCTCAACAGCGCCTTTGTGATAGCCGCGAAGTTTTCGGTATGCGCGCCGGTTACCACGCAGACGCCTTGGGCCGCGGGTTCGAGTGCGTTATGTCCTCCATGCGGCGCGATGCTGCCGCCGACAAAAGCGACTTCGGCCAACGAGAATGTTGCGCGCAGTTCGCCGATCGAATCCAACAACACGATGTCACAATTGTGATCAGTTTTAGCCGGCGCGGCAGAACGACGCGCCCATGTAAAGCCTGATGATTCGATTAGTCCCGCGACCTCGTTGAAGCGTTCAGGATGTCTCGTGGCAATTAACATCCGAACACGCTCATTCGACGACGACCGAATCAGTTTGAAAGCCTCGATCGCGATGCTTTCTTCCGGCCCGTGGGTGCTTGCCATCACAATCAAATGATCGCCGGCGTGGAAAGCAAAGCGCTCGCGAATCTCTGAGGCGAGCTTTGCGTCATTGCTTGAAATGCTAGCGCTGTCGAACTTCACATTACCGGCCATGATTACTCGTTCAGCCGGCAGGCCCAGATCGCGAATCCGACTCGCATCTTCATCCGATTGCATCACTGCGATTGAAACGTCCTTCAGCATTCGGCGGACGAAGGAGCGGATGAGCTTATATCGGCCGAACGATCTTTGCGAGATGCGCCCGTTAACGATGGCGACTGGAATCGACCGCCGGCCACATTCACGCATGAGATTGGGCCACAACTCAGTTTCCATTATCAAAAAGGCCGAAGGCTCAAGGTTTCGCATCACGCGACGAACCACCCAGCTCCAATCGATCGGAAAATAGAAAACCGCGGCGGCGTCTTTCGCAAAAGCTCGTCGCGCGACGCTCTGGCCCGTCACTGTCGTTGTAGACACGACGAGGCGATGATGCGGAAATTTTTCTTTAAGCGCGCGAACGAAAGGTCTCGCAGCCTCGGTCTCACCGACTGAAACACAGTGAAGCCAAATCAGCGGCGAATCGGATGATTTGAAGTTCGGAAGATTGCCGAGGCGTTGGCCGAGGCCCGTGATGTACTTGCGCGTGCGCAGCGCGTCGAAAGCAAATCGCGGCAACAGCAGGATGAAGCCAATTGTCAGGAGCAGGCTGTAAAGCAGGTACATGATTCCACAGCCTGAAGTCTATGCTATTTTGCGCGTTCGATGTAGCGCCCTTCGGCGGGATCCACGCGGATGCGATCGCCTTCATTGACGAATGGTGGAACTGTAATCGTCACGCCATTCTCGAGCGTGGCCGGCTTATTGACGTTCGAAACCGTTGCGCCCTTCATCGTCGGTTCAGTTTGCTTCACTGTCAGTTCGAGCGAAGGCGGCAGGTCGATGCCAATTGGCGATCCTTCATAAAACTCAGCTTGAATCTTGAGCCCGGGCGCGAGCCATTGGGCTGAGTCACCCAGCTCTTCATCACTCAAAGCAACCTGCTCGAAATTCTCGGTATTCATGAAATGATGATGCGAGCCGTCCGAATACAAGTATTCCATCTCGTGCTGTTCGAGCGCGGCGCGGTCGATTGTGTCAACGGAACGAAAGCGATGTTCGAACGACGATCCGGTGCGGAGGCTGCGCAATTTTGTTTGAATCATCGCGCGCAGATTGCCCGGCGTGTGGTGACGAAATTCGACTACGCGGCAGGGCTCGCCTTCAAAAACGATGACCATGCCCTTTCTAATTTGGGTCGCTGGAATTGCCATTAAACTTATCTATCTCTCTATTTCTTGATGAGCGGTCACTTCTTGATGAGCGGTCACAGAAAGGAACCGCGCTGGTGTTGCAAACGACGTAGTCTAGCGGCAGGGCTGCGTCGTTGTCCAGCGAAAGACCGGCGCGAGACAAAACAGAACGAGCAAGCTTTGCTTGCAATCTTGCGATTACCGGCGCCGCTTGCCCGCTCTCAGGAGGAGCCCACCTACCTATTTCAGTAAACGTCCGAGTCGCGGCACGGTTCCGTTTTTGTTTGAGCGCTCCACTAAGCCGCGCGCGCGCGAATTTCCTGTTTTTGGCGAATCACGCGATCCAGCCAATCCTGGGCCTGCTCATAACGTGGATAGTTGCGCTCGTCAGCTCGAAAGGCCGGCGTGTGATAGTAACGACGTCCGTTGATAATCCGAGCGCGATGTTTGATGTGCAGCATCTCGTGAAAGAGGATGTACTCAACGAACCATTCGGGGACGTCAGGTGAATCCAGCGTCTTGCTGATTGTGATCGTGTTGTGCGCGGCGTCGTGATGGCCGAGGATGCTGCGAGCGCGTCGCTGCGACCAGGTGAGGACCGGCGCCTCCATCTCGCCATCGAAATGTCGGCGATTGAGCCGCGTAAACATTCTTGCCAAATCGTAAACCCGACCAGTTGATGTTGAGACTATTTTGCGGCCACGCTGCCGACGAGCGAGATCTGAAGCCCGCAACAAATCGGGCTTGAATGCATACGAGCGATAGACTCGCTCGTGATTTCTTGGCGCTTTGCGCGAGAGCAGGCGCGCGACGAGCAAGAACGCCAGCGCGCGAATAACTTCCGGCGGCGCTGACTCAAGCAGATCGGAAATCCGAACATAGACGCGTCCCGCGCGGATACGAATCGTGTGATGAAGTCCCGCGTACGGATAGAATCTGACTTCAATTGATCCGACGTCCGGCTGAAATCGTTTTCGGCCTCCGCCGAAATGGCAGAAGGCATCATGAACAACTCGCTTGAGATGGAGGTCCGAATGCAACATTGCGAGAACCCGAGACGAGGCCATGTTAGGTTCACGAAACTTGACGAGTCAAACGCGCGCGCATTCGGGCCCGGAATCCCTTATATCTTCTGGATTTTTCTGATCGCATTAAAGTGCGCGCGAATTAGTAAGGCAAAGTCTCGCGACTAAGTCATATTATTGCATCAGTTGCATCGGCCAGACTGATGGACAGCGTTCTCCGCAGTACTTTGCGATTAATAGCCAAGTGCCAATATTGCGAGGAATTTGGAGAATTCTGTATACTTGCGACGCAGTCTTCACGATCTGGTGTTTATTCATGGTTCGAACTCAGGTGACAACTAAGTCAGGACGGCCACGGCCCGATTCGCGCCGTCAAGCCGTGCTATCTACGATCATTGAAGAGCACCTGATTACCGGCGAGGCGGTCGGCTCGCATGCGATTTCGGAACGGTTCGCGCGCGCTACGGGATGGAGTTCCGCGACGATCCGAAATGTGATGTCGGAGCTTGAGGATGCAGGTCTGTTAGAACAGCCGCACACCTCCGCAGGCAGAATTCCGACTGACCGGGGTTATCGATATTACGTCGACAACATGCTCGACTGGACGACGCTGTCTGAGGACGATCTCTCGGCGATTGAAAGCATCGGGACGGGTCAGGAGGTTACCGCGCGTCCCGATCGACTGATGGAGCGCGCATCGCACGTACTCTCGGAGATTTCAGAAAACGTCGGCATTGTCGTCTGGCCTTCACTCGCTGAAAACCGGTTGAAGCAGATTCGATTTATGAAGTTGTCAGACAGCCGGATCCTCGTCGTGCTGGTATCAACATCAAACATTGTGCACGACAAGGTGATTTCGTTGGACGAGGAGTTTACGCAAGACGAGTTGAATCGAACCGCGCGTTATCTGAATTCAGAATTTGGGGGCAAGACACTGCTTGCGATTCGTTCTGAAATTCTAGCGCTGATGAAAAAAGACAAGGCGCTTTACGACTCAGTCGTACGTAACGCGATTCTTCTGTGCGAGCGGAGCTTCGAGGATGAAGACTCCGCCACGGCGGGAGTCTTTGTCGATGGCGCATCGAATATTTTCGGCAAGCCTGAATTTTCCAATGCTGAAAAGGTGCGCGACCTGTTTCGCACCTTCGAAGAAAAGTCGCGCCTTGTGAAAATCTTAAACGAGTGTGTTACGGGCGATTTCGCAGACAGTCGGGTGAGAGTGCTTATTGGACAAGAGAATGTCACCTCGGCATTAAAAAATTGCGCAGTCATCACCGCGTCGTACGATCTTGGCAGCGATGTCTCTGGAACGATTGGTGTCGTCGGGCCAACCAGAATTGAATATGGCCGCATGATGGCTGTGGTAAACTACCTCGCGCGCTTTATCGAGCGCGCGATTTCCAGTGGAGCATCGCTTCAATAACCCGAACCGTTCGCTCCCCGACCCGATTCGATCGCATAATGGCAGCTGATAAAACCGAAAAATCGTCGAATCGAATTCCAATTCACTTCGTCGACGATGAAGATGCCGGCGCGTCCGATGAGTCGCCGTTGGCCGACGACAACGATGCGCCGCTTGAAGGCGCAGTCGATCGAGCGATGAGTAAATCATCACCCGATTTTGATCCAAATCCTGGGCTGCAGGCGGGCGAACCCGCGATGGGCGGGCCTGACTTTGCGGAGCTCGTCGCTTGTCGAGCAGAGCTGAAGCGGTTAGAGGCCGCGTTGGCTGAAGCGCGCGAAACGGCGGCTCGGAGGCAAGCCGACTTTGAAAATTATCGCAAACGAATCGAACGCGAACGTGGAGAGAATCATCGTCAAGTTGTTGCCGACGTGGCGCGTAAGCTCCTGCCGGTGATGGATAATTTGACGCGGGCGCTGGACGCGGAGCGCACCCTTGAATCTGAAGAATCAAAAGAGTTTCGCCACTTTCTTCATGGGGTTGAACTCATTTCCAAACAACTGAACGAGGTGCTCGAGTCGTTGGGGATTCAGCCGATCGCCGCAATCGGCCAGCCGTTTGATCCTCACGTGCACGAAGCGGTCGTAACCGAGCCTTCCGACGAATACGAACCGGACACCGTGATCGAAGAGATCGCGCGCGGCTATCGCATCGGCGATCGTTTGCTGCGGCCTTCGATGGTTAAAGTGGCGGCGCACAAAACCCAAGAGTAATTCCTCAAGCAAGTAACACATGGGAAAAATTATCGGCATTGATTTGGGAACGACGAACTGCTGCGTCGCAGTGCTCGAAGGCGGCACTGTGCAGATCGTGCCGAATAAGGAAGGCGGCCGAACCACGCCGAGTGTCGTTGGATTTACCGATAAGGGCGAACGCCTGGTGGGACAGATTGCGAAGCGTCAAGCGGTGACCAACGCATCGAACACTGTCTACGCAGTGAAGCGTTTGATTGGCCGCAAGTTTGACTCCGCCGAGGGGCAACGAATGCGCGAGACGGCGCCGTTCGAAATCGTCGATTCGCAGAACGGTGACGCGCGCGTGCGGGTTCAAGGCCGCGTCTACAGTCCGCCCGAACTCTCAGGAATTGTCCTGCAACGCTTGAAGGCAGCCGCGGAGGATTTTCTCGCGGCTTGAATGTCGTCAGAATCATCAACGAGCCAACGGCCGCGGCGCTGGCGTACGGCCTCGGAAAATCAGAAGCGGAAAAGATCGCGGTCTACGATCTCGGCGGCGGAACGTTCGATATTTCGACACTCGAAATGAACAACGGCGTATTCGAAGTTCTTTCAACCTCCGGCAACACCTATCTGGGCGGCGAAGACTTTGACGAACGGATTATGAACTGGATGGCCGATCAGTTTCTCGAAGACACTGGGATCGATCTGCGTAAAGATCGTCTCGCGTTGCAGCGCTTAAAAGAGGCTGCCGAACGCGCGAAATGCGAACTATCCACGGCTACCGAAACAACTTTCAATCTGCCGTTCATCGCGGCGGATGCGTCGGGTCCCAAACACCTGAACAAAACGCTGACGCGCGATAAGTTTGAAGAACTGGTCGGCGATCTTGTGAGGCAGACGATCGAACCGTGTGAGCGGGCATTGGCCGATGCGAAGTTGCAGGCTTCAAATATCGACAAAGTGATTCTGGTCGGCGGCCAGACGCGCTCGCCGATCGTTGAGCGCACCGTCACAGAGATTTTTGGCAAGAAGGCTTCCGCGGAGATCAATCCCGATGAAGTCGTGGCGATGGGCGCCGCGATTCAAGGCGGCGTGTTGACCGGCGACGTCAAAGACATCGTGCTGCTTGACGTCCTACCGCTCAGCCTTGGGCTGGAGACTCGGGGCGGACTGTTCACGAAAATTATCGAGCGCAATTCGACGATTCCTTTGCGCAACAGTCTGACCTTCACGACCGTGGTCGACAACCAGTCTTCCGTCGAAATTCACATCCTGCAAGGTGAGCGCGAGATCGCATCGGGAAATCGCAGTCTGGGCAAGTTCGAACTTGTCGGCATTCCACCGGCGCCGCGCGGCGTCCCGCAGATCGAGGTTTCGTTTGAAGTCGACGCCAACGGCATCGTGTCCGTCTCGGCTATGGACAAGGCGACGAAGCGCGAGCAGCAAATGCGCATCACCCCGACTTCTGGTTTGTCGCCAGACGAGATCGAACGAATCATTGCCGAGGCCCAAACTTCTGCCGAAGCCGATCGAGCCCTCCGCGAGCACCTCGACTTGAACAACAAACTGAGTAGCCTCGTAAAGAATACTCAGCGGGCGTTCCTGGAATTTGGCGGCCTGCTTTCCGCGGAAGCTCAAGAGAGCGCGCAGCAAATATTGAAAGACGGCGAGGTGGCCATCGATGCAACGCAAATCGGAGAAATCAGAATGGCGCTTGACGGGGTCGAGCGGTTAGCGCGGCAACTTACAAATGCGATGATGAATCAGACGACTGAAGCTGAAACCAAATAGAATTGAGCGAACTTATTCGTTCAGCTAGAATACAAACGCGGTCAGTGGCTTTGCCGGAAACGGTTGGAACTGCTGGCCGCTCGTTAATACTAAAGCATGGCAATCAATAAAAGAGATTATTACGAAGTGTTGGGCGTGACTCGCTCGGCGACCGAACAGGATTTGAAGACGGCGTATCGCCGGCTGGCGCATCAATTTCATCCCGACAAGAACCAGAGTGATCCCGAAGCTGAAGAAAAATTTAAAGAGGCAGCCGAAGCCTACGCCGTCCTTTCGAATTCCGAACAGCGCCAGCGCTACGATCGATTCGGCCACGCAGGAGTTTCCAGCAGCGCGGCAAACGCCGCGTGGGGGGCGCCGGGATTCGGCGGCATCGAAGATATTCTGGGCGATCTGTTTGGGTTCGGCGACGTGTTCGGAACGCCGGGGCGCACGGGTGGTCGTCGATCGGCCGCGCAACGCGGCGCCGACCTTCGTTACGACCTGGAAATAACTCTTGAACAATCAGCCATCGGAATGACTGCGCAGTTGCGGATTCCGAAGCTGGAGACTTGCGAGATATGCAGCGGCTCAGGCGCAGCGGCGGGTACCAAACCAGAAACGTGCCGCACCTGTCAGGGCGCCGGCCAGGTTCGTTTTCAGCAGGGATTCTTCTCAGTCTCGCGGACGTGCAGCGCGTGTCGCGGCACGGGCCAGGTGATCAGCTCGCCGTGCGAGAGCTGTCGCGGCGCTGGTCGCGTCGAGCGCGAAAAATCGATTGAAGTAAAGATTCCCGCCGGCGTCGAGACCGGATCGCGTCTGCGTCTGCAAGCCGAAGGCGAGTCGGGCACCCTCGGTGGACCACCCGGAGATCTCTATGTCGTCATACATGTGGCCGAGCATGAGCAGTTCGAGCGGCAGGGAAACAATTTGTACGCGGCGGTGCCGATTACGTTCGCTCAGGCAGCGCTCGGGGCGGAGATCAGCGTCCAAACGCTGAGTGAAAATCAATCGCTCAAAATTCCGGCCGGCACGCAAACGGGCACAGTGTTTCGCGTCCGCGGCCAGGGCATGCCGGTGCTCGGCGGGCGCGGCAAGGGCGATCTGTTTGTGTCAGTTTCAGTGATTACACCGACTACGTTGACTCGCGAACAGCGCAAGCTGCTTGAGCAATTGGCAAAGATCGAAACACAGGATCTCGAAGACAAGAAGCTGGTCGACAGGGTTCGTGACATTTTTGGATAAAGGTTAACGCAAGTTGATAACTTGCACGCAAATTAGCAATTTGCGTTACACAGAAAGGCAATCCGATGAAATCCCCGTTCAGTCTTGTTCGGCAAACTCTTCCGCTCTTGCTCGTTTTGTTTTGCGCTTCGTTCGTCGCCCGCGCGCAGGATGACTACCCATCGATGAAGACCTGGGAGTCGTACGACTTCGCCGGCAAGAAGATGGCGCCGTCGGAGGTCGGCTCGCTGGAAACTGACGATCTGAAACTGTTGCGCGGCATCGTTTTCGGCAAACACGGCCGCGTCTTCAAAGACCCGGACATTCGTCGTTACCTGGAATCACGGCCGTGGTTCAAAGCGGATTCGAACTTTCAAAATTTTTCGCTCAACGATAATGAGCGTCACAACCTCGACGTGATTCGCATCGCGGAAGCCGGGAAGCACGACACCGTGCAGCCCGGTGACATGCGTCTGTGGGAGAACAAGCCGTTGACGCGAAAGAAACTTGGCGAGCATACCAATGCCGAATGGACCGTGCTCGCGTCTGAGATCGAAGCCATTCACGGCCGCCGATTCGATGACACTCCGTGGTTGCAGCAATACTTCGACGAACGTTACTGGTACAAGGCCGAGAATAGTTACAGTCCCAAGAGCCTCAGCGATATTGAGCGCAAGAACCTCGTCTTGATTGACACGATTCGCAAGCAGCAGCGCCACGTCGCGATCGCGCCGGGCGACATGGAGCTGTTTGAGAACAAGTTGATCACGGAAACGATGCTGCGCGGATTGAGTCTGCACGAGCTCCGTCTGCTGCGAAATGAAATCTACGCGCGGCACGGACGGATCTTCAAGACGATGTGGATTCAACAGTACTTCGGTTTTCAGCCCTGGTACGATGCGAAGGAAGACTTCAAAGACGAAGAGATTTCGGGAAGCGACAAGACGAACATCGAAACCATCGTTGCTTACGAAAACAAGCTGCACAACTCGATCAGCACCAAGCCGATCACGCGAGCGCTGCTCAGCGGCCTGTTCGTCGAAGACGTGCGCAAGATGCGCGACGAAATCTACGCGCGCCACGGAAAAGTTTTCAAAGATCCTTGGACGCAGAAATACTTTGCCAGTTTTGATTGGTACAAGATCAACCAGAACTACAGTGACGCGCAGCTAACCGCCATTGAGAAAGGAAATCTCGCGATCATCGCAGCCTACGAAAAGAAAGCCGTAACTGCGATGAGCACGATAGAAGGTTGATAAGGCCCACTTTGGGTTCCGCGTGACGGGGCCGAGAAAAAAAGGGTAGGCAGTAAGCAGAAAGGCAGGACGCGCGTCCTGCTTTTTTGTTAGCGTTGAATTCCTGAGAATTAAACTAGACCCTGTCGATTTTGGTCCTGACCGTATCCAGGCGGCGGCGAGTTTTGACTTGATCGATGGTCGTGATGCGTTGATCTCGATAGATTTCTTTTCCCGCAACGATCGTCACGAGTACGTCGCGGCCCGATGATGAAAAAATCAGCGTGTCGGCGGGATTGCGAGCGGGAGCTTGATGCGCGCCGCTGAGATTAATGATCGTCATGTCTGCTTGCATGCCAGCTTTTAGTGCGCCGATTTGATCGTCGAGACCCAGTGCGCGCGCGCCGCCGAGCGTAGCGGCGAAGAGCGCGTCACTAGCTGTGACAGAGGTGATGGCGGGCGGTAGCCCGTTTCTAAACGAGGCAGAGGATGGAAGGCGAGCCAGCAGCGTTGCGAATCGCGCTTCTTCCAGGATGTCGCATGTGTTATTGGTGGCGACTGAGTCGCTGCCGAAGCCTACGTTGATTCTGTGCTCGAGGAACGTGGCAAAGGGCGCACGACCGTGACGCAGCTTCGCGTTTGATTTCGGACAATGCGCGATTCCCGCGTTCGCGGTCTTGATTAGATCGAGATCATCGTCGTTAACGTTGATGCAATGCGCGAATAAAGGCTTGGTTTCAAGCACGCCATGCTGCTGCAAGTATTGAATCGTGGAAATTCCCGGAGCGTTCCATTCAATGTTTCGATGTTTCAATCCATCGCCGAATGTGCCGCTGCCGTCGAACAGCAGTAACCTTTCTGCCTCTGATTCGGCTGCATGGATCATCAGCGGAAATTTCTCGTCGATCGCTAATCGCGAAATCATTTCGAGTTGGCGGGCGCTTACCGTGTACGGTGCGTGCGGCGAGACTCCGGCGCGAACAAGATCGGTTTCGACTTCGCGCATCGCGGAAAGTTGCGTGCTAAGCTTCGCGACGTTTTCTTCAGCGAGCTTTGGATCGGGTCCGAACGATTCCTGATAGACGATCCCGCGCAGCCCAGCTTGCTTAAGAGCTTTCATCGACTCGATAGCCGCCGAACTCGAATCGCCGACGCAGGTTATGCCCGCGCGCGCCGCTTCAATAGCGCCGCAAGCCGCCGATATAAACAGATCATCGGGCGTCATCGCCATGCGCGCGATGGTCAGCTTTCGCAGCCAGGCGAAGAAATCATTTTCTTCCGCTTCCAGAAAACCGCGCATGACCGTGAGTTCCAGGTGCGAATGAGCATTGATAAGACCTGGAACAATCGCGGCTTCGCCTAAGTTATTTACGAGTGCGTCTGGAAACCGATTGAGGACTTCAGCACGCGTGCCAACTCCCACGATGATTGAATCTTCGATTGCGATTGCGCCGTCTTCGATGGGCGCATCGATGATTGGCAAGACCCAGCGGGCGGAGTAAATGACGGGCATCGCGTTCCGGGATATTAGCGCTGTTTGCTGAGTTCGAATCTTAACGAACGGGAAGAACTGCGCCCATAAACGAACTGTTCTTCGCGGATTTTACTCGGCGATAACGATTCAAAATCGAAGTGACATACGCGCGCGTCGAAGGAATATCGATGCGAGCAATGAACTCCTCTTCGTTGAAAGGCCGGCCACCGGTTTCGACGCGATTCCAATCCGCAGCCCTGCGGGGTCCGGCGTTATACGCCGCGAGCATGCGTGCTTCGCGTCCTGGTAAATCACGATATTCTTCGCTGGCCTTTTGCAAGTACCAGCACGCGATTTGAATATTCCTTTCGGGATCGCGCAACACCCTGTCCACCTCGGTTGCCGTTCGCTGCTGCATCGTCGCGTTCGCGTTTCCAGATGCCCAGTCGCGCGCAACGTCGGGCGTCACTTGCATAATACCAATCTCACCATCGCGGCCGTTCTTCCATGATCGAAAATAGCTTTCTTCATAAGCGATGCTCCACACTAAATCCGGATCGACGTGATAGCGAGCTGACTCGCGCGCGATCACCGCGTCGTATCGATGTATCCAGTATTGATCGAGGGCGTACAGACCGCAGCCAATTACGATCAGAGCTATGAGGATGATGACTGCGAGCCGCTTCATTCACTAAATATCCAACCAACCACGAAGGTAATCAAGCGACCGTAGAGTTTTCGAAGAGCTGAAGTTCAATTAGCCCGCGAGAAACGCGACCAAAAGTCGGTTGAAGAAATTGCGCGATCGACCCCTTCATAGCGCAACTGCAAAGCCTGCTCGTCGAGCACGTGGCCCTGCAACCAGACTTCAGCGGAAAGTGTAGCCCCGATCTCCAGCGGGCCACCGCTGAGCGCGCGCGCATTGACGAGCACTTCCAACTTCAGACCGCCGAGATCGAGATAAACCCAACACAACTCACTGCCCGACAACGGATTCCGCAACGGCTTGAACGCGAGTACATGTCCGCGAAGCGCCCAATCGTTTTCGTGCGCAGCCCGCGATGGCACCGCCTTTTCCAACGGCAGCCAACGCGTGTTCAATTCGCGTGCGCAAACTCGAGCACGATAGGCGAGCCCGCACAGGCTTACGTGTAGCTCCGGAGCGCGAAAACCTGAATGGCCGACTTCGGTCAGATTCTGCAATTCGAAAAGAACTTCCGTGTCGCTGCCGTCGCAATAGCCATGGATTACGGCTTCGCCTTCCTGGTCGTATTCCGTCAGCGCCCAGGGGCCAATGCGTTGTGTGTAGCGCGCGCGAAAACCTGGGCGGCAATTGGCGTAAAAGACCTCGCCGGTTTCTGATTCGTAAAGGACGGTCCAAACTTCCAAGCCGTCGCCCAGCTTCCAACAACGTCCGTGCAGCACCGCGCCGCGTCGCAGAATCTGCGTCGGCTCGCCCTGATTTTCCGCGCGTTCGGCGAGAAAGTTGATGGCTTTCTCACTGGGCACTTCCAATCCAATCGTTTCAAAAGTTGCGTCCATATGGGCGAAGTCTAAGAGCTAAGCGCAAAGAGCTAAGCGCAAAGAGCAAAGAGCAAAGCGCTAAGAGTCAAAAGCAAGAACTAAGAGTTTGCTCGTCTTCGTTCGCTTATTTCGGCTTCTCCAATTCCCGTTTCTTCATTTCGTGACGCGTGCTTGATGAAGCCGCGGATGTTGCGTCGCGGACCGCGCGCCGGGCGCGCGCCGGCGCGAACCATCTCAGCGAAAAGATCGACGTCGTAGTCGGCTTCGCGAGACATGGCTTCGCGAATCTTGTGCAAGACGGTTAGAAATTTTGGGCGACGATACATAAGAAACGGAGATCAAAGATCAGATGCCAGAACAAATAGAAACTCAGAACTCAGAAATCAAAATTCAGAACTGTTCCGAGCTTCAGTTTCAGTTCCTTCTGAAACCAGGAACTCGGGCGTCACGATCATGGGAACAAAAAATCCGGCTGCGGTATTGAACAATCGAATGCGCGCTTGCCGGCGCACGTTCGCGAGATGGCCGAAGTTCCATGTAACTAGATAATCGATTTTGTGAAACGACGCAACCGCGACGTGCAATGCATCCGCGATGAACTTGCGATGAAAAATTCCGCGCGACACGTAACCTTCGGCGAGAATCGCGACCTCTTCAGTCAATTCAACTTGCTCAAGGCCGGTCACCAATTTCAAATACGCCGAGCGATGGGGTTCGGACAGTCTTTCCAACTCGCGGACGACCAAAGGCGAGATTACCGCGCGATACTCTGACAATTCATGCTCCCACCAACGAATCGTCAAGTCGCGACGGAACGGCTCGCCGTTGTCGAGATAAGCACCAATGACCGACGTCTCGAGATAAGTGCTTGGCTTCATTGCTTCCGAGAGATCGTAGCGTCAGGAACGGAACCGCTCTTTGGCATCGTCTCGGTATCGAGTGGTTCGAATCGCACGATGCCTTTTTCGAAATCAAAGATCACGCGATAGTGCCGCAAGAAGTTACCGCCCAGAATTCCGCTTTGAAGAAATCCCGCGGTCTCGTTTACAGGATCGAGATCGAGCACGGCAGCATTTACTTTCTCGCGGCTGTAGGATCCCACCGCCACGCGCGGCAACGCCGCCGTCTTGACGTTTTCCGCGACCCCGGCGGCCCCGAACACGCGCATGTTGCCTGGTTGAATGAATGGCCGCGCCTCTTCGAGCGCGGCAGCTCTTTGCGACAGGACGCTGATCGTAGCCCCGGTATCGATGATGAAATTCAGCGGCTTGCCGATGCCATCGATGACTACTTCGCCGCTGAGAAATCCGCTCGCCGTGGTGCGAACTGGAAAATCAATTCCGGGTCTAGCCGGATCGACTTTGCCTGTTTTCGAGCTTGCATTCGCGGCTACGTTCGCTTCGCTATTTCGCTTGCGCGTCAATGTCAGTTTGTGTGTTCCATAATCAACTGACATGATCATGCGGCTGAGCGCGGAAATTCCCAGATAGCCGTCGACCGGATTCGTTTCATCGAAAAAATGGCGGATGTAGACTGGTACGTTGGTGACGCGAATCTCGCCGACCTCGAGAGAGTCAAGATAGCCGTACACAATTTCGAATCGGCCGCCGCCGCCGACAGCGCGCGCCAATCCGCCGTGCGCGATCGCCTTCACGCCAATCTTCCGCGCGGTCTCTTCCGACAAAACCGACATGCCCGAACCCGTGTCGAGGACGAAACGAAGATATTCTTTCGAACCATTGACTCGGATTTTGACCAGCGGCCGATCGTCAGGACTCTCGAAACTGATCACGGCGCGATCTGAGCCTCCCAGTCCGTACAGCGACCCTTGTCTCCCGAGGTAGCGAAGGAATTCGATCAAGCCATGAATACGCGCGCGGCGTTCTTCGTCGGTGCGCGGCGCGATCACCAGAAAGCGTTCGTAAGCATCTGCGGCTTCTTTGTATCGCTCTGATCGCGCCGCCGCCTGGCCCAGATTGAAAACATAGTCCGGCTCGCCCGGATCGATCGACGACGCGCGCCGCAAACCATTGACACATTGCGCCATCCGATTCTCGTAATAGTCGACCATGGCCAGACCGGCGATCGCGATGGCCTCGTTCTCGTTCAGCGTTAGCGCAGTGCGAAACTCTTCAACGGATTGACGAAAGTCTCCTGCGGCGAGAATTGCGGCGCCGAGCAAGGCATGGGCGCGCGCAGACAAAGGATTGACCGCCAGAACGCGAGCCGCGTGATCGAACGAATCCTGGAGCCGCCGTTGCTTCAGCAACACACGACTGAGGCCGAGTCGCGCATCCGTGTCGTGATCGTTCTTGGCGAGCAACTCGCGATAGATTTGTTCCGCGCGCTCAAAATCACCGGCACGCAAAGCCTTATCGGCGCGACTACGCGTCTTGTCGTTGTTGTCGGGAATTGCCAGAGCAATGCGAGGTGCGCTCGCCAAACACAAGATTGCCAGGCCGACGATCAGGATCGGCCGGTGCCACGTTTGTTCGCGTTGGTATTTCATGATCGTGCTATTTCAGAATCTCGACGCATGCGTTTCTCTGTTTCCAAATAGCGACCGCGCGCGGTTGGTGGCTTCGGCGAATCAATCACGCCGAGTTCGCAAAGGCAGCGAACGATGTGCTTATCAAGAATGCCGTAACCTTTGAAGCCAATATTGCGCAAATAGTGGCTCGCCTCTTTGTAACCCAGGCCCTTTATTCCCGGCGTGCGAGCCAGCCAATCCCGGCGTGCAACTGGATCCTGAAAATTTCTTAATTGCTTTCGCAAGCGCATCGAGAAGTTTTTTCGCAAATACTCGCGCGTGGTGACCAGGTGCGCGGCCCGCACATTGTGAAACCTGTACGCCGGCGGCTTCTTTAACGCCCTCGTGATTGCCGCCCGATTACCGTCGCCCAACAAAGGCCTCACGGCATTGACCGCTGTCAATCCCATCTTCGCCGAAGCACCTGCGGTAAAAATGCAATAGACCATCTCTTCCCACAGGCGCGTGTCCGACCCTGACTGCCAGACGCGATGGAAGTCGCGCAGGCGCGCGCGAATTTCCTTGCGCCGCTCGGCGTAGGTCGCGCGTAAATGATCGATCGTTATGGGTTCACGATTCGCACTCACAGATTTTCAACGAAAGAATTCTAGGTTCACGCTCGCGAGACTGTCAACGAAGTTTGGCCGCCGCGCGCATGGTCGTCAAGCATGTACATCCTGGCGCAAGCAGCGCGCATCAAATTTCACGCTCGCTGCCCACGGCAGCATGCTATCATTTCGAACCGCGCTGCGGAGCGCGCACGACATTGATTATGGGTCGCATCGTTAACAAATTGTCATTCGCGTCACTGCTGGTGGTTTTCGCATCTGGCGGCGCATTCGCACAGCAGGCTGCGCCGGCATCACAGACCGAATCCATTCGTCCTCCGACGCAAACGACATCAGCCAGTGCGGAACTGCCAAATAAATCGACAGCCAGTCAAGCGGTTGCGCAACCCGCATACTTAACTCCGATTGCCGGCTTTCAGGGTGTGTTGGCTGAGACTCTCGACGGAACCACGATCGCTTCGCAAGCCGCTGAGGAAAGATTCAATCCTGCCTCGTCAGTGAAACTTGCGACGGCGCTCGTTGCCTTGCAGAACTTCGGTCCGAATCATCGCTTCGTAACCGGTGTCTGGACGACCGGAACGATTGATAGGACAACTTCGACTTTGAATGGCGACCTGATTGTCACGGGTCGCGATCCGTCATTCCACTACGAGCACGCGGTGATGTTAGCGCGTCAGTTGAACGCAGCCGGTATTCGTACGGTCACGGGAAATCTGATCGTTGCGCCGGGCTTCACGATGAACTTCGATTGGTCGGCCAATCGTTCGGGTGAAGAATTTAGAAACACGTTGGATGCGGCGCGTCGTTCCGGTAACGCCACGCGCGCCTGGCTTGATGAGCGAACGATCCTCGGCGACAACTTTAGTTTGAGCAGTGTGCCCAGCGTCGTCGTCAACGGAGAGATTCAAGTGGATTCTGCGCCGCCGGGCGCTCTTGCCTTGCTGACTCACAAATCAAGCAAGTTGGTGGACGTGTTGAAGGCGCTGCTGTGCTATTCGAACAACTTCATGGCGGAACGAATCGGCGAAACTCTCGGTGGTCCGCAAAGCGTAAGTTCGGCGATCACAAAGAAACTGAATCTGCTTCCTGATGAAGTGGTGCTATCCTCGACCAGCGGCTTAGGCGTGAATCGCGTGACGCCGCGCGCGATGATGAAAATTCTGCGCGCGCTGCGCGAGGAACTTGCGCGCAACCAACTCTCGCTCTCAGATATTTTGCCGGTCGCGGGAATCGATCCGGGCACGCTCGAAGATCGTTACACCGATCCGCTTGAGCGCGGAAGCGTCATCGCAAAAACCGGAACCCTGGTTCGAACTGACGGCGGGGCAAGTTCGCTGGTTGGACAAATGAAAACGAAGAGCGGCCGTATCGTTCTGTTCGTGATTATGAACCAGCGCGGCAACGTCGTTCGTTTTCGCGCGAACCAGGATGGAATTGTGGCCGCAATTCAGAATTCGCTCGGCGGACCAGCGCCTTTCGATTACCAACCGGTCAAGCTGTCGATGCGCCTGGCCGATTCAGAATATGCGGCGGCGAAAGTTCGCGGCGAATTCGAACCAAAAAACTAATCGCCAGCCTCGCGAAACATCCTGACAAATCGTCAGTTTGATAGAACAACCTGGCAGAGCGTCTTGTCACTATGAACGGCCCTGCCGTCATTTGTCACCCGCACAAACGGGTGACCGCTAGTTTTCCCGAGCAAATTCTCACCCAAGCCGCGTTTCCGGATGCCTGCTGACTGGCATGCGCCTTGCCAAAAGGATTGATGGGAGTGTATTCGCCGCCCGTCCTTCGTTTCGCACCATGACTTCTAATCAGGCACACATTAACCTTCGCCATACGTTGATGGCCGCTGACCGAATGTGGGAAGCGACCGTGGATACGATCACTGATGCCGTCTACATCTTTGGTCCGGACAAGCGGCTGAAAAAGATCAATCGCGCAGGTGAGACGCTCGAGCGCGCGCACCGATCGTTTCTCATCGGCCGTCGGTGTTGCGACATGCTCTGGAGGCTCGAAGGCACGTCGTGCATGGTAGATCGCGCTATGGCCAGCGACGCCGAAGTCGAGGTCGAACTCGATGCGACCAATAAGGCCGAACGCAACTTGCAAGTTCGCGTCATCCCGCAGACGAAGGATCAGCAGAATGAGAGCGCCACCGGTTGCATCGTCATCGCTCGCGACATTTCCGAGTTGCGTCACGCTGAAGAGGAAGGCAGCAAGAACCGCGCATTTCTAGCCAGCCTCGCCGACCTGGCACCCGACGAGATTTACACACTGGACACCGATCGTCGTTTCACGTGGATGAATCAGCGTGCGGAAGAAGACAGTGGCTTAACGCGATCCGTTTTGCTGGGCCAGGAGTTCAACATGATCGTCGCTGCGGAATCAAAGGATGAAGCGACCGCGGCGATCAACCGCACTTTACACGGTGAACAGAAACAGTTTGAGCTGCGCACGATTTGTGCGGACGGAAAAGTGCGCTGCATGGACGCCCACACCTCGCCGCTATGGCATGACGGCAGCATCACCGGCGTCATGGTCTTCATGAGCGACATCACCGAAAAGAAGCTGGCCCAGGAACGAGCGGCTCGCTCAGACAAGTTGCGCGCGCTTGGCGAACTCGCTGCCGGCGTTGCACACAACTTGAACAATTCATTAACTGTGATTCAGGGAAGAGCGCAACTTCTATTGATGCGCAGCGCTGAAAACGAAGCCGCGAAGAAAAGTTTGGAAGTGATCACTCAAGCCGTTGGTGATTGCTCGCAGACGCTGCGCCGGTTGCTCGACTTCTCGCGCCGCAATTCGAGCCGGCACGCCGTCGCTGTTGACTTGAGTGAACTGGTGACTTCCATTGTTGAGATTGCACGGCCGAAGTGGCAATCGGAATCCGCAAACCGAAGCGGCAAGATTGAAGTTCGTGTTAATGCGCCACAGCCGGTAATGGCAATGGGCGATTCATCCGAACTGCGCGAAGTCGTTCTGAATCTGATCTTCAACGCCGTTGACGCGATGCCGCAAGGCGGCCTCATCGATATCGGAACCTCAATCGAAGGATCGACGGCGCGATTCTGGGTCGCGGACAGCGGCTCGGGTATGGCTGAAGACGTCGTCGCGCGCATCTTCGAGCCCTTCTATTCAACGAAAGGCGAACGAGGCACCGGTCTCGGGCTTTCGGCTTCGCATGGCATCATCGAAAATCATGGTGGCGACATCAACGTGATCAGCGCGCCCGAGAAGGGGACTCGGTTCGACGTGATCCTGCCGCTGCACGAATCCAAGCCGATCGCGATCGCGGTCGCCCCAACGGTCGCCGCAGAACCTAAGTCCGCGCGCGTGTTAGTGGTCGAAGATGAAGAAAACGTCCGCGTGCTGCTCAACGACGCGTTTCGCAACGAAGGCCACGATGTGACCGAAGCGGCCACTGGCGCCGAGGCACTCAAGCGTCTTGACGCCGGCGAGTTCGATTTGATGATTTGCGATCTTGGTCTGCCTGAGTTGAGCGGTCTCCACGTCGCGCGTTGGGTCAAGGATCATCGTCCGGAATTACCTGTGATTATCGCGACGGGTTATGCGGAAATGATCGCGGACGAAGATTACCAGAAAGCACGCATCGACGAAGTCATCAGCAAACCCTATGCAGTCGCTGATGTGCTGACGCGGGCGAACGCCATCATCGCGAAACAAGCTGCCGACATTCGTGAAACAGTTCTGGTCTAACCAGAACGTATCAAGGGGGCCAGCACTGTTGTCGAGGTTTTGCGAATATCTTGCTGATACGTGCGTTTATAACTGACCACGGATCTTTTGAGACGACGACGCTTTCTTTTCCCTATCCGATAGCCCTTGATAAATATTCGCCAAAGCTACAATCCGCTCTAATCGATCCTTGAGCTCGTTTGCGACTTGATACGTTCTCGCATCATCTCTCTCTGAAAGTCTCCTGAAGACATTAGGCTCGAATCCTATGTGACCTTGGCTCGTATCTAACTTACTTCGATTCGCCGATTGCACGACCTCGTTCAACACATCCCAGGCTAGTTGTTCATTTACGGGACTGATCAATTCAGCAAGCTTGCTCAGGCTCAACAGGACGGGATCAACCTCTTGCTCGTCAGGCATAGATGATGTGGGAAGCCCGGTAGGCGGGGTGGGCATTTTGTTGTTTGCTTTCTTCAATTTCTTCATGGCCTGAAGGACGGCGTCACTAACA
>QHXI01000131.1 GCA_003222895.1 Acidobacteriota bacterium | reverse complement strand
CCTGAACCGGGAGCAAAATCGGTCCCAGCGGTGTCTATAGATTAGATAGTTGCCCTGATGGAGATTGGCTATGTTTGAAGACAGCCTAGTCGAATCGGCGGGAAGAATTAAAACGCGGCGCGGTGTCACGACTTTTTTATCGTTTGGTTTGCAGATGCTGCTGCTAGGCGTGATGGTTCTCATCCCACTTATCTATACGGAGGCGCTGCCTAAGCAGCAACTGATGACCTTCCTGGTCGCGCCACCGCCACCACCTCCGCCTCCGCCACCCCCGCCGGCAGCAGCTCCGGTGAAAGTGGTGAAGGTGCAAACGGAAATTGTTAATAATCAGCTGCGCGCTCCGACCAAGATTCCCGACAAAGTAAAGATGGTGAAGGAAGACGAAGCTCCGCCCACTATGGCGGGTATTCCTGGGGGCGTCCCCGGAGGGGTCGCCGGCGGAAGTATGGGAGGCGTGCTCGGTGGAATCGTGGGCGGATCACTTCCACCGCCGAAGGTCGCCGCTCCGCAGAAGGTCCGCGTGTCGTCGGGCGTGGTAGCGGGCAACAAGATCTCAGGCGCGAATCCGACCTACCCAGCCATCGCTAAAACAGCTCGCATTCAGGGGCAGGTTGTGCTGCAAGCCACCATTAGCAAGCAAGGAACCATTGAGGGACTACATGCGGTGAGCGGTCCGCCGATGCTGTACCAGGCTGCTATTGATGCGGTTCGCCAGTGGCGCTACAAGCCTTACATCCTTAACGGCGAGGCCGTGGAGGTGGAAACCACAATCCAGGTGAACTTCACCCTGAACGGCGGTTAGAGCAGACGAGAGAGGCTGGATAACCTCTCTGGTCAGGTGAGCTTCTGAATTGTGGAGGGGCATAGTTGCGTTTCTGCGGTTTCGCAGCTCTGTGTCTCAGCTAATTCTTGGTAGATGTGACGCATTCCTCCAGCAACCACGGAGGTGTTTGGATCCAGCGCTCTCGGAGCAATGGATATTGGATGCCAAAGCAATTGGGAACATCGCCGAGGCCGCTGGAGTCGAATCTTTTAGCAACACCGGCCCTTGATATCAAACAAATCATGTCGCAATGAAATAGTTCTGAGGAGGACTAACTCAAGTGATTCAATTGGCAACTCTCGCAATGGTGGCGCATTTCAAGCTGCCTGTACTAGCCATGTGGCTGCAGGAAGAGGTTGGCTGGGATCCGATCTCGCTGTGGAAACAAATGCAATGGCCGGCGCGCTGCGTGGTGATTATTCTATTCATCATGTCGGCGTGGTCGATCGGTGTGATGATCGACCGCTATATTGCCTTCAACGCGGCCCGCAAGCAATCTCGTGCGTTCGCTCCGCAGGTCGCTGGAGCGCTACGCGATGGGAAGATCGATGAAGCCATTCGCGTGGCTGAGCGCAACAAAAAGTCGCACTTGGCGAAAGTAGTTACCGCCGGCTTGCAGGAATTCAAGGCGCACGGTGATTCCAGCGACATTCCCGGCGAGCAGATCGAAGCCAGCAAGCGCGCACTGGAGCGAGCCGAAGCCATTGTTCACGCCGAACTGAAGCGGGGACTCGGCGGTCTCGCTACCATCGGTTCCACTGCGCCCTTCGTTGGACTGTTCGGCACCGTGCTCGGCATTCTGAACGCGTTCCGCCAGATTTCCGCGCAGAAGACCTCTGGTCTTGGCGCCGTCGCTGGTGGTATTTCGGAAGCGTTGGTGACGACGGCTATCGGACTCTTCGTCGCCATCCCGGCTGTGATGATGTTCAACTACTTCATCAACAAGGTGGAAGCCTTCGACGTGGAGATGGATAACTCATCTTCTGAGCTGATCGATTATTTCCTGAAGCGCAGCGGTCGTCGTTAACCTTCAACACCGCCGAACGCGGCTGTTGAAGCAACAGGATTCGAGAGTGGTCAAAAAGCCTTCTTCCCAAAAATTGGGAAGAAGGCTCCTCCTCGGCTGAATCTTTAGGACACGGCAGAGTGTCCATTGGAAACGGGTATACAGAATGGCTTTAGCGAAAAGAGATGAAGGCAAGAAGGTAAATTCCGACATCAACGTCACGCCCATGGTGGATGTGATGCTGGTGCTGCTGATCATTTTCATGGTTATCACGCCCATGCTCCAGCACGGTCACGCGGTGGAAATGGCACAGACTACGAATCCGGAACAGATGCCGGATGCCGATAAGGAATATGCGATCCTGATTGGTATAACCCGCGACAATAAGGTGTACCTGGGGAACGATCAGATTGCGCCCGACCAACTCGATGACAAGGTCCGGGATCGTCTGGCGAATAAGGTTGATAAACGCGTTTATGTCAGATCTGACGCACGCGCCAAGTACGGAACCGTAGTGCAGGTCGTGGACAACGTTCGCTCGGCTGGAGTGGATCAGCTAGGTCTGCTGACCGAACAACGGCAGCCCTTGGCCAACCGTAACAACACTCCTCCGGCAACACCGCCGGCAGGTGGCGAGTAACCCGAGCTCTCCGCCGGAAGCGGCGGAACTCATAGAGGATTTCATATGGCAATGGCTGTGGGGGGGACCGGTGGCGGCCCCAGTGCAAATATTAACGTAACTCCGTTGATCGATGTTCTGCTCGTTCTGCTGATCATCTTCATGGTGATCACGCCGCTCACGCCTCGTGGCTTGGATGCGCTCGTTCCTCAGCCGCCCAAAGACAAGCAAAAGCAGCAGGAGCCGAACGATCGCACAATCGTCGTGCAGGTGGTGCAGAGTGCGCCTGGGCAGCGTCCGACTCTGAAGATCAACCAGGACCCGGTTGCTTGGGATCAGCTTCAGACACGTCTTTCTGACATCTTTAAGACGCGCGCAGAGCGCGTGATGTTCGTCAAGGGCGATGACGAAGTCCCGTTTTCGGATGTAGCGCAGGTGATCGATATCGCGCATGCTTCTAACGTGGAAAAGGTCGGTCTGATTACGGCAAAGATCGAGGCAGGACAGTAGCTGCAGCGCCCGGCACTCCGCGATCAGCATTCAGCCCGTGAGCAGTGTGGGACGTGCACATTTCTTGCCGGAAATCGGTTAGTGGCTGAA
>QHXI01000066.1 GCA_003222895.1 Acidobacteriota bacterium | reverse complement strand
CGCAATCCGAAATCCGCAATTCGATCAGTGCTTGCTCAACATCGGAAACTCGATCGCTTCGAGCATCTGCAGCGAGCTTGGCTGACCCAGTGCTGAAGCGCCGAACGAGAAGTCAGCTTTCACTGCGCCGCTGGCTGGGACCGTCACTTGCATAGTCTTCTCGGTTCCATTCGCGCCGCCTTCATGCCACGCAACCACCGTATATTTGCCCGGCGGTACACCCTTGATCGTGAAGCTGCCGTCTTCCGCTGTCACTGCAAAGAATGGATGCTTGGTTACCCCAACGTAAGACTTCATCCACGGATGCTGATTGCACTTCACCGGAACCAGGACTTCAGCGCGCGCGAGTTTGTGCGTCAAAGGCGCCGCGCCGTTAGGTTGCGACTGATTCCAGTCAGGATTGTTCTTTGGCGTGAAGTGAATGTTGTGCGTCGTCGGATCGCTGTTGGTGATTGTGATTGGCTGATTCACCATTACACCGAGAACGTGCGGCTTGTAATGGCAGCCGTTTTGATCGAGAGTTGCGGCCGCGGTCGGAGTTGGAAAGCTGTAGTCTCCAATCTTCGAATTATCAGCGAGCGTTCCGTCTTTGATGTAAACGTAGGTGTTCGCCAGTTTGCCATCTTTCACAACCCAATCTTCAGTCGTCAGGTTCGGGCTCTTCGAGGTGCAAGCCGCGTCCGCCGACGTGTCGATCTTCTTCGCTTCAGGCACCGCGCCGGCGTAGGAAACAACGCCGGAAATACTGCCTTCATTACCCTTTGCCGTATAGGCCTTGCCGCCGGCGTCGCCTGCGCTCTCTTCGTCTCCGCCGCCCTTGCTGCACGACGATGCGAGGGACAGCAGACTGATCAAGGCAATCAGGCTGACCCACAATTTTGTATTTTTACTCAACATAAATTGAGTCCTCCAAATCTAAGATAACCACAAATTTTAAAAAGCAAGCATACGCTACAGGTGTTTAGAGTACCAACTTTAGTTGGGTCTTTCGGTCAGACCAAATCCCCGACTGAAGTCGGTACGCTGAACGCCGCTTCTCAACTGCTCGGCTTAGTTTTTTTCGGGCACGCGCGTGATGAGCTGCTAACGCATCGCGACGGCTCTTTCTTCGGTAATTACTCTTGCCCGTCTTCTGTGGAGCCGGCGTTGCCGCGGGCGCTGCAGCAGCAGGCGCAGGCGATGCCGATAACAATCGACGTTGCTCGTCCGGTGTCATCAGGAACATGTATCGCACCAGCAGGCGCGCGTGATCGTAATGATAGTTCGCGACGTCTGACGGTGGATTCGGCAGATTCACCACCCAGTGATCCTGATCCCTCTTAAATAAACTGCTCGGCATCGCAGTGCCGGGCGCAATCTGCGCCGGGTCGAGCAGCCAACGGAAAGTCCAATCGGGCTTCAGACGCTGGCTCGCCAGCAAGAAGTTCGGCGCCTTCGCTTTCGCGTCGTGCGTCGGCTCGCCGGTGATGTGACACTTTAAGCAAGGCGTGCCCGAGACGAAGATGTTTCGTGCGATCGATTTCTCAGCTTCAGTCATCGGCGTCATCGGCTCTTTGATGTATGGATCGTTCTGCGATGAAACCGCCATGAAGAATCTCACCAGCGTGCGCAACTCATTCGGTGAAAAATTGAACGTCGGCATGTGCACCTGAATGTAAGGACGCACGCCATTTCGATTCAGACCCCACTGCGGCAACAGCCGCCCGCCGCGCTGATCATTGGCAGTCGCCGTCGAAGTGTTCGTCGCAGGTGACGATGAAGCTGCCGGCGACGATGACGGGGCAGGCGCCGAGGATGGCACCATCGGTTTTTCGTCCGCTTGCATCATCGAAGGATCTTTCAGGAACTTCATCAGCCAATCGGGATCGACACGCGCGCCCTCGCTGGTCAACATCGGCGGCAGAAACTCTTTGGTGTTTGCATAGAACGGCAGCGCGCTCAACACCGAACCGGTATTCATCATCGGCTCCGCCGCGTTGTTGTAAACGCCGATTTGCTGGCCCGGCTGCAGCACGTGGCAGCCCATGCAATTGTATTTCTTGATCACCCACCAGCCGTTCTGAATATCCTGCCGGCGCGAATCCTGCGGATTATAGAAGAGCGCGGCCGGCACGTTTGCACCCTCGGATCCAAGGCTACCGACCAGCAGCGTCGTCAGTCCCGTGCGCCACTGCTCTGTGAGATACGGCTTCGGCATGCGCAGACGATCTTTGGGCTCGAGATACTGCGACTTGCCGCGATCATAGACCGACGGATCACTCAGCTTGTGTTCGAAGAAGCCGCGATGGTTGTACCACTCTTTTTCCTTCTCGCCTTTGTGATCGACCAACGCTTTGCCGTTAGCATCCTTTGGCTCTCTGCCAAACTCGGCATCTTGCGTCAACAACGCAAAATCGAGCCGTTCAAGCGGTGTCGCGCCTTCAGTTGTCAATTCTTTTCCGATGCGCTGCTCTTCCTCGAAACCCTTGATCTCGTGACAGCCCGCACAACCGTATTGCTTGATTTCGGCCTTCCCTTCCTCGGCAATTTTCGGATCGTCCATGAACGAAACATCTTCCGAGGTCTGCGGCTGCGAAAGTGAAAACAGATAAGTGGCGACGTCGCGCGCATCCTGTTCGGACAGTCGCAGGTTCGGCATCACCGTCATGTTCTGCACCTGCAACTCAGCCCCGTCATTCGGACAGGTTGAATGCAGTTCGGTGTCGAAGAGATAAGGCAGGTTGTGCTTCGCGTAATCGTCAGGCGTCAGGTCTCGATGTTCTTTCGGACAGTAGGGCGCCCAGCGCTCGCGCGGGTTGTAAATCCAGCGCACGATGTAATCGTAATTAGCTTTCTCGCCAACGCGCGAAAGGTTCGCGGCGAACGTGCCGCCCAGCTTTTGATCTTCTTCTCCGATCGAGTGACAAGCCATGCAGCCGCGGGATTCGAACAACTCTTTGCCGTGGGCTTTGTCGCCTGGCGCTTGCGCGGGAACTTTCCCGTCAAAGCCGTTTTGCCACAGATAAGCAGCGACCGCTTTCAGATCGTCATCGCCGTTTTCATCGACTGAGAAGCGCCAGAAGGTCGGCATCTTTGTGCCCGGACGAAATGCCTGCGGATCTTTCAGCCACACCGGAATCCATTCCTTGCGCAGTTTCAGGCGCACATCTTTGAGATTTGGCCCTACCTTCTTTTGATCCTGCTGCAGATAGCGCGTCTGTACGTTCAGCTCGTCGATACGTGCGGCGAGCTGGCTGTTCTGGACACGCAACGAATCGGCATGGGCCAATAATCTTTGCACTTCGTCGTCGGGAGTATTTCCCGGCGGGTTTGTATCCAATTGCGCCTGCCGTTCATTGGCCGCGATTTGATCCTGCAATTGAGAGATCTGCTGTCGTGCATTCGTCAACGCATCGCTCTCTCGATCGAACGCTTCCATTCGATGGCAGCCCATGCAGCCACGCTGATAGAAAAGATCTTTGCCGAGATTCAGGGTGTCCGCGCCCTGTGTCACACGATCGTTGGCATGGCACATTTGGCAACCAGCTTCAGTGTTCTCCTTGTGGAACAACGGATGAAGCCAGAAAGGATTCTGACCGTGCGCCTTGACCGCGCTGGTCGTCGCGCGGCCATTGCCGCCGTGACAAGCCGAGCAGCCGAATTTTTCCGGATTGTGAATTTGCAGAAGCTCTCTGCGCGGGTGACTCACAAACGCCTGGGCCAATTCATCGGGCTTCTTTCCGGGGCCGGACGGCGCCATATCCGATGCCTTGATCGGCAGCGGTTCGCGTGCGCCCAAGTGACAAATCTCGCAACGATCGACGATCCCGAATTCGTTAACGCTGAGTTGGTGACCAAGAATCGTGTAGTCGAACGCGTCTTGGTTCTTCTTGATCAGATCGTCGATGTTCTTTCTCGGCAGGATGCTGACGTGATTCTTCAGATATTCGTCGCGCCTCTTGGCGAGCTCGCTCGGCTCTTTCAGCAGTTCAGCTTTTTCACCCTGGTACTTTGCCTTCTCTTCGCGCAAGTCATTGAACATCGTTTCGAGTTGCGCAAAATCAAACTTCTGTCGCGTTGTCTTGCCGGAATCGTCAGCGGGGAGATCAACCGCGACCTGCTCTTTCTTTTTCGAATCCAACTGGCTCTTGAAATAGCGTTCCCACAGACTTCCCTTGCGCGACTTTTCAAGTTTGAATGTGATGACGACGATCCGGCCACGCTGATTTTGAAACGGATCGGTTACCGCGTCGAGTTTCGCCTGAATCCCATTAACTTTCTTATCAATATCTGCGATGTCGCCTTTGACTTTGTCGAGCGACGCTTTCGCGTCTTCATCGAGCTGCTGATATTCCGGCGTTCCTTTTATTTCTTCTTCGGATTTGCCGGCGTCTTTGCGGATGCTGCGGAGATAGGCGGTGTAGCGCTTGACGAATTCGCGCTGGATCGGTCTCCACGGGCGTTGGCCGAAACCTTCGTCATAAAGGGCCCAGCCAGTACATAGCATTAACAAGACTGTGGAGACGAGCATGATCGCGCTGGTAGATCGACTAACGATCGGATCGCGCTGCGGCGCCGCATCTTTCTTTACCAGGGATTCGATTGGTTCAGGAGATTCGGCCACAGTTAATGATTCCTCGGAAGATTAGACATTGAACCAGGGAGTCACCCAGACGTACTTGATCGTGAATACGAGTCGTAAGAAAAGTTTTACCGGCATCGCCAGCAAGACGCTGATCGCGAAGAATTGAAACATTGCATACTGCAGCATGCTGGTGTTTGCCAACAGTTTCTTTTCGAACGGATCATCGTTTCGCGCCCACCCAAAAAACTGTCCTGGCGAAATAAGATATCGCAGCCGGAACTTGGCGCGCTTCATCAACCAATGAAAGAACAGAGCGCCGACGATGAAGAATCCGGCCACCAATACAAACCCAAATGCCGGAATAATCACATACTTCATTAGATCGGGATGGTTGGGAAAATTCGCGACGGTCAGGCCGACGATTTCATGCACATCACGATTGCGATCGAAAACCACGGTGTTGTGATCCCAGGTCTGGCCGGGCCAGAACCAAATCCAGCCAGGACCGCGAATGAACGTGCCGATAAAGATCAAAAGGATCCACATCAGGAACCCCCAACTAAACATGTTCACCGCGAAACGTCGCTGCCTGATCGTGTAATAGCCGTTCCCAAGCGGATTCGAATCAACATAAGGAAACACCATCAATCCGATCATGATGACTGAAGGCATAACGACGCCGGCAATCCACGGATCGAAATAGACGAGCATCTCCTGCAAACCGAGGAAATACCACGGAGCTTTCGACGGATTCATCGTGAGGTTCGGATTCGCAGGCTCTTCCAGCGGCGCGTTAAGCGCGATCGACCAGACATACAAAATGACCGTCACAATCACCGCGGACAGAAACTCGATGCGCACCAGATACGGCCAGACGTGAAGTTCTTTCGCCCAACCCGGTCGCCACGGTTCGACTTTGCGATGATGGGTCTTTGCGAGATCCTTGTCGCCTTCGAGATCGCTAATTAGCCTATCGTTCGCGTGCGCCTGCTTGATTCCCAACCAGGTGAAGAACGGAACCAGGAACAGCATCGCGACGATCGGAACGTTGTCCGGCGCCGAAACGATTATCCAAATCTGATGCCAGTCCTGAACTGAATAGGCGAACAGCGCCAGCAACACCAAAACGACGACCAGACCGATCAATCGGTTACGGCGCGAAGTTGCTTGCGGTGGTTGTGCGACGATTGCGCTCATCGTTCTTGGATCTAAGATCTCAAAGTCGAGATTAAAGCTATTTCTTCTTCAGAACTTTCATTTCCGATTCAAGCATCACCGGCGCCGGTCCGGAGATTCCCCCGTCCTTTCTAATGCGCCAGAAATGCACCGCCATGAATATGGAAGCGACCAGCGGAATGCCGATGCAGTGCCAAATATACGCCCGCAGTAAGGCATTAGCATCGACGATCGAGCCGCCCAGCAAACCGAACCGCACGTCGTTGTATGGCGTCAGCCCAAGCTGCGCGCCAAATGGCCCTTCGTTCCCGAGCATCGGCGTAGCGCGCGCCATGTTCGTCCCCACGGTCACCGCCCAGAAGCCGAGCTGATCATCGGGAAGCAAATATCCGGTAAAAGACAGCAGAAGCGTCAGCACCAGCAGCACCACGCCGACGCACCAATTGAATTCGCGCGGCTTCTTGTAAGAACCCGTTAGCACGACCCGAAACATATGCAGCCAGGTGGTGATCACCATCAGGTGCGCCGCCCAACGATGCATGTTGCGCAGAAGCTTCCCGAACGGAACGTCATGCTCGAGATAAAGAATGTCGCGGAACGCAACGATCTTCGACGGGTGGTAATAGAACATCAGAAGCACGCCCGTGAACGTCAGCACGATGAACAGATAAAATGTGATGCCGCCCATTCCCCACGTGTACCGATAACGCACCGCATCACGATTGATCTTCGCCGGATGAAGGTGAAGAAAGACATTCGAGAGGATCGCCAGCGAACGATTGCGCGGGTCTGACCGCTCGTGCGAGACCCTGAAGATCGATTTCCAAACTTGAGTCTGCTGTGGATCTTTGTACTCCCTGGCTTCTTCAAGCGCGCGATCTTTCAAAGACATCGCCGTGTCTTTGGCGCGCTCAACCAAACCGACGTTTGTCTTTTCGCCGGTTAGTTGCTTTGTATCTTTTGGATCGTTCGACTCAGCCATTGATTACAGCGGAATATATGCGCCAGGATCGTTGAACTCGTTCTTCTCACCCTTAGGCCATTTGTAAAGCTTGCTCACGTCGACCAGGACTTGTCCTTCAGCGTCCAACTCGACGTGCGCGCGATCCATCGGACGCGGCGCGGGGCCTTCAAAGTTGATCGCCTCGCTGTCATAACCGCTGCCGTGGCATGGACACTTGAATTTGTTTTCGCTCGGCTTCCAGTCTGGCGTGCAACCCAGATGCGTGCACCGCGCGTAGACTACAAACAAACGATCGGAGGTCTTATCAACCCAGATGCGATACATCTGTTGATATTTCGTGTCGACACCCAGCGCGTAATCTCCGGGAAAACCGATTTTGAAAGTGCTGGACGGTTCGAAAATCGCGCGCGGCAGAAAGAAGCGCACGAACATTAAAAAGCAAGTCGTAAGAAAACCCGTGACGCTCAGCCAGACAATTTGGCGACGTTTCTTATTGATTGGTGGGTCAGGTCGAGACTCGACGACAACGGCGGTCTTCGCCGGAGGCTTGGCTGGAGCTTTCGGCGCAGGCGGAGTCGCAGCGTTTGCCGGCGGTGCGGCAAGTGCTGAACTCTCTTGGTCCAAGCTACTGTCCACTCTCGAGAACCTCCACCTATTTGTGATCACGATCACATTGCCGACCACTCACACTTCAACGCCGCGGGTTTGCGACAATATACAATTACCCGCGACACAGGGATTGATGTCTCTGTGAAAACCGATTCGCCTTGTTCACTAGAAGTGCGGTCGGGCCCTAACAATTATAAAAATGACTCGACAGCGGACTTTTATACACTTTCCGAGGCATTTGAGGCAAGCGGATTTCTCGTCTTGGTTTGGAAAGCGTCTCTCAACGACTGCGCTGGCTACTGCGCAATGAGTGCAACTCCACACAAAAATGTTGACGCGAATACCAGCTTCCGCTAGACTGGCACCGTTTCTCTAACAACCGGTCCTCTGGCCTAGGACGTCCCTCGCATTCTTTCCCGGTGAAGCCCGGTTCCGAAATAACGCGCATTAGCTACAGCTAAGAACCGTGTGGTTGATATTTCGAACGGATCAACCCTTATTCTTTGCGGAGTCTTCCTAGTCGTGTCCGATGAGCGACGATGAAGAAGCTAACTCTTTTGAGAAACACTACTGATCCTGTCGCTCCAGGGTTGCAACGACAGACGCTAACCAATGGAACAACGCAACCCTCACCCTGTCAATGCAGTTACATCAAGAAGGAGCAACTTTATGCCTAGGAAATCTCGTAGCACGAAAGCAAACGCAACCGAAAAGACAGCTTATCGCAGAGCTTACGGCGGAGTCAGTCCGATTCCTGCCAAGCCTGCCACTCGCGGAACTGAGACCCTGCATGAACAAGCGGGACCAGTTGTAACCGCTGCGCTGCACTCGACCTTCGTTTATCACGGGGGGCCAATCATCAAGTGCCCGCAGATTATCACCAGCTACTGGGGACCACACTGGTCAGACGCGGCGCACCAAACGCGAGCCAATCGCCTCAATCAGTTCATCAAAGACTTTCTGGCCAGCAAGTACATGAACATTTTGACCCAATACGGCGTCGGCTTTGGTGCGGGAGTCACCGGCGCGTTTATCAAGGCGACGTTCCTGGCCAACGTACCCAGTCAACTCAACGAGACCATCATTCACAATACGATCCAGTCGTGCATCAACGCCGGGGCATTTCCGGAACCGACTGTGAACAGTGGCCTCATTATCTACCTGGACGAAAGCCTGGCAATCAACGATCCAGGCAAAGGCTTGGTGCTGTGTGAACCCGTGCATGACACGGCGTTCGGATACCACAGCTTCTTCAAAACGACGGCCGGTAACTGGTGCTACTACTCCATCATCCCGGCGCTTGATAATACGTGCCTTCACGCTTCGTGTCCGAGCGACGCGGGTTGTTCGTTACACCTGGCTGAAACGCAGGAGCAACGCCAGACTCAGGTTACGAGTCACGAGTTTTCCGAGATGGTCACTGACCCACAGTTGAATGCCTGGTTCGAAACCTCAAGCGGCGCCGAGAACGGAGATATTTGCAACGGCGAATCAAGCACCATCACGGTCGGGCCAAACACGTGGACTGTGCAAAAGATGTACAGCAAGTTCGATGACATACAAACAAATGGCGCGTCATTCTGCGTAACCCAGCCGCCGAATCCATTGCCGAAGCTGAGTCCCGGACCCGCATCGGGTCTGACAGGAGCTGCTGTTGCCCCACCGCAGATGGCTTCCTTCGATCGCCTCCTGCCGTTGCCAAGCGCGCACTTCAATAGTAAGACCGGTAAGGCGCAAATTGACGAGAAGGAACTGCTTGCCTACATCAAGCGTGTCTTCTCGCCACTTCAGGCGGAACATGTGATAGCCGACATACCCGCTTTCCTTCGCGAGGCCGCCGATATTCTATCGAAAAAGAAGAAATAGTCGATGGTCAGCGCAGTGTAGTCTCTCTGTCCTGCTTCGCTCTTACGAGAGTGAAGCAGGACGATTCTTCCGCCGTCATTCATGTCCAAAGTGCTCGTGACTCTCTACACCAAGCCCGGCTGTCACCTCTGTGATGAAATGAAAGCACAGATGAGCGCCGCGCGGTGTGACGAACTCTACACCTTGGAAGAAGTTGATATCGAGAAAGACGCCGAACTGTTTGCGCGTTATCGATACGAGATACCCGTGCTGTGCATCAACGGCGTCGAAGCATTTCGGCATCGCTTAGGCGCAGAAGAGTTCCGAGCCCACGTTATTTCCCTTCCCGTTTCTGATTAGCAGAGACCGAGGTTGAGTTCCTTGCGAGATTCTTCAATCGCTTTGAAAATTCGCTCGCGCTCATCCTGGTTGACTACCCTGCGATAACTCTCGATCAGCTCCTTCAAAGTCGCCAGTCCTTTATATAAGCCGGCATTCTCGATCGGCGGCGTGAGATAAGAAATAAGCTCCGCGTACGAACGGCGTTTGGCGATCGTGCCTTCCGAAGGGTTGTTGACGCTGTAGATGTAAATGTTCGGAAGCTCGCCGATTAAGCGATCGGGCCAACACTCGCTTGAGAGACCGACCTGTTTCCCCGGCATGAACTCCATCGCGCCGTGCGTCCCGACGTGGACCACCGCGTCTGCTTTGAAAACCTTTTCGAGATAAGCATAGAACGCTGCGAAGCCGTGATGAGGTGTTCCACCCTTCGACATCAGCAGGCGCATCGGGTCGTCTTCGTAACCGAACGTTGGCTGCACGCCAATAAAAATATTCCCGAGCTTGATTCCCTGAATCAGCAACTCCCCATCTTTCGTATTGATCGCGCCTGGCGCCGCTTCGAATTCATCAGAGTTACCGTTCAGCAGCGATTGCCTCAACGCATCTGCATTGTCGGGCAACGGAACTTCATAGCCTTCCGCTTTGAGTTTACTGAGAACATCAAACACACTCGCAAATACATCGAGGTCGGCGGCCGTGCCGATGTTGCCCTTGTTCGGCGGGAAACAATAGAGCACCAGCGCGATTTTCAATTCGGTTCGCGGCGCTGTTTGCAGTCGATGCCATCTTCTGATTCGCCTGGCGGCGCGCACGCAGCGATCTTCCAAAGCGGCAGGCTCGACTCCACGTGCGGGGATGCCGCCAAAGACGAACGGCTCCGTAGCGCCATCGATTTCCGGAATCGCGACCTGCATCCCGGTCTGAACTGGGTTCAAACCGGTGAATGACTCGCGCCACGATTCAATTGTCTGCGCGTCGAGACTAACCAATGATCGATACGGAATGTTCAGCTCGCGCAAATACTCAGAAGCAGCTTCACTGTCATTCATGGCCGGCCCACCGACGAAGCTGAAGCCGGTAAGCGAGACGATTTGGCTAACACGAGGCTTTCGGCCGTTGTCAGTAGTCGGTTGTCCATTGCCAGTTGTTTCAATCTTGCTGACTCCCGACTTCCGACTCCCGACTCTTGTAATAAAGAACCGCTCGCATGCTTCCCGGTTATCCATCAGCGTCGAGATCGCGGGGACCACGCTCAACCCTTCATCTTCAATCGCTCGAATCAAAGCATCGTAATGCCTTCGCGAATTACTAATAATCTGCGGGCGCATTAACAGCAACCCGATCGTTGAGTTGGGGGCTAAACCCGAGCCGTTAGACGTTGGCCTTTGGCCTTTGAACTGTGAATGCCAAACCTCGTACGCGTTGAAGGACTCAAACAACGCCGGCGCGTCGGGATGATAAATGGCGACCGAGGGTAAAGCTTCAGGCGGCGGAATTTCGATTGCGAGCAATCTTTCATCGTCGATGTAATTCTTCAATGCGAGCAGAATCATTGACTCGATGTTGCGCGGCGTCGGCTGCAGGAAGTAACTCATAAGGAGGAGATAATTCCTGGCGTCACCAACGCGGCCCGCGTTCGGAACAAATCTCAGCAGGTTCGGCAGGCGCTCAGCCCATTTCAAATACTTGTCGCGCCCACGGCCATTGCCGCCGCTTTTCGCGCGACTGCCGCGCGCTTGTCTTCCAATCCACGAGGTCACCGCTGAGAGCAAATGCTTCCCTTCCGTCTCTGACGCTTCGCGGCTTGCACCCTTGCGTGACACGCCTGAAAGCTTTGCGAGATCGAGCTTGCCCATGCGCGTACGCTTCATCAAGTCAGGCATGCAATTGATGACGATGATCGCGCGTTTTTTCGTCCGCTCTCGGTCCAGGAAGCTGATCAGACGCGCCGCATTCTCGCCATCCATGACGTGGATGACGAAGACGACTTCGCTTTCATTCAGATCATTTTCGATCGCGCCCCATTCATCGTCTGTGAAGTTCGAGCCAAAGTTGTGCGTCGCCACGAGCAGATCCAGTCCGTGGCGCCGATTGATTTCGCCTTCGGCGCGGCGCAGCGGCGCGAGCAAACTTGATCCGACGTAAAGAACGGTGACTTTCACGCGACGCTCACCTTATTTTCGAGTTGAAAAATAATCTCACGCAGCTTTTCGAGCACTTCCTCATCCGGATTCCAATAACCGCGGTCATGCGCTTCCAGGAGACGCTTCGCCAGCGATTGCAATGAATGCGGATTCAATTTATGCAGCCGATTGAACATCTCTTCGTCCAGCAGAAATGTTTTGCTTATCTCGGTATAGATCCACGGGTCGACAGCATCCGCCGTCGCGCTCCAACCAAAAGTGTTCGCCACGTGATTCTCGATCTCCGCCACGCCACGGAATCCATGTTTCAGCATTCCTTCGTACCATTTTGGATTGAGCGTTTTCGTTCGCGTCTCAAGCCGCACAGTTTCTTCCAGCGATCGAATCTTCGTCTGCGGCGAAAGCGAGTCGGACAGATAGATCGAAGGCCGCGACTGCGAACGCTTCTCGACAGCTTTGGAAATTCCGCCGAGATATTCAAAGTAATGATCCACATCGGTAATGCCGACCTCGAACGAGTCGATGTTTTGATAAGTGGCTTCGACGCGAGCCAGCGCGTCATTCATTAATTCCGGGGCCTCGTGGCCTTCAACCGTTCGTCCTTTCGAATCGCGTGTATATGCGAAACATTTCCGCGTCACAAACAGATCGCCCAATGCCGCTTCGTTCTCCCAGGCTGACTGCATCACCATGAAGTTAACGTTCGTGCCATAGTTGCCCGGTGCGTTTGAAAAGACGCGAGCTACTGCATCATCAAAATCGGCCGTTCCACTTTCAACCGATTCCGAAACGTTGCGTCGCACGTAATTCATCTCCGGCGGTTCATCCAAACCGGCGACGCGACGCACGGCCTTATCAAGCAAAGCCATCGTCGGCGTGAACAGATCGCGAAAGATCCCCGATACCGTCATCACAACATCGATGCGCGGTCGCTGCAATTCGTCGAGCGGAATTTCTTCAACTTCAGTCGCACGATTCAGCGCGTCGCGAATTGGGCGAACGCCCAACAGCCACAGCGCCTGCGCCACTCCCTCGCCCTGCGTCTTGATGTTGTCGAGCCCCCACAACACCAATGCCATTGCGCGCGGATAGCGACCATGTTCATCCAGATATCGGCGAAGCAGCGCATCGGCGGTGAACTGTGCGCGATCGAACGCCGTGCGCGACGGAACTGAATAAGGATTGACCGCGTGAGTATTGCGACCCGTGGGCAGCACGAAAGGATTCTGCACGATGTCCGCTCCGGGGCCGGGCTCGATGTACTCGCCGCGCAAAGCGCGCATCAACGACTCGATCTCGTGATTTAAATCGAGCTGTTCAGAAATCTTTTCAAGAAGCTTGAAGGTTTGAAGCGAATCTTCGACCTTGACGCTCGCTTTTGAATTCAACCAACCGGCGGCATGCGCAGCTTCTTTTTCGCAAAACCGCGAAATCGCATCGGCCACCATCCCGTCGATCAATTCCTTTGTCTCATTGTTGGGTTCTTCGCTAAGCACATCAGGATCGAGACCGAGCGCGTCAGCTACTAACGCTGGCAAGGCGCGCGCACCATGCTCAGGTCGCTCGAATGACGCAACCATCCGCAACAGATCGGCTTTCTCTTTTAGCTCCGCCGCGCGACCGAAGACATGGAGGCCTGTAGGAATTAGCCGCTGCTCAATTTCCACGAGTTGCTCAGCTAAAAATGAAACCTGGTGATCGCGATCGGCGAAGCGGTTCATAGCGAAATCCAAAAGCTTTCCTTTAGAGATATCGGATTATTAGTTCCCAGCGACATCCCAGCGATCCTCTGCGTCAAAACTCCAACAACAAAGCATTTTTTCGTGCTGTTTATTCTTCCGTAGCAAAATATTTGCTATTGACATAACCCACTATTCGTATTAGAGTTCGCCGCACTTGCAACGGTCGAGCCTGATCAGTGCAATACGTTGGCTCGGTTGAAAAATGCTTAGCAAAACAAAACGACCTGCTCGGCAGCGCCGACTTGTTTCTAAACGTCTGCTCGATTCACTAAGGAGACTTACGAACATGACCACCTATCTTAGGATCCTAATCTTTCTTCTGTTCGCGGTAGCTCTCGCCCTTCCCATCTGGACGGCCAGAACCGTCCAAAGCCAATCAGCAACCGAAGCTCCGACGGGCTTCGATACTCTAACCAATGACACGTCCTTTGTCAGCCAGGCCACGCATGACGCAGATAGAGGCACGTTCGAGAAGCGCGACGACGTAACGAAGGGTTTAGGACCCGTCTATAACGCTCAGTCGTGCGCTGAATGTCATCAGAACCCGGTCACTGGCGGCATCAGCCAGATCTCAGAGTTAAGGGCCGGCCACAGTGACGGTTCCGGTAATTTCGTCCCCGCCACACTCACAATCAATGACGGCGGTGGTTTAACGGGTGTGACCATCGCGAATCGGTCGCTCATCAACCAGCGAGCTACTTGTCCCGGAGTAGTGACCGATCTGACAACGCACGCGATTATCTACAATCATCCGAATGAACAAGCACAGGAGCGCGTGCCTGGCGCTGAGACAATCCGGGCCCGACGGATGACTACCAATCTCATGGGTCTGGGTTTTGTCGAGTGTATTTCGAACACTACTTTGCAAAACATCCCCAACAGCCAGCCGTCCGGCATGAAGGGGCAATTAACTGCTGTACCGGTCGCCGAAGCCAACGGTGCACTGCGCATCGGCCGCTTCGGTTGGAAGAGTCAAGATGCCAGCTTGCTGACATTTGCCGGTGGAGCCTACTTGAACGAGATGGGCATCACCAATCGGTTCAATCTTCAGGAAGTAACCACTTTGTGTGATGACGTGTCCGATACCACGCCGTGCACTAACAATTCATCGATCCAGTGCGGCGAGGATCCAGACAACGACATCGATGCGTTTGCGCGCTTCATGCGCGCGAGCAAGGCGCCGTCACGGGATACGCGGCTTGCCGCTACGTCAAGCGCTCAAGCAGGCGCCTCCCTTTTCCACTCGATCGGATGCGACATCTGTCACATCACGACTTTGACCACCGCCACGCCGGGAACACTAATCAATGGCGGCGCGTTTACTGTGCCGAATGCGTTAGGCAACAAGATCATTCACCCGTACAGTGACTTTCTGTTGCACGATGTCGGCACCGGCGATGGCATCGCACAAGTAAATGATCCCAACACGGGCCAGCTTGACCAAACGATGAAGAACAAGTTGCGGACGGCTCCCCTGTGGGGCGTACGCACGCGGAATGAACTGATGCACGATGGCTTAAACTACACGCGTAACGATGCAATTCTTCGACACGCGGGTGAGGCGACCGGAGTCATCAACAACTATCGTAACCTGAGCACGACACAAAAGAATCAGTTGATCGATTTTCTGAATTCTTTGTGACGGAAAATTAAGACGTTGACTGGGAACGGCCTACAACCGGACCCAGTCAACGTTGGTTCTTCACGCAGCATTACAGACATGGCCGCTAACTTATTCCGCAGCAAGGAACCGCCCACGGGCAGCTCGCTGATCACTATTCTCGTCGCGGCGGTTCTTTCATTCACATGTGGTTGCAGTAAATCGGCTGAGCAGAGTAAGAGCACGGAACCGGAACCTCATCCGGTGACCAACTCTCCGCTCCCGCCACTAATCGCGTCGGTGCGACCAACGGCGACCCCGACCGTGGCGCCGATAAATCCATCTCCGCCAAAAACCGTCGAAATCGATGAAGCAGTGGCTCGAGTGTTCGACAAAGCGGTGAACATGGACTCAACCCAGGCGCTCTCGTTTGTTATCGGCGACTTTAATGGTGACGGTTCAAAAGACATTGCAGTCTTGGCCAGGGTAAATCCCGATTCGCTCACTGTGATTAATAATGAACTGGCGAATTGGACTCTCGAAGATCCGAAACAAGTGCCGATTCCGGGAACGAAGGCGGCCCTTCAGGCGATTCGACCGAAAGCTATCAGTGTTGGGAAAGGCGATCTGCTTATCGCGATCATTCATGGAGTCGGCGCGCAAGGTTGGCGCAATCACGACGCGCGCCAGGCGTTTCTGCTTCGGAATACGGCAGGAGCAACGCCTCAGGTTCAATCTGTCAGGCAGCTAAAAGAGATGACGCCGAATTCCAAATTACCACCCCTCACAGGGGACGTCATCCTGGAAACGATAAGCGGACGTCAAGGTATGATTTTTTGGGCCGGCGCAAAATATGCCTGGATGCCTTACGAATAATTTAGGGATCCATCTCCCTTTTGCGTGAACCACCAGACCAAGTCAGATCTATACAGACTTTGGCAGGATTGCGGCCGCTGTTATCTACTGGTTCGCTCTCAAATGTTGGCCCGGATTGTTTGTCCGTCTGAAGAATACCGTCGCCATGACATCTTCCCATAACTCGATTATCATGCGAGTCCGCTTTCCTATTGCGCTCCAACTTTTTGCGAACTGACGATGCTGGAAGCTATCAACGTAACCTGTGTGCGCGGCACGCGCCGCCTGTTCAAAGATCTGAACTTCGCCGTCGCGCGTGGCGAGTTGATCGAACTGCGGGGGCCAAATGGTAGCGGCAAGACAAGTCTGCTGCGAATTCTTTGCGGCCTCGCCACGCCCGCCGCAGGCGATGTGCTTTGGGACGGAACGAATATTCGATCGCTCGGCGAAGAGTATTCAGCGTCCGTCGCATACCTCGGTCACCAGAATGCGGTGAAGGATGAGTTGACCGCGATCGAGAACCTGCGCATCTCGAGCGGCGTCGCAGGACATGCGCTTGATAAAGGAGAAGCACAAAGAGTTTTGGCGCAAGTGGGATTGACTCAACAACAGAACTTGCCGGCGCGTGTGCTTTCCGCCGGACAGCGGCGGCGGCTGGCGATGACGCGCTTGCTGACGGCAAATGCGACACTGTGGATTCTCGACGAAGTGCTGACCTCGCTCGATCAAGCGGCCATGGGCCTGTCGCGTGATTTTATGACTGAGCACCTGAAGAATGGCGGCGCGGCGATCGTCGCCACGCACCAGGATTTGAATTTGACCGCATCGAGCGTGAAAAGGCTGCAACTCTCATAGTGGCAAAATCCCCATTTCAATCGATGTTTAGCTGGTTGGTTTGGCGCGACTTGATTCTCGCCTGGCGACGGCGCGCGGACGTACTCGCAACGGTCTTCTTCTTCATCATTGTGACCAGTTTGTTCCCTCTGGGGATCGGCCCTGAGCGCGAAACGCTGAAAACAATCGCGCCCGGAGTTGTTTGGGTCGCTGCTTTGCTCGCGTCGATGCTGTCGTTGGGGCGAATCTTCGGCAACGATTATCAGGATGGGACCCTCGAACAGTTAGTGCTGACTCCGCAGCCGACCTATTTAGTTGTTTTGGCTAAAGTGTTGGCTCATTGGATAGTTTCGGAGTTGCCGTTGGTTGTCATCGCGCCGGTGCTTGGTCTTCAGTTCGGATTGTCGGAGAATAGCCTGGTCATCGTGATTGCTTCTCTCTTGCTGGGAACGCCGGTCCTAAGCGTTATCGGATCGATTGGTGCCGCGCTGACCTTGGGCTTACGCGCCGCGAACGTTCTCGTCGCTTTGCTCGTCTTGCCCCTTTATATTCCGGTATTGATCTTTGGCAGCGGCGCAGTCCAGGCCAGCCTGACTGGCGCGAGTCCGCAAGCGTGGCTTTTATTATTAGCCGCAACCCTGGTTGTTTCGTTGGTGTTCGCGCCTTGGGCAACCAGTGCTGCGTTGAAGATATCTGTGGAATGAACAGTGGAGACTTCAGAGTGCGTGGCGCGTGGAATAGCAATTGTAACGCGACGCATTCCGACGCGCAGAATGACGACGGTGCGAAAAATTCATGAGTAACCGCAGAATCAATTGGTACAAATACGCAGCGCCTGCGAACTTCTACCCACGCGCAGGCAAAATTATTCCCTTCTTCGCAGTCCCGGCGGTGATTCTTTTCATCGTCGGCATGTACGTTGGGTTTTTTGTCGCACCTACTGACTTTCAGCAGGGCGAATCCTATCGAATCCTCTTCATACATGTGCCGGCAGCGTGGATGGGAATGTTTCTCTACGTGATGTTGGCGATCTATGCTGGAATCGGCTGGGCGTTCAATGCGAGACTCGCGTCGATGATGGCCCAGGCGATCGCACCGACTGGTGCCATATTCACTTTCATCTCGCTGGTAACAGGATCACTCTGGGGCCGGCCCGCATGGGGAGTTTGGTGGGTTTGGGACGCGCGACTCACATCAACATTAATCCTGATGTTTCTCTACATCGGATTTATCTCGCTGCAATCGTCAATCGACGACGTGCGCAGAGCTGATCGCGCCGGGGCCGTGCTGGCCTTAGTCGGTGTAATCAACGTTCCGATAATCTATTTTTCGGTGCAGTGGTGGAATAGCCTGCACCAGGGCGCGACCATCTCGAAGAATAGTTTCAAGATGGCGCCGTCGATGGCGGCAGCGATGTTCCTCCTATTAGGAGCATGCTGGCTGTATTCGATCGCGGTCGTCTTAGTGCGATTGCGCTATATCATTCGTGAACGAGAGCAGGAAGCGCCGTGGCTGGCGGAGGTGGCGGCATAACTATGAACTGGTCAAAATTCTTTTCGATGGGCGGTTATGCTCTCTACGTTTGGGGGTCGTACGGTGTTACCTTCGTCCTGCTTGTAGGTGAAGTGTTAATGCTTCTGAAGCGCAAACGAAATCTCGCGCGCCGGGAAAACCCGCAACCCGCCACGAATGAACCGCGTCTCAATACTTCGCTCCAGGGAATACAATGAAAAGACGTCACAAGAGAATTATCTTTATCTGTTGCAGTCTCGCCGCGCTCGGCTTGGCGACGTGGCTTGTGCTCGGCGCGTTCCGCAATAATCTGGTTTTCTTTTTTAGTCCGACACAAATCGCGACGAAAGAAGCGCCCGTCGGTCGCACCTTTCGCATCGGTGGATTAGTTCAGGATGGCAGCCTCAAACGCGATAACGACGGCTTGACGATTCGCTTCACGGTCACCGACACTGCGAACACGATTCCGGTTGTCTATAAAGGAATTCTCCCGGATCTTTTCAAAGAAGGTCGCGGCTGCGTGGCGCAGGGGAAGGTCGGGTCCGACGGAGTTTTCTACGCCGAGCAGATTATGGCGAAGCACGACGAGAATTACATGCCGCCGGAAGCCGCAAAGGCGCTCGAGCAAGGCAAGGACATTAACAAGATTAAGAACTCGGCGAACGAGGCGGCGAAGACGCTGTCAAAGTAATCTGGGGAGGGAATAATGACGGTGATCTCTGTAAATGAAGCCAAAGAAAACCTCGAGAAAGTGATCGAGCGCGTCATGGCTGACGCCGAGCCGGCCGTCCTACGCACCGATAATGGAGACGAAGTGGTTTTGCTCTCGATGAGCGAGTTTAACTCGTGGAATGAAACCGTCTATCTCCTTTCCAGTCCAGCAAACGCTGCGCATCTTCGAAAGTCTATAGCCGAAGCGGCGGGCGGGCAAAATGAGGAGAAGGAACTGATCGAGGCATGAGGATTACCTTCACCGAATCCGCCTGGCAAGATTATCTGTGGTTACAAGAAAACAATCGGCCACTTCTCAAACGAGTTAATCAATTGATAAGAGATGTAACACGATCGCCGTTCGAAGGAATAGGAAAGCCTGAACCATTAAGGGGAGAACTGTCGGGTAAATGGTCGCGGCGCATCAATCATGAACACCGCCTCGTTTACGAAGTAAAGACAAACGACCTGATCGTAATTGCTTGCAGATACCACTACTGAATTCATGATTCCTGAAATTGGACAATTCGCATTGATTCTGGCGCTGATGCTGGCGCTGACACAAGCGACGCTGCCACTCATCGGCGCGGCGAAAGGGATTCCGCAACTCGTCGCGATGGCGCGGCCGACGGCCCAAGCGCAATTCATCTTCGTCCTGATCGCCATCTCGTGTCTGGGATACTCGTTCATCACGAACGATTTTTCCGTGCTGAACGTGGCGACGAATTCCAATTCGCAACTGCCGCTGCAATACCGATTAGCCGCGACCTGGGGTTCGCATGAAGGATCGCTTTTGCTTTGGACTTTCATGCTGACGCTGTGGATGGTTGCCGTGACTTTGTTCAGCAATCACCTGCCGAGCGAAATGGTCGCGCGTGTGTTGTCAGTGATGGCAATGATCAGTTGTGGTTTTCTGCTGTTCATGCTGCTGACATCGAATCCGTTTGCGCGGCTGTTCCCTATTCCGCCCGACGGCCGCGATTTGAATCCGTTGCTGCAGGACCCGGCGATGGTCGCGCATCCGCCAATGCTCTACATGGGTTACGTCGGATTCTGCGTCGCCTTTGCATTTGCGGTCTCGGCCTTGATCGGTGGCAAGTTGGACGCAACATGGGCGCGCTGGTCGCGGCCGTGGACGACCGTGGCGTGGATGTTTTTGACCTGCGGCATCGCGCTCGGAAGTTTCTGGGCCTACTACGAACTCGGCTGGGGTGGCTGGTGGTTTTGGGATCCGGTCGAAAACGCTTCGTTCATGCCGTGGCTCGTCGGCACTGCACTGATTCACTCGCTTGCGGTTACCGAGAAGCGCGGCGGTTTTAAGAGTTGGACTGTACTGCTGGCTATCGCCGCGTTTTCGTTGAGCCTGCTCGGCACTTTCCTGGTTCGCTCCGGTGTGCTGACTTCAGTGCACGCCTTCGCAAACGATCCGAAGCGCGGAACTTTCATTCTTGGATTCTTGACCGTGGTGATCGGCGGTTCACTCGCCTTGTATGCGTGGCGAGCAAAACAAGTCGGCCTCGGATCAAAATTCGAACTTCTCTCGCGCGAGTCACTGCTGCTAACGAACAACGTATTGCTTATCGTCGCCGCGGGTTCGGTTCTGCTCGGCACCTTGTATCCGTTGTTCATTGACGCTTTGAATCTCGGCAAACTTTCCGTTGGCCCGCCGTACTTCAACACCGTGTTTGTCCCTTTGATGGCGCCGGCGGCGTTTCTGATTGGCGTTGGCCCAATCGCAAAATGGAAGCAGGCGAAGCTTCCTGAGTTGGCCGTGCGCCTCAAGTGGGCATTCGCTTTGGCTGTTATCAGCGCAGTTCTCTTGCCGTTCGTGATCGGCGGATGGAAGTGGCGCGCAAGTCTTGGATTGCTACTCGCCGTCTGGATAACTGCGGCCTCGCTGCAAAACATCATCAGCAGAATTCGCACACAGACCGGCGCATCAAACTTCTTCGCTCGCCTCGCTGTACCATCGCGCGCCTTTTACGGAATGCACCTGGCGCACATTGGCGTCGCGGTATTCATCGCCGGCGTTACCGTGGTTACGAGTTATCAAAGCGAGCGCGATGTGAAGATGAACATAGGCGACACCGTTAGCGTCGGTGGTTATGAGTTTCAGTTGAAGAAAATCGAGCAAGTTCCCGGCCCGAACTATCAAGCCATGCGCGCGGACATCGAAGTGTCGAAAGCTGGTTCGCCGCCATTCGCCGTCATGCATCCCGAGAAGCGCTCGTTCACTGCCGCGCAAAACGTAACGTCTGAAACGGCCATCGATCGCAGCATTTTTCGCGATCTCTATTTGTCGCTTGGCGATCAAGTCGCCGATGGCGGGTGGACTGTGCGCGTCTATCACAAGCCGCTGGTCAATTGGATTTGGGGCGGCGCCTTACTGATGGCGATCGGCGGAGGCCTCGCCGTTTCCGATCGGCGCTACGCGCTCGCCAGGAAACAAGCCAAACAACCTATCGCAAAAGCGAAAGTCGTGAAGGTCGCTGCGACTGCGGCATCGACAGCCGCCGAGTAACCAATGAATAAGTATTTATTAATTCCATTGGTGCTGTTCATCGGGCTGGTCGGGTTCTTGCTCGTCGGTTTGCATCGCGATCCGCATGAAGTCCCTTCGCCGCTCATCGACAAAGCCGCGCCGGATTTTCAACTAAGGCAACTCAAAGAGCCGACGAAGACCTTCGCCGCCAAAGACATGCGCGGCAAGGTTTGGCTGATTAATTTCTGGGGCACGTGGTGCGTCGCTTGTCGTGAAGAGCATCCAGTTCTGGTGAAGTATTCAAAGACAGGCGATGTTCCGATCTACGGCGTCGACTATAAGGATGAACGCGCGGCGGCGATGCAGATGTTGGAAGAAGAAGGCAATCCGTACACGTTGACGATCTCTGATCCCGAAGGCCGCACATCGATCGATTACGGAGTCTATGGCGCGCCCGAAAGTTTTTTGATCGATAAGAACGGGGTGATTCGCTTCAAGCAAATCGGTCCGATTACAGACGAGGTTTGGACGAACAAGATTCTGCCGCTGGCAAAGCAATTGAACCAATGAAATTCAACCATATCATCGACAGGGTCTTGCCTCTGCGTCTCTGTGACAACTCTGTGTCTCGGTGGTGGGATCGTTCGCGACGTAATTCACCACAGAGACACAAAGATCCACTGAGACACAGAGAACAAATCCACCGGCTGAGTATTTTGGCAATGCTGTTTTGTCTCCTTTTCTTTTCATCGCTGCTCTCTTTTGCCAAAGAAGCGCAGCCTAACGAAGATCCGCAAATCGAACAGCGCATGAAAACGCTGACTGAACAATTGCGCTGTCTGGTTTGTCAGAATGAAACGCTCGCGGATTCGCGTGCGGATCTGGCGGAAGATTTGCGCAGGGAAATTCGCGAGCAGATGAAAGCCGGCAAGAGCGATCAGGAGATCATCGCGTTCCTGACGCAGCGTTACGGCGATTTTGTTTTGTATAAGCCGCCGGTGAAATCGACGACCTACCTGCTCTGGTTTGGACCGTTTGTTTTGCTGATTCTAGGCACGGTGGTGCTGTTTCGATTTGTGAAACGTCGTCGCGAGTTGATCCAGGAACAACCGTTGACCGCGGATGAACGGAAGCGCGCGGAAGAGATTTTGCGGAATGCATAGGTCACCACCTGCGGTAGCGGGTGGGTTCATAAAATCTACGTAATCCCAGATCTAACCCATCCGCTACCGCGGATGGTACTGACCAATACCATGCTAACTTTTTGGATTATTGCTGCGCTGATGATTCTGCTGGCGCTCTGGTTTATTTTACCGGCGCTGCTACAGAAATCGACCGAGAATGAGGAAGTCGAACTACGCGAAGCCAACGTTCTGGTTTATAGAGATCAGAATCGCGAACTCGATGCGGATCTGAAGAACGGCTTGATTGGCGAAGAGCAGTATCAGCAGGAGAAAGCTGAACTCGAACGGCGGTTGCTCGAAGATGTCGCTGCTAGCCCGGACGCATCATCCTCTGGTGCAAAAAGAGGCAACGCCTTTGCTTACAGCGTCGCGCTCGTCGTCCCCCTCGGCGCGATCGTTTTTTATCTGATCGTTGGCAATCCGCACGGCCTGAACCCGGCGACGGCTCCCGCCACTACGGCGGCCTCTGCGGCTGATCAACCCGGTCAGATGTCGCAAGGATCCATGTCGCCACAGCAAATCGCCGCGAACATAGACAAGCTCGCCGATCGGCTTAAACAGAATCCGAATGACGCCCAAGGTTGGACGATGCTGGCGCGGAGCTACATGATGCAGGAGCGATTCTCCGACGCGGCATCCGCTTATGAAAAGCTGACGACGCTCAACGCGAACGACGCTGATGCCTGGGCGGATTATGCTGAAGCCCTGGCATTAGCGAACGGACAAAATCTTGCCGGCAAACCGAGTGAGGCAATCAACCGCGCGCTGCAAATCAATCCGAAACATCAAAAGGCCTTAGACCTTTCTGGCAGCGCTGCATACCAAGCGGGCGACTACAAAAAAGCCATCGAGCAATGGCAAACACTATTGAAGCTCTTGCCTCCCGGATCAGACGAACTGAAGACCGTCACCGATCAAATTTCCAGGACCAAAGCGTTGGCCGCGAGCAAGGGATCGCGATAGACTTTGAAGTGCGGCGTGTGTCAGTACCCGGAGCGGTAGCGACGGGATCAAATGATGTCATTACCGCTGACGTGATCCGCTCGCTACCGCTAGCGGTACAGACACAATCCAAAGCGCCGTCGAGCCGACGTACTCCAAAAGAGGTAAGCTATGTCAGAACGAAAATCGATCGACTGTCGCGAGCATCCCAGCGAAAGCGGTTGCACCTTGCGCATCGAGGGGACTGAAGAAGAAGTGCTGGAAGCCGCCGTGAGCCATGCCGTTATGCATCACGGGCATACCGAGAATCCTGAATTGCGCGAACAGATTCGGACGCTCTTGAAGCCAACACAGTAAACTTACACCGAAATGACCAGAGACAACTTGCTTTTCGGCATCATCGGAATTCTGCTCGGCTTTATCGGGGGATTCCTCAGAATTTGCCGCCGAATCATCCGCCGGTGGCAGGCGGCGATCAAACGACCGGTGAGGGCGGTCAGCAAATGCTCGCTTCCGTGCAGACGGCGATGAAGCAAGCGCGGGAGAACCCGAACGACTTCGACGCGCAAGTCACCGCTGCGAAGCTCGAATATCAGATCGGTCGTTACGATCAGGCAATCGAATATCTGCTTGCGGCGAATAAGATCAAACCAACCAACTTTGATACCCTGGCGATGCTCGGTGTCGCCAACCTCGACGGCGGTCATTTCGACGCCGCCGAAAAATGGTACAAGGCGGCGCTGCAAAAGAAACCTGATGACATGCCGGCTCTCGATGGCTTATGTGCAGCACTCTTGAGCAAAGGTGACGCCAAAGGCGCGGAAGAACAAATCAACAAACTGGCGAAGATCGATCCAGCCAATCAAGATCTGCCGCAGTTTCGCGAGAAGCTCTCGCAGTTAAAATCCGGAAAGACACAGTAGCGCAAGCGCCGCCGACAACATGCCTAAACGCAGCGCAGCGCGAGCGATTCTAACCGGCGGCCTAATCGCCGGCACGCTGGACATTACCTACGCCTGCGTCTTTTTCGGAATCCGAAACCACGTCAGCCCGATCCGAATTTTGCAATCAGTGGCGCGCGGCGCCCTCGGCCAGAATGCGTTTCAAGGCGGACTGAAATCAGCGGCGCTCGGTCTTTTCTTTCATTTTCTGATCGCTCTCATTGCCGCAACGGTTTATTTTTTGTTAAGCCGCGCTCTCCGATTCATGGTCACCTATGCGATTCTCAGCGGCATTCTGTACGGCGCGTGTGTGTACTTCTTCATGTATGGAATTGTCATGAGGGTTTCAGCGATTCATTCAACGACCTTGCCATGGTCTTATCCGTGGCAGGTGCTGATTCCCAACCTACTCATTCACATCTTCGGCATTGGATTACCGATTGCGCTTGCCGTGCGCCGCTATTCCAAGTAACAATCCGTAATCATGCACCTGAACGAAGTCAGGCTTGAAACCGATCGTCTGATTTTGCGTTGGTTTCGCGAGGATGATTTTCCTGCGTTTCTCGCGATGGCCTCTGATCCAGAGGTAATGAAATTCCTCACCGGGCAACCGCAAACTGAAATCGAGGCGTGGAAGAGCATGGCCGCCTATATCGGCCACTGGTACTTCCTCGGCTATGGCGTGTGGGCCGTTGAAGAAAAGAGCAGCGGAAAGTTAATTGGTCGAATCGGATTGATGAATCCCGCGGGCTGGCCCGGATTCGAGTTGGGATGGACGCTCGCGCGCGAAAGTTGGGGCAAAGGCTATGCGACGGAAGGTGCGAGGCGCGCCTTGGAATACGCGTTCACCAAACTAAATCGCGATCACGTCATTAGCTGTATCGCGCCCGCGAACGTCAATTCGATTAAGGTCGCGGAACGGCTCGGCGAAACGGTTGAGAGCCAAACCGAGTTGCTCGGTAAGCAAGTTTTGATTTATGGCATCAACCGCGACAAGTGGAAAGCGGGGCAGAAATCGTTCTCGAAAGTATGACTACACAAAGAGTAACTCTGACAAGAAACGTCCTGATCGGTGTGGCAGTAGCGATAATGATATTTGGAGCGGTGCAAGTCAGCGCAACCGTCGTTCAGGCTGATCCGTCGATCGATTCGTTCTGGGGCAAGTTCAAAGTCGCCGTTATCAAGGGCGACAAAGAATCGATCGCTACGATGTCTCAGTTCCCGATCACGATGCCTTATGGAATTCCATCGGTTAGAAGAAAGGTCGAACTGCTGAAACGGTATCGCGAAGTGTTCAGCGATCAGACAAACGCGGCAAAATGTTTCGCGGAATCAAAGCCCGAGGTCGATCCGGCAGACAAGAATCATTTTACCGTCGCCTGTAAAGATGCGGGCGGCAGCGAAGTTGTCATGTATGGATTTGTTAGGAGTCGAGGCGTCTGGAAACTGAGGTTTCTGGATAATATTGCCGAGTAAAACAAAAGAGCAGGCCCTTTCGACCGTCTACTGCGGCTCGATCGCAAATTTAGCGACGTCAGCCATCTGAATTCGTTCGATCTTTCCGGTCTTCAAGACAATTACGATCGTCCCACCTTCAACAATCACTCGGCGTACAGTAGACATCGGCCTGTCGATTCGCGTTCCGTCTTTTTCTTCAATGACTAAGTGAGCTCCTGCGGGAGCAACTTCCTGGGCTTTCGGTTTTTCGGAAGTCGGTTGGGTCGCCTCCGCCGGTTTCTCAGTAACGGCGGCGGGTTTTACTTCTTCGCTCTTCGTCTCTTTGCCTGCCGTCTGCGTCTCAGTTGATTCAGTTTTCTTTGGCGGCGCCACCTTTGGAGCAGCCCGACGCGTGCCGCGGCGCGGATTTCGTGAAGTCGTTCGCCGAGTTGTCGTCGCAGGTTTCTCAGTCGCAGTCGTCCTCGCCGTCGTCTCTTCAGCAGACTTCGCTGGCGAAGGCTTTGGCGCGGCGACAGTTTCTTCAATCGGCCGAGGGATAGTTGCACCAACCGAAGACAACCGATTGGCGTCAGACTTATCCGGCGACGTTTCTGACGACGCTGAATTCTCGGCTACGGGAATGCGACCGCTGAAAGGCGCGAATGTTCCACCAAAGTGAATGTGGTACGTGCCGGGTTCGTCGCTCGGCGTGCGAGCCTCGACGCGCAGAATCAAAATCTGATGCGCGCGCAGATAAATCCCTTTGGTAATTTCGCTGGATTGCGACGTCGCGTACATTGTCGTTTTCGTCAGCGGCCGAAACGTCACCGCGGAGAAAACGTCGACGTCGCCGTTTAGGTTTTTGCTCTCGACCGTGAATAGTAAATCACCAGGGTCGGCTTCGAATGCGTAGTAGTGTCGGGTCAGACGCGGGTCGCCAAGATCAAGAGCGACGATCTTTCCGTTGAGGTCGTTTGAAATGACGGCCGTCGGGAGATTTTGATCGGAAGACTGCGCCGAAGCAGTCTGATTCAACGCGCAGAGAATGCTCGCCAAAAGAAGCGCGACCAACAACAATCGACAAAACTTTGTAGGCATTTGATGCCGGCTAGAGTAACAGATTTGGCTTCAGGATCGAACTTAGAGGCTGAAGAATGCGTGAATCAAACGCGGTTCAGGAACGATGATTGGCGAGGGAAAAATGCGGCGGGCGAAATGGCACACGCCGCGTTTGTCCGCTGAAAATAAATCGAAATGCTGCCAAACTCATAAGACCCGTCAGTACTCAGCGCGGCGCGCCGAGACATCATCGTCTCTCTAATATGATTTGGATGGGTTAGCGAAAGTGTATTCTTCGCTGGGGCCGATCGTGCCGTCGTCTCCCACGCCGCTCAAGCTAACCTGATAGGAACCCCGTCGAAGAAGGTGTGTGGGTATCTTAACAATGACCGCACGCCCGGACTTCTCATCCTGAACGTGTAGCCCATTGATTGTGAGTTGCTCGGTATCGGCGACGCGGTTAAGCGTGATCCGATAACTTGAGAACTCTTGCTTCTGAGGCCACAAAAGATGCAGTTCGAGTACGCTCGTCGCGGGATTTCGCGTGACTTCATTGTTCGGACCAACTCCCCGAACGGAAACGGGCGGCAATACCAGAGAAAACACCTGCGAAGGCGGCGCCGGCGGATTAGTCGTTGAATTAATTTCCGCAAGTTCCCGCTCGATTGACGCACGCTGATTAACCTCCTCGAATTTCCCGCGATTGAAGCGCGAAAGCCAGATTACACCCACGATTACAGCGATCATCAACACAGCGAGTGCGGGAATCATGAGCCGCATGTTTGGGGGCCAAAGCCTGAAGACGAACGAACTTCGCTGCGGCGCCGGCACATCGACTACTTTCGCTCTGGCGGCGGTCATCGCATGTTGTTTTATTAACCTGGTGATTTGCAGTCGCCGCAGGTGTTGGGGCGTGTAACCATACTGTGCAAGGAATTGTTCTTTTTGAGTCGGTGAAAGTGAGCCGTCGAGGTAGTCTTCGATCAAATCCTCTTCGGCAATCAAGATTCTCTGTTTCGATTCTGAATCAGAGATGAAGAGCTTTTCGATCCGCTCACGTTTCCCCTCATCGATATCTCCCAAGAGGAACTGTCTCAACTCGATGTCGGTTAGGTGTTCAGTCATTTGTCATCTCTCCCGACGATTCCTACGACTATGAAAATTCCGGCAAAGCATTTCACTTGCCACTGGTAAGTTTATCGGTGCACTTTTCAATACAGTCCTCGAGCGCGACGCGAATTCTGCACATTCGAACACGCAGATTGTCGATAGAAATGCCCAGTTTTCGGGCCATTTCGGCCCGATGGTCGATCTTGGCGTGCTTCTCTTTGGAATAATATCCCAGCACCAGATCCTGTCTCTCCCGGCTAAGTTCCTGCAGACATGTTCGCAAACATTTCTCGCGCGCAAGCGACAGCTCGACATCGGTCTCCTGAGCCGATTCGTTCGCCAGGTCAACATCTTCAATCGGAACATGCGTCTTAATCTTTTTCTGATATTCGCGGATGAGATTGTTGGCGACTCCGTAGAAGAAGAGATTGGGATTGCCTTTGTATGTCACTTTCAAGCGGCCGATCTGTTTGGCAACCCGGTCTAACGTCTCGTCCGCCATCCCATCGGGATCCGAGCATCGATTCCACGCGAAGATCTTGACCAGCGAGTGCCGCAGCTCGAGATATAAGTCTGCCGCCACTGCACGGTCCGGGTCTAGCCAAGCGAGCAACTCATCAAAACTTTCGGGAGGTAGTTCGTAGCGTTGACGCATGTTCGCAAATGTTTTATGTCGGGGTTTGGTGCTTCATGTCACGACTGAGCAAATCGTCAATGAGTTCACGCGTCACACTTGCGGCGGTTTCTTCGTTTGCGAATAACAAAAAAGGCTGAGGACGTGAGGAATAGCGCCACCGGCGCTGCGATGGCCACAGAGTGCCATGAACGTTTTCTGACTACAATTGGATCTTTGTATTCCCCCTGGAGGACGAAGCCGGCCCAAAAATAGGGCGCGCTCCACAACTTTTGATGTCTAATTTTTTCCTTGGCTGTTCTTAGTGCCGCCGCGGGTGGTAAACCATCTCGCAACATCGCCCGGTAAAATTCAGCCATTAATGCCGCCGTCGCGCGGTCGTCAACTTTCCACAAACTCGCCACGACGCTTTTTGATCCAGCTGATATGAACGCGTGCGCAAGACCGACCAGGCCTTCACCCTCGATGTCTTTCCCCAGAGCGGTGTCGCAGGCGCTAAGCACGACAAGATTCGCTGAAAGATTCAAACGATAAATGTCCTGCAAACCAATGAAGCCATCCGCACTGCTGCCATCCTGATTTACCCTGCTGAGCACAACCCCCGACAACTCGGGATGTTGCGAATTAAGAAAACTGTGCGTAGCGAAATGAACAATTTGGTATTGCCCTACCAAGGAGTTGGTTGCTGCTTCTCGGTTCGCTTGAAAGCCTTTCGCAACCATGCCCGCGCCACGCGGAACCATGGTCATGATCGTATCTGCTTCTTCCGATGCGTGGGCCAGCCGCATGGTGCTTCCGTTGCGAAGCAAGTTTTGGAAATCTCGCAGCGCTGGTAAATTCTCGGTCTGGTTAAGATCTGCCTTCGCAAGGAATTCGTTTCCGTTCACCACACGATCGTCGCTCGCCGTGAAAACAGGATCTGCAAGAACCGCAGCGATTTTGTCAGGCGAATTAATTGCGCGCGCATTTTCCCGAATCGTCGTTAGGGTCGAAAACGACGGAAGCACAATCACCTCGTGACTTGCGATTAGGGGCAACGTTTCGCTCATCATATGCAAGCCCGACTTCGTATCGCCCCGTGGAGCCGGCAGCGCATCGAACGGAAGGGACTGCAGCACACCCTCGGTGACAACGATTAGCCGTTTCGTTCCCAGCTCGTTGGCGATTGAACCAAGCAACATGCGGCTTAGAGTCGCCGCTTTTGTCTCGTATGACGCGTCGGCAGTTTCAACGTCGCGTTGATAATTGCCATCGGGTTTATCTTCGAACTCCTGACGCGCAGTAAGCGCTTTATAGATTTCCCGTCCGGCGTCTTCTATTGTCTTGCGTGCAGGCAATTCATAGCTGCGCAGCGAATCACGCGTCACCGTCCATAAGTAGCTGCGTTCATCCCCCAGGGCGTACTCAAGCAAAATTGTATTTTCGTCCAACTGGCTGTGAACCTGTCGCAGCTCCAGAGGCGCTGTCTTTGTCAGTGTCGAGATACGAGCACTGCGATCCCTCAACTGACCCTCGATCTGTTCGTACTCACTTCGCAACTGGTCTATTTCGTGTCGGACTTCCTCGCTTTCAGCTTCCGCATTTCCCTTCCCTTTTAAATCCATCGCGTACTCCGCTTGGGATCGCAGCAACCCCTGTAATTCGCGTTCGCGCTGCAAGAGCTCTGGCTCCAAACCCTGACGAATGTCGGCGCGCGATTCGATAACCAAATCGATGAGCGAGCGCGCTCGGGCATTTTCACTCGCAAGGAAAGCCTGCGCAGCGAATCCTTGACCCGGTCGTTTGCGATCAAGCTGCATCAAAACGTCGATCTGGAGTTCATAATTCCGGCGCACTCCTGAAAAATAAGAAGTCCGATAATCTGGGCTCGCGACGTTAGCACGCAGCTCTTCGATCAATTGGATCGATCGGCTGATATACGAAAGTGAATCGTCAAGCGCACCCCCGTCGCGACTGGCCCGGGCAAGGTTATACAGGGTCAAAATCAGGACGCCCTTGTCGCCTGCTTGTTCGCTGAGTGGTTGCGCCCGTTTATATGAAGTCAAGGCGTTCGTGGGCTCCCCTATCCGCGAAAAAAAATCGCCAAGATTATTCAGCACGGCAGCTTGACCGCGACTGTCGTCAATCGCTGCATAGAACTTCAATTCCTTGCGATACTGGGCGATTGTTTGCCGGCGATTTCCCTTGGCGGCGTAAACCAATGCTACTTCGTTAAGCGCGTTCGCTTCGGTTCTCGTTTTTTGCGCGGCGCGGCTGAGCTTGAGACATTCTTCATAAGTAGTGAGTGCTCGATCACCGTCGCCTGATAGTCGATAGACCCTGGCGATCTTAAACGTTGCCACGGAGGCGAAATCGATGTTGCCCTTTGCTTGAAATAGACGAAGCGCCTCTCTATATTTTTCAAGCGCGGCTTGATAATCGTTCAAGAATTCGGACACCTGGCCCATACCCATCAGCGCGATACCTTCGCTCTGTCGATCGCCGATCGAGCGAAAGATGTCCCGCGCCTCAGTGTGCAGCTTAATCGCCTGGTCTGCTTCTCGGTTTTGAGAGTGTGAGATTCCCAGCGCGGTGAGACAAAGCCCTTCGCCGGTCTTGTCATTTGCGGAACGATACAGCGTCAATGCTTTCGAAATCTCGTTTGGCGCCACGTCCGGTTCGCCCAAGCTTCCGGCAATGTATCCGAGGAACAAGTGAGTCCTCGCTTGTCCGACTCTATCGCTGACCTCAAGAAACAGACCGAGGGCTTGACGGAAATGTTCCGCCGACTTCAATAGATTCCCTGACGAATATTGAACCTCGGCCAGATTGCATAGTGCGCGCGCATGCGCCGCTTTGACATCACTTGATTGATTCGTTTGATTTAACGAGATGAAGAATTCAAGCGCTTTCGTGACCGCCGTTTTCGCCTCGTCGTTTTCGCCGAGAAGCGAATAGAGACGTCCTGTCTCGCTCAATGCTTGTGCTGCCTCGAGCTCGACATGCGCAGCGTTTGCTACGATCGACGCGCGCCGATATCGATCGAGTGCTTCGCGATATTCGCCGAGCAATGCGCTAACCTCGCCGGCTTTCATCAAGGCCATAACAGCGCTCCGTCGCTCTCCTGAAGCTTGCAAAGCGCGCGCAGCCTGGTCGTAGTTTGCTAAGGCCTTTCGCAGAGACGCTTCAGTCCATTGAACTCCTAGAATATTCGCTTATGCGATTAACCGATCAGCAACCTCAGGTTTCTCGGCACGAACTTTAGCGCTGCAGACAGACGCAGCCAGCAACAATCCGCAAACCAGGAAAACTTTCACTGCCCGCCGAGATATCCCTTTCAAGTAACGCCATGTTGTGCGGAATAGGGAACGATTGTGTTGCTGGTTTTTCGAACCGTCGCGCGCCGCGATGGACGATCGTTTGTGAGGGATATTACGCGTAAGCATCACGACGAACTTCAACTGATGCGACTATTTAACACGTATGACGCGAGAGATACAACCAAAACAACTTAGAATTACTTGTAACAGATCAGGGATTGGCGACTTCAAAACAAGACGAAGAGGGCAGCCCCTAACGGACTGCCCTCTTTGCAGAGTGAGGACCATGAAATGTCGTTGAGCGGTTGACTAACTACCGTCGCGCAGTTGCTTTCGCCGTGCGGTCGAACGTTTTCTCCCGCCTTCCCGCCAATCTTCAATCGTTCCGACCCGCGTACCTGAAGCCTTCGTCTTTGAAGTCTGAGTCGAAGTCTTCTTCGCCCGGCCTTGTTTCGTCGCTTTCCTTGCTGTGGGCATTTCTGCGGCTCCTTTCGGTCGCTCAACGCGCAACTTTCCCCTGTCAGATTTTCCTGTCCACCGAATATGGTTTGATTTACGAAACGTAACATCGAATTCTCGAGCCATCTCGAATTCTAAGTTTCCTAACTACTCCATGAACGCCTGTATTGCATCTATTCCTGCTGGGTGTCGACACTCGAATCGCATGTAATGCCGCCCCAGTTTAGTCATAACAACTGAAGGGAATAAGCGCGAGTCCCGCCAATCGCATAGCGTTCTCTCACGAGGTGCCGTCATGGAAGACAAAATCCGAATCCTGTTTCTATCAGCAAATCCCTGGACAACAAGCCGCATCCTGGTCGACAAGGAGGCGCGCGAAATTTTCGAGAGACTGGAGGAAGGAAAGCACCGCGATCGTTTTGAGTTGATCAAACACACCGCGATCAGACCCGGCGACCTGCAGCGACTCCTCATGAAGCACGAGCCGCACATCGTTCACTTCAGCGGACATGGCAGCAAGGCAAAGAAACTCATACTCGAAGGCTCACCCGGCCGAGGCAAACAGATCGATCCGCAAGGTCTTGTGGACGTCTTTAGTCTCTACAGCGCGCACATTCGCCTGGTCGTTTTGAATGCGTGTTTCACCCAACAACAAGCCGCCGCAATCACCGGCATGATCGATTATTCGATCGGCATCAGCAGGGCTATTGGAGATCGTGCCGGAGTTATCTTCGCTGGTGCGTTCTATCGGGCGTTGGGTTTTGGAAAGTCTGTGCCCGTTGCCTTCGCATCCGCGAGAGCTGAGCTTAAGCTCACCAAGACGCCACGTGCGAGAGGCATTGAACTCTTTATTCGGAACGGCATGGGTCAATCCCGAGCGTTGCGAAGACCAGAAACAAGCGACAGCCGCGAGCTTGCGGCGAGCTTAACAACAGTTCCGAATGGCTTACGCGTCGCCCGCCAGCGTAGTAGAAGCGCAACGGTAAGTGCTGAGACTTTTACCCATACGCGTAAGCGAGTCGAAGGCCGAACCAGGATCCTCGAAACCTCCACACGCTCATATTTTCGGTTTCAGTTTTGATCCCTGTAACTGGTTAGCGACATCCGCACAGGCACGTAAAAAAGAGCACTAGCATTCCTCGAATATTGGGAGTTAGAATAATCATGCTCAATCTCGCCCGGTTTGATTTCCCCTTTTGGAATAATTGCTCGCCAAGCGAGCTTATTACCAAGTGATTTACCAAAACGAAGGAGTCTCATGCGTAAGGTTGCATCTATCGCAATTCTCAGTTCAATTCTGATTACGGCAATTTTCACTCTCCGGCGCGGCTATGTCTCGCACGCGCAGACTCCGCAATCAGTTGAATTCAAGATAGAGATGGTAAGCGGTCACGAAGCTGCCGCAGGCCGAGTTATCGTCAAATACCGAGACATCAAGAGTCGCGGTTCGCGTCAGACCCTCGAGCAATCATTAGATGTCGATTCCGACAATGAACTCGGTGGCAGAGGCGCGCGGCTCGTGCACTCGCGAAGTTGGTCTACCGCCGCGATGGTATCGGAACTATCGAAGCGCGACGATGTCGAGTACGTCGAGCCGGACTATGTTGCTTACGGCGGCGCGCATGACTCTCCGAATCAGGTGGTCGCGATCCTCGACAGCGGCATTGATTACAATCATCCCGATCTGTCCCCGAATGTTTGGTCAGCGTCGGCGCCGTTTTCAGTCACGATCAGCGGCGCCACAATAAACTGCCCGGCGAACACGCACGGCATCAACACGATCACAAATACCTGCGATCCGCTGGACGACCACAATCACGGTTCGAACGTCTCCGGGATAATCGGGGCCGCGGGCAACAACGGCGTAGGAGTTACGGGCGTTAACTGGAGCACGCAATTGCTCGGCATCAAATGGCTCAACAGTAACAATTCGGGATTTCTATCGGACGCGATCGACGCGCTCGAAGTTGCCATTCAGCTTAAGCAAGCCGGACTCGCAAACATCAAAGTGCTGAACAACAGTTGGTTCGCCGGAGCCTTCTCTCAATCACTGCTGGATGAGATTCAACGCGCGGAAGCCAACGGGATGTTGTTCGTGTCGATTGCGGGAAACGGAACCGCGAACGACGGCTTTACTAAAGGCGGACACGATAACGACAACGGCACGACTCCGACCTATCCGAGCAACTACAACGAACCCGGAATGATTTCAGTGGTCGCTACCGACAATCGCGACGCGTTGGCATTCTTCTCGAATTGGGGAAATAAGACTGTGCATCTCGGCGCGCCCGGCAATATTATCTTCGGAACGCTGCGCAACAACACCTATGGAACCTTCAGCGGCACATCACAGGCCGCCCCACACGTCGCGGGCGCCGCGGTGTTGCTTTTGTCGCGGTGCAACTTAACCTCGGCCGGTTTGAAAGGTGTATTGATCACTAATGTTGATGCGGACGCAGCCTTAACGGACAAGACGACGAGCGGCGGCCGCATGAATCTTGCACGCTCGCTTACCACCTGCATCGCAAACCCGAGCATCGTCGATGAACCTCGCTTTTATGTCCGCGAGCAGTATGTGGACTTCCTATCACGCGAACCCGATTCCAGCGGCTTTCAATTCTGGACTCAGAACATTGAGAGCTGCAGTGCAGACGTTGGTTGTCGCGAAGTGAAGCGCATCGATACCAGCGCTTCGTTCTTTCTTTCGATCGAATTTCAACAAACCGGATATCTCGTGTATCGACTCTACAAATCGTCGTTCGGTAACATCAGTGGGAAGCCCGTGCCCGTTACTCGTTCGACGTTTCTGATCGATACACGGACGATCTCAAACGGCGTCGTAGTTCTGGCGCCCGGATGGGAACAGCAGTTGGAAGCGAACAAGGTTGCCTTCACGCAAACGTTTGTTCAGCGTTCGCAATTCATCGGCCTCTATCCGAACGGCATGGCGGCTGCGGATTATGTCGACAAGCTGTTTCAGAAAGAAGGAGTCATGCCGACAACGCAGGAGCGCAACTCGGCGATCACGGCATACGGTTCCGGCGATACGGCGGGGCGCGCCGCGGCGCTGCGCCAAATCGCCGAGAACGCCGCATTCCAACAGAAGGAATTCAACAACGCCTTCGTTTTGATGGAATACTTCGGCTATTTGCAGAGAGACCCTGATGCAGCGCCGGACGGAAATTTTGACGGCTACAATTTCTGGCTCGGCAAACTGAATCAATTCAACGGCAATTATATTCAGGCTGAAATGGTCAAGGCCTTCACTTCATCCATCGAATATCGAAACAGGTTCTAAGCTGGCAACATTTCCATAAAATCAATTTGGCGGCACTTCCTTGAACTGACCCGCTGCCCGGAGTAATGATCAGCTAAATGGCGCCGCGCAATAGTGATTTGAATCATCTGGATGAAGAAAGCGCGCTGAAGAGGTCCACCGCGCTCCTATCGATTTACGCTGCCGCTTTTCTGATTGCCCTCAAGTCGGGAACTGGCTGGCTCACTGCATCAATCAGTGTATGGGCTTCGCTACTCGACTCGGTGATGGACATCTTTTCGTCCACGCTGAATTATCTCGCAGTGCGGATCTCCTCTCGGCCTGCCGACGAAGATCATCTCTACGGCCACGGCAAAGTTGAATCGCTTGCCGGCTTATTCCAGGCGATCGTCATTGGCCTGTCAGGAACATTTCTGATTTACGAAGCGATTCATCGGCTGTGCCAACCTCATCCGACCAGCGCCCAGTTCATCGGTATCGGTTCAATGGCCATCGCGATCGTGGTGAGCTTTGTGCTGGTGGTGCGCTTGCGGCGCGTCGCAAAGCAGACCGATTCGCCGGCGCTTAGTTCTGATGCTTTGCACTATGCGACCGATATCTACATCAATCTCGGCGTGTTCGTTGCGCTGCTGTTAACGGTGCTAACAGGTTGGTCGTGGGCAGATCCGGTCGTTTCGATTGCGATTGCGATTTACATTCTCTGGTCGGCCGCGCATGTCGGCTACGAATCGATCAATATTTTGATGGATCGACGGCTGCCGGAAGATGTCGATGAAAGAGTCGCGGTCATAGTCAGCCGATATCACGATCAAGGAGTGCTCGGCTTTCATGATCTAAGAACGCGCCGATCCGGATCCCACAGGTTCGTTGATCTTCACCTCGAGGTTCAGCGCGACAAGAGTTTCGAGGAAGCTCACGACCTAACGGTCAAAGTACTGCGCGCCATCGAGGGCCGAGCTTTCGCGCACGCGGGTCCACATTCACACCGATCCGGCGGGTTAAATCCTTCGACATCGCTCGGCAACAACCTGTAGACTCAAATCGAAATGCGAGCCTTGTTGTTCTGCGTCTGTGCTTGGATGCTCTTGCACGCGAGTTCTGCGCGGGCAACGACAATCGTAGTAGCGCGCACCGCAAACGAAATTGTTATTGGCGCCGACAGCAAAGTCACGGACGCGTATGGAAATGCTCTGAACAGACGAGCTTGCAAGATTCGTCAGCTCGGCTACTTATTTCTCGCGATCGAGGGCTTGGGAATCGATCGCCAAACGGGTTTCAGCGTTCCTGATATCGCGAACAAAGCGCTCGCGTCCAACGCTTCAACTTCTGCATCCGACAGAGTAAGCGTGCTGATGGGATATTTGGTTTCGGGACTGCTTACTGAGCTATCGCACCTGAAAACTCACGAACCTCAGACCTATTTCAAGAAGATCGAAGGCGGTCAGTTGTTCTTGCGAATCGTCGTGGCTGGCTTTGAAAATGGACGGCCGCTGCTGTTCGTCAGAAGTTTCCGAGCTTTGCAATACAATCCCGGACAGATCGGCGTGGCCGTGATTCCGGACGATTGTCTCGACGATTGCAAAGGCGCGATCGTTACCAGGTTCCTCGGAGAGAGTGACGCGATTGAAGGCCTGCCCGAAGAGACGCCTGACTTTTGGAAAGCAGGTTTGAACGATGGTGTGCGTCGACTGATTGAAACCGAAATCGCGGCGCGCAGCGAGTATGTTGGGCCACCGATAGATGTTGTAAGAATTACGCCGACCGGAGTTCAGTGGATTCAAAAGAAGAGCGAATGCTCTGACTCGCAACCTCCCGCTAAATCGCAGAAACCATGAACGTTAATCCCTGCCAACTCCCAACGCATCAGCCACGCGATTGATGTAATTAAACCACGACGCAATCAAAGTTATTTGGAGAATCGCGCGATCATCGAACCCATGCAAACGCAGCCGTTCGTGATCGGCTTGCGAAATTCGCGTCGCATCTTTCGTTAACTGCAAGACGTAATCGAGCATTACTCGGTCAGCTTCAGAGATCGGCGCAGTGCGGTAATCATCCTGCAGCGCCTTTACTAACTCTTCATCCAGGGTCACGCGACGCAGAAACTCTGCGTGAGATTCGATTCAATAATGACAGCGGTTCGTGACTGAAACCACGGTCGTAATCATCTCGTGCTGTCGTCGGGTGAGCGGCAAATCCGGCGACATCAACGCGCCGAACGTCGCGAACGCATGATGCAGCGCCTCAGGAATCAAGCTGTGCGATGCGACAATGCCTGATGTTTGACCGTCGGGTGTTGGATGAATCGGTTCGGCGTACTCCGCCGGGTAAAGCTCGCGCTGCGCCTCGACCGCGCGACGAACGTTTTCGTCGTCTTCAATAGAGATGGTCTTAATCCAGGTCATAGCGATTTAGTTCCTCGATCGATAAGTGATGAATGACCGTCACGAAAGAAAAGATAGTAAACTGGAATTCCCAGCGCTACCACTGCGGCGCCCAGAAAAGCCTGCTTCGGATTATTGCTCGCCAGAAGGAAAAGTATCAGCGCAACGAGACTCAAAAATATGATCGGCGTGAAAGGATAACCAGGCGTCAGATATCCGGGCTGTTTGTTTCGTCGCAGCACGAAAAGTGCGGCCACCGTAAGCGCGACAAAGATCACGACCACGAAAATGAAATAGGAAATTATTTGATTGAAGCTGCCGAGTACGACGAGCAACGAAGCTAACACCGCTTGCAACGCTATCGCGCGAGCAGGCGTGCCAAATCGAGGATTAATCGCAGCGACTGCTGGAATGAACAAGCCGTCGCGCGCCATCGCAAAATACACCCGCGGCGACGACATGATAATTGCTGCCAAACTGCCGACGACGGTTACGACGACGATCGCCGCGAAAATCTTTCCGCCTGCTCGACCGAACAACATCTGTCCTGCCTGGGCCACAAATGTCTCGCCCGAGCTCACCGATTCCACCGGCACTAAATAGAGAAACGCCGCGCTCGTTAGGATATAAACCACCGTGACGATTGCCACGCCATAGATCAATGCACGCGGCAGCGTCCGCGCAGGCTCGCGAACCTCGCCCGCCACTTTCGTAACGTCCCACCAACCGCCAAACGAAAAGAACGCGGCCACCAGTCCGCCAGCTAATGCAGGCAAGAGAGGCGCTGAGTTCGAGCGCTGCGCTATGAACGGCGCAAAGTTTGACCAACTGCCAAGCCGAAATCCAAAACCCCACATCAAGATGAATGCTAACAGCCCAAGTTTGAGAATTGTGAGCCAGCGCAAGAAGCCCGCGCCGATACGCACACCTGAGATATTGATCATCGCGAGAATAATGATCGAGCCGACAGCGGTAGCCTTGATTGCGATCGGTGAAAGATTTGAGATGTAACCCAAGTAAGTAGCTATGCCGACTGCCAGCGCAGCTGTCAGTCCCGGATCCATCACCAGCAGCGCCATCCAGCCGTACAGAAATGCAAACGGTCTCCCAAAGGCTTCGCGCAAGTAAACATAACCGCCGCCTGCTTCCGGGAATCGCGCGGCCAACTCGCCGTAACACAGTGCGCCGCTCGCAGCCATCGCGCCCATCAACAACCAAACGATCAGCAGCCAAAAGGGCGAACCGAGCGACTTGGCCATGCCCGCGGGCGTCAGGAAGATTCCCACCGCAATGACCTCGCCGACCACCAAAGCGATGGCTGAGCGAAGACCTATCTGTCGTTTGAGGTCGTTAGCGATCGGCACGACATTACTTCTTCAGAACGTCACCCGCGCGGCGAATTGAAAAGCGCGTGGCCCACCCGAACCGAACACGCCGCCTGCGGTAGTGACCGGTCGTCCAAAGCTCGACGATTTCAAGTAGCCCGTACTCGCCGGATCGTTGCTATCGCGCACCAGCACATTCGAGAAGCCTGAATAGTTTACGTTTGACACGCCGAGCACGTTAGTAACGTTGAAGAGATTGAAGACTTCGGCGATTGGTTCAATCTTGACTCGCTCGCCGATCTTGAAAGGCCGGGAAAGGCGCAAATCAAGCGAACTAAAGTTATCGTTGAAGCGAGCATCGTTCGCCACCAGCGGAAGCGGGGCAGTCTGACTGCCAACATTCGCGGCATTAAGCTGCTTGAGGAAAGCATTCAATTCGGCTCCGCTATGAAACAACCGTCCGCCCGCATTCCGTTGCAACTGGGGAATCCGCGAACTGCCCTCAGGCAAAAGAATATCCATCGGCACGCCAGACGCCATCGTAAAGATTGGCGCGAGATGAATTTCGTAAGGCAGGTCAACCCTCCCGGAGAAGACAAACCGATGGCGCTGGTCATTCGGCGTCGGGCCATACTCGCGCTGAAGATTATTGGAATCGATTGGCCCATTCGAGAATGGAATCTGATCGTCGTTGGCGAAGTTGAACGATTTCGAGAGTGTGTACGAAGCGCGAAACTGCGAACGATGCGAAAGGCGCTTTTCAAAACTCAGCAGCAAGCCGTCGTATTTCGTCTTCACGCTTGATTCGAGATTCTTTACCAGGTCCGGGCCTCCAACTACCGGATTGAACACGCTGCCAATTGTGCGGCCAATGATGAAATGCGTGCCATAGTTGTGCAGGTAGTCTGCGCGCAGAACGAAGTCGCGCTTGAATTCACGCTGCACCCCGACATTGATTTGCTGCACCATCGGGTTCTGCATACCGTTGTCGATGATATTGATGCCGCCCGCGCCGGCGCCCGGGAGAATAAAACCGGTAAACGGATTGACTAATGTCGGAGCCGGCGGCGGAAACTTCCCATTCACCGGATCGAATAAGAATTGTGGCGGGATGAAGAAGACATTTCCGGCGCGCACTTCAATCGGCAGTGCCCGGCCATCCAGTCCGCGCTCGAGCGATTGAATCTCCAGCGTCACGCGATCGTAGTAGACGCCATAACCGCCACGAAGGCTCATGCTTCCGTCTTTACTAGAAAAGTTGAACCCGACACGCGGCCCGAAGTTGTTCTTGTCGGCTGACCTTGTGCCTTTCAAAAACGGCAGGATGAGCGGGTTAAGTTCGCTCACTCGACTGACATTTTTCACGTCCGTATCAAGCTCATAACGGACTCCCAAATTCAAAGTGAGTTGCGGGCGCACACGCCAATCGTCCTGAATGAAACCGGCGAAGTAAGTGTTATTGGCCGAGGGAATGATCAGCGGTTGCGTGGGTTTGCCGCTGCGTAAGGTGACCGCAAACAACAAGTCGTTATCGTCGACGCGACCGTCGCCGTTGCGATCAAAATCGGGAAAGTCTTCGATAAGTTCGACCCGGCCTTGCTGGAACACCCCGAGATTGAAATCAGATTGCACGCGCTGGATTTCCCCGCCGAAAGTGACCGTGTGTGTGCCTCGAACCATTGTGAAGCTATCGCTGAATTGATAGCGGCGCTGTTTTGTCTGTTGCGGGACTCGAAAGGACGCACCATCCTGAATGCTCGGAAAAGTAAGTTGCGGCGCGACCGAAATGGGCAGCGTGCGATTGATGAAATCGTTAACGCTGAAGTTAAGACTGTTGACATCACGCGCCGTAAGTGTGCGCGTATAGTTAATCAGCAAAGAATGCGTGTGATTGCGGCTCGATTGTCGCTGTGAAGCTGAACCAAGGGCGCGAATCAACGTGCTCGCGGCGACATCGTCTTCGCGTTCAAGCGAATATCTTGCAGTGATTCGATCCTGGTTGGTGGGCGCCCAATCAAAACGTTCGGTGCTCAACGTGTCATGCAACGGCGCAGCGGCAAAGCTCCTGACAATTGAACGCGTGGCGAGGTTGCGTGCGCCTACAAGCACTGCGCCTTTCTGATTTCGATATTCGATCGAACCGAACAACCAGGCCTTGTCTTTCTTGATTGGACCGCCGATCGCAAAGGCGTATTGCTCACGATGAAAAGGCGGCGTTTGCCCGAAGGTGCGATCGAACGTCGTCGGTAAGCCTTGCAGTGACTTATCGCGGAAGTAGAGCGAACCGGAACCGTGTAACTTATTTGTGCCGGCTTTGGTCACGATGTTGACTACCGAAGAGCCCGAGCGGCCAAGTTGCGCTGAGAATCGATTGGTCGCGACTTGAAATTCTTGGACCGCTTCCTGCGAAATGTTTTGCACGGCGCCGCCGACCACATCATCGTTATCGTCAGCGCCATCCACTGTGACGTTGCCGCCGCGACCAAGTTGGCCAGCGGATGAAATGACGACCGTATTCGTTTTCGTCGGATCGAAATTGGGCGCGGGTGAGTTTCCGGGAATTAAGAGAGCGAGTTCGAGAAAGTTGCGACCGTTGAGAGGGAGAGTCTGAATCTCATTGTCGTTAATCACGTCATTGACAGCGGAACTGTTCGTTTCGACTAAAGACGCATGATCTATCAAGTCAACCGTGGCCGTAGTTGGTCCGAGTTCGAGTTCAGTGTCTAATGTAGTTGTCTGGCCAACTCTTACTACCAGCGGAGCCTTTGATATCTTGTCAGCGAAACCTCTGGCCTGAATTCTCAAATCGTATCCGCCGGGCGCCAGATTCGAAATCACATACACACCTTCATCATTGGTCGTTGTCTCGCGCTTCACACCGGTTGCTGTCTGCGTCGCGGTCACGGTTGCGCCTTGGATTACGGCTCCATTTGGATCGAGGACCCTTCCGCTCAACGTTGCGGTAGCTGCCTGTTGTGCGCTGACGAGACCGCTCACTGAGCACACCAAACATATGGCGAGGAGAAATGCTTTTATTGATTTCACTTCGTTGGCACTCCTTGGTTTGAGGATCGAATGGTCCGACGCGGCGGAACTTTCACTTGATTTCAATCTGTTGCGCCTGGCCGTTATCAGCCAGACTGGCGGGTCTTGAACTCGTGGTCGATTCAATCACGAAAACTAATTTCCTCGAGCCCGGATTGTAGCTGCCTTCGCGACTCTTCACGTGGACGACATAACCCGTAGCCGAGCGCTTTACATCCACGCTCGTTCGGCTGAAAGCGCCTTTCAGATAAGCCGGACTAATCCCGTCGTCTTCATACAACGTCGTCGATGCTGATCCTTTTTCGTCCGGGTAAATCGCGAACGTCATCGGATCGAGAGGTTTCTCGCCGATGTATTTCATTTCCGGCCCCGTCGGAATGATCGCGCCGCCGCGCACAAACATTGGCACTGTTTCGAGCGGCGCCTCGGCTCTTATCATGGTCCCGCCTTCGTACTTCTTGTTGGTCCAGTAGTCGTACCAAATTCCTTTCGGCAGATAAACGAGGCGTGAGGTAATGTCCGGCTTTACAATCGGCGCAACCAGAAGCTCGTTCCCGATCATGAATTCATCATCGAGATTGTACGTGTTCGGATCGTCCTGATAGTTAAGCATCAGCGGCCGAAACAGCGGTACGCCCGTGCGGTGTGCCTCTTCCAGCGTGGTGTAGAGAAACGGCAGCAGACGATAACGCAGTTTCAAGTACTTGCGAATTATGTCTTCGTAGTATTTGCCAAAGCGCCAGGGTTCCTGATCGTATCCATCGACCGCGTGGTGATTGCGAAAGAACGGAGCGAGAAAACCAATCTGATACGAGCGAACAAGGAATTCGCCATTCGCCCGGCCGATGAAACCGCCGACGTCGCTGCCAACGAAAGGTTCACCAGACAAACCAAGCGTCGTAAACATCGGCACGTTCAACGCCAATGCATCCCAGGTGCTGAGCGTGTCGCCAGTCCACATCGTCGAGTAGCGCTGAATTCCCGCATACGCCGCGCGCGTCACGACGAAAGGCCGCCGGTCGGGTTGCAGACGCGCGAGGCCCTCGTAGGTTGCGCGCGCCATTAACAGAGCGAAGACGTTTCGATTCTTGGCGTGCGTCGAGTTCTCGCCTTCGTCGTAACTAACCACGTCACGCTGGTTCTTCCCCGTCTGATCGACGAAGTCCGCGGGCTCGTTCATGTCGTTCCAAATACCGGCGATGCCGTTGTCGGTATACGCGCGATGCAAGTCGCCCCACCACTTGCGCGCGTCGGGCTTTGTGAAATCGACAAAAACACTATCGCCGGGCCAGACGCGCGGAATGAAGAGTTCGCCGTTCTTGCGATGTTGAAAATACTTTTGCTCAAATCCCTGATTGAAAACGTAATAGCTCTGGTCCTGTGGTCCGAGTTCGGGGTTGGGCGATTTGTTTTGCGTCGCATCAATCAAAGGCCGCTGAAACTTCACACCCGGGTCGACAATCACGACGGTCTTCACACCTTGCTTGCTCAATTTGTCAGTCAAAGTTTTTGGATCGGGAAAACGTTTCGGATCGAAGGTGAAAACGCGGTAACCATTCAGGTAATGGATGTCGAGATAGATCACATCCAAAGGCAGATCGCGTTCGCGATATTCGCGCACCACTCGTTCGACCATCGTGTCCGGATAATAACTGTAGCGACATTGCTGGACGCCGAGCGCCCAGAGCGGTGTCAGCGGCATGTGTCCAGTGAGGTCGGCGTAGCGGCTCACAATCTTTTTAATCGAGGGGCCGTAGAAGAAATAGTAGTTCAGCTCGCCGCCTTCAGCCCCAAACCAAATACGTTCCTGTGAGAGCCGGCCAAAATCGAAATAGCTTCGATAGCTGTTGTCGAAAAAGATGCCGTAGGCCAATCCGTTTTCCAACCCAATGTAGAACGGAATTGTTTGATAGATTGGATCGCGGCCTTCGCTGTAGCCCGGCGTGTCGGAATTCCAGTTGACGAAGAATCCGCGGCGCTTATCAAGGCGCGCTGCTTTTTCGCCAAGGCCGTAAAAATGTTCGTCGAAACCCAGCTTTTTCGCGACCGCGACAAACTGGCCGGCGCTGGGATCGAATTGAATCGGTGCGAGCGAGCCCTTTCCGTCGTAAGCCATTGGCTGCTCGTCCGCGTTGATTGTCTTGTGCGTGCGCGCATCGCGGAATTCTATCAGCAGCGGAGATCGGTGAACGACGGCCTCGATTTCGGATGTCGTAATCGTGATCGCCTCAGCAGTTTCCGTGACATTCCAGGAAGTTATCCTCCAATCCTCTTTCGCAATCGCCCACGAATGATCCTTGGCGGGAATTGGTTTCGCGAATGAAGCACGAACCCGAATCAAATCTGCTGCGAGCACAGTCAATTGAATTTGCGAATTGTCGCCGCAGTTGAGCGTGATTCCCTTCTCGGTTTTGATATAGCTTGTAACCGGCCCGATCTTATCGAGTCGCGTCACATCGATCTCCTGCGCTCGAGCCAGACAGAAGCCAATCAGTACTGCCAACATTAACAAGCAAGATTTCTTCATTAGTTTTTGAGATCGCTGTCGAACGACAGCCTCGCTGCGCCGAGCAGCCCGGCGTCATCGCCGCATTCAGCGGGCACAATCGTCACCTGATCGGCGAGCAATGGAAATGCCCGCTCCGCTACCTCGTGCTTCATGTGCTTTTCGAAAAGATCCCACCCGTTCACTACTCCGCCGCCGATAACAATCATCTCAGGATTTAGGATATTGATTAGATTCGCGAGGCCGATGCCCAGGTACACGCCCATGCGCCGAAAAACTTCCAGCGCGAGTTCGTCGCCTTCGACACCCGCACGATAGATGCTTTCCGAAGTTAGTTCATTATCTATCTGCAAACGCGAATTAGGATGCCGCGGTTTTGCTTCACGGGTCATGCGCACGATCGCCGTAGCGGAGGCATATACCTCCAAACAACCACGGCTGCCGCAGGTGCAGGCGACGCCGCCGAAAGGATCGACGCACATATGGCCGACCTCAGCGGCTGAGTCGTTGACGCCGTGCCACAGTTTTCCATCCAGAATTATTCCGCCGCCGACACCAGTTCCGAGGGTCACGCACACAACCGTGCGCAGTCCGCGCGCCGCGCCCAGCCACATCTCGCCGACTGCCGCTGCGTTCGCGTCATTTTCGAGAATCGCCGGGAGCTTCAGCGCGTGCGACAACGCCCCCGTCAAATTGAAACCGCTGAGAAACGGCAGGTTCGGAGCTTTGACGATCGACCCGGCCGCGACATTAACTGTGCCTGGCGCTACTACTGAAATCGCGTCGATCGAATATCCCGCGGCTGCATTCTGCCGTTCACATTCGCGCTCGGCTGCGACCAGGGCGTCAACAATGTCTTGAGCAGATTCGGCTATTGGCGTGTGTTGCTTCGCGTGAAAATGAATCGTCCCCGCCTGATCGACTACAGCAGAGCGCAAATGCGTGCCGCCAAGATCGGCGACAAATACTCTTCGCATATTCGAACCAGTCTCGGTGGATTTATTTTCTACGCGTGACATTCCTAGCTTATTTTAGCTTCCGCTGAAAAATTCGATATCCCCACGAATCGAGACGCAGCGCCGGAAGCGAATTTACGCGCGCTCGCGCTTCGCGTTCCGTGGCTGGCGCGTCGGGTGGCAACGGTTGACCAACATCAGGAGTGATATCCTGAAACGCCGGGCTGTTAGCCAATTCTATCGATCCAAAAAAAGGTCGGTTGGAAAAATTGATTGCAACGACGACTTCTTCGTTCTTTATTCGCCGCGAATAGGTGATGACCCGCGATTCGTCAGAATTGCGCAGCCAAATCATCGAACCGTTTCGCAATGCGTCGCTTGTTCTTCGCAACGCAATCATTTGTTTATAGAAGCGCGGGAACTCTGGCCGACGTTCCGCAATTGGCCAAAAGATCGGCAGCCTTTCAAACAACGCCGGCGCGCCCGATTCGGTGGTGTCACCGACTTCCATGCCGTTGTAAATCAATGGCACGCCATCAAGCGTGAACATCAACGCCGAAGCTGCCAGCGCAGCCGGCTCGCCAAAACGCGCAATCGCTCGCCGCTCGTCGTGATTGTCAGAAAATCGCATGTGCAAAGCGCCGCGCGGCCATTCTCTGAATTCATCTTCCCACGCTTTGCGAAGATCCGTGGCTGGTGCGCGTCCCTGCAAGACATCCGTCAGCGCACTGTGCAGCGGCCACGAATAATCGAGATCGAAAGCTTTCACTTCCAGTTCGGCCTTGTGCGCTTCGGCCAACATAAAAATGTCAGGCTTGATTCTATCGAGTTCCGCGCGTGCGTTCTCCCAAAAATCAGTGGGAATTTCACCAGCTACGTCGCAACGAAAACCGTCGAGGTCGAATTCGCGAATCCAATACTTCAACATGTCGGTCATGTAACGTCGCAACTCCGCATTTCGATAATCGAGCGCAGCGATATCAAACCAGTCGTACGGATACGTGATGTTGCCCTTCGCGTCATGCTTGTACCAATCCGGGTGCTTCATCAGCACGCTGTCCCAGGCCGTATGATTTGCGACGATGTCGATAATCACTTTCAGGCCGCGACGATGGGACTCGCTGACCAACTTTTTGAGATCTTCTTTCGTGCCATAGTCAGGATTGACTCCGTAATAATCCTGCACGGCATAAGGACTGCCAATGGTTCCCTTCTTCTTCTCCTGGCCAATCGGATGAATCGGCATCAGCCAGAGAATGTTGACGTCCAATTCCTTCAGGCGATCGAGCTGTGCGGTAACTCCTTTGAAATTTCCGTCTTGCGAAAAGTCGCGCGGAAAGATTTGATAAATGACACCGTCGCGAACCCAGGGACGCGTGGGCCGAGCTGATTCCTTTGAGATGCTACGCTGTTGAGCGACTGCGGAGTCGAACAACGCAGCCGTCACCAGGCAGGCCATAGCGATCCACAGAACTCTGCTCTTAATCCGACTCTTCATTTCTGTATGCAGCTTTGTCACCTCAATCTTGTGATTACTATCTTCACGACTTCAGTTGGATTAGATACGACTACGCGCAACGGCTCCACACGTTCCATCGGCACAAAATGTCGCGGGTTGCCGTCATATGGGCGGTTGCTTCGCGCCTCGATTACAAACGTCTGTCCGATGAAGGCATTGATAGTGAAATACCCCTGATCGTCAGCTTGAATGCCATTGTTAATTCCCGGGTCGTGATAGGTGACCTCTCGAAAACTGATTCCCGCATTCATCACTGGCGTGCCGTCATTCCAAACTACTTTGCCGGTGATAGTACTTGGCTCTCGTCGCGTCGGCAGTCGGAAATTGAAGTCACTCAGGTTTTCGCCAATCCCCAAGGTGATAACTTCCGCCTTTGAGGCGTCGGTCACTCCAGGATAATAGGTGCGAGGATATGCGTTAGTAGGATCGTTCGGCTGGGGAAATCGATTGAGGTTTACTGCCAACAAATACTGTCCGGATGGCAATGCGGAAAAACTAAATTGTCCCTCCTTATCAGCGTTGACGAGCTTTCCCCAGTTGGTCGTTGGGTCGCTATGATCCTTGTCCATCAGCACCAGCAGCACACCGGCGGCTGGTTGGCCATTTGGATCCATCACTCGACCACTTAATCGTCCATTATCAACAACAGAGTAGTTAACCGTGGCGCAGCCTCGATCGGCGACGGTGATTTCCTGTTCCGCCTTATACGTGGTCAGTTCATCGGGCAACTGGAGTTTGATTTTGAATTTGCCGGGCGACAGACCCGTCAAGCTGAATCTACCATCAGTGTCGGTGCGAATTTCTCGGCGATCATTCTCGCCTTCGATGATCAGAGTGAAATCCGGCAAAGGCCCAGTAGAGATTGGATTGCCGTCAACGCTCCGTCGCATGCGTCTGACCTCACCGGAAATGTTGACGCCGGGTTGCCGCGATCGCAGCGAGCGAAGGAACTCAACATCTTCACTCGCCTTCTCGAACGGATTTGTGCGAGTACATATGCTTGTTACTAGCTTGCCGCTCTTTGCTGACTTGTAAGCGTAGACGACATAACGTCGCCCAAGTGTGAAGTCATAGCCGCAGTCGCCTCCGCCCAATCCGGTTGACACTTCCGCTTCTGTTGCTGCCAGTCCGAGGAATGAAGTCTCGACAGAGAACGTGAAGGTCCTCGGCGCCCAGTACTCGTCGCTGTCAGTGTTCGCCGGTCGCGGAACCGTTCGCACAGCGATAGGCGTACCGACGAAGACAGCCGAAACCCGGCCGTATTCCTGGCAGGGGCTCGAGCCGCCCGCGCATGAGCACCCATCCGCGCTCGTAACCATGACCACGATCACGAGCGATGTAAAGACAGCTATGCAGAACTTTCTGGCCACTGCTCTCCTCCTAATCCTTATCAATTAATCCAGTGCTCGGCACGGGCTGCGCAGATTCGGGCAACGTCAACAACTCTTCCTCGTCGGCGGCAATGACCGCATCCGCCGGAACATTCTTGTCGGCTACATCCTTGACCAGAAGAACACTGATTGCAGCGAGACCAAGAAACACGCCGCCGGCCATCACCACGAACATCGGCGAACGCGGATTGTCCGGGCCAAAGATCGCGCGAATCACCGGACCGAAAGCAAACGACGCGATGATCTCTGGAATGACAATGAAGAAATTAAAGATGCCCATGTAGACGCCCATGCGCGCTCCGGGAATCGCGCCCGAGAGGATTGCGTAAGGCATCGCGAGTATCGACGCCCACGCGATTCCTACGCCGACCATGGTCAATAACAGAATTGTTTTGTCGTGAATCAGGTAAACCGACAGCAATCCGATCGCTCCACATATTAGAGCCGTGGCATGGACTATTTTGCGGCTGGTTGCGCGCGCCAGCGGCGGCAGCAGAAACGCGACCACGAAGCAAACGATCGAGTAAACCGCAAACGCATTGCCGCCCCACGCCTGCCCGTCCGTGAAGCGCGGATCATGTTCATTCTTCGCGCCGAACACATGATAAGACGTCATCAAGCCAAAAAACATCCACATGCAGAACAGACCCAGCCACGTGAAGAATTGCACCACGGCGAGTTGTTTCATCGTTACCGGCATTTCGCGCAACGCTTGCGCGACCTCTGAAATCGTCGCGCTGATGCCCTTGCGTTCTTTCCGCTTGCGCTCGAACTCGACCATGTTTTCTGGCGGAAATTCTTTGGTTGTAATGACGGTCCAAAGCACGCAGATGAGAAAAGCAACCGCGCCAATCTTGAATGAGTAGTTAACGCTCGCGGGAATCACAGGCGCTGCTGACGTCGCGTTGGCGGCGCGATCGTCAACATGCATGCGCCGGAAAATGTACGGAAGAATGTTCGCGAGCGTGGCGCCGATGCCAATGAAGAAACTCTGCATGGCAAACCCAGCAGTTCGTTGATCGACGCTGAGCTTGTCAGCCACGAACGCTCGAAATGGTTCCATGCTGACGTTGATGTTCGCATCCAAAATCCAGAGCAGACCTGCCGCCATCCACAACAAAGACGAGTCAGGCATGAAGAAGAGCGCGATGCTCGCAAGAATCGCTCCCGTCAGAAAGTAAGGACGACGACGGCCCAGGCGATTCCAGGTGCGATCGCTCATTGATCCAATGATCGGTTGGACCAGTAAACCAGTGACGGGTCCGGCCAGCCAGAGGATCGGCACCTGTTCAGGCTTTGCGCCGAGGTACGTGTAGATGCCGCTCATGTTCGCGAGCTGTAGGCCCCAGCCAAACTGAATACCGAGAAATCCGAAACTCATGTTCCAGATTTGCCAGAAGCTCATGCGTGGTTTGTTCATGCTCGCTCCTTCTATCTCGCGTAAATATTTATGTCTTCCAACACCACATTTCGATCCAGCGACAACGCATACATCAAAGTCTTTGCCATGCTCTTGACGTGAATGAATCCGGGTTTCGGTTCGGCATCAGGGGCCGTGTTTTCGACATCGACCAGTCCCGGACAGAAATTGAAGACGCGAATGTTCGCGCCTGTCTTCCTGACGTGATCGCGCAGCGCTTCGGCGTAACCGAGCAGGCCAAACTTTGAAGCGCAATACGACGGCACATCAGCATAGCCATGCTTTCCCGCTTGCGAAGAAACATTCACGATGTCGCCAAAGTTATTCCTTGTCATGTGCGGCAAGCAGGAACGAACCAATTGCATCACGCCGCGTAGGTTCGTATCCATGACTTTGTCCCAACCGTCTTCGGTGATTTGATCGACTGTCTCGGGAACAGCAAGGCCTGAGTTGTTCACGAGAACATCGACAGCGCCGAATCGTTCGATAACGTGTCCGACCAATAAATCAATGTGATCGCGCTGCCGGATGTCGAACGCATAAGCAAACACGCGTTCGTCTCCGACATTCTCGTTGACCTTTGCGGCTGTTTCATTCAATACCTCCTGACGTCTCGAAGCAATAACCACGCGGGCCCCGGCGCGTGCGAGTGCTTCAGTGAAGGCGCGACCAATGCCCGTGCCGCCGCCAGTTACGAGCGCAACTTGATCTGTGAGCGGCTTGGTCTTCAACATCACTATTTCTTCACCAAAATCGCCGAGGATTGCGCCGCCAATTCGAGCTTTAACATTCCGCTTGCGACGGAGACATTCTTCGAATTGCCTAGTCGATCAATCAGCGTCACGCCGTTTCGCAGGCTCGTGTCGGCCACGCTGAATTCAATCGCGGCCGACTTCTTATCGTTATTAAAAGCCACGATCACCGACGCCGTTGCCGTATTGCGCGCGTATACGTACTGATGAGGCGACGTAAAGAGATTCAGCAGGTTTCCCCGGCGCAGCGGCTCGAGGTCAGCTCGTAGTTGCCCCAGCAGCTTCTGGTGCTCGAATACTTTTTGCTGACTCGCATTGCGCGTTGTGAACGCATCGATACCGTCAGCGGGGAAACCGCCGGGAAAATCCCTGCGATTATCGGGATCGTCGCCACCGGCCATCGCGATCTCGTCGCCATAATAAAGCTGCGGCGTGCCACGCATCGTCATGATGAGCGTCTGCGCCATCTGCAAACCTTCTATCGTCGCGCCAGGCTCGCTCATGAACCGCTTCACGTCGTGATTTCCGATCAGCGGCGCCAACACACTGGCATTTGGATAGAGCGGATCGCTCGCGAGAGTCTTCGGCAATTCGCGAATGTCTCTGCCTTCCGCAAAGGCGCGCCGCAGTGGATACATCAAAGGAAAATCGAATAGCGTGTCTAATCGATCATCGATGCCGTCATATCGCGCGCGTCCTCCCTGGAAAAACGAAGTGTGCGCGACATCGCCGTCCAGAACTTCGCCGACGACATTCACTTTCGGATATTCGCGCTTGATGGCCGTCATCCACCGACGCCAGAACGTGCGCGGCACATATTGAAAAGTATCTTGCCGGATCGCATCGACGCCGGTGACGCCGATCCACCAAAGAGTGTTTTGAATCAGATAGCGCGCGACCTCAGGATCGTTCTGATTCAGATCGGGCAGGATATCGATGAACCAACCATCGAGCGTTTCGCGCGATACTTGCGGCGTCGCGTGCGGATCGCGCACCGACCAGGTCTGCCAAACATTCGCGAGATGCTTGGCCTCAGTTCCATTGAACCATGTCGGTGTCGGCGGATCTTTCGCCCATGGATGATATGGCCCAGTGTGGTTTGCGACTTCATCCTGAATGATTTTGATTCCCAGTCGATGCGCTGTTTCGACGAGTTCGCGCAATTTTGCCAGCGTGCCGAAATGCTCTTCGACGCCGTAAAAATCGACTGGGCCGTAACCGTGATAATCCGTGATCGGACGTTTAGGGCCGCCCGGCTGCTCGGGATACTCCTCGCGCTCGTTCAGGTGATTGACGTTGTCGTACCATGGTGTCAGCCAAATCGAAGTCACACCTAACTGCTTCAAATATGGCAGGTGCTTGATAACACCTTCAAAGTCGCCGCCATGGTAGTAACGAGTTTTGGAGCGATCATAAAGACCCGCTGACTCGTCAGGATCATTGTTCGACGAATCGCCGTCGCTGAAACGATCAGTCATGATCAAATAGATCACGTCGTCATTAGTGAAGCCCTGAAAATTTCCGGCTCGAGAGAGCGGCGGCAAAACTTCAAAGTTAGCGTCGCTCGATCCATTTCTGGTTGTTACCTGCAGGTGATAATTTCCAGGCTTTGGCAGCCGGCCAATCGACACGTCGACGAAGAGATAAGTTCCTGCCGGGTTAACTTTGACGGGACCGACTTGCAGGGCTGCATTCGAAGTTGTTACGCGCGCGCCTTTAAGATTATGACCTCGAATCAGCAAGCGCACCGGATTGATCGAACTGCCGGCCCACCAACTCGGCGGCTCGACTTTCAAAACTTCGGGCGACTGCGCGCGCGCGATCATACCCAACGGCGCAAGACACGTTGTCAGCAAGAGCAGTCGCAGGATTATTTGTGCTGGAGCTCTCATTCCTTGTCGTGATCCAACTTAATGCTTTCAACTTCATGACGCCGAACGCGGCCGTATGTGTCGGTCATTTCTCTCAATCGCCCGGCGTGCTGTTCCGTTAACGCGCCTTCGCGAAATCTCCACATCCAATTTCCCTGGGTACTGTTTGGCAGATTCATGCGCGCTTCTGTTCCTAAGCCGAGCAGATCCTGCAACGGCAGAATCGCTGTGTCGGCCACGGATGCCAGCACGGCGCGAATGAAATCCCAGTGAATCTCGGCGCCGTCACTATTGAGATACTTCAAACAGAGAGCTCTTTCGGCGGCGATCTGTTCGGCCGAGCGCGTCGAACCGGCTCCGGCAACACTATTGAACCAGCCAACGGTTGTGTCGTTGTCGTGCGTGCCCGTGTAAACAACGACATTGTGATGGTAGTTGTGCGGCAGATCGATATTCTTCGTGTCGCTGCTAAACGCGAATTGAAGAATGCGCATCCCAGGAAAACCAAAACCGTCTCGTAACTTCTCAACATCAGGAGTTATCACGCCGAGGTCTTCAGCGATGATTGGAAGTTCACGCAAGGCCTTTCGAATCGCCGTGAATAGTTCCCTGCCAGGGACTTCGACCCAACGACCGCGCTCCGCCGTCGTATCGCCGCCGGGAATTTCCCAGCAGGCCGCGAATCCGCGAAAGTGATCGATGCGCGCGATGTCAACCATTTGCAAAATCGCGCGCACACGTTCAATCCACCACTTGAAACTGTCAACCAGCATGCGCTCCCAGTTGTAGAGAGGATTGCCCCAGAACTGACCCGTGGCGCTGAAATAATCGGGCGGCACGCCGGCGACGACCGTTGGAATGCCGTTGTGATCCAGCTTAAATTGTTCCGGATTGGTCCAAACATCCGACGAATCCTGCGCGACGAAGATCGGCACGTCACCGATCAGACTGACGCCGCGCTCGTTACAATAAGCCTTCAGCTCGAACCATTGCTTGAAGAAAAGAAACTGCGCGAATTTGTGCGCCTCGATTTGATCGTGAAGCTTCTGTTTTGCCAGAGCCATCGCGGCTGGCTCGCGGCGCACGATCGACGGTTCCCACTGGTGCCATGCTTTTCCGTCGTGCTCAGTCTTCAGTGCTCGAAACAGCACATAGTCGTTTAGCCAGGAAGAGTTCTGTTCAGCGAAAGTTTCGAACTCGCTGCGAAATTCGGTGTCGGTCGTGCGCTGATAACGCGCGAACGCTTGGGCCAACAGCTTATCTTTGATTTCGTGCGCGCGGCCGAAATCAACTCTCTCAGCATCCAGAGACGCAATGTCGTCAACCTCTGGTCGACTAAGTAAGCCATCCTCAAAAAGTTTTTCCGGACTAATAAGCAGAGTATTCCCCGCGAAGGCCGAGTAGCACGCGTAAGGCGAATCGCCGTAACCCGTTGGACCAAGCGGCAGAACCTGCCACAGACTCTGGCCGCTAGCCAGGAGAAAATTTGCGAACCGATACGCAGCAGGTCCCAGGTCGCCAATGCCAAAGCGGCCCGGCAAAGATGTCGGATGAAGCAGAATGCCGCTGGCTCTGGGAAAGGTCATCGATTATTTCATCCGAGCGTGAACGCAACCGCAGTCTTTGCGGGAACACTGATTTCGCCGCTCGCGCTCACACGGCTTTTGCCTCCGAATATGGGAACGAACTGCACTTTATCGCTGACGTCTAACGAGGACACGGGAATTCGAATCTTCTTCTCATTCGATGAACGATTAAGCGCGATGATCACAGTCTCAGTTCTGTCCTGCCGCGCATAGACATACGCATCGTCGTCATAGAACAGGTCGATGAGTTTTCCGTGACGCAACGCCGAATGCGCGCGTCTCAACTCGATCCAATCGTGCGTCCACTGCCACATGCGCTGCTGATTCATTGTTCGTCCGGCGGCCATAAACGCATTGCGCTCGTCTCCGGGAAAGCCGCCGGGAAAGTCACGCCGATTGTCGGGATCGTCTTTGCCTTCCATCGCGATTTCTTCACCCGAATAGAGCTGTGGCGTGCCGCGCACAGTCAACATAAAAGCCGTGTGCAGCATTGCGCCTTCGAGCGTCGCGCCTTCCAGTGACATAAACCGACGTGTGTCGTGATTGTTTGTAAGCGTCGTCAGCTTTGCCGGATCAGGATAAAGCGCATCATATTTCAACTGATCACGCAAAGCGCGCATGGACAGGCGATCGGTAAAGACTGCAAGCGAAATGCTCCAAAGCGAGAAATCAAAATCTGAATCCAGCTTTGTATCGATGCCGTCCCAACCGGTGTGCCCGCCGATGAAAAAAGCAGTCTGCGCCGCGTCGCGCTCGAAGACTTCGCCGACCATCCACATCCGCGGATATTGTCGATGCAAAGCGTTTTCGAGATCGCGAATGAACGGACGAGGAACGTATTGAATCGTGTCCTGGCGAATGCCATCGATGCCGGTAATGCCAACCCACCACAGAGCGTTCTGAATCTCGTAGCGCGCGACTTCCGGCTCGTCCTGATTCATGTCGGGCATGTCATCGCTGAACCAGCCATCGAGCGTATTGCGAACTTCTGTCAGATTCGCATGCGGCGACAACAGTGCGCTGTTTTGAAATTTGTCGAGCTGATGATTCTGCACAGTCCCGTGGAACCAATCGTCGAGCGGCGAGTCGCTGGCCCACGGATGATGCGAGCCAATGTGGTTGGCCACCTGATCCTGAATCACCTTCAAGCCGAGGGCGTGAGCTTTCTCAACCAGCTCGCGCAGAGTTGTCATGTCGCCAAAATGATCTTCGACGCCGTAATAATCCGTAGCGTGATAGCCGTGATAGTAAGTGCTCGGGCACCACGGTTTGTCACAAGTCTTGACACCATTCCAGTTGTCATACCACGGCGTCAGCCAAATCGCAGTTACGCCAAGTTCTTTCAAATATGAAAGACGGTTGATTACGCCGCGAAAATCTCCGCCGTGGTAGGCGCGCGGATTCTTTCGATCGAAAGCTGCGGCTGGCGCGCCTGGGGGTGAATTGTTCGAAGGATCGCCGTCAGAAAAACGATCGGTCATGATCAAGTAGATCACGTCATCATTGTTGATGCCCTGGAAATTGCTGGTTCGATCCAGCGGCGCGTTCAAGCGAAACGGAATGTTCGCTTGGCCGCGGGGGGTCTCGATAATTAACGGATAATCTCCGGGATTGGCCGACAAGCTGACGCGAACATTGACGAATAGATACGTTCCGCTGCGATTTACTTTGATGTCAGAGACAACGGTCTGTGGTCGAGTCGCCCGAACGCGCGCGCTAGTGAAATTCGTTCCACGCACCAGCAAACGCACCGGGTTGAGCGTGTCGTTCACCCACCATGACGGCGGTTCGACCTTCGAGATCGTGGGCGTTTGAGCAGCAGCCGGGGTAAATCCTCCGAGCATCATCATCGCTATCAGCGCGACGATTAGTTTCGCGGGTCCCAACTGCAGTGCGAATACACCCCGATCCCCATTACGGTTTGAATTTTCTGACATGACTGACCAGCAGACGAATTTGCGGGCGCGTCAGCTTCTTGCCAAAAGCGGGCATGCCGCCTTTGCCGTGCGTAACGATCGAGATCAGACTTCCGGTGCCGGTGATGTTCGAGTGTTTCTGCCACCACTCAGCGTCAGTAAAATCCGGCGTGTTGTAAGTGTGACCGAGCGGCGTATCACCGCGACCATCGGCGCCGTGACAACGCGCGCAGTTATTCCTGAACAGATCGACTGCTAACGAAGAACGTTTTTTGGGTTGGCCATTCGTCGCGCGTGACTGAAGAATCGCTTTCGGGCGCGATGCGAATGCCGGTAACGCGAGTAAAAGAAGTGCGAATAAGAAAAGAGCCGGGCCCGCAACCATCAACCGCTTGACGAATTGATTCATGCCGAAACGTCATTACTCCTTTTTCCTCAGTCGCCCGGCACTCGGCTCAGATCGTGCAGATGCCAGTAGACACTTTCATTGCTCATCTCGGGATGCTTGCGCAAGAATTGGTTAGCCAGAGACAACGCGCCTGGATCATCTTTCAAGTCGGCGAAGATTTTCGCTTCGCGTTTTGCGTCATCGTTTTTGCCCAACTTCCGATACACCAACATCAAGTTGTAATGCGCGCCGAGATCCTCCGGATCGATAGCGAGAATCTTTTCGTAGCAATCGAGCGCGCCTTTGTAGTCGCGCTTGATTTTGCACAGCTCGCCTAACTGCTGAAGCGTAACGCGATCCCGCGGAAATGCCGCCAGAACCTGTTTGAAATTATTCTCAGCCTGCTCAAGCTGACCGCGCTTGACGAAGATGCGTCCCTGTTGGAAAAGCGCCCTGGCCAAAGCTGGATTAGCTTTGACTACACCATCGAGAATCGTCGCCGCCTCATCATATTGTTCGAGTTCGATGTGGGCCATCGCCCGATTCGTTAGGGCCATTGCGCGATATTTTTCATCCAACTCAGCCGCGTGCGTGAATGCTTCAATCGCCAACGGGTACTGACGATTGTCGAACATCGCGATGCCGTAATTGTTCCAGCGGCGCCAATCGGGAAGCGCTGTCTTGTCGCTTGGATCGGCAGGCTTGCCGGTGTTTGCCCCAATTTGCATTACAAATTCACCGGACGCCATGTTGACAATTGGGTATTCAATTGACTTGCCGAGCGCGTAATCGCTAAACACTCGCGTGAACCGGCGATAGCGAACGCGCGCAGTCAAGCGCAACGATCCAGACAAGTTCTCGGGCACCTTGAATTGATAGCGCGCAATATCCGATCGGCCGGAATTGATTTGATTGTTCTGCGCAAAGATGCGCGTGCGCCAGATGTGATGTTTGTCGTTGTAAGTACCGTCAGCTTTGACGAGATACGTTTTGTAATTGTGCGCCGACTCGTCGAGATAACCATCGGGCTTGATAAAGCCTGAGCGATAGAGCTGTTTGCCGGACGCATCACTGACGATGAATTCGACAAACGCTTCGTAGAAGTCGCGCAGTTCGGGCGGAAACGAATGACCGATGTTCTTGTTTGTAATGACGACTTCCGTCGTAAGCACGTCGCCGCCGGCGATCGTGAAGTTGTTGCGATTCAACGGCGCGATGAATTCCTGTTTGCCGTTTGCTTCGCGACGAAGCGCAAAGATATCGATACCCAGCTTGTCGTCCTGGAGAAACCTCGTGACTGCATCCAACTGATCCTGCCACTTGTAATATGTCGGAATCGCGGTGTTGGCCGCGGCCCAGCGGTGCGAAACCAATGTTCCGTTTTTTGCTGAAACGTCAAACAGCGGCGCCGCGTCTCGCTTCATATGACATGAGTTGCAGGTCTCTTTGTCGCGCACGTAAAACGGGTGCGGCGACTCTTTCGAAAACGACGACTGCTGCAACTCATCAGCGACCATGAACGCCCGCAGGAATTTGTAGTCGTTCAACTCCTTGGGCACTTGCGATTTGTGACACGCGCCACAGAACTCTGGCGACTTCAGCAGCGGTCGCATCATGGCGCGACGATGCGACGGCACATCGTTAAGAATTTGCTGATCAGTAACGCCGGCCAGCAGACGCGTGCCGTCTTCTTTGACGAGCAGCGCCGGTTCGCCCATCACATAACCGCCGATGCCCCGGCCTGTAACTGATTGAATCGAGTGGCACGAGATGCACGAAACGCCATCATCGTCGAACGGCCGTTTGACGTGCGAGTTCTTGGTCAGCGCGCCAGAGAATAGCGCCGCCGGGTTGTGACACGATTCGCAATGTCGAGTGAATTCAATTCCCTTCTGCGTCTGCAAATCCTTGACGTTCTTCTGATAAAACGGTTCGCGAAATGCATTGCCGTGCGCCGATTGCCGCCACTGCGCATGCGCGTCGGTGTGACAAGTCCCGCAACGCTTAGCCGCCACAAACATCTCGCCAGGAATAAACGTGCCCGTCGTCGTGGTTGCGTTGCCGGGTGAAAATGGATTCGCGCCGAATTTGAAATCGTAGGTCTTCGAGATTTGACCTGTGTAGCTTTCATCTGATGGTTTGTCACCATCAGGGATCGCCGCGAGCTCGACGGTTCGCGTTACACAGGTAATCGCAACCACGATCAAGACTGAAAGCGCCGCGATGAATGCGAGCGTGCGTAGTCGCAAGTTTTGTGCGCGATTATCCGAAGGGGTGTGGCGAGACATCTCCAAAAGAATCCTTTCAAGCTGCGAATGCTGCTTCAAATGGTGCAGCTAAAATTCGACCTTGCCGTCGACGATCAACTTCGAAACATCAAACTTAAAATTGGTGATTGAATTCGCCTGATTGTCGGTCAGGTTTATTGACAGTTCCCTGCTTTGAGTTGTGAGCAGCGGAGCGCCTTTGTCGTCGAGCCGCGGAAAAAAGAAAATCGCTTCCTCGCCCGGCGCTTTTGGCGGAACGAAATGAATCAGTGCGCGACGTTCGCCTTTGTCATTCGCGATGTAAACGTATCGCTGCAAGTCGGAAAGCCGGCCGCCTTTGAAAGTTGAAAAGACTGCGTCAGCCCCGGGACTGTTCTTCGACTTTGAGCTCAAGCTGATGACGTAGTTGTCCGCGCACGCGGGACAGTCGAGCAAACCTCTTACCTGCGCATCAAATGTGGCGCGCTCCTTTTCGCTCATCCTGGTGTCGGCCTGAAGTTGTTTCAGTCTCGACATCGCCTCACGCACCGGCAGAGCCGAACGCAATCGCACCGTGAAGACAAAATCAATCGGGATGTCCGATGACACGTTCGTCTGCGCGTTTGCGGCAGTGGTATCAGTTACGCCTGCGTTCGGCGTGTACGAGCCGGCGGCAACTTGTCGCTGCTGGTCATAACGAAGGCGCAATTCCTGCTTACTCACCCAAACCGAATCATTGAGAATCGCCTCAGCGTCAGCGCGCGTCCATTGATTCATCGGCTTCTTGATCAATTCCTGCTGCGCCAATCCAATTGAGGACGAGACGAACAACCCGATCAGCAATCCAATTAATTTCTTTCGTAATAACATTATTCGATACCTGAATTATTGTGGCGCCTGCCCGAGCAACTGCTGCGTGCGCAGCTTCTCATCCAGAATGCGCTCCTTCTCAACCTGTTTCTCCAATGCTTCGAGCCGTTTGAATTCGGCTAGTTCAGTCTGCGCCTTATCGTTCTGTTTCAAGCGTGAATACGCAAGAAACAGTTGATAGTGGGCCTGTGTCAGCGTCGGCAATTTGCCAATCACTTTTTCCAAACGCGCCACCGCTTCCGTATATTCACGCCGCTTCAACGCGAGCCGCGCGTAGTCGTAAAGCACCGGAATTTCGTCGGGCGACAACTGCAGCGCGCGCTTCAACGGCGCCTCGGCATCGTCGAGCCGGCCCTGCTCGATCGCAACGTAGCCGAGACTTGATAATGCATCGACATGATCGGGATGCGCGGCGATGAATTTCTCCAGGATTTCCCGGGCCTTTTCGAAGTCTCCGGCCGCGCGATGCGCATAGCCGCGCAGGTAATCGATGTTTTCTATCTTCGGATCTAGTTCCGCCGCGCGATCGAAATCGATCGATGCCGCGGTCCATTCGCCCTTGCGATAGTTTGCGTTCGCGCGCGCGTAAACGTATGCCGCCTCTTTCGGATTGATCACGACCGCCTTTGTGTTTTCATCGATAGCGCCGTCCCAAAAACCAATGCGGGAATACTCGCGCGCCAGCATGAAATGAAAGTTCGCATTCTTCGGATCGCGTTGGATTGCATGCCTGAATTCGAGCACCGAGTTTGGATGATCGTTTTGCGCACTGGCGATTAACGCCAGACGGAAATGCGTCTCGGGCGGGCCCGGATTCAGATCGGCAGCTTCGGCTAGATACTTCGCTGCTTCCTGATTCCGATCGAGGTTGTAAAGCGCTATGCCTAAATCGTAGAGCACTTCGAATGTGTGTGGCGTTAGTTCGTTGACCCTTGCGAACAGACGCGCGGCGCGCTCGTACTGCTTCGTCTCAGCAAGCACAGAAGCCAAAGTGAAAAGCGATTTCGGATCAGATCCGGCCGAGCGTTCGACCAATTCAGCAGCAGCGTCAGCTTCGGAGGTGTGGTTCGCTCGATAGGCGACATTGAGAAACGCGAGCGCCAATTGCGGATCGTTCTGGTCAGCCTGACGGGCTCGCGCGAAGTGCTCTGTCGCTTTCGCGAAATCACCAGCGTCGGCATAAAGCGCGCCGAGGTTGTAATGCGCCTGAACGTGATTCGGATCGGACTTCAGCACGCGCTCGAACTCGGCAATTGCTTCGTCGCGCTTGCCATGCTCGGCCAGCATCCGGCCCAGGTTATTTCGCGCGCTGACGAAATTCGCATCCAGCCTGATCGCCGTATTGAATTCTTTGGAAGCTTCGTCAGTCTTTCCCGAGCGATCGAGAATGACGCCAAGCACGTTGTGTGTCACCGCAGATCGTGGCCCGGCAGCTACAGCAGCGCGCGCCTGCGTTTCGGCTTCAGCGAGCGAGTTTGATTGCAAAGCCGCGACAGCCGCGTCGAGCGAAGCTTTGGCGGTGGCGTTAAGCGCTTCGCCATTTGGCTGGCTCGCTGGAGCCCTGCGCGTTGTTTGCCGCTGCGCGTAAGCCGAAAGCGAATCTGAAATAAATAAGCACGCGCAAATCACCGATGACGAAAGAACCGTCATCGTGGTGTTGCGAACTATTTTCGGTTTAGACAAACGAAACATTCGCGTGTGCGTCCACTTCTACTTCGGATACGTGGTGTTGCGAAAATCTTTGTTGATCCGTTCTACGATCGCGAATTCACGATTAGCATCTTCCGTCCGCCCTAATCTTCTGAGCGCAAGTCCCAACTGGTAATGCGCGTCAGAACGATTTGGTTCGAGCGATACAGCCGTTTGAAAGGATTGCGCGGCATCGGCGTAACGTTCTTTCAAGGCCAGCGCACGACCCAGGGCCCAATGAGCCTCGAACTCCTTCGGGTCTAACCCGACCGCATGCTGCAAAGCCGTCAGCGCTTCGTCAATCTTTCCCTGCTTTACCAACAACGCGCCAAGGCCAAGCTGGCCCATCACTGAATTCGGATCATCCTTGATCAGGGATTGATATTCCGCCATTGCGGCGTTTGAATCGCCGGCTAGTTCCAATGTCGTCCCGAGGAAAAATCGAGCTTCGGCGTGTTGCCGATTCAGCTTAACCGCCGCCCGAAAACTTTTCGCCGCATTCGCGTAATCCTTCATCGCGTACTGGACGCGGCCCAAATAAAACTGAGCGTCGAAACTGTTCGGGTTGAGCGCAATCGCCTGTGACAGCGCATCCGCTGCTTCGCTGTTTGCGTTGCCGCGCGAAGCGAGAATGATCCCGAGCAACGTATGCGCTTCGACTGCGCCGGCGTCGAGACGAAGCGCGCGACGAACTTCGCTTTCGGCCTCAGCAGTCTTTTCTGTGTTGAAAAGTGCCAATGCGTAAAAGTATGCGGCTTCGACAGAGGCGGGTTGTCGTTTTGCGAGTTCGGCAAAAGTGTTCGCGGCATCGGGCCAATGGTTCGCTTTGATGTAAGCAATGCCGAGATCCTGCCAAGCAGCATACATGGTCGGATCGCGGCTGATGGCTTCGTTGAAATTCTTCACCGCGGCGTTCAAGTCTTTGCGATCCGTGTCGAGCAACGCCGTGACATAGAACACGCGCGGATCAGTTGGCCGTGAATCCTGAAGCACGTCCACCTGCGCTGCCGCTTCAGCCAGATTTCCCAGCTCGCGATAGCCGGCGATCAACTCGAACCGCGCTTCATATTGCCGCGGATCAAGCTGAAGCGTCTTGCGCAATTCGGCAATCGCTTCGTTGAGATCCTTCTCTTGCCCTACGCGCAGCAGAAACCGCCCAAGTTGGTAATGCGCAATCGTGTTCTTGTCGTCGAGTTTTAGGGCTGCCCGTTCCGCATTGATCGCTTCGTTGAGTCGTCCCAACTTCCATAGCACGTAACCCAGGTTCGCCTGAAAATCCGGATTCGCGGGTTTGAGCTCAACTGCACGCCGCACGTCTTCGTATGCTTCCTGATACCGGCCGAGACGAATGCGCGCGATAGCGCGAGTATTCAACGCCTGATCATCGTTCGGATTCACAGTGAGCTTTTCGTTCGCGGCAATCTCTTCACGCTCGGCTTTGACCTCAGGGGTACTGAACCGCTCAACGTGCGACCGCTCTCTCGGTTGTTGGGCCGTCACGAATGTGGAACAGGTGCTAAGGCAAACCAGCGCGAGCGCGACACTTAGGATTGAACGATTAACCATCGAATTACGTTAGGACCGCTCAGGAGAGCTTGCGACAAATTCTAACAAAAGACGACCGTGTGCCCTAGCACCCGGTCGTCAATTGCTGGCCAAGTGAGCGACTGAAAAATCAGCCGTCACGAAATCAGTTAGAAGCCATTCAATTCGCGCACGCCGCTAGAAGATCAGCTTAGCGCGATACTGAATCACGCGTCCCGGAAAAGTCGCGTCAAACCGTCCAAAACTTCCGGGGTCATTGATGTTGTTATTCGGCACCGTGCGTTTCAAGTGATTCCACAAATTAAACGCTTCAATGCCGACCTGGAACTTCATGTTTTCAGTGATCCTCGTCGTTTTGAATAGCGACGCGTCTGTGTTCCAGATGGCGGGGCCCTTGAAAGAATTCCGCGGCAGACTGCCGTAGCGAATTACAACTCCCGCGGGATTCGCAGGTAAGGTCGTAATTCCCTGTGTGGTTGAGAATGCAGCGACATTCATGAAACGACCAGCCGGAACATTCGCGAACGGATTGCTAATCTGAGTCGGGCGAACCAGATCGCAATTGCACACCACCGTGAACGGGAATCCGGAGCGCGCACTTTGGATAATGTTCAACTGCCAACCGCTGAAGAAGCGATCGCCGCTGCCGCTATTAAGCCATCGCTGACCCTTGCCGAAAGGCAAGTCAATAATCGCGTCCGCAGAAAGCAGATGCGGAATGTCCAGCGACGAACGCCCTCTGTCTGCATTCAGATTGAATGGATTGATTGGACCCGTGCGGCCACCGTTGCGGCTATCGCCGAGCGAGCCGATGATCCCGATTCCATTGTCGATCGTCCGACTGTAAGTGTAAGAAATTTGACCTTGGACGTTCTTCGAAAGACGCTTCTGTACTTGTGTCTGGAGTCCGTTGTACGAAGAACTAGCGACGTTGGTATAGAGCAACACGTTGCCCAGGAAAGCGCCCGCCGCATTCTTCGATTCACCCGTGCCACTGCTACCAATGTTGTTTGTCGTAAGAAGATTTCGCGATCGATTTCCTACGTAACCAACATCTAAAGACCAGTCGCGAGAGAACTGCCACTGATAGCTGACCTGGAACTGGTGAACCATGCCTGTCTTCTGCGTACGGTCGACGCTGTACAACGCCAAACCCGCGTTCGGCAGCGTTGCTGGATTGATTTGAGTCGTAATGCTCGGAGGACCGGTATTAACGCTGAAGTAAGTTCTGGAAGTAGGACTATCTTGGAACTGAGTCAGATTCACCGAATTGGTAAACGGGGGGTTGCGAATGGACGGCGGATAATCTGTGCCGTCCAGCGTGTACAGCAATCCGTAACCACCGCGAAGCACCATCGTTTTTTCCTTATTGACGGCGTAGGCAAATCCCACACGCGGACCAAAGTTGTTCTTATCCATCGAAACGATTCGATCGCTCGCGCCGCTCGCCACTACAACTCTGGCCACATTCGGAAAGTAGTAGCTCGTCCTCCCCGACTTTTCTGTCGGTGGCGTATACAAATCGTAGCGGAGTCCCAAATTCAACGTGAGTCTCGGACTCGCTTTCCAATCATCCTGAATAAACATGCCATATTCCTGCGTACGAAGGTTAAATGGCCCGCCAAAGACTTTGCCACGCGAGACCTGAAACGCCGGCAGGCTCATCAACTCATTCGCTTGGGCATTGCCCGTTCCGCCGTACGGAAAACCGTTGGGGTCTACGAAGCAGGCGGCAGCAGTACCGGATCCAGCCGGGCAAGCGGCGTTCGGTCCCGTCGCTGGACCATTGTCGGCATATTGCATATTCCCCTTCAGGAACCCTGATCGACCGCCGTCGTTCGTATTCAGATATCGCAGACGGAGTTCGCCGCCGACCTTCGTTACATGCTTGCCATGAACAATCGTTACCGAATCCGCGAAATACGGATTCTTACTCTTCACGCGGAACAAACCACCATCGCCGAGATACTCGGTGAAGCCGGTGCCGAAGTTCCCTAATCCCGGGCCACCCGAAGCTTCCAGCGAGCCGTCGTTCGCATTTGGATAGCCTACGTCTTGAGCAAAGGTTGCGCTGGTTCCGCAAGCCCCACCGACGCCGCAGTTGAAAATTGCAATATCGATCTGCGTCAGACCAAAACGAAACTCATTCAGCATCGTCGGACTGAATGTGTGTGTGTCACTGATTGTAATCTGCCGAGTGTTGCCAACTTCGTCCCCGGCACCAAATCCGGCCGTGGGTAGCCCCGGAAGCAGATTAGCGCGACTTGTCTTCAGGTCCTGATTACTGTAGCGGCCGGTCAAAGAGTTCTTCGCCGTAAGTTTATGGTCGATCTTGAACTCGTAGTTATTGATCCGCTCCTGATTGTTGCGCTGGGTAAAAAAGTTATTGTCGTTCTGGCCCGGATTTAGAATGTTGATGGTCGGAAGAGGGTAAAGATTGTAGATTTTCTTTGTGATAAGGCTGATCAAATTGGCCGGGATTATGTTGCCGGCGAAAGGTTGTCCGGTAAACGGATTAAAGATTTGCGGGAACTCGCTAAAGTCTCCGTTGCGAGATTTCGCCGTCGGCACCGTTGAACTGGTCGGAAACGGAAGATGATTGCGCTGTCCGAGATAGTCAAAGAAGAAAAATGTCTTGTCCTTGATGATCGGGCCGCCAACAGTGCCGCCAAATTCATGAATCTGCTGAACGGCTTTGGTAAATGGACTCAGGTTAGTGACGCCGCGATTAATCGCATCGCCACGATTTCGTTTCAGAATCGGATGGTAAGCATTGAGCGCCGAATTCTGGCCGTAGTAATAACCAGAGCCGTGAAACTGATTCGTCCCCGATTTAATAGACGTGCTGATCACCGCGCCTGCCGCGCGACCAACTTCTGCCGGTGGAACGCTTGTCGTTACCTTAAACTCTGCAATCGCGTCGGGATTTGGAAACACACCGATCGTTCCAAACTGCGGCTCGTTGTTGTCAACCCCATCGAGAGAGAAGTTATTGTTTGTCGAACGCTGGCCGTTTACGGTTAGTGCGCCACTTCCCGATCTGGCGAAGCGCGAGTTCTCGGTTGAACCTTGCGAGTTGCTGCTTCCTGGGCCACCGTCTCCGGCTCTCGGATCGCCGTTATTGAATTGCCTTGCGTCTGGTCCGGTACCGCCAAAGCCCGTGTTGCTTGAAGCGGCGACGCCAGGCATCAATGTCGCTAACTGGGTAAAGTTGCGGCCGGAAAGCGGAAGCTCAGTAACTTCACGACCAGAGACGACGCTGCCACGATCGCTTGTCTCAGTTTCTACCAGCGGAGGGGCGGCGACGATGGTAACTTGTCCGCTTACTCCGCCAGCCGTAAGCGTGAGATCAATTCTCAAACGGTCGTTGGTCTGAAGCGTGATGCTCTCTTGCGTGACTGTTTGAAATCCCTGCTTGGTCGCGGTGACTTTGTAGACGCCGATGTCGAGCGCGGGCGCTTGATACTCGCCAGCGTCACCGGTAGTCACGGTTCGCGACGCGTTTGTGTCGACTTTCGTGATCGTAACCGTCGCACCTTGCACTGCGGCGCCGGCGCTGTCGCTGACCGTTCCGACAATGTCAGCCTTGTTGCTTTGCGCGTAACTTGGAAGCGCAAACAGAACAAGTGTCACGGTAAGAATGAAAACGCGCACGAACAGGCCGCCTACGTTAAGCTTTGGAAACATAGCTGAACCTCGCATTGACGTCAGGATGCAGGAATGCACTCGTGGCCTTTTAGTCATCGAGTGCGTTATCGAATCTTTGTGTGCTGTTGCGCCAAGTTGATCGATGTCTTGGCATTATCACCACCGACATCCGAAAAACCTTATCGATAGAGTTTGTTGTCTAGACGAACGAAGTTTTTAGTACACTTTTACAAGCCTGTCAATGATTTTTTCTGTGAACCTGCAAAATTTTGAGGGCGAGACTTGCCGAATCCTGTTGAGGAATTGAATAGGTTATCAAGCCGCGAATGCCGAAGCCGCGAATTTGCTGGCCAAAACAAGGCTGAGCGCGCCCATCAAAGTTGGATTAGCTCCGAGCGTCGAGGGTAGAATCCGAGCCGACGGCAATCCGCGGCGAACGCTGTGTTCGATAGTTTGCTTCAGCCCTGCTTCTACCAATGACCAAGCTCGCACGATTTCTCCGCCGACAACGACCGCTTCGGGACTGAAGCCTACGACCAGGTTGGAGATACCTACACCGAGACACAGCGCCATCTCGATCAAAGCCGTCGTCGCATCGGCTTCACCTGAGAGCGCGCGGTCAACTAATTCTTTGAAGCTAATTTCGTCATTGGTCGAGTCGCGCAATTTTTGATATCGCGCCAACGCAGCGCGCTCAGACGAGAAAGCTTCCCAACAATCGCGATTGCCGCAGGAACATTCAACCGGAGCATTGGTGCCGATAATCATGTGACCGAACTCACCGGCTGCGCCACGCTCACCGCGATAGATTTGCCCGTCGAAGACGATTCCAGTTCCGACGCCTTCTGCCGCGAGCACGAGGATGAAGTCGCGCGCATCGCTTACTTCAGGTCTGCCGAACCAAAGTTCAGCGAGAGCGACGGCGTTAGCATCGTTGTCAATCGTGACAGGTAAACCGACGGCCGAAGAAATCATTTTCGCGACCGGAAGATCGCGCCATTGGAAATACGGCACATAGATCGCAATGCCGGCAGACGGATCGACTAAGCCCGGCAGACTGACGCCGATCGATTCGATCGATCCGCCTTTGAGCTTCAGACATTCCTGAATCGCTTCAATGGCTCGATCGAAAGCGCGTTCATGATTCAAATCGGTTGGAAATTGGCGTTGCGAGAGTACGCGTCCCACCAGATCGCTGCAAGCGACGGTCGTGACATCAGGTGTAACCGCAACCCCGATAGCGATCGCTCCCGCGGTTCGGAGGCGTAGCATTGTTGGCGGACGTCCGCCAGTCGACTCGCCCTCTCCGATCTCCTCGACCAAACCTTCAGCCGTCAGCGCATCAACGATCGCTGAAACTGTCGAGCGCTGCAGATCAGTCTCCCGCGCAATCTCCGCGCGGGAAATCGGCTCGCGCTCGCGCACATAGTTCAGCACAATCTGGCGATTGATATCGCGAATCGTCCCCGTGCGCGCAGCCTGCACTTTCCTAAGATCGATGCGCCTCAATTTTAGTCTTACCGACTCCCTTGGAAAGAATAATCACGGCATAGCAGGAAAAGAAGGAATCATTTCTATAAGGCAGACTTGCCGATGAAAATGCCAATCAGGGTCTTTGCCGTCCAGGCCCCCAGATTACCGCATTGTTGAGGACAATGCACTACCTATTTAACGACGCCGCGCCCTTCAGCTATGGTGAGTTTGCGGTCGATTCCGGGAACACTGACGATTTCAGAAGTTCCGTCCGGCCACTTGATCTCGAGCTTATCGACCGTTGTAAATCCGCCAAGCCCGAAGTGCAGAGTCATATCATTCTGGGAAGAATAACTCCCGCCGCTGATCACGTCTCGACGCTGTCGCATCTTGCCGGTAGTGAGATAAACGTTGGCGCCGATCGCGTCTTTTGGACTCTTCTTCGAAACATCGCCGATCAATTTCAGCGCCAGCCAATGACCAGCCGGCGATACAACGTTCTTCAATATGGTCGGCTTCGAATCTGCGTTATTGATCACCTCATCTAATCGCCCATCACCGTCAAGATCGCCGACCGCCAGACCTCGTCCACACCACGCCGAAGCCAGTCCGCTGTTCGCCGCTGCGCCGACGCGCTGAAATTTTCCGTTCTGCGTATTACGAAACAGTAACGCCTGCTGTGCGTAGCTTGTGCCCCACTGATGTTCATCGACGACCGGATACACGTGCCCATTCGCCACGATTAGATCAAGCCATCCGTCATTGTCGTAATCGATGAAGCTCGTTCCCCAACCAAGAAATGGCAAGGTGATCTCACCGAGGCCCGCCAGAAAAGTCACGTCGGTAAAATTCGAATCGCCATCGTTGTGATACAACACGTTCGAGTCGTCTGAGAAGTTCGTGATGTGAAAACTCATACGCCCCGAGTTGTCATAGTCGCCGATCGCCACACCCATGCCGGCTTGTTCGCGACCATTCTCGTTGAGCGCCACGCCGGACGGATAACCTACTTCTTCGAAAGTACCGTCGCCTTTGTTGATGTAGAAGAGCTTCGGCGTCGAGTCATTCACCACTATTAGGTCCAAACGATTATCTTCGTTTGCATTCACAAAGGCCGAAGAAAAACCATAGTACTTTTGCGGATCGTCTACGCCGGCCTTGACGCTTACATCTTCAAACGTGCCGTCGGCCTTTTGGTGATAAAGCGTATCGCCCTCGCCGGGCAGACTACGCGGGCCGCACATCACCGGCGTGCCTCGAAATTGACAGAAGTTCTGGCCCACGCCACCCGGTTTGTTCGCGTCTTTCGGATTAGGCGGAAGATTATTCAGATCGATTTCGAGATAGCCCGGAACAAAAAGATCGAGCCGCCCATCGCCGTCATAGTCACCCCAAGTGGCTCCCGTGCTCCAACCCTTGCGCGCGACGCCGACTTTTTCAGCTACATCGGTGAATGTTCCGTCGCCGTTATTGTGATACAAGCGCGACACGCCGAAATTGCTGACAAACAGATCGGGTCGCCCATCGTTGTCGTAATCGCCGACCGCGACGCCCATGCCCCAGCGCTCGTTCGCAACGCCGGCTTTGTCAGTTACATCTTCAAATTTCCAATTCCCAAGGTTGTGATACAGCGCCGCGCGCGGTGGCTTCTCTTTTCCTTGAAGTGCGGGAATGGTCGATCCGTTTACGAGATAAATGTCCGGCAGACCGTCGCCGTCATAATCAAAAATCGCGACGCCGCCTGACGGAACTTCAAAGATGTATTCCTTGGCCAGAGTTCCCGCGTGATGTTTGAAATTCGCCATCGCAGTCTTGTCGGTCACATCTTCGAAGACCATCGGCGCTTTAGGATCGACGATGCCGGCCGTCAGGCTTTTTTGGAGGCGTTTGGCCAAACAATGTTGACGACAAGAAGAAGATTGCGGCAACAAGCAACAAGGCGCCGCGAGAGTTATGATTTCGAATCAGGGTAAAGATTTTCATTGGTAATAATTTTGAGTTGGATGTGAATACAACTGGAGCGACTTAGAGAAAATACGCATGAGCAAGGAAGGTGTCAAAGCGAGCACATGAATGTACTTTCTAACTTAGGTCGCGGCGAAGCGCATTAGCCTCCAAGTGTAGGGAAGGTAATAATTGAGAAATTTGGTGAGAGTACGGGCAGTTTCTAAATCAAACGTCTTCACCACTCACTGTACAGACTACCGTCCGATGATTTTCCCGGTGCCGCGCTTCGGACATCGACTATGCCAGGCGGTCTATTCGACGGATTTTCAGCAGAGGCAAGTATAACTCGCCAGTTCCGCTCCTCTGTAATTGGATCAGGTGGGATCTTATGAATGTACCTGGCAGTTACTAAATCATCTAGCGATTGTGGCGCAACGCCTTTCTCAGATGTATATTGGTTTATCCCTTGGCGGAACGCTTGGAGATCAATTTTCAAGACGTCTTCGCGAGCGTGAAGGACACCCACTTCATAGCTAACCCTTACTTTGTGGTAGATGCTGCAACCGACACCGAGAACCAGCGTCGCCAAGCAAATGGCTAGGCAAAGAAAGCGGCGCATAATAAAACTCCAGAACTCAACCGTCGAACCTTTCAGCAGGTCTTTCGGAATCATTGGTTAACAATAGTTTCGTCCTTACAAGCCGGCGCTCCATTAGGGGACGGTATCACAGCGGCAAGATTCGGAACGCAGAAAGTTAACCCGTTAACTTCGTACCAGGTTGAAGGCGTTCTACCCAGCCCGCGCAATCCAAAACTTGCACAGTTGTAACATTCGGCGGGCCACATCGTACGTGACAATCCGGAACGATAGCATAGCTGCAACAACAAAAAGAAAAGCCGGTTAAGTAATAACCGGCGTGCGAAGCGCCAGCCTTCTGAGCAAGGGACGTGTGGCTGAAAGGGAAACACCCTTGCGAGGGCTGCGTAGGACTGTATGGGTTTCCTCCCATATACGGGCAGTCCATCCAATGCGCACTCTGAGTCGAGTAATCTCCGAGGTCGTTCCAGTCCCAGGCTAGCGAAGTCTCAGCTCTGGCGTATGCACTGTAGCCATTAGACTGGGATGAAGTGACAGACGAGGTGCGCCCCGATGGACTCGTGAGAGTCGTTACGGTCCAGTACGTATGGCCATAACTATTGTATGAATCGGCCATGGTTAAGATCTAATTGCATTCATCTTGCAGCTCGGATTTGATTACTCTGAGAAGATTCGTTAAGAGTGACGTATCGATCGATTTCCGGACTCGTGATCATCTCAACTCGACCGTCAGGCCAGCGAACTTCGACACTGCGAATTCCGTTTGCGGTTCCCAACCCTACAATCATGCGTGGATCATTCGCGGAAAGATAACTGCCTGAGGTGGAAGCATCAAAGATTTGACGACGACCATCGCTGTAAATCACCGACACGCGTGCACCGATGCCGCTCCGATTCGATTGCGACCCAACCAGTCGAATTCCTAACCAATGATTTTTCGTTCCGTTGTTTCGCAAGATTACCGGCGCGTCGTTAAGAATTCCGAGCACGATATCAATCTGTCCATCGTTATTCAGGTCGCCGAACGCGGCTCCGCGCGCGACAATCGGTTGAGTGAATGGAGCGCCCGCCGTCGCTGAGACGTCAACAAATCCTTTGCCCGTGTTCCTCATCAACAGCGGAGTTTGTTTGTACTTGAGATAGCCCGTCGATTTCTCGATCGTATCGAGCACGTGACTCTGCGCCACAAAAATGTCGCGCAGTCCGTCGTTATCTGCATCGATGAAATGCGTTCCCCAACCGGAATTTATAAACGTAATCTGTCCCACGCCGGTCGTCTTGGTCGCATAGCTGAAACTCAGATCGCCGTTGTTGTGATACAACGGATACGTTTGATACGAAAGCGTGGTGATGAAAACGTCCGGATAACCGTCGTTATCATAATCGCTCGCATCGACGCCCATGCCCGCAAAAGTTTTTCCGTCTTCGTCATAACCCGCGCCGGTCATAACGGCAACGTCTTCAAATCTTCCGTTCCCAAGATTGTGATACAACTCCTGTCGCACGCTGTCATTCGCGACGAAGATGTCCGGCCAACCGTCGTTATCGAAATCTGCGATTGCGACGCCTAAACTTTTTCCATTCGGATCGGCAATTCCGGCTTTCGCACTGACGTCTTCGAACGTCCCGTCAGGTCTTTGGCGATAAAGAATATTCGTCGCGCCCTGAAAATTTTCGGGATGACAATAAGCGCGGGTGCCGCGACTGTCACCGCAGAGAATCGCGCCCTTCTCGAAATCCCAGTCGAGGTAACGCGCCACAAATAAATCCAGCCGCCCGTCACGATCGTAATCGATCCAGGCCGCGCTCGTTGACCATCCGCCGTCGGCAACGCCAAGCTTCTTCGCCACGTCAGTGAACGTGCCATTGCCGTTGTTATGATACAGATGATTCTCGCCATAACCGGTCACATAGAGATCGACGTACCCGTCATTGTCGTAATCGCCGGTCGCGACTCCCATGCTGAAACCTTCGCCTTTTAATCCGGCGCGCTCAGTTACATCTTCGAAGGTCCCGTCAGCTTTTTGATGATCAAGACGATTCCAAAATTTAGGGCCGCTCTTATCTGGCGCCAATCCTTTCGGCATCGGATCCGTCAACAGCGCACCGTTTGTGAAGAACAGATCCATCCGGCCGTCGTTGTCATAATCAAAGATGGCCACGCCGCCACCCATAGTCTCGAGCAGATACTTTTGCGAAGTCGGCGATCCCGCATGTTTGAAATTGATCTTGCTCAGCGCGGTTACGTCGGTGAACGTCACCGGTGATTGGCCTTTGGGCCCGGGAGGTGGCGGCGTCTTCGGCAACTCATCAGAGCTGTATGAGCGGCCGGGACGAGGTGTGGGCGTCGGTTGTTGCGCGACGACGCCTGCCGCGCAGACGATCAAGAGGATGATCGAGTGCGGCCACCAAACACTTCGCCGATCACGATTCATCGTTCTTTCCGTCGTTAAGTCGCCGCTTCGCTTCATCAATCAACTCGTTATTTGTTTCGTACGAAATCTCTGCGCCAATCTTCGGCGGATACTGATGCTTCGAATAGACCGGATATGCTTCCGTACGCAGGTGTGCGAGCATGTGATGCCCGCGACGCGAAGTGCGTTCATGTCGCACTGCGGAAATGTCTATAGGCGCCGTGACAATTCGTTCGCCTGGTCCAGGCGATGCTTCTGCCAACATACGTCCGTCGTAATCGACTATCTGACTGCCACCGGGCCATGAATACGGCGGATAGTGTTTCAGGCTCGCGCCCTGATTTGCCGCGACAACGTAAGCAATGTTTTCGATCGCACGCGCGCGATTGATGACTGTCCACCAGGCCATCGGCTCAGTCGCTCCCCAGGGATCCATGTAAGCTGAAGCCCGAATCAAAACTTCCGCGCCGTTCGCGGCGAGTTGACGCATGGTTTCCGGGAATAACCAGTCGTAACAAATCGCGCAGCCAAGCTTTCCAATCGGCGTGTCAGCGACGGGAAAGAGTGGCTCATCGTAACCTTCGATGTCATGCGGGCTGGTGTGAACTTCGTAGGGAATCCACGTGTTGACCTTGCGATACTTGTAGACAATTCCTTCGGGTCCGATCAAACACGTCGCATTGAAAACACGCCCCGGCCATTTTGAATCGACTTCCAACATCGAGCCGCTTTGAATGTAGACATTGTGTTCGCGCGCTTTGTTCTGTAGACGTTCGGTGTGTTCGTTGGGAATCTCGATCGCGAGTTTAGCAATCAATTCCTTCGCCGTTTCAAACACCGGCGCTGAATGCGCGAACTCGGGAAACACGAGGAGTCGTACTGGCAGGAAGGGAGCGGCGCCCGCCACGGCCGAATCGATCATCGACAATATGCGATCCGTGTTCGCCCGCATCTGCTTGCGCTCGATCGGATTCGGCATGTCTGTTTGGCAACAGGCCACCGAGTACCTAATGTGTTCCATAAACGACTGTTGGCTGGAAAATGTGAAGCAAAGATCGAACTCTCATTTTTCTCTTTTAAGATTCGCTAGTCAAAACATCCCGTAGGGATGAAATGTCTATAGGTTGAAGCGGACCTGAAATTCGAGAGCTCCGTAGGAGCGAAATGTTTCAAAGCCGGACTCGGTACTCTGTGAGACATTTCGCTCCTACGGAGCTTAGACTGGTTTGTAATCGCTGTAGCTATAAACATTCGGCTCCTACGGAGCTAAACGCGTTTATATGCGCATTGGCCGTGCTTCAAATTATTAATGAACGATTGCCGTTCCAATCGAAGGCACGGACGACGTCACCACCCGCGTATTATATTTCTCAAGATACTCAAAGTGCTTCGCATCC
>QHXI01000048.1 GCA_003222895.1 Acidobacteriota bacterium | reverse complement strand
CCGAATTGATTGAAGGCTTGAAACCCGGCGGCGTTGCGGTGCTGAATGCGGATGATGAACTTGTTATGGAAATGAAATCCAAAACGGAAGGGCCGGTGCTCACTTTTGGCTTGGAACATGAAGCTGATGTAACGGCCACCGACATCGATACGTCGCGATTCGGTTCGATTCGCTTTCGCTTGAGTACGCCAATGGGAGAAGCGGCGGCGGAGTTGCCAATGACCGGTCAGCACAACTTGATGAATGCACTGGCGGCTTCAGCGGTGGCGACAGCATTGAAGGTTAAGCCCGAGTTGATTGCGAATGCTTTGAAGACTGCGAAGGCGCCGAAGATGCGCGGCGAGGTCTTGGATTTCGCAGCGGGCTTCACGGTCGTCGACGATTCCTACAATTCGAATCCGAAATCGCTTTTGAGCATGGTGCGCACGTTGGCTGAAGCGCGCGTCAAAATCAAACGCCGCATCGTAGTCGCCGGCGAGATGCTTGAACTTGGCCCGGACTCTCCACAGATGCATCGTGAGGCTGGCCACGAGATCGCTCGGCTGGGAATTGATTTATTGTGGGGAGTGCGCGGACTCGCAAATGAAATTGTGGCTGGCGCGCGCGAAGAAGGATTGTCCGGCACGCGATTCTTTGAAAACTCTGACGAGGCCGCCGCCGCTTTGCTCAACCAAGTGCGCGAAGGCGATTTGATTTTGGTCAAGGGTTCGCGCAGCGTCGAAACGGATAAGGTGGTAAGTGCGCTGAAGGAGACTTTCCCGCTTGCGGGGGCCGACAAAAGATGACCAGTCAGTAGTTAGTTGGCAAACCGCTTTCGTACTGACAACTGACGTCTAACTACTGACAACCAGCGATGATCTATTACATCCTTTACGAGCTGATCTACGGTCACTTCAAAGATCGGGACTGGTTTCTCGTAAAAGCGCTGAACGTCTTTCAGTACGTCACGTTTCGCACCGCGTACGCATCAGTTACGGCGCTGCTCATGTCGTTGTTTTTCGGTCGCACACTAATCAACGGTCTGAAGAAATGGAACATCGGCCAACAGATTCGCGAAGAAGGTCCGCAGGCGCACATCGCCAAGCGCGATACGCCGACAATGGGTGGCTTGCTGATCATTACATCGGTGATCATCTCGACACTGCTGTGGTCGAAGCTGTCCGGGCTTTACGTTTGGTTGACCATTCTCGCAACGCTGGCATTCGGCGCAGTCGGTTTCGCAGACGATTATTTGAAGATGGTGAAGCAGCGCAGCCTCGGACTAACCGGACGTCAGAAGCTGCTGCTTCAGCTAATCATCGCGTTGCTTGTCTGGCTAGCGCTGTATATTTCGACTCAATACTTTCAGACGAAGTATTCATGGAACGTCAGCATTCCGTTCTTCAAAGCGACCGCAGTTACCGAGCCGAGCGGCGTCAGTTACATCGGTCCTTATCTTTATCTCGTTCTGATTATCGCGGTGCTGCTGGGCGCGACGAACGCAGTGAATTTGACGGACGGGCTCGATGGTTTGGCGATCAGCGTGACATTCATCGCAACGACGGCACTGACGGCGTTCAGATATTTGAGCAGCGACGCGCGCTGGGCCGGCTACCTCGATCTGACGCATCGGCCGGAAGCGGCGGAGCTGACCGTTTTCTGCGGGGCGATGGCCGGAGCCAGTCTGGGATTTCTCTGGTTCAATGCGCCGCCTGCGGAAGTTTTCATGGGCGATGTCGGCAGTCTGGCGATCGGCGGCGCGGTTGGCACGATCGCGGTGCTAACGAAACAAGAGTTCATCTTGTTAATGGTTGGCGGCGTCTTCGTGATGGAGGCTCTGTCCGTAATGGTGCAAGTTACCGTATTCAAGATGACGAAGCGCACCAGCGGCGTTGGCCGGCGCGTCTTTAAGATGACGCCGTTGCATCATCACTTTGAGATGGTGGGCTGGAAAGAATCGAAGATCGTGTTTCGATTTGTGATTCTGGCGATCCTGTTTGCGTTGTTGAGTCTGTCGACGTTGAAGCTGAGGTGAAGTTTCAAGTTTCAGGTTTCAAGTCTCAAGTTGAAACAAACCTGGAACCTGGAACCTGGAACTTGGAACTTGAAACTTGGATGTTAAGGGCAGAAAAGCTCTGGTCATCGGGGCGGCACGCAGCGGAACTGCCAGCGCGCGTTTTCTCGCGCAACGCGGCGCGACGGTGGCGCTGAATGATCGCAAGCCGCTGAGCGAGTGGCCGCAAGTCGCGCTCGATTTGAAAACTGAAGGTGTTGGTTTGATCGAAGGCGAACCGCCGTCGTGGCTGCTCGATCAAATCGATCTGGTCGTTGTCAGTCCCGGCGTACCGACGAAAGCCATTCCGATTCGTTATGCGGATCGCCGCGGCGCTGAGGTGATCGGCGAGATCGAATTGGCTTCGCGATTTTTGCGCGGACGCATTGTCGCGATAACGGGAACGAATGGAAAGACAACCACGACTTCCTTGATTGGTGAGATGTTGAAAGACGCGGGGCTACACGTTCAGGTTGGCGGAAACATCGGCAACGCGCTGATCTCGATGATTGATTCGTCCCGCGATGATGGTTGGAACGTGGTTGAGGTTTCCAGCTTTCAGCTTGAAACGATTGTCGATTTTCATCCTACGGTGGCGGCGGTGCTGAACGTCACGCCGAATCACATGGATCGCTATGAGACGCTGATGGATTACGCCGCGGCCAAACACAATGTCTTTCGCAATCAAACGCCGGGCGACGTCGCGATTCTTAACGGTGACGATGAAATCGTCTCTTCTTGGGCGAGTGGTTTGCGGGCGCATGTCGTCGAGTTCAGCGTGCAGCGGGAACTCGATGAAGGATTGTTCCTGCGAAATCGCGATTTGATTTCGCGCACGAAAGATGGCGAGCGCGTGCTGATGACTCGCGATGAAATGAATCTGCGTGGGATGCACAACGTCGAGAATGTTCTGGCGGCATTCGCGGCGGGCCTTGCTTGCGGGGCTGCGCCGGACTCGCTGCGCGAAACAGTTCGACGATTTAGACCTGTCGAACATCGCCTGGAAGAGGTTGCCGAAGTTAAAGGCGTGCGCTTCATCAACGATTCCAAAGCAACGAGTGTTGATGCAACTACGAAAGCGCTGGAAGCGTTCGCTGACGAACAGGGAAAAGTTGTGCTGATTCTCGGCGGGCGAGGAAAACAGGCGCCGTATTTCCCGCTGACCAATTTAATCAAGTCGAGCGTACGCAAACTGATTTTGATTGGTGAAGATGCGAAAACGATCGAAGCTGAAATAGGCGACGCCGCACCTTATGAACATGCGTCCGACATGCATGACGCAGTCGCGAAGAGTTTCGCGGCGGCCGAACCTGGGGATGTGGTTTTGCTCGCGCCGGCGTGCGCCAGCTTCGACATGTTCGAGAGCTTCGAGCATCGGGGAAGGGTATTCAAAGAAGAAGTTTCAAGTTTGAAGTTTCAGGTTTCAGGTTCGCCGAAATCAACTTGAAACTTGAAACCTGGAACTTGAAACTGAATTTACATGCCGCAAAAGTTACAAGTCGATAAATGGCTCTTCTCAGCGACGATCGGCCTCGCGCTGTTCGGCGTGGTGATGGTCTACAGCGCGTCCGCGGTGATCGCGCAGCAGGAGAATCACAGCCAGTTTCACTACATGATCAAGCAGACGCTGTGGACTTCGATCGGCTTTCTGGCGATGTTCATCGCGATGCGCTTCGATTATCAAAATCTGAATCGACGCTGGATTGTTTACGGATCGCTGATACTCACGATCCTTTTGCTCGTCGCGGTGTTTGGTTTCTCGCCTGTCAACGGCGCGCGTCGTTGGATCAAGCTGAAGGGCTTTTCAATTCAACCATCAGAGATCGCGAAGCTCGTGCTCGTGCTGTTTCTGGCGCGATTCCTGGATAAGCGCGCCGGCGACGAAAGTTCGTTCTGGCGCACGTTCCTTCCATGTTTCGTCGTGCTCGGCATTATCGCCGGCTTGGTCGCGAAGGAACCCGACCTGGGCACGGCGCTGATGCTGGCGATCATCTGCTTCACGATTTGTTTCGCGGCGGGGATGCGGCCGCGACATCTTGTTTACGCGGTCGTGCCCGCGCTTTTGTATGTCGGCAAGATGCTGATCTTCACGCCGTTTCGCATGAAGCGGCTGTCTGCGTTTATCGATCCGTGGGCGGATTCGCAAGGCACTGGTTACCAGGTTGTGCAGTCGCTGATAGCGGTCGGTTCAGGCGGGTCGCATGGACTCGGTTTCGCCCAAGGCAAGCAGAAACTTTTGTTTCTACCGTTTGCGCATTCGGATTTTATCTTTGCCGTCGTCGGCGAAGAGCTTGGATTGGTCGGCGCGTTAATCATCGTCTTAGTCTTCGCTATCTTTCTGTGGCGCGGCATGCGGGCAGCGCTGCGAGCGCCGGATCGGTTCGGAATGTTTCTCGGCATTGGCATTGTGGTCAGCATCGTCGCGCAGGCGCTTATGAATATGAGCGTCGTGCTCGCGCTGCTGCCGACTAAAGGTATTCCGCTGCCGTTCATCTCGTATGGAGGTTCTTCGATCGTGCCGACGCTCGCGGGCGTTGGGATCCTCTTGAACATTTCGCAGTACGCGGTGCTTGGTAAGCGCGCAAACTTTGACGAAGGGGATTACGAAGATGAATGGCAAGACGAACGGCGGCCGCGAAAGAAGCGCGCGCCGCGTCAACGCGCGTCGTCCCTGGCGCGGGCGCGTTACGGATGAACGATGCGCGTGCTGATTGCTGCCGGCGGCACCGGCGGTCACATTTATCCGGGCATCGCCGTGGCGAAAGAAATTGTCGCGCGCGATCCGTCATCGGTGGTGAGGTTCGTCGGCACCGCGCGCGGCTTGGAAAATCGTCTCGTGCCGCAAGCAGGGTTTGAACTTTCGATCATTGAAAGCGCGGGACTGGTAAACATGGGGCTGACGCAGAGGCTGCGCGGTTTGCTCGTCCTGCCAAAGAGTTTTCTGGAGGCGCGTCGCTTGATCAAATCGTTTTCGCCTGACGTGGTCGTAGGCGCCGGCGGATATGTCAGTGGACCAGTCGTCTTGACGGCGTCATTAATGGGTTTGCCGACGGTGCTCATCGAATTGAACGCGGTGCCCGGTTTTACCAACCGGCGGTTAGCGAGATTTGTTGATATGGCGGCATTATCGTTTGAAGCAGCGCTGCTGTACTTTCCGGGCAAGGGCGTTGTCACCGGCAATCCGGTGCGCCGAGAGTTCTTTGATATCAAACCGAAGCAGCGCGACGCGACCAGGGTTTCGTTGCTGCTCTTCGGGGGATCGCAAGGTTCCCGCGCGATCAACAACGCGATGATCGCCGCGCTGCCGTCTCTCGAATCGCATCGCGAGCGTTTGCAGGTGACGCATCAAACCGGGCCGGCTGATTTTGCGAAAGTGCGCGATGCTTATGCGAGTAATGGTTGGACCGATGCGAATGTGCGCCAATACATCGACGACATGATGAATGCGTTTGCGGCTAATGATTTGATCGTTTCGCGCGCGGGCGCGACGACCAGCGCGGAATTAATGGCTGCGGGCAAGGCCGCGATCATGATCCCTCTGCCGGGCCAACTGGAGCAGACACGTAACGCGGAAGCCATGCAGCAAGCAGGCGGCGCGCGCATGATTTCGCAGGGTGATTTGAGTGGCGAGCGGCTGGCGAAAGAGATCATAGCCTTGGTTGACGCGCCGGAAAAGATTACTCGGATGGAAACAGCAAGTCGCAAACTGGCGCGTAAGGATGCCGCGGCGACGACAGTTGATTTGATAGAAAGAGTCAGAGGTTAGAGATCAGAGATCAGAGATCAGAGGTCAGAAGTCAGAAGTCGGAGATCCGAAGTGATTTTATTAGAAAACAAATCCTGGCAGGCCTTAACTGATTGCGAACGCAGTTTTTGCCGACTTCTGACTTCTGACCTCTCGTAGCTATGTTTCGACCATTCCAACACATTCACTTCGTCGGCATCGGCGGCATTGGCATGTCGGGCATCGCTGAAGTGTTGGCGAACCTCGGATTTCGTGTCTCCGGCTCAGATCAAAAGAAGTCGGAAGTGACTGCGCACCTGGAAGACTTAAAGGTGGAAGTCACCGAAGGTCATGATGCGGCGAATGTTGGTGACGCGCATGTCGTTGTTCGTTCAACGGCGGTGCGCGACGACAATCCGGAAATCAGCGAAGCCCGGCGCCGGATGATTCCGGTAATTCCACGCGCGGAGATGCTCGCCGAGTTGATGCGCATGAAGCCCTATACCGTCGCGGTCGCGGGCTCGCATGGCAAGACGACTACGACTTCGATGGTCGCCACTGTGCTTGGCATTGCGGGTCTCGATCCGACATTTGTAATCGGCGGCATCGTGCGTACCTATCGCGCAAACGCGCGGTTGGGCAAGAGCGAGTTGATGGTCGTGGAAGCCGACGAGAGCGATCGATCATTTCTGATGCTCACGCCGATGATCGCGGTCGTGACGAATATTGATCGCGAGCACATGGACTACTACCACGACATGGAAGATGTGCGGCGATGTTTCACAGATTTCGTGAACAAGGTTCCGTTTTACGGCGCGGCTGTGCTTTGTCTCGACGACCCGCACGTGCAGGCCGTGATTCCGAAAGTCGAACGCCGGCGCATCACTTATGGAATGAGCGCGCAGGCGGACATTTCAGCGCACGACATTCAATTCGATCAATCGTTCGGATCGAGTTTTACAGTCTTGAGCGGCGTGGACGTGCTCGGCAAAGTGACGCTGCGTGTGCCCGGCAAACACAACGTGTACAACTCGCTCGCGGCGATCGCGGTTGGACTGGAACTGGACGTGCCGTTCGACACGATCGCGCACGCGCTGTCGGAATTCAGCGGCGCGGATCGACGCTTTCAATTCAAGGGTGAAGAAAAAGGCGTCACGGTTGTTGACGATTACGGTCATCACCCGACGGAGATTAAAGCGACGTTGAGCGCTGCCCGGATTGGCGCGCCGAACCGGCGCATCGTGGTCCTGTTTCAGCCGCATCGCTACTCGCGCACGAACGATTTGATGGATGAATTTGCGAGCGCTTTCAATAACGCCGATGTTTTGTTCGTAACTGACATCTATGCCGCGAGCGAGACGCCGATCGAAGGAATCAACGCAGAGGTGCTGACCGGAAGAATTAAGAGCCACGGACACAAGAACGCGGATTACATCGGAGCGTTGGAGGGTGCGCCGCAAACTATGCGCGAGCACGTCCGCGAAGGCGATTTGGTGATCACGCTTGGCGCCGGTTCAGTTCATCGCGCAGGCGATCAGTTGTTGGCGCTGCTGCGAGACTAGTTGAAGTAGAGTTGCTTTTGTTTTCCGAATCGCAAGTTAACAACTTGCGTTACACGATATGAAAGAAAAAGTCATTCCATCACGTGGCGTGCGCCGCTCGGCGGCTCAAACAAAAGGCTTTGTCCAACGGCCCGCGCGGCGCGACGGTTCAGTCGCGAGTCGTTCAAATTTTTCTCCGCGCGCGCTGTTCGCATACGTGCCGAAAGCCTTGAAAGTTGTGCTCAGCGTGCTCGTGCTCATCACTTTGATTGTCGGGTATAGGGTGGCCGCGTCGGCGTCGCTCTTCCAGTTGCATTCGGTTGATGTGACCGGAACCTCGCGCACTTCCGCAGAAGAGATCCAGGCGATCACACGGCGAGCCGTCCTGCGCACCGGAGTCTGGCGTGCTGATTTGACGGCCGTCAGCAACGAACTCGGTCACTTGCCGGGCGTGCGTCTCGCGGTCGTGAGTCGCGTGCTGCCGGACGGCCTGCGGGTTCGGATCTCCGAACGCGTTCCGGTCGCGGTGGTTCGAACCTCCGCCGGTCACTTCGTTTGGGTTGACGACGAAGGCGTCATGCTCGGCGAGATGAAACCTGACGATCGTATGCCGGCATTCTTCGTTCGTGGTTGGAACGAAGAGGGAACTGACGAAGCGCGCAAGGAGAACGTGGAGCGCATTAAGAAATATCTGGAGCTGGTGCGCGAATGGGACGCGCAGGGTCTGTCTAATCGCGTGAGCGAAGTGACGTTGATTGATGTTCGAGATGTGCGCGCGCAGCTTGCCGGTAAGGATTCGCAGACCGAGGTGAGACTCGGCGCAAGTGATTCGGGCGAGCGTTTGAAGGTCGCTCTAAATCAACTGGATATCTATAAGCAGGCGCCGGGTGGCTCATCGATAACTTATGTCGACGTTCAGACGGGACGCGTCGCGATCGGATTCAGTTCCGGTAACAAGATGGCGAGCGATAGCACCGCGTCTAATGGCGAAGAAGCTGAGAAGAAAGTCGACAGTGCACCGACTAAGTCCGCGTCGACTTCGACCTCTGCCGGAAAAGATGCGACGAAGAAACCGAAGACAGACAAACCGGCGGCGAATGCCGCGCCAAACAGCCCGCGCAAGAATGATCGATCCAAAGAGAATTCGGTCAAGCCCGCTGCGCTGCGCTTTCGTTGATGAGTGATTGGGATTCGATCGAGAGAACTGATGGCTAAACGCACAAATCACACGATTGGGCTCGACATCGGGACGAGCAAAGTGACGTGCATCATTGCCTCACCTGGCGAGGAAGGACTGCTCCAGATTATCGGCATTGGCGAATCGGAATCGCGTGGTCTTCGCAAGGGCGTGATCGTAAATCCCGATGCGGCTGTCGAGGCTATTAAGAAGGCGGTCGAAGAGGCCGAACGCATGAGCGGCGTGCAAGCCGACGAGGTCACGATCAATCTCGCCGGTTCGCACATCATGGACTTCAATGGACAAGCGATCGTCGCCGTTGCGAGTCGCGACCACGAAATCACTTCTGAAGATGTTCGTCGGGCGATCGATTCGGCTTGCGCTATCCAGTTGCCGGCCGGTCGCGAGATTGTTGACCGGCTGCCGCAGGAATTCATCGTCGACGATCAAGATGGAATCAACGATCCGGTGGGCATGACCGGCGCGCGACTCGCGGTAAAGGTGCACATCGTTACAAGTCCCGTGACGGCTCGACAAAATGCCATAAACGCCGTAAATCGCGCGGGATTAATCGTCGCGGATATGATTCTCGAGCAGCTTGCCGCGGCGGAAGCGACGCTATCTGAGGACGATAAAGAATACGGCTCGGCCCTGGTTGACATAGGAGCAGAGACGACTGGCCTGTGCGTCTATCAGCGCGGCGCCGTGCAGCACACCGCGGTGTTTCCGCTCGGCGGATCGCATTTCACGAACGACATTGCTTTTGGCTTGCGCACACCGATTCCAGAAGCGGAACGTATCAAGCGCACAGTTGGTTGCGCCTCGAGTGCTTCGTTGAGCGATGCGGAACGGGGCGAGATGGTTGAGGTTCCTTCAGTCGGCGGTCGCGCGCCGCGACAACTATCGCGTCAGATTCTTTGCGACATTTTGCAACCGCGCGCCGAAGAAGTTCTGATGCACGTGAACGATGAAATTCGCGACGCCGGCTGGAATCGGCAGCTGTCGAGCGGCGTCGTGCTAACCGGAGGCGGCGCGCTGCTCGATGGCATGGTTGAAATCGCCGAGCAAGTGTTCGATGCGCCGGTGCGCATCGGCTATCCCGAACGCGATCGCTTCGGCGGACTGATCGAAGACGTGCAGAGCCCTTCATGGGCTGCGGCTGCCGGACTCGCACTGGTATCGCAGCGCGCGCACGCACTCGAGCAACGCGCTGGCGCAACTAAACGTGGAGGCAGTGGTCGCTTAACGCACTTCATGTCGAAGTTTCGCAGCAGATTTAGTAGTAGTATTTTGTAACCAAGTGTTGTATGCTGGCCGCCCGAAGGCACAATATATTGTCCGCAACATATAGAGGCCCGTGGTCCAGCCAGCCCAAAATAAACGAAAGAGGCAGTGGAAGCCTTCCAAGTTCGGAAGAGAGGAAAGAACGATGACACCTGAAGTACGCGAACCCGGCAAGAGCATAAATATTTTCATAGATGACGAGCCTCCCATTACCGGAGCACGCATAAAGGTCATTGGTGTGGGCGGTGGTGGCGGCAATGCAGTCAATCGCATGATTGATTCGGGCATCGAAGGAATCGAGTTCATCGTTGCGAACACAGACTTGCAGGCGCTGAAGCGTTCGCGCGCGTCCGTGAAGATTCAGCTGGGCGGCCGGCTAACGAAAGGCCTTGGTGCGGGAGCCGATCCCGAAGTCGGCCGCCAGGCTGCGCTCGAAGACACAGACAAAATCATCGAAGTGTTGGAAGGCGCGGACATGGTTTTCGTGACGACAGGTCTTGGTGGAGGCACCGGCACTGGGGGCGCGCCGATCGTGGCTTCGCTGGCGACTGAACTCGGCGCATTGACCGTCGCGGTCGTAACCAAACCATTCAATTTCGAAGGACGCCGTCGTTTGCAGCAGGCTGAACACGGACTGAGCGAGCTGCATGAGTCGGTCGATACGGTGATCACGATCCCCAACGAGCGTTTGTTCGGCGCGGTCGCGCAAACGGCTTCCGTGACGGACGCTTTCAAGACCGCCGATGACGTTCTGCGACAGGCGGTGCAGGGGATCAGCGACTTGATCACCGTGCCGGGTTTCATCAATCTCGATTTTGCCGACGTGCGGACAATCATGCAGGGGATGGGGATGGCGCTGATGGGAACCGGATACGCGCGCGGAGAGAATCGCGCGATTGAAGCGACGCAGGAAGCCATCTCATCGCCGCTGCTCGAAGAAGCTTCGATCAAAGGTGCGCGCGGCGTGCTCATAAACATCACCGGCGGTCCGGATTTGACGCTCTATGAAATCAACGAGGCCGCGTCGATCGTTCGCGAAGAAGCCGATGACGATGCGAACATTATCTTTGGACACGTGATTGATGAATCCATGGCCGATGCGATGAAGATTACCGTTATCGCCACTGGATTTCGTCACGAAACAGCCACGGCCACGGTCGCGGCAGGCGCGCAGATGCCGATTACCACGGCGCCGCGTTATGCGCCGCGCTCGCCGGACGAATTTCCGGGCTCGCCAAACCACAAGCGCGTTGACGACCTCGACGTGCCGACATTTATCAGAAAGAAAGCAGACTGAAGTAGCAAGCAGTGAGCGGTAAGAGCCAGTAGTTAATTGGATTCTGCGATCTCATCATCGCAAATTCAACTACTTTGCAATACAACCCTCCTTCTCACTCTTAGCACGAAGTAAATCGGTCTATGCTTTGCGTTTTCCCCCTCGGTCGTGTAGCATGACGCGCAATCCCTGAAGTTACTTAATCGTACGGGTCAGCGCATCTCTCCTCAGAAGGTCGTAGCTTGCGGCTTACTGTTTCTGACTGCACACGACTGAGGGCAAAACCTCAGGGCCCTGGCAATTTTCTTTTCATAATCGTTTGGAGGAAGTATCGTGAACCGCAAACTTATCAGGACGACTCTGGCAGATGTGAAGGCCAGACGCGAGCAGCATCAACAGCGCGAGCGCAGCAATGGCAATCCACATATGGGTCAGCAGCGTCCCAGCCAACCGCAACAGCCATCCTCTATTCAAATCCGCAAGCGTCAGCCGCCACCGACTGAGACGCATGCTGAAATTTATTATTATAAGAAACAGATTGACGCGCACACACCGATGGTCTTAGTGCTTGAAGACGGGGAAGAAATCGAAGGAACGATCGAGTGGTACGATCGCGGCGCGCTGAAGATCAATCGTCGTTCAGCCCCGAACCTGCTCGTGCTGAAGCGTCATATCAAATACATTTACAAAGTTGAAGAGCGCGTGCCACAAATGACACGCGTAGAAGATACGATCCCTCCCGTAACTGAAACTTAGTTCGCTCGATCGCCGCGACCGCGATTCGATAACGATCGCCGTCAGGGCCTGACCCGATGAAGAGTCACGCGCCGGATCCTGCCGCCAGTCTTGCCCGCCGTCCACGTGTCGGAATCACCATGGGTGATCCGGCTGGCGTCGGTCCAGAAGTAGTACTCAAAGCCATAGCAGAGGAAGAAGTGCGCGCCGTCTGCCGGCCGGTGATCATTGGCGACGCGCAGCTGCTCGCGCACAATGCGCGGACACTCGACTTGCAGTGTGGCTATGAGATCGTTCGCCGCGACGAAGAGATTCCGGCGGAGCTCGCCGATCCGATCATTTTTCATCTGAACAACATCCAAGGTCACATCGAGCCGGGAATTGAATCGGGCACTGCGGGAAAAGCTGCAGCGGAATATATCGAAGCGGCGGTTGAGCTTTGCGCGGCTGGCAGTATTGATGCGATCGCAACGGCGCCCATCAACAAGCGCGCGTTATTCCTCGGCGGCTACCGCTTTCCGGGACACACCGAATTTCTGGCGCACTTAACGGGAACCGAAGCCTATGCGATGGGATTCGTTGCACAGAATCTGCGAGTTGTTTTGATCTCGACTCACGTTCCCTTGTCCGAGGCAATTCGAATCGCGACGCGGGATCGATTTGAAAAGACGATTCGTCTTGCGGATCATGAACTGCAACGTTGGGGACTCGAGCGACCCAGAATCGCCGTAGCCGCTTTAAACCCTCATGGAGCGGAAGGCGGACTGTTCGGAATCGAAGAAGCGTCTGAGATTCTTCCCGCGGTTCAAGCCTGCAAAGCGATCGATGGAATCAACGTGAGTGGACCATTTTCGGCTGACACGGTTTTTCTCCGCGCATCGCGCGGCGAGTTCGACGCGGTCGTTGCGTGCTATCATGATCAGGCGATGATTCCAGTCAAGTGTCTTTCGTTTGGCGAAGCGGTCAACGTCACGCTAGGCTTGCCGTTCATTCGCACTTCGGTCGATCATGGCACTGCGTTTGACATCGCCGGCAAAGGCATCGCCGAACACGGCAGCATGGTCGCGGCGATCAAGCTTGCCGCCGAGCTTTCGCTGAAAGCAGGCGCGTCCGGCCGGGCCCTTGAAGCTGCATAGACAAATCTAAACTTGAGCGAAAGCACTCCAAAAGGACGCGTTCTGGTTGCGGATGACGACCCGGCGATTCTGCGTTTAGTCACCGCGATTCTTCAGAAGGAAGGGTTCACCGTCATCGGCGCGCGCGACGGCAAGGAAGCTTACCGGGCGCTCCAGGACAATTCTGTATTCACGGCCGCCGTCTTCGATGTGGTCATGCCTCACATTCAAGGACCGGAACTGGTTCGTTACATGAAGACTGAGAAACGCTTCATGAATATTCCCGTGATGATGATGACGGCCGAGCAGGATCCAAAACTTTCGCGCGATAGCTTCGCCGCCGGCGCCGTCGTTTTTCTTCCCAAGCCATTCACAACTGTGCAACTTCAGACGATGCTGCGCATGTTAGTAGGGAAAGCCAAGGGTTAACATCCGCGCCGCAGGGCGGCGCAATATTTGTAGACACAGGGCCCTTTTGACTTTAGTTTTTTGCGAAGAGACTGAAATGCCGATTGCATTTCACTCTCTTCGCAACTCTTGAAAACGAGCGAGTCTCCACTATAAACATCGCGTGCCTCCGGCACGTTCTGCGTTTTATTACTTCGGGGGTTCTTATGTCGAAACGTAACGTCCTGATTTTTTCTGCGATGGTCCTGGTTGCGGTAAGCGCTCTTGTCATTACAAGCACTCGCGCGGCGGGCGATCTCACGCCAAAGGAAGCGCGCCGACTGATCGCGCGGATGGCTGGAATTCAATTACCCTCCGATGCCGTGCGCATCAAGGAAGTTTCGGCGATGGGAAACTCAGCGACTGTTGTCGCGCAGGTTGAAACTGCATTTCATTTTGATAAGGGCGGAGACGGCAAGTGGCGCGTCGTGGAAATTCGCACCGGCGATCGCCGCTGGGAAAACGTCGACATGCTGGTCAAAGCTTTGAATGCTGAGAAAACCGCACGCGCTCGGGCTGAGCTCGAATCGATCGCTACGGCGCTCGAATCGTTTCGGCGCGAACGCGGATTCTATGTCGAGGCAAAGACGGAAGCCGCGCTGATCGACAACCTCAATCCGCGATATCTTTCACGCGTGGTACGCATCGATCCCTGGCACCGGCCCTATGAATACGAAGGCACGCGAACCTCATTTGTGCTGCGTTCCGACGGCCCCGACGAGAAGCCAAACACGGCTGACGATGTGACGGTGACCTCCGCCTCACGCTGACTCGAATCGCCTGACTAAATAAGGCCGAAGTTCGTCGAGAATGACATCGCCCCAGAGTGATCGAAGCAGCACTCCGGCATACCTCCGATCGTGTTGTTTGTTCATGCCTTTCGAGCGTTGAGCCAACCTCAGAAAGATGATTGTTCCGCTAAGACGAGGAGGGTCGATCTGGGCTTCCGAGGCCAAGAGCCCAATCAGGCTCACTAATGCCGGGAACAAGCTCATGGCGCTCCAGAAACAACTGAAGATCTCGATATTCTAGCGAGCCTAACAGTCGCACCTCCGGCTGCAGAGTTATTCCGAATCGATCACGAATCCGCGCTTGGACAAGGCTCGCCAGAGCCATGACATCTGAGCCGCTTGCACCTGGATATGCACAAAGCGCAATAACATGGTGCGGACTTAGCCCGACCGGGCCCCAGCGATCACCATTTAGGAATCCAGCCGCACGCATTAAGAGTGCTGCGGGGAATCGCGTCACGTTCGCGTCTGGTTTGTACCAAGAGAAGAAGCTCTCGGCAAACCTGGCTCCACGCACCAGCGTCGCCAGCTGTAGAGCGGTGTTTGTTGCCACGGCTGGGCTGATAAAAAAACTGCCAGCGCTCGGAATCCAGTTGTGCTGATCAACGACCATACCTTTTCGCTGTCTGACTTCGAGCACAGTCGCGCGGCGCGCCAAGAGATCATCTGGTGAGCGGCCACAGTCAGTGTGATGCCGACGGAGATCCTCATACACAATCTCGTCTGGTGAGCCTCCCCGAGGAAATTGGAAAACCGCATCGAGGACGATCATTCGAGGTGTGTAACCCTCGAGTGTCTTCAGTGAACTGGAACGATATGAGAAATTCAGAACTGCTGGGTCAATAGCACGGATTGCGCCGCTTTGAATGTCATAGACGCGAGCATTTAGAAGGCGGTTAGACAGCTGTTGGCCGTACGCAGCGATATTCTGCACAATCGCGGCGCCGACCGTCCCGGGAATCCCAGAAAGCAACTCGAGCCCGGCGACGCCCGACTGACACAGCTCGGCGACTAATGAATCAAAGCGACAACTCCCCGCGACTCGAACAAGAACGGAGTGCTTGGTTTTCGAAATATCATAAATCTGCCCATCTCGGAAGAGAATAAGAGGACCTTCAACAATTTCACCCAACACCGTATTTGACAGCTCACCCGAAACATTCACGCGCGCGCGTTCATCCGGCGCCAAACTTGAGAAGTATCGAAGAAGTTCGTCCGGATCGCTTGAAACCCGCACGTCTGAACACTGCGATCGCAGCCCAAAGGTATTAAGTGCCCCGAGATCAGTATCTGGCAAAGAGATCATTTTGAGAACCGGGTAAGGCAGACAAGTGCCCACAACCGACCGACACTTAGGACATATCCTGAAAAGGATTTAGAACGACCCAAAAAAAAGCATTTTGTGAACTTCCAGACAATAACATGCTCGGTTGTTCTGAGTCTCCCGAGACCCTGCGGTAGAGCTTTGAAAGCTACGGGGACCGCAGGCGCTCGTGCTGAGCTCGAATCGATCGCTATGGCGCTCGAATCGTTTCGTCGCGAACGCGGATTCTACATCGAGGCAAAGACGGAAGCCGCGCTGATCGACAACCTCAATCCGCGATATCTTTCACGCGTGGTACGTATCGATCCCTGGCACCGGCCCTATGAATACGAAGGTACGCTAACCTCATTTGTGCTGCGTTCCGACGGCCCTGACGAGAAGCCAAACACGGCTGACGATGTGACTATCTCGCGCTGATCTATCGTGCGGAGTCTTCCGTCGCCGATTCCATCTTGAACCCCATTTTGCCAAAATCCGTCACCCGGTCGCTGACAGTAATTGTCAACGCGCGATGATTTGCGCCCCTCGCTCGGCTCACGGCAATAAGGAATCAACAAAAACGGTTAACATTTCTTCGACTTTCACTGCTCCTGCAAGAAAAGCACTCTTCTGGCACAGGCCTTGAGATAGACCCCGCGACAAATCGCGCGCTGCGGTTGTTCATTGAGACAAGGCCGGTGGCGCCGAAAGGAAAACAAAACCAGCTTATCTCTTTAAGGAGCAAATGAAAGACATGATGAATAAGAATCAGAAGGGCTTCTCGTTGATCGAGCTGCTCATCGTCGTTGCGATCATCGGCATTATCGCCGCTATCGCGATCCCCAATCTTCTCGCTTCCCGGCGCGCCGCGAATGAAGGTTCAGCTCAGCAGTCACTGCGCACAATGTCCAGTGCTGAGGCGACCTATCAAGCAACCGCCGGCAACGGCAATTACGGGGTGGTGCAGAGCCTGGTGGACCAGAACCTCATCGACAGCACGCTCGGTGGCGGCACGAAGAGTGGCTACAAGTTCACAACCGGCAACGCCGCCCCGGCTGTTTCCGCAACCGTATTCGTTATCGCAGCCGCGCCGACAAGCACCAGCGCCGTTGTTGCTACAGGCACGCGCGAGTTTTGTATTGACGAGAGTGGTGTCCTGAGGTCAAAGACTGCTGTCGCCATAACCGCCAGCACAACGTGTGGTGCGGCCTTTGGTAATCCGATCGGCCAATAAGTTTTACTCAACCGGCCAGTCAATTCATCCAGAGGGCAGGGATTCTTTCCCTGCCCTCTTTTCCAAGCAGGGACTGCAAACTCACTCGGGATTTGCTCGGCCTGTTAGCTCGTTTTCAAACAGGTCAATTGAAAAGCAAACACAAAAATCTTTAAGGAGAAGGTGGACATGGAACAAAGAAAGAATAACAAAGGTTTTTCGTTGATCGAGTTGCTCATAGTTGTCGCGATCATCGGCATCATCGCCGCGATTGCGATTCCCAATCTGCTTGCGTCACGACGCGCTGCCAACGAAGGCTCAGCTCAACAGTCACTGCGAACTGTGGCCAGCGCTGAAGCTACTTACAAGTCAACGGCCGGCAACGGCAATTATGGACCAGTGCAAAGCCTGGTTGATCAAAACCTGATCGACAGCACACTGGGTGGCGGCACGAAGAGCGGCTACAGTTTCACGACTGGTAACGCCGATCCCGCGTCTTCGGCGACTGTGTTCACGATTGGCGCTACGCCGTTAACAACCAGTGGCGTAACCGCAACTGGAACACGCGACTTTTGCATAGACCAAAGCGGTGTGTTGCAAGCTAATCCTGCTCCCAGCGGTACCGTGCCGACCGACTGCTCGGCCGGAGGTTTTACCCCCGTTGGAAATTAAGAATGCGTTGTGAGGGCAGGCGTTAGGCCTGCCCTTCAACGTAAAGAGCTTGTCCGCATTTATCCAACGCGCTGGATATTTTCGATTTGGCGTTGGACAAATTAAGGCGTCACTCAAAAGCGACGCGCAGGACGACAATGAAACACCAGCATCACTCGGGCTTTTCGTTAATCGAGCTTCTTATCGTCGTTGCAATAATCGGAATCATTGCTGCGATTGCCATACCGAATCTCCTCGCGTCGCGACGCGCGGCCAACGAAGGCTCGGCCCAATCATCGATTCGAACAATTGGTTCGTGTGAAGCCACGTATTCGCACACTTACGGAAACGGCAATTACACTGATCTAAGCACGCTCGGCTCGAACGTAATGACGGATGCGGTGCTCACCAGCGGCACTAAGAGCGGTTACCTCTTTGTGGCAAATCCAGACGCCGCTACTCCACAAGAATTCTATGCCACCGCCTATCCAGTATCGACTTCCGGAATTGGGCAGACGGGAACACGCCGTTTCGCCACCACCGACGATGGCGTGGTGCACGCAGATACCGACCTCTCCGCAGCTCCTGCCGATCGCGCGGCTGTGGTAGCCATGCCCGCCATCAATAACTAACGCGTCAATCAACGCCTGGATCTTTCGCGGAGGTCGGAGTCACTCTCCGCCTCCGCAAACTTTTTCAAACCTTATGAGTTCGCGTTCCATCAGCTTGCCACACAAGAAAAGCTTCGCGCCCTTCGTCTCGCCTGAGACGACTCACGTGATCGTCGTCGCGCTTGCCGCTATCGCAGTGATCAGCCCGATGCTTTTCTGGGGAGTTCCTTCAGCGCTCGATCTGTCGAACCATTTCCGATTCGCGCTGCCATTCTATGACGCGGTACGAAGCGGCCACCTCTATCCCGGATGGCTGGCCGAATCTAATAATGGTTTCGGCGACGCAAGTTTTCGTTTCTATCCGCCGGCGCTTTATTACCTGCTGGCCGCGGCGAGAGCGTTGAGTGGAAATTGGTACGCGGCCACGGTGGCGACGTTTGGTGCGCTGTCGATGATTGGTGCGCTGGGTGTTTACCTCTGGGCGCGCGAATTTACGTCAAGTCAGACTGCGATGTGGGCCGGCATTTTTTATGCAGTTGCGCCTTACCACGTCAATCAGTTGTTTCAGGCCGTAATGCTGGCAGAGTTCGCTGGCGCTACGATTCTTCCTTTCGCGTTTCTGTTTGTCGAGAGAGTTTGCCGCTATCGGCGCGCGAAGGACATAGCAGGCCTGGCGGCAGCATATGCACTGTTAGTACTCACGCATTTACCGTTAGCAGTAATCGGTTCGTTGGCGCTGATGTTTTATGCGCTGTTGCGTATTGATCGAAACGCAATCTGGAAAACTTTGTCGGCTCTCGCAATTTCGGTCGGACTTGGGCTTGCTGCCAGCGCTTGTTACTGGACGACGATGGTGTTTGAGCTGAGTTGGATTCGCGGCGACAACGTTAATCCCGAGCCCGGACTCGATTACGGTCACAACTTCGTTCTCTCAACATTCTCGTCCGACTTTCCCAGTGTCTGGTGGATGAATATTCTGCTGCTTTCAATCGCAGCAATGTCGTGGCCCGCATTCATCTTAATAAGACGAACGGCGCGTGAAGGTTGCGACAGCCAGAGTAGACGCGCTTCGGTCGTCAAAGGAATACCGGCCTTGGCGCTGCTCTTATCATTCACGCTTTTCATGGCAACGCCGCTGTCGCGCCCGATTTGGAATCTGTTTCATCCGTTACAGGAAACGCAATTCCCCTGGCGATGGTTCGCAGTTACCTCAATCGCAAGTTCGCTTTTGTTGACGCTTTCGGTTCCCGCGTGGATGCGTTTGGCGAAAACGAAGAAGAGACCCCTTGCGTTGCTGGCGATCGGAACAATCGCGATGTCGCTCACGTTTTCAATCAGGCACATTATCCGCGATGCGCGTTGGCTTACACCTGCGCAGTTCGAGCAAACACTGGCCAATATTCCCGGCTCAGAAGGCATATATCAATGGTTGCCCATTTGGACGCACGATCCGCTGCCGCAGATGAATGCTTTAGTAGAAGCCAAAACGTTCTTCTATCCGCACTGGACGGCTACGGCGGCCGGTCGTCAGTTACCCATTCACCCTGATCAAAGCGGAGCCATGATTGTGATGCTACCAAAGGAACCCACGGCTGTGTCCCTTGAGTTCCGCGAGCCCAAACGTGTGCGCTATGCAGCCGGCTTAACCTTCATTGGATGGATGTTCATAGGCGGATTGTTAATCAAGCCCGGGCCGCGTCTTCAAGAATAATTTCCTCCCGAATCTCATTACGACAACTCAAGTGTCTGAATCGCAGAAAAGAATTGCGGCGCCAATGCTGGCCTTACTCGCGGGTGCAGCCGTCGTGCTGCCGGCAATATTGTTCGGCATGCCGAAGAATAATGATTTGGCGAATCATTATCACTTTGCGATCCCGTTTTATGAAGCTTTGCGCCAGGGCCACCTCTATCCCGGCTGGTTAGCGACACCGAACTTTGGTTACGGCGACGTGGTCGTGCGTTTTTATCCGCCGGCGCTTTACTACTTGTTGGCCGCGGGCCGAGCTATGACCGGCAATTGGTACGCAGGCAGTCTGTTGGTCATAACTTTTCTGTCGGCGCTGGGAAGTTTGGGCGCCTACGTTTGGGCGCGTTGTTATGTTCCGCGCCACATCGCGATTTGGGCGGCAGTGTTCTATGCGTTGATGCCGTATCGCCTCGCTGAGTTTTATCAAGCTGCGCAGCTCGCTGAGTTTGCCGCCGGCGCGGCTTTGTTGTTCGCTCTCGGATTTACAAAACGAGTTTGCGATCAACGGCGCTGGCGTGACGCAGCAGGATTGGCGATCGCGTATGCCGGATTGATTTTAAGTCACTTACCGCTGGCAGTGTTCGGTTCACTGACGTTGTTGCTTTACGCGCTGCTGAATGTGTCGATGGCGGGTCGGAGCGAAACTCAACGTGAGAGCCGCTTTCGATTAAAGACTTTGGCTAAGCTCGCCGTTGCCGTTCTCCTGGGACTTGGCGCCAGCGCGTTTTATTGGGTGACGATGATTGCTGAGATGAAATGGATCGTCGCGGATGGTCCGAACCCCGATCCGATGCTGAACTATCGGCACAACTTCATCTTTTCGACGTTGAGTCCGGAAAACGAATCGATTTGGTGGATGGGTCTGCTCGCGATCGCCACGATAGCGATGTGCATCCCGGCGATTGGGGCTTTCGCGAAACCCGAGCGCCCGCTGCTTCGCAAGAGTCTAGTACCACTCGCGCTACTTCTCATCTTTTCGATCTTGATGAGCACTTCAATCAGCCGACCACTTTGGGCTGTGATTCCGTACCTTGAGAAGACGCAACATCCCTTCCGTTGGCTGGCGGTAACTTCGACGATCGCGCCGCTGTTGATGGCGGCGAGCGTGCCCGTCTGGTTCGCGCGGCTACGTCAGCCAAAGCGTTCGCTCGCGTTGGTGATGGCCGGATTAGTGATGATGGCCGTCACCTTTTCGTTCTCGCAGACGGTGCGCGGCGCGACGTTTCTATCACGAACGACATTCGATCAGATGATTGGGCCACTGAAAGAAGCGCCGGGCATTATTCAATGGCTTCCTGCCTGGGCATCTGCATCCGCGCATAACGAACCGTCGTATGAGAAATGCGTCCCGCCGCAAACAGATGCAATGGTTGCCGCAGGGAATCGCGCAATTCGGATTAGTGATTGGTCCGATCTGAAGCGCTCGTTCACGATCGAAGCCGGCCCTGCGACAGAAGCACGAGTGGCAACTTTCTATTATCCGCATTGGATCGCGAGTGCGAATGGCCAAATGCTGCCGACGCGTCCGGCGGCTGACGGAGCCTTGCTTATCTCGTTGCCGAGCGAACGCGCTATGGTGAATCTTGATTTTCGCGAGCCGCCCCGCAGCAAACTTTCCGGCGCCACAAGCATTATTAGTTGGACTTTGCTTTCGACTGTTTTTATAGTTGGTGCGTTCGTGCGCAGGCGCCGTGACCATGAGCCAATTGCCTTCTGACGCTACGCAGCAAAACCAAGCTAAGATCCCCGATCCTACATCGGCCGCTTCTGCCATCCGCGATTCGAATTCATTCGGGAAGAATCTTCGGCGCACGTTGGCTATTGCTCGCAACGCGTTTCGCGAAGCAGTCCGCGATCGAGTTCTCTATAATCTCGTCCTCTTCGTCTTGCTGCTGATCGGCGGATCGATATTTCTGGGTGAGCTTTCCGCGGGGCAGGAATCCAAAATCATCGTCGATCTCGGCTTGAGCGCGATGCTTCTATTCGGAGCATTCATCGCGATTTTCGTCGGTGTCGGCCTGGTCTACAAAGAGATCGAACGCCGCACTCTTTACGCCATTCTATCCAAGCCGATCAGCCGCGGACAATTTCTGCTTGGAAAATATTTGGGTCTCGGCCTGACGCTGCTAATCAATGTCGCCATCATGGGCGTCGGCGTTTCGCTCGCGCTCATTTACATTCATCGAGGCTGGGATCCGCTGGTGCCGAAAGTTTGGCCGGCGATCCTTTTGATCTATTTTGAGCTGATGATTCTGACTGGCGTGGCGCTGCTGTTTTCGTCATTTTCATCGCCGGCTTTGTCGGCCTTAATGACTTTCTTTATTTTCATCATTGGACATTTCAGCGGCGATCTAAAGAGCTTGGCGAATTCGAGCAGCAGCGTTGCAGCGCGGGCTCTCTTTCGCGCTCTCTATTATCTGCTGCCGAACCTAACTCATTACAGCCTGATTACGCCGACGGCGCATGGCACCGTGCCTGACGCGAGTGCGGTTGGACTGGCCGCTGCGTATACGATCGTTTACAGCTCTGTTTTGTTGGCGGCGGCGACTTTGATTTTGGGCCGGCGAAATTTCAAATGAAGAAAAGCATATTGCTCGTCATTCAGATTGTCGTCGGCCTGGCCATAGCCGTCGCGCTCGTGCGCGTAATGGATTCGCGGCAGTCAAATGTCGAGGCGCAATTTGCTGATGATCCGATCTACGTCAAAGCTGCGACCGCTAAACGTATGAGTCTCGCGTTCAATGGACTGGCCGCGGATTGGTACTGGATGCGTTCGCTTCAGTACGTCGGTCGCAAGATTGTCGTGTTTGAAGATACGCATTCTGAAAGTTTTACGCTCGCTGATTTGGATCTGCGTCTGTTGCCGTCACTGCTGCGCGTGTGCACGACGCTCGACCCGCAATTCATTGCGCCTTACGAATACGGCGCGATGATTTTGCCGGAATTGAATTCGGATTACGCCATCGCGTTGCTGGAGTCGGGCGTCGCCGCTAATCCTTCCGAGTGGCGGCTCTATCAACACCTCGGTTATGTCTATTGGCAGCGTCATGAATATCAGAAGGCCAGCGAAGCGTACGCGGCCGGCGCAAAAATTCCGGGCGCGCCGGCGTGGATGGCGGCGCTCAGCGCGCGTATGAAAGCTGAAGGCGGATCGCGCGATGCTGCACGCGAGATGTACCGGCACCTATACGATTCGTCGGACGATCCGAAGGTCAAGAACATGGTGACCAGGCAATTGATGCGTTTGGATTCGCTCGATCAGACAGAAGCGCTCCGGCAAGTCCTTGCGGCTTACAAGGAAAAGAGCGGAAAGTGTGTTTCGTCCTGGACCGAAGTCAGCAGCGAGTTGCGCGCAGCGCATTTCCAGATCGATCGAATGACCAACGCGCCGCTCGATCCATCGGACACGCCTTATCGATTGACTGAAAAAGGATGCAACGTCGATTTGAGCCAGTACACCGGCGTGCCGAGAAGATAGATGCCAATCATCGAAATCCAAAACCTGACGAAAGATTATGAGGTCGGTTTCTGGCGCAAGCGCAAAGTGCGCGCGCTCGATGGTTTGTCTCTGGATGTTGAGCGGGGACAAATCTTTGGTTTTCTCGGCGCGAATGGAGCGGGCAAGACGACGACCCTGAAGCTGCTGATGCGTCTGATCTTTCCGACCGGAGGGAGCGCGCGCATTCTCGGCCACGATATCAGCGACGTTTCGATGCACGCGCAAATCGGTTACTTGCCCGAGAATCCTTACTTCTACGATTACCTGACCGCGCGCGAGTTTCTGAATTACTGCGGCGAGTTGTTCGGCGGGAATAACATTAAAGCGCGAACCCAGGAGTTGTTGACGCGGGTGAACCTCGATCAGAGGAGTTGGGATCGTCAACTGCGAAAGTTTTCAAAGGGAATGCTGCAACGCGTCGGACTTGCGCAAGCGCTCGTGAATGATCCCGAAATCGTTTTTCTGGACGAGCCGATGAGCGGACTCGATCCGGTGGGTCGTCGCGAGGTGCGTGACCTAATCGCTTCGTTGCGCAACGAGGGAAAGACTGTCTTCATGTGCTCGCATATCCTCTCAGACATCGAAGTGCTGTGCGACAACGTCGCGATACTCAAGGGCGGACGCGTAGCTCATGCAGGGTCGCTAAACGACCTGCGCGCGCGCGAGACTAGCGCAATCGAAGTGATCGCAACCGATGCAGATGCAAACGCACTAAAAGGAAGTCTTTCGATCGATGCGGACGTGACTACAACTCCGAGCGGAATACGCATTCAGGTCACTGACGAAAGGGAAGTGGATGCGGCGATCGCCGCGTTGCGGAAAGTGAACGGCAAGTTAGTTTCAGTTCAACCAGTGCGACAGTCTTTGGAAGAATTATTCATGTAACGCGTGCCGGTCCGTAGAAGGGAACTGAAGCCTAATCAAATCGCAAATTCATTTGACTCTTCGTTTGACAGTCTTCAAAGCGCTTTCCTATACTGCAAATTCCTCAATCGCAATGGCCAGGTAGCTCAGTTGGTAGAGCGCGGCCCTGAAAAGGCCGGCGTCGGCGGTTCGATTCCGTCCCTGGCCACCATTTATTTCAATAACATAGAGTTAGTCAAAACATGCCTTGGACATCGGGCAGTTACGAGAATATCGTTACGACAGTCCATGCCTGAGCAAAGTAGTTCCATGCCAAATGAGTAACTTCTGGAACCAACAAATTGAAAGGGCGGATCGGCTGGCCGGACAATCGAGCGGAGCGAAGGAGCTGTTGGTGTTCTATGCCCAACTGCTGCGAGCGCAGCAGGAGATTTATGAGTCCCTTCGGAGCCGGAGAGCCTGGCTACCATCAGGCGATTTGCAAACGGACTTGCCGGTAATCAAAGAAAGCAGTTTCAGTCTCCTGCAAAATGTCGTATCGCATGGTCCTGCTTTACTCGCAGCAGAGGCTAAAAATCTATTGGTCAACGGTGCACAAGTCACCAACGAAATCTTAATTGATTATTGGCGCAATCCATCAGACACTCAGTTTTTCGCTAAAGCGATCATACAGCCCTACACACACTGGTTAATCGAGAGTGGGGCAAAACCTGTCGGACGCGAACTAGCCGGCGGCGAGAGGACCTGTCCGTTCTGTGGCGGGAAGCCACAAGTAAGTTTCCTTCAAAATAAAGAACGCAACGCCGAGAGCGGTAATCGTGATTTGATCTGCGCGACTTGTCTCTCGAGGTGGGAATTCCGTCGCGTCGTGTGCGCGAACTGCGGTGAAGAGCGGCCTGCCAAACTGGGATACTTCCATTCATCCGAATTCGATCATGTCCGCATTGAGGCCTGTGATTCCTGCAACCATTATATTAAAGGAGTCGATCTTACTCGTTTGGGATTCGCCGCGCCGCTGGTGGATGAGATTTATGCCGCCCCTTTGGATCTTTGGTCGAGAGAACACGGCTACACGAAGATCGAATTGAACCTCGTCGGCTTATGATCTTCTGAATTGTTGGCATCTACCGCGTGAGCAAAAAGCCACGTTCCCAACAAACTAAATGAACATGTTACTTGTAAGGCTACCGTAGGCCGCCCCAAGCTTTCAGCCCGGCCTGGACCTATCTAAGAAGTTTCCTCCATCTCAGCCCTCTAGTTTTGCTTCACTTTTAGCGGAGGCTTGTATGGAAGTCTCAAGAAGAACCTTCATCAAGACGACCTTGATCGGAGGCGCAGGCGTCAGTGTGTTCGGATTCAGCTTGGCTCCGGTTTATGCGCAAACGCAGGGCTTGAAGATTGCGCGTACTACTGAGACCCGCAGCACTTGTCCCTACTGTTCAGTCAGTTGCGGCGTGATCATTCACACGCTGGGCGACAAGGCGAAGAACGCGATCCCGCAGGTCGTGCATGTCGAGGGCGATCCGGATCATCCGATCAATCGCGGTACGCTCTGTCCGAAGGGCGCATCACTTCAACAGGACATCGTCAACGATCGTCGTCTGCTGAAGCCGCAAGTGCGACGTCCCGGAGCAACTGATTGGGAGGATATTTCCTGGGACAATGCAATCGAAGAGATTGCGCGTTGGACAAAGAAAACTCGCGACGCCACGTTCATCGACAAAGACAAGAATGGTTACACCGTTAACCGTCTGGAGACGATCGGTTGGATCGGTGGCTGCACCGACACAAATGAACTGAATTTTCTCGCCGTCAAGACCATGCGCAGCCTGGGGGTCTGCTATTTCGAAACGCAGGCCCGGGTTTGACACGGTCCGACGGTCTCCAGTTTGGGGCCCACATTCGGACGCGGCGCGATGACCAATGGCTGGATCGACATCAAGAACACCGACATGATGTTGATCATGGGCGGCAACCCAGCCGAGAACCACCCGTGTGGTTTCAAGTGGCCGGTTGAAGCGAAGCTGCACCGCAACGCGAAGATGATCGTCGTCGATCCGCGCTTCACGCGCACGGCGACCCAAGCAGATCTCTTCCTACAGATTCGCGCCGGGACCGACATCGCTTTTCTCGGCGGCTTGATCAACTACGCCATCCAGAACAATCGCATCGCGAAAGATTACCTCATCAACTACACCAATGCCGCCTTCATAGTTAAGGACGGATTCAAACTTCCTGAAGACGGATTGTTCTCGGGCTTTGACGCGGGCGCTACCACCTACGACAAATCAACCTGGAACTATGAAGAAGGCTGGAAGATTGAATCTGCCAATCAAGGTGTCAGAAGCCCGACCGTGAGCGAGGGCAACTCACCCAAAGGGTCCGTCGGAAAGAATTCAGAAAAAGGTGGCGACGCGGGCGGTCATCAAGCTGCTGGCGGCCCCGGCGCTTCAGCTCAGGGCGGACAGAAACCGCCGCCGATGTTGCCGCCGAATGTGGCCTACGATCTTTCGTTGCAGCATCCGCGCTCAGTGTTTCAACTTCTGAAACAGCAGTATTCCCGTTACACGCCTGAGATGGTTGAGCGCATCACTGGGATTCCGCGTGATCAATTTATTAAGGCCGCCGATCTTTTCACTTCGGTTCGCAAGAACGGCGACATGAAGAAAGCCGCGACGATCATCTATGCCGTGGGCTGGACGCAGCACACTTTCGGCACGCAGATCATTCGCACGGCGGCAATCCTGCAATTGATTCTCGGAAACGTCGGACGTGCGGGCGGAGGAGTGAATGCTTTGCGCGGCCACTCAAATATCCAGGGCGCCACTGACATGGGCGGAGTCTTCGATATCTTTCCCGGCTATCTGAAGATTCCGCAACCAAACGATACGGATCTCGCGGCTTTTCTTAAACGAACGACTCCGACGTCATCGAAACCAAATGAATGGGACTCGTATAACTATTGGTCCAACACACCGAAATTCATGGTCTCGTTCTTGAAATCTCTCTACGGAGATTCGGCAAAAAAGGAGACCGATTTCAACTATCAGTATCTCCCAAAGATCGATCGCAAATTCTCATGGACCGAAATGTGGGACGAAATGTACGCGGGCAAAGTGAAGGGTTTGTTTGCTTTCGGCATGAATGGGGTGGCAATTGGTCCAAACTCTCGTAAGAACATCGAAGCGTTGAAGAAAGCCGACTTCCTGGTTGTTTGTGAACTCTATCCGGAAGAGACGGCGGAGTTTTGGCGCGCACCGGGCATTACGAAAGACGACATGAAGAAAATCAATACGACTATCTATCGTCTGCCGGGCGCAGGATTCGCAGAGAAAGACGGAACGTTCGTCAATTCCGCGCGTTGGCTGCAATGGAAGTATGTTGCCGTGCCGCCACCCGGCGCTGCGAAAGTCGATCAGGAAATTCTTGCGCGGATCTTCCTAAGAATGCGCGAGCTTTATCAAAAGGAAGGCGGCAAGTTTCCCGATCCAATTCTGAATCTTACCTGGGCGTACACGACCCCGCAGAATCCTTCGCTCGCGGAAGTTGCGAAGGAAATAAACGGCAAGGCGCTCGTTGATCTGACTGATGAAAAACTTTTTCCGGGTCAGACAATCAAAGCCGGACAGCAACTGCCGGGCTTTGCCTGGTTGAAAGATGACGGCACGACTGCCTGTGGCAATTGGCTGTATTCAGGTTCGTGGACTGAAGCAGGGCCACAGATGCAACGGCGCGGCACGGACGATCCTTCAGGTCTTGGCATCTACCAGAACTGGGCATGGTCATGGCCGGCCAATAGGCGCGTGATGTACAACCGCGCTTCCTGTGACCCGTCCGGTAAACCGTGGGACATGGAACGCCGCCAAGTCTGGTGGAACGAAGCGCAGCAGAAGTGGGTTGGCAACGACGTGCCGGACTTCAAAGTGGATTCAAAACCCGCGGACCACATGGGGCCTTTCATAATGAACCCGGAAGGGGTAGGTCGTATCTTTGCGCCGCTCGCGGCCTTTGCCGATGGACCATTTCCCGAACACTACGAGCCGGTTGAAAGTCCGATCGCAAATCCACTTCACCCGAAGCAATCGACCAATCCAGTCGCGAAGAAATTCAAATCGGACATGGACAAGCTTGGCACTCCGGCCGAGGGGTTCAATGTCGTGTGCACCACGTATCGATTAACTGAGCACTATCACTATTGGACCAAGAATAATCCGATGAACGTGCAACTTGTGCCTGAGCCGTTTGTCGAAGTGCCGGCGCAGCTTGCGAACGAAATGGGAATCACCGGCGGGGAAAAGGTAAGAGTGACCAGCGCCCGCGGCGAATACATTGCCAAAGCGATGGTCACTAAACGGATCAAGCCGATGATGATCGACGGCAAGAAGATTTATCAAATCGGCCTGCCGATTCACTGGGGCTATCGCGGCATTGCGGAGGACGCCGGCAAGACTTCGCTGATGACCGCAAATCAACTGTCGCCGGCAGCGATCGATCCGAACGCTTACACACCGGAGTTCAAGGGATTTCTGGTGAAGATCGAGAAAATCTGATTTACCACAAGGAGGAAATGAAATGCTCAACGATAACGAAGCGATGGCAACCATTGCGGTGAAGAAAATCCACAACGCTAAGAATTTCTATGAAGGCGTGCTCGGCTTCAAACCTACCGGCGACGACCATGAGGGAGTAGTCGCTTACGACAGCGGTGGATCGAAGTTGTTCGTTTATGAATCGGAGTATGCAGGAACGAACAAAGCTACGGCGGCAACCTGGGTGGTCGACGATGTTGATGGAACTGTGAGGACGCTCAAAGGCCGCGGCGTCGACTTCGAACACTATGATTTTCCCGAAACCAAACTCGAAGGCGATGTCCATGTTTCAGGAAAAATGAGAGCCGCATGGTTCAAAGACCCCGACGGTAACATCCTGGCGATCGTAAATAATACCGAGCATTGACAGCTGGGAAGGCGGTGAAATGAGTAATCCACAAACATTTCAGATTCAGGAAATCTCGGCTCATCCTGGTCCAGTCCCGGGTGCGGGCACGCAACGCGCCGAAGAAGTCTGCAAGTATATCGACGTGACCACTTGCATCGGCTGCAAAGCTTGCGAAGTAGCCTGTGTCGAATGGAACGATCATCCGTTTCGCGAAACAACCTTCGACGATACGTATCAGACGATGCCATCGACCGAGTGGAACTATTGGAACCTGATCAAGTTTGCTGAAGATGCTCGTGATGGCAACCTGATGTGGCTGATGCGGAAAGATCAGTGCATGCACTGTGAAGATCCGGGTTGTCTGCGCGCGTGTCCGGCCGATGGCGCGATTATCAAGTATGAAAACGGCATCGTCGATTTTCAGCAGGACAATTGCATCGGCTGTGGTTACTGCATCTCCGGCTGTCCCTTCGACATTCCAAAGTTCAACGAGAAGACCAAGAAGGTTTACAAGTGCACGCTTTGCTCTGATCGAGTAGGCCAGGGACTCGAACCCGCGTGCATAAAAGCCTGCCCGACAGGTTGTCTTCACTTCGGCACGAAGTCAGACATGGTGCAGATAGCCGGCTTGCGGGCCAAGCAGTTGCGCGAAGTCTCAGGCTTCGCGGACGCCGGAGTCTACGATCCGCCTTCAATCAAGGGCACACATGTCATCTACACGCTGCATGATATCAATCATCCGGAACGCTACGGACTTCCCAAGAACCCGGTCATCCCGGCGAGTTATACCTATTGGAAGTGGACAGCGAAACCAATTGGGCTGTTGATGGCCGGCCTTGGCCTGCTCGCTGTGTTCTTTCATCGCGTTTCGGTGGGACCGAAATTGCCCCAGCCGGAAGAGCCGCCACTCGTTTCGGAACATGCCGATCCGGTCGAAGCGAAGCGAAAGGAGCTGCCATGAGCACTTCGGTCGAACGATTCGATGAACGGGCGCGCCTGAGGGCTGAACGCGTTGGACGGGACGTGGTCCATCGTGGCGAGTTGTTGCGTCATCCCGTTTATACGCGCGTGCTCCATTGGTTGGTGGCGATCGCCTTTGTGCTTGCACTGCTGTCAGGCTTCGCGATTTACTCCCCGTGGCTCTTTCATTGGTTGACTCCGTTATTCGGCGGTGGACCGCGCACTCGGTTGCTTCATCCATGGTTCGGCCTGGTCTTCGATGTCGCTTTCGTTTTCCAATTTCTGAATTGGCTGGTTCCCATGGCGTGGACCGGTGCAGACACACGCTGGCTCAAACGAATCAGGCGCTACACAACTAATGAAGACAAAATCGAGCCGGCAGAAGTCGGCTTCTTCAACGGCGGTCAGAAAGTTTACTTCTGGGCCATCGTCTTAAGTGGCGTGCTGTTCCTGCTTACCGGGCTGCTGATGTGGTTCGACCATGTCGTGCCGGCTTGGATCGTCGCCGTGAGTTACGTGGTACATGATCTCGCCGCGTTGCTCATGCTCGCTGGTTTCATCATTCACATCTACGAAGGCACCGCCGCAATGCCCGGCACGTTTCGCGCTATGACCGATGGAACAGTGACTGAGAAATGGGCTTGGACGCATCACCCGGCATGGTTTCGCGCCGTAACCGGACGCGACGCGCGCGCCGCCTATGAACGAGAGCAACGACGCCAAGCGGAACGCGCGCGCACGGTTGAAGCCTGGGAGCGTGAACAAGACGCGCACGAGAACACGGCCGACGAAAGAGTGCCGTAGGCGGAATGTTTGTTGCAGCCGACAAGTTCCCTGTAAGCCATCAAGAAATGCCCCTCGAGTCTATAGACATTTGGCCGCTACGCGGCTCTGTCCCTCAATGGCTTTCAACCCCGGAAAAAAATAACCGAGTAAGAGGAGTCTCGTCATGGCCTGCTATCTTCGATTGTTCATACTCGTGATTCTTGTAATGTGCGTTCATTCGATTGCTTTCGCCCAGGTCGATTCAACCGATCCGTTGGTTCGCGTGTTGGAAGCAAAGGGCGTGTTGACACCGGCGGAGGCCCGATCGATTAGCAATGCGTCGCCCGCCGAACAGAGGGACCGCCTCGCCGCGCTCTTGCGCGACAAAGGCGTGATTTCTTCAGCGGAATTTGAAACTGTGCGAGGAGCAGCTTCGCCTGAGCTGAAGACAATTACGGCGGACTATAAGACAACCTCTCCAGGCTCGGCTGCCGCCGCGCCGCAAGCTAGCCCGCCAAGTGTCATCGCCGCCGTCGCTCCGGTCCGTTTGTTGGGAATTGATCTGCCAAAACGTGAAGGCTTGATACCTGATATCAAACTCGGCACGGGCGCTCGGCTTAAACTTTACGGCATCTTCAAGACGAGCATCATTCATGATTCATCTTCGCCGCAGGGAAATGATTTTCCGCTGCCCCTGCTGGCCGCCGATACCGGGCCAAATGATTCACCGGAGTTCCATATTCGTGCGCGCGGTCTGCGGCTAGGCGCAAACTTCGAGTGGGTCGATCCGGCGCCGAAAACAACCATCACCGGAAAGATCGAGTTCGACTTCGAAGGCGATTTCACTCGCGTGAATAATCGCAACATTAGTTCGATTCGATCGAGTCAGCCGTCGCTACGTTTGGCGTGGGTGCGAATCGATCGTCGCTTCAACGACAACAACAGCGCATTTGCTCTGTTTGGACAGGACTGGTCGCCGTTTGTCTCGTCAACCATGCCGAACATGATCGAGAACACAAACTTTGGCGGCATTGGTTATGGCGCGGCGTATACGCGCCTCCCGCAAGCGCGGTTTGGTATTAATCACAAGTTCGGAGGCTCCAGAGATTTCAGATTCAGTCCCGAGATCGCCGTCGTGTTACCTGCCTTCGGTGATCTTCCGACGGATGTCGGTAACCAATTGGCATTTGGCGAAAGACAGGGAGCAGATTCACAACAGCCGGGTATCCAAGGGCGTGCAGTCTTTCAGTGGCAACTCGATAAGGCCGCGAGCGTATCGCCGGCGCAGTTCATTGTTAGTTTTGAACATGCGCGCCGCCGCGCAATTGTGACGGCGGCGAATGTGCCGGCCGCTTTTAGAGCCGCATTTTCGAATGGCGCGGAGGTGGGCAGCAGCAGCAACGGATACTCAGCAGAGTTTCAACTGCCCACGCATTTTGTCACCGTGGTCGGTAAGTACTACAACGGTTCCGATCTGCGTTTCTTTCTCGCGGGCCAACTGCTCTCGAACTTTAATGACACGGCCGGACTGACCGGCATCTCTACCGCCAACTCGATCGACGGCGCTTCGACGGTAGTTTTCGGTTTGCTCAACGGCGTCCCAGTCGTCGCGCCGCAGAGACCTGTGCGCGCGCAGGGAGGATTTATCCAACTTGGATTTCCGCTATCGCGAATCTTCGACGCCGATCCAAAGGGACGCAACGCCGGTTGGTCTGCATATCTTTATTATGGCGATGATCAGGCGGCAGCGCGTGATGCGCGGCGATTTGGCGCCCGTGGAGATCGCAGCGATCTCTTCTCGGGCAACATTCAATACAAATGGAACCAGTGGGTGACTTTTGCATACGAGCAAGGTTACTACCGGACTCGCGCGGATTTTCGCACTGGATCGCTGCCGCTGTTTCGCGGAATTCCGAGCTTCACAACCCACAACATTCGTTCGGAATTCGCGGCGATCTTTACTTTCTAAGAGAGAATCGCCACAAAGGCACAGAGACACAGAGAAAGAACAAACATCGGTGACGTAAAGCGAAAGTTGCGAGTTATGGTGAGCAAGACTGATCAGTTCGCCTTTATTTTCTTCGTGTCTCTGTGCCTTTGTGGCTAAGGATTCAAATGCGAGCAAAGCAACCAAAGATCGTCGCCGTAAGCGGCTTCTCATCGAATGTTGGCAAGACAACGCTCGTATGCGAGCTGCTGCGACAACTTCCAGGCTGGGAAGCAATCAAACTCACGCGCGGTCACTATCGCTCCTGTGGCAGAGATCCGGCCGGATGCTGCGTCAGCGATCTATTGCGGGATGAACCGGTGGTTCGATCAGGACGCGAAACCAACTACGAAAAGGGCAAAGACACTGGACATTTTTGGGATGCCGGCGCGTCGAACGTTCACTGGGTGATCGTCAAAGACGATCAAGTTAAACGCGGCATTGATGAGGCCCTCGCGCGCGTCGAAGCGGACGGAGTGATCGTAGAAGGCAATAGCTTTCTTGAATACATCCGCGCGGATCTCATGATCATGTGTGCACGTTCGGACGGCGGAAAGATCAAGCCATCGGCCCGGAGAGTCGCAGCCAGTAGCGACTTTCTCTACCTTTCTACACTTGAGGCAAACGCGACCAGTGCCAAAAGGCAATTCGAACAATTCCGCGCGGGACTAAATTTTCCGATCGACTTAAGTAATGCGCAGATTATTACCCGCGAAGATTTACCGAGGTTGTGGTCCAGAATCTATCGAGGGGACATAGCCGAGCCGGTAGTGAATCTGCCGCCGCCCGTAGTAGCGATGTGAGGTTGGAATGACAGTTCAACTAATTACGATCAGAGCTTTTGCGTTATTCGTGTTACTGACGCCGGCATGGGCCCAGGAAGGAAGCCAAGAGCGTGCCGCGAGGCTGCGCGCTCAATTAGGCGACGTGCAGGCGCAGCAGACGGACCTGCAAGCCCGTCTCGCGCAAATCGACGAAGATATCAAGCCGGAGAATATCGAGCGCAGTTTGGCGGGAATAGGCAGCGTACATCCGGAAGACCTGCGGGAAGCGCGTCGTCGTCAACTGGATGTCCAAAGAAAGGGAATTCAAAGTCAGCTCGAGACGCTTGCATCAACTCGCACGCGTTTGGAAGCAGCGATCGCTGCAGCGGATGCTGAGGTTTATCGCCGAACCGTTGGCCCAACCACCAGCACAGCGCCTAAGTCCCAGGCACCGATCATCAAGCACAGCCATCGTCAAAAACATAGGTTGAAAAAGCGAAGGCCTCATCGGCGGAATACTTGAATGTGAGCAGAAGGGAGAACGACGAATGCCGGAAAAGGAGACGCTCGAACGAGCGGAAGAAGACAAAAAGGAAGGAAAAGCTCCAAGTACACAAGCCGGAGAATTCGTGCGGGAAGAGATTGAGCACGTGCGCGAAGGGAAGCACGGCGCTCGTTCCACCAAACAGGCGATCGCTATTGGTCTATCGAAGGCGCGACGTGCTGGGGTGAAATTGAGCCCACCTAAGAAAGGATCAAAGAAGACGCGCAAACAGGCCGCTCGCGATCTGAAGAAAGGAAAGAAGAGGAGCGCCAAGAAATCGGCCAAGCGTTCGCGAGCAACCTCGCGTGCATTGAAGCGTGAAGGACACAGTGCAGCTTCAAAGCGAGCACTTTCGCGTCAGGCGCACAGCGCTGCGAAGAAACGTTCGGCTGCGGCACGGTCACGATCGGCGAAGAAAGCGGCAAAGACACGAAAGAAAATGGGGTAACCGGGAATGGAACTAATTTGCTGGAGGAGGGAATAATGAAACGACAATTGTTTGTGGGGTTAGTTACGATTCTATGCGGCGCCGTGCTTCTGTCTCATGGCAGAGCGCAGAAAAAAGTTACCGTGGAAATGAAAAACGGCCAGGGCGAAAGCGTGGGATCCGCCACCATCTCACCATCGGGTCGAGGTGTGCGGATTATGCTCGACCTCAAAAATCTTCCCCCAGGAGAGCACGCGATTCATATTCATCAAATGGCCAAGTGTGAAGGTCCGGCTTTCACATCAGCGGGTCCGCATTTCAATCCTGCCGGCAAGCAGCACGGCTTGCGAAATCCGATGGGACCGCACGCCGGCGACATGAATAATTTCGTCGTGCGCGCAGATGGAACGGCCCGCATAACCATCACCGATCCGCGCGTTAATCTTGGCAGCGACACCTATTCGATATTCACTGACGGCGGCACGGCGCTCGTCATTCACGCGAAGGGCGACGACATGAAGACCGACCCGTCAGGTAATTCAGGCGATCGGATTGCCTGTGGGGTAATCACCAGGTAGCAGCAGCAATGAGAGGAGGTTAGGAATGTCAGTTGCACGAATAACCGAAATCAGTTCGACTTCGAACGAAAGTTTTGAGGATGCAATCAAGCAAGGTGTGGCGCGCGCCTCGGAAACAGTTCACGGCATTCGCAGTGCTTGGGTGAAGGAACAGGAGGTTCAAATCGAGAACGGCGAAATCTCTGCCTACAAAGTGATCGTGAAAATAACTTTTGTCCTGGATGAGAGTTAGCACGAACATGAATTCCTGTCGCCCTTGGATGACTAAACGGAAGGTTCTGTTCACGTAACATTCTCCTTATTTATTTTTCAACTGTGTAAACCCCGCGTCTTTCAAGTTGGCAATAGATTAACTCGGCACTCTGCTTGCGGTCTCAATGCGTTGTTTGGAAAGACTCGTGAGTGCGCGGTTGTCTGTGAATCGTAAGCGGACAACTCATGTACTGAGAATGACGCTGACGCAGATAGAAATGGAGGGCTGATTAATGAGTCGAATGCTTTTGATGGTGCTAGTAACCCTAACCTCGGTGATTTTGGTTGCTGCCTCCTTTCATTCATCAGCAAAGAGTGCGCACTACAACTTTCAGGAGACTCCGACGCCGGCTTCAACCCCGACACCGTCACCAAGCCCATCTCCGAGCGCGACGCCAACCCCGGTGCCTGAGCCGGAACCGGTGCCCAGCCCGACGGCGACCCCATCCAAGTATCTAGCGACGAATAATAAATAGGAGGAAGGTGAGCTATGGCTAAGTATGGCAAGAAGGCGCAAAAGAAAGTTAAGAAGGCAATGCATGAGCGCAAAGAAGGAACATTAAAAAGCGGTAAGTCCGGTAAAAAAGTAACCAGCAAGAAACAGGCGATCGCAATTGGTTTATCAGAAGCTCGAAAAGAAGGAGGCAAAGTGCCGAAGAAGAAATCTTCTAAGAAGAAATCTTCAAAGAAGTAAGGCGCATGGTTAGTTCAATGAATCATCGCGAAACCGCATACGGATTGTTACGCGTGACCATGGGCGTGATCTTTCTGTTCTACGGCATTGGTAAGTTTACGGGCGGGTTGACCAATTTTGTCGGCGGCATGAATCAGCACTTCGCCGGAAAATTACCGGCGGCCATGGTAATCCCGTTCGCTTATGTCTTGCCGTTTGGCGAAGTTATCTCGGGTCTACTGATAGTGCTCGGCTTATTCACGAGGGTCGGCCTGCTGGTTTCCGGACTATTACTGATTGGTCTCACCTTTGGCACCGTCATGTTGGGCGATGCGCCCACGGTGGCCCACAACCTTCAGTATGCGCTGGTCAATTTTGTATTGCTTTGGCTCGTGGATTTGAATCGCTATTCGCTTGATTCGATCTTCGGACGCCGCTCTCCGGCTGGTTTCACCCCGAATAAATGAAAGGTCGTTATGAAGTCTCTGAAACTCGTATTTGTGATACTGGCGATCGTACTTATCATGTCGCTCGCGGCAGTTTCAGTAGGGTATTTCCGGCGAAACTCGGCGTCGCCTAAACCTGCTGTAACATATGCGGCCCCCTCAACTGAGAACTCCTTCGATGCGCAGCGCTTCCGTCTCGACTCATCGCAGGGCAAGTTTATTGCCCACGCGATGGCGGGTGGATTGCTCTGGTTCAAAGGGCACGATCATCTCGTCGCGGTCCGCGAGTTCAGCGGCGAAGCACAACTCACACCTGATCAGATTAATCCTGCTTCCCTGGAGATAACCGCGAAGACTGGTTCAATGGTCGAGACCAGCAGCGTGTTTACGGATCAGCAGAAGCAGATCATCGACAAAGAGTTACGCGAGATTGTGCTTCAACCCGATCAATATCCGGACATTGTTTTTCGCAGTACTCAAGTAAGCGGCAAGAAATTAACTGCCGATCAATACGATCTCAACATCACCGGCGATCTGACTCTGCACGGAGTGACGCGGCAAATCAGTATTCCCACGAAAATCACCGTAACAGGAAGCGACCTGCGAGCAGTGGGCGAGTTTTCAATCGATCGCGGTGATTTCAAAGTGAAGGCGACCTCTGCTTTTCATGGATTAGTGCGCGTTCGGGACAAAATCAAGTTTACCTTCGATATCGTCGGTCATCGAATCTAGAAGAGAGTGAGAAGAGATAATGGGTCAGGCTACCCAAGCAGCGATTGCGCAGGCAAAAGATGTTCACATTCGTTCCGGCGACGTGCAGCTCGAAGGAGACTTGAGCATTCCTGACGGCGCTCAAGGCGTGGTTCTGTTTGCTCATGGTTCGGGCAGCAGCCGTCATAGTCCGCGCAATCAATTCGTCGCGCGCACAATCCGCGAAGCCGGTGTTGGCACACTGCTCTTTGATCTGCTCACCAGGGATGAAGAAGCGATTGACGCGCACACCGCACAGCTTCGATTCGATATTGGGTTGTTGGCAACTCGCTTAATAGACGGGACCTATTGGATCAAAGGCGAACTTGATTATCTGAAGGTTGGTTACTTCGGCTCCAGCACCGGCGGCGGCGCGGCCCTGGTGGCGGCGGCGGAACTTGGCGACACGGTCGGCGCAGTTGTTTCGCGCGGCGGTCGCCCTGACCTCGCCGGCGACGCTTTAGCAAAAGTTGAGTCTCCGACGCTGCTGATCGTTGGTGGTCTGGATTACCCGGTTATCGAAATGAACAAAGCAGCGCTCGCGCGTCTGCGTTGCGAAAAGGAAATGAAAATTGTTCCCGGCGCAACCCACCTGTTTGAAGAGCCCGGAACATTAGAGCAGGTTGCGGATTTAGCCGCCGCGTGGTTTCAGAAGCATTTAGTCGCGGCGGAATAACAACTAGTTTTATCTGAAGGGAGAAGCAGAAAAATGAAAGTTAAGGACATGATGACATCAGAGCCGGCGTGTTGCACCAGCGACACTTCTTTGCCGGAAGTCGCGCGCATGATGGTAGACAAAGACTGCGGCGAGATTCCGGTTGTCGAAAACAAGTCAAGCAAGATTCCCGTTGGGGTAGTGACCGATAGAGACATTGTCTGCCGCACCGTGGCTCACGGCCTCAATCCGCTGGATCTCACGGCGGCTGATTGCATGACCAAACCTATCGTTACGGTGACAACCGACATGTCGCTCGAGGAGTGTTGCCGAATCATGGAGGAGAAATTAATTCGGCGAGTTCCGGTGGTTGATGACCGCGGCGCTTGTGTGGGGATGTTGGCCGTTGCCGATGTAGCGCTTCATACAGGTAAGAATGTGGCTGGACATATCGTGAAGGAAGTTTCCGAACCAACTTCATCGGCGTCAGCAGTTGCCGGCTAATCGCAGCCGGAAACGGATTCAGTGAAAAGAAAGATCAAAAGAAGGGGAGGAGTTACATGAAAGACTCGGAACAAAAAGACAAATGCGCTCATCCGGCGTGCAATTGCACGGCGGCAAGTGGTGACTACTGCAGCGAACAATGCCGCAGCGCATCAGAAGGCCAGACGCAGTGTAGTTGCGGTCATCCCGATTGTGGTTGAGTCGGACGGGAGCCTGAACAGCACCGAAGGAAATTAGGAGAAGGCATTATGAATATTTCAGAGCCTAAGAGCGTTACTGTGCCGGAAATCGCGTTGATTGCGGCTACCCGCGGGGCGATTGGATTCGGAGCGGGATTGTTGCTCGCTGGAAAGTTCAAGCGAGAAAAACGAAAAGTGCTTGGCTGGACGCTTTTCTTATCAGGACTGGCAAGCACAATCCCCATCGCTATGCACGTCTTCGGAAAGAAGCAAACAAACGCGACAGAGCAGCTATGCCTTTGAGAGTGGCGGAATCGAGCAGAGCATTGGCGCGTCCAACGGTCGGCTCATAGCCCCGGCGTGATGATTGAACGTGATGATTTACCGTGATCGAATCGACGCAGGCAAACAATTGGCGGCGCGGCTTGCGGACTATGCAGACCGCGACGACGTTCTGGTTTTAGCTTTGCCACGCGGCGGCGTCCCAGTGGCCTTTGAAGTGGCGAAAGCTTTGCGCGCACCGCTCGATATTTTCCTGGTTAGAAAACTCGGTGTTCCGGGTCATGAAGAACTTGCGATGGGCGCAATCGCGACTGGCGGCGTTCGTGTTCTCAACGACGACGTCGTCGATTATCTGAGAATCCCTGGCGAGGTTATCGACGCGGTTGCCGCTGATGAGTCGAGAGAACTAGAACGCCGCGAACATACCTATCGCGGTAATCGTCCGGAGCCTGAAGTGCGCGGCAAGACAATCATTCTGGTGGATGATGGGCTGGCAACGGGCTCGACCATGCGCGCGGCGGCATCCGCTCTTCGACAACAAAACCCGGCGCGCATCGTCGTCGCCGTTCCGGTTTCTGCGCCTCAAACCTGCAATGAATATCGGATGGGCGTGGATGAAATCATTTGCGCAAAAACGCCGGAGCCGTTTCTCGGCGTGGGGCAATGGTATCGAGACTTTTCACAGACGACTGATGAAGAGGTCCGTGACCTCCTCGGTAAAGCCAGAAGCGAAGCTAGTGAAAGGGACCAAAGGAAGTTGGCTCACGCTTCGTAGAGCAAGACAGTCATGGCTATAGCAGAACAAAATTTGATGGCGAAGGTAGTTAAGCAAGCATCGCAGCCGCTCGAAGGTAACGCGCGCGATTACGATCCGCTCCTCAGACTAATTGGCGACGCCCGTTTCTGCCTTCTCGGTGAAGCGACACACGGCACGCATGAGTTCTATCGCGAGCGCGCTGAAATCACCAAGCGATTAATAGAAGAGAAAGCTTTCACCTCGATTGCGGTCGAAGCCGATTGGCCCGATGCCTTTCGCGTCAACCGTTATGTGCGTGGTCTGGGCGATGATGTAAACGCAGACGAGGCGCTCAGCGGTTTCAAACGCTTTCCGACCTGGATGTGGCGCAACACCGTCGTGCTCGAGTTTGTCGAGTGGCTGCGCGATTACAACGCTTCGCTTCCAACAAATGGGGCCAAAGTAGGTTTCTACGGTCTTGATCTTTACAGCTTATACACATCGATCGAGGCGGTGCTCGGGTATTTAAACAAAGTCGATCCCGTAGCGGCCAAACGCGCCCTTTACCGCTACTCCTGCTTCGAGCATTTCGCCGAAGACACGCAGGCATACGGCTATGCGGCCAACTTCGGATTAACCGAGTCATGTGAGCGTGAAGTGATCGAACAACTCATAGAATTGCGCCGGCAGGCAGCGGATTATGCCAGTCGCGATGGTCGAGTGGCGCAGGATGAATTCTTTCTTGCCGAACAGAATGCGCGCTTAATACTCAATGCCGAGAAGTACTATCGCTCGATGTTCCGCGGCCGAGTCGAGTCATGGAACTTGCGGGATCGACACATGGCAGAAACACTGGGAGCACTGGTTACACATCTCAACATGCAGGGTCAGATAGCGAAGATTGCGGTTTGGGAACACAACTCTCATCTCGGTGATGCGCGCGCTACTTACATGGCGGATTATGGCGAGCTAAACGTCGGGCAGTTAGTGCGCGAACGATATGGATCAGAGGCAGTGCTCATCGGTTTCACAACCTACACGGGGACAGTTACCGCTGCTTCCGATTGGGACGCGCCGGCGGAACGCAAGCGCGTGCGGCCGGCGCTCGAGGATAGTTACGAAGCTTCGTTCCATGATGCGGAAACAGCAAACGTTTTTTTGCCGCTCCGTGACGACAGGTTAGCGTCGGTTGCGCTTCGCGATCCAAGATTGGAACGAGCGATTGGCGTGATCTATTTGCCGCAGACTGAGAGGCAAAGTCATTACTTCCAGGCGCGTCTCTCAGATCAGTTCGACGCGGTCATTCACTTTGATGAAACCAGCGCGTTACAACCGCTCGAACGTCAGGCCCTTTGGGAAACAGGTGAACCACCAGAGACATACCCGACTGGAATGTAGCGCAAGTTGTTAGCGTGGTGTTTCTAGTGTTGTGGCAATAAGTCTGGGCACCTTTGCGGTCGTTTCCGTTCTTAGTCCCGGAGGGACCAAATGTTTATAGAACCCGATGCTCAACAGCTTTGAAGCTCCGGAGGAGCGAAATGTGTGGTTAGCTAACAGAAGATTGCGCTCCTATGGAGCTGGAAGAATCAGCCACCCACTCGTTTTAATAAACATTTGGCCGCGCTGCGGCCAGGCACGAATTGTTATTCGAACTTTAGAAGCGGTAGGGTAACTTGCGGCTGCAAGTTAAAAGTTTGCGGCGCAAACAAAGAGAGGTAGTTATGCACACACAAGAGATACCACGTCAGGAATGGAACAGCTTCTTCGATAGCTTCAGCCGTCAGCATGAGGGTTGGCTGGCGACGCTTGAAGTGTTCGGCTCTGAAGTCGGCGCCCAGGAGGAAGCGCATGATCTCCCGCTCGAAGGTGTCAGCCTTGCCTCTGAAGCAGATAAATCAGAAAGCATCGCAATCAATATGGGGAAGACGCCTGACGTTCATATCAACCACACGATCACAAAACCAGAGCACGTCTGGCTCGAAAAAACCGATGACGGAGCCGACGCCGCATTGGAAATTGAATGGGCCAACGATTCCAAAACACTTCTGCGTTTCCGATCTCCAGTTCCACCGGAGTTTGTGGATGGAGTAGTCACCGAGTAAGGCGCAAGGTGGTGACGAACAAGCTAATTCGGTTGCTACTGATCTTCGTTTCGTTGATAGTCATCCTCATCAACGGAGCTGCGATCTATGCCGGCGTAGGCTTAGTCGCTAATAAGACTCTCTTCGTCGTACATGTAGCTCGCCTGTATGCAAAGGCACCCGATCAGAACCTGGAGATGCCCGTTCAGGGTGTAACGAAGAGTCAGATCGCTGACACATGGCACGCGCCGCGGGAAGGCGATCGCTTACATGAAGGCCAGGATATTTTTGCGAAGCGTGGCACGCCCGTACTCTCAGCGACCGATGGGTATGTTCTTCGCATCGGTGAAAACACACTGGGTGGGCAGACAGTTTCGGTCATCGGCGCCGGCGGAAGAATTTACTATTACGCCCATCTCGATTCATACGCGCCGAACATTGCGATCGGCGACCGCGTGACTACTCAAACTGTGCTGGGCTATGTCGGTAACACCGGAAATGCGGCCGGTGGTCCCACCCATCTTCACTTTGGCGTGTACGCGCGTGACGGCGCGCTGAATCCGTTGCCTCTTCTGAGCGACAGGCCAGAAGACAAAAGCACTCTTAAGATCGGACGGAGCAAAAAAAGCCGGTAGCCTCTTGTATTCGGCAAACAGCAAAGGTTCATTAGCCCTGGATATGTCGTTTGACGATGATCGACTTCGCGCTGTAAGGGCACATTACTATGAACATGACGACTATTATGATCCATACGAGCAGAAACAGATGAAGCTTCCGAAATTTCCATCTGCCGACATTTTGTTCGACTGCGGCCGGCCTCGTATCGAAGGCATTCAAGGCGCGATTATTAAGACGCGCTTGCGATTGAGATAGAACAGACTTGAGGCCGGCCATAGCCGCATCCTCGACGATGCCGCGTTTGATCCTACCAAATGGGCCCGCAAGGCCATCGACGCGAGAACGATTCTCATAAAATAGATATGATCCAGGATTCGGACCCGGAATATTCAGAAATGCAGTCAGCGCGAGCGATGAATCAAAATAGTGGTTGGCGTATATCTGCTTCGAAACGATTAGAATTTGCGCACCAAGTTTCTGGGCGCGTCGGTAGATCTTGATGTGATTGATCGCAATGACAGGTTTTAGGCCGAACTTGATCTTTGACCAGACGAACGCGGTCTGGATCTCAGTCAATTCAGGTTTTGAAGTCTCTTTTGGAGCCTCAGCAAAATTAACTAGAGAATCATAAGTTGATACCGATAATAGTTGACGTTGCTCATCCGCCAGCCGAATTGCTCTGTCCTTATCGTCATACTGTATGAGCGCCGCGTCTCCTCGAGCCTGATAATCGCGTAAATAATCCAGCAGCATTTGTTTAAGGAGCTGAGTGACTTGATCGCGATAGTTCGACGACGCCCAATCCACTTCTTTCTGTAGACGTGCAATCATTATCGCCGACAGCTTAAGCCGGCAATCTCCGACGACACATTGCCTGAGGTCTTCAATATCACGATCTTCGATGGTGAGTCCCTGGAGATCCTCAAGCGACGGCGGATTACTAAAGTTGCCAATCTCAAGAATCGCCGGACTGCTTTTGCGAGCCATGTTTTCCTGGAAGGATTGCAGAAATATCTCCGCCGGAGTCTGCAGGCGGATCATTCCGCACAATGCGATCTCCCGCTTGTCAGGCCCAGGCAGAAGCTTTACCACAGTCTCTCCGCGGTCCAGCGCCGCGACATCGCTTTGCTCGCGGCCCGCCTTATCGTCAAGCACCCTCTGAAAGTTAACGATGGTCCCTTGGGCCAGGCAAGTGTTGGCGCCAAGCCATAGTAATGCGAACGCTCTGATAAGCACGAGCAGGCAATGCTGAAGACTCAGCATCTGATCTCCGGCCGCAGCCGGACGCGGGATCATCCACGAGGCCGCTCTGCTTTTGCGCAGGCTCATAATGCACTCTTTTGTTACATATGAACGCATCAAAATTCATAAGAGCATTGCCCGTGCCAAAGCCGGGTCCTCAGTCCAGAGTTAGTTGAAGGAATCTGCCACGAGGGTCGATGATCTTTTCATCAGAAGCGCGGTACGCTACGTGCGCTCAATTTGTGCCATCGAATGCGACGTAGCAGCAATAGAGAATACTCGGGCAGGGAGTTGCAACAGGACTCACTCGTTGAGGCCCGCTCCACTGTCTTCGAGCGCGATGTAGCTGTGACCGGATCAGAAGAAATTGATCCGATGATCCCCGCCGTCGAATTCCGCAATGTCTCTTTTTCTTACGACGATAAGACGGTCCTCAACGATCTCAGCTTCAAACTTGAGCAAGGTGAGATCAAGATCATCCTGAGCGGTTCGGGCGGCGGCAAGTCGACGATCTTGAAATTGATTCTCGGACTATTGAAACCAGATAAGGGACAGATCTTTATCGACGGTGAGGATATTGCGCCGCTCGATGAAGACGAGTTGCAACGAGCTCGCGATAAGATGGGAATGGTGTTTCAGGAAGGCGCGCTTTTCGATTCTTTGTCCGTTTATGAAAACGTCGCCTTCCGCTTGCAGGAGCATGAAGTACCTGAGAAAGAGATAGAAGAAGAAGTTCGTTCGCTATTGAAATTCGTCAAGCTCGAAGACGCGGTAGACAAGCTGCCCAGCGAACTCTCCGGAGGCATGCGCAAGCGTCTGAGTATTGCCCGCGCGCTGGTCGGCAACCCGAAGATTGTCTTGTTCGATGAACCTACCGTGGCGCTTGACCCGCCGACATCCGGAACAATCTGCGATCTGATTATCGAGTTGCGCGACCTGGAAAATGTCTCCTCGATTGTTGTGACGCACGAAATGGATGTGGTGAAGTATTTGACCTCGGAATATGTAAGCGTCGACGAGAAAGGCAAGCTTCGATTCAGGGAGGATCGCCAGAATCTCTGTCTGACTAATACGAACATCCTGATGTTGCGCAGGGGCCGCGAGATCTTCAGTGGGACGGGCACCGAACTGATTGAGTCAGAAGATCCATATATTCGCGAGTTCATACGTGGCACCGAAATGTTGCCCGAGGACCACGAAACAGAAAACCAGTGAGAGAGCTTTCCAGAATTGCATTCGCAGAGGTGGAAGATGAAATCAGGGAATGATGACAACCGACGTAAGTTCTTGCGAGTTTCGGCCATTGCGGGAGCCGGTGTCGTTTTAGCTGCTTGTGAAAAGAAAGCAATTATTTCTGCGGAGAATGACTCAAAGCCCGAAGAGAAAGGCGGCGAAGTAACCGCCACTGAAGACCTGATGCGGGAACACGGAGTTCTTAGACGCGCATTGTTGGTCTATAGCGCGGCAGTGACGAAGCTTCGCAGTAATCCCTCGCTGGTTCCTCCGGATGCGCTGCAAAAGACGGCTAAGTTGTTTCGGGCATTTGGCGAGGAGTATCACGAGAAGAAACTGGAAGAAGCTTATATCTTTCCGGCGGTCAGGAAAGCCGGCGGAGAAGCGGCAACCTATCCGGACATTCTCGTAGCGCAGCATAATCGCGGACGCGAGATTACGGACTACATCGTTGCGTGACCCAAGACGCGAAGTTGGGATCGAATAATGCCGAGTCATTGGCAAAGGCTTTGGAAGGCTTCGTCTTGATGTACCGCCATCACGCGGCGAGGGAAGATACGATCATCTTTCCCGCGTGGAAGATAACTATGACGGACAGCCAACTCGACGAGATGAACGACAAGTTTGAAGACATTGAACACGACCAGTTCGGTGAAGATGGTTTTGAAAATGCAGTCAACCAAATCAGCGGGATCGAGAGTAGCCTCGGACTTGCGGACATTTCTCAGTTCACCGCGCCCCCGCCGCCAAAAGTTTGATGGCATGATCGTTGACTGATGCCGAAGACCAATTCCAAGCACGTCGCCAAACTTGCGTTCCGATTCGTCATCATCATCGGCATCGTCAACCTGTTCGCCGACATGGCCTATGAAGGCGGGCGCAGCATCAGTGGTCCATTCCTCGGATCGCTGGGCGCCAGCGCAACCATTATTGGTTTCGTTGCCGGGTTTGGCGAGTTGCTCGGTTACAGTCTTCGTTCTATCTCAGGCTATTTCTCAGACAAGACTCATCGTTATTGGATCTTCACTTTCATCGGTTACGTAACTAACGTGCTGGCGGTACCCGCGCTCGCGCTCGCTGGTAACTGGCCGCTCGCCGCAGCCTTAATCGTCGCCGAGAGAACCGGGCGAGCGATTCGAAAGCCGGCGGTTGACGCGATGATTTCCTACGCCGGAAAATCCATCGGACGCGGGTGGGTCTTTGGTTTGAATGAGGGGTTGGATCAAGCCGGCGCGGCAATCAGCCCGTTGATCGTGGCCCTGGTTCTCTACTTGAATGGTGGGTACCGCTACGCCTTTGCCGTGCTGCTGATTCCAGCGTTACTTTGTTTGGCCACCCTGGTCGTCGCGCGAATTTCGCATCCGACTCCGCATGAGATGGAACAGGAGCCGGCTGACTTCTCAGAGGCGAAGGGATTCCCAAAAGCATTTTGGATTTTTACCGGAGCGGGAGCGCTAATCGCAGCGGGCTTCGCGGATTTCTCTTTGATCGCCTTTCATTTTCAAAAGGCCTCGATCATTCCCCAACGGGATATTCCTCTCGTTTATGCTGTTGCCATGGGCGCCGGAGCCCTGAGCAATCTTTTGTTCGGTCGTCTTTTCGATCGAATCGGTTTCCCGATCGTCTTCATCGCTTTCCTCGTCGGTGCAATGTTTGGACCGATGGTTTTCCTGGGCCAGTTTTGGCTGGCTTCACTTGGCATGGCAGTTTGGGGCATCGGAATGGGAGCACAGAACTCTCTATTGAAGGCGCTTCTCGCAACAGTCATTACGGCATCAAAAAGGAGCACCGGATTCGGCCTCTTCTACACTTGTTACGGCGTCGCTTGGTTTCTCGGTAGCGCAACCATGGGTTTCTTATACGACATATCCTTGACCTCGCTCGTTCTGCTCTCTATTGCTTTGCAGCTTCTTGCGCTGCCCATCTTTTTGTGGGGAAGGAGCGCGTCAATCGCCAAATAGAAACACGCTTCATAAATCGTTGCGTCGGAAATTATTGATGGAGGCGCCTGCATGAGTGATCTTGCAGCGCCATCGTCCTGCCTCCCCAAAATGTTGAATGATTTCTGAACACAAAGAGTGCGCGTCCGTATGTAATCAGTAGTCATATCCATGACTCACTCACCTTATCTCCGATGTGTTCGACTTCACGTGCAGCCTGTATTCTTTTTGAATAGAGGCTTGCCAGTTAAGACGCCAAGAGGCTTCTTTTTAAGCGGTACAACTTTTGATAAGTGAAAGCCAAATGCGGGCTGAGGATGTCTGAAGCCCAACTATTTCAAACAGGGGAGGGAATAGCAATGGCAGACGATAGAGAAAGAAATCAGGGTCAGCAAGGCGGAGGACAACAAGGCGGCTCGCAGGCGCCGGGACGAAATCCGCAAGGTGATAAATCCGCCGGTGGTCAACAAGGCGGACAGCAAGGTGGCCAGGAACCAAAAGGCGACCAAGGCGGTGTGCAACAAGGCGGCGGCCAAGAGCAAACCCAACGTTAGAGTGGTGCTGTCCACACCGAGGGCTCACGATTGATATTCGAAAGATGATCGTCGTGAGCCTTCTTGTTTTTTGTGCAAAGTTTTGCGCGAATAATTAAGGTTGGCACTCGCGTTGCAAACCCTCGAGATGGTTTCTAAATAAGACTGATTTTGAATCGTAAGAATAAACTGCCCGCCGCGGTTAATTGCTCAAACCCGCCGCGGTTAATTGCTCAAAGAAGAGAAGGAGGGACTATTCATGAATAAGGGAGTTGCGCTGGTAGGTGGAGTCGGTTTGGGCGCTGCCTTGATGTACATCTTCGATCCGGACCGAGGCAAGCGCCGCCGGACGCTGATTCGCGACAAAGTCGAAGCTGCCGGTAATAGAATTAGCGACAAAGCAGAAAAGACGAGTCGCGATCTTAAGAACCGCGCCTACGGTGTCGTAGCCGAAACGAAATCGATCTTTCAGCACGACGAGGTTACCGACGACGTATTGGTTGATCGCGTGCGATCGCGTCTGGGAAGAATTCCCGTGCATATTGGCGCCTTTGATATCACGGCGAAAGACCAGGTCGTAACACTGCGCGGTCAAATTCTCGCTGACGAATTGCCGAAGGTGCTGCGGGCCGCCCGGTTTGTGCGCGGCGTCAAGGAAATCGATAACCAGTTTGAAGTGCACGAGCGTGCCGGAAATGTGCCCGCGCTGCAAGGTCAGCCGCAGCCATTGGGAGCCCGATAGTTCAAAGGCGTGCTGAATAAGAAAAAAAATCACCCGGCGTCCGGGAGTGTGAGGATTAGCGTCGCTGAATATTCATGCGATGCGTCGTAGGTTGAGTGGCGCTGGGCTTGGAATCATTAGCAGATAGGAGTGAAGCAATGAATAAGAATCGCAATAAGCTCAATCAGCCGCCAACTGGGGAGGGGAAGAAACAGAGTCCGCGCTCCGGAGCCGCAAATAAATTGAACAAACGGTCCGAGGTTCTGCAAGCAACTGATGCCCGGCAGAACGTCGGTAGCGCTGAGGATGAAGACGCGGCAGCATCGGCGCCGTCAAGAAATCCGAAGAGGGAAAAAGCAGGAAGGTAGCAGAGGAGTGTGGGCCGCGAAAAGTTAAGATTTAGTATCCACGACGTCACCTGCCTGTGACGAAGTGCGGGTATGGTCCACTCCTGGTTTGTAATGGAGACTCAAGATGAAAACCAACAACCGTGACTTTATCAGAGGTGACGGAAACAATTCGTCCAGCACTGCCGCGATGCAGGAAATCCAAGGAATGGGCTTTGATTATTTATTCATTACCAACGAAGAGGAACTCTGCGAATACTTGGTCACCAAGTATCAGAATGCTTTCCCGCTTAATGACGACAGGAAACAGGAATTCCAACACGACCATCGACTGCTAGCGGATGCCATCAGACAGAACGTGGTGAAACGAAAACTAATTTCTTTGGCCGCTTGACGAATTCAGAGGACACTCAAATGACCAAAAGAGTTGCCTGATCAGCCAACTTACTTCAGTAGTTGCTTTTGGTTCGTTGAGCAAACCAATCTTCCGATACATCCGATAATTAGAAGTTTTTCTACTTCGGTTCAAGCGGTAGGTTCGCACTCTTCCAGGCGTCAAAACCACCACTCAGCGCGCGAACATCTTTCCAACCGTTTTCGATCAGTACTTGCGCCACACGGGCGCTGGAAGCTTCGTTTGGTCACGTGCAGTAGGTGACCACCAACCGATCGCGCGGTATATCCGCGAAATGTTCTTCAACTGCATTGGCAGGAACGCGGATGGCTTGCGGGAGTTTCGTATCTGCTTCCGCCCACGCTGTCGGATTGCGCGTGTCAACGAAAAACACATTCTCACCATGCGCCATTCGCTTTTGCGCATCATCAACGGTAATTCTTTGCACGGTCATAGGAATTCGCACTCTCCCTGATTGATAAAATAATTCTGCTATAGGCTTACATGTGCAACCTGAATGCCATCGCGCAGTGCGAAAGCAGGAACCCGAACTCACGGACGATCTTGATTTCTTCGGCATTAGGCTTGCGGTCGATTCAGAGTCGCAAACGAACGACTATTAAATTGTTTCGTGGCAAGCTCGCCGTCCGGAAGACATGTTCGCGAAGAATACATGCGCCGTACGGCATGGTGTTGCATTTCGGTCAAATCGAGGAGGGCGGATTTATGTCAGAAGCAAAAGTAACTACAGATCACAACGAGATACGAACCTGGGTCGAGGCTCGTGGCGGGCATCCGGCGAGAGTCATAAACACCGAAGACAAAGGCGGCTCTGGTGTGCTGCGCATTGATTATCCTGGCTATTCTGGCGAGCAAACTCTCGAACCGGTTACCTGGGAAGAGTTCTTCCGCGGCTTCGAGGAAAACAAGCTGTCGTTTCTTTATCAGGAAGAGACGAAGGCCGGTGAAGAGAGTCGTTTCTCGAAATTAATCGATCGGGATTCGGCCGAAGCAAAAAAGAAAGCGGCCTAGTCCAACCCGGCCGCATAACTTAGACTGCCGGCGCGGCGCCTGATTATAGGCCGTCGAGTTCGATCGCCATTGCAGTGTATTAGGACGACAAATGTTTTGATAAGCGAAAAAAGAGCGAATAAACGGTGTTCACATAACGAGCGAGATCGCGAAGTCCACGCTATTTCGCGATAAGTTGGACGAGTTGATTTGAAAGTCAAAACGATTGAGGCACAACGACACGATCAAGTTAGTTGGAAGGAGGCTAACAGCGATGAGTTCACCCAACCCAGCAGCGGAAAGAAAACAACAAACATCCAGGCCCGAAGAACTGCTCGATCGGTTACTTGAGTTTGATTCAAGCAAGCTCCCAGTAATAAGTCTTTATCTCGACGGCCGCGCGAATGAACGTGGCAAGAATGATTTTGGTCCGTTCGTTCGCAAACAACTCACCGGCCGCGCGCGCACATATGCGGCGCACTCGCGGGAAAGGGAAAGTTTTGATGAGGACTTTGTGCGCATCGAAAGGTTTCTCGAAAACGACTTCAGATCCTCCACCCAGGGGCTGGCAATTTTCGCGTGTGCGGGCGCGCAGGATTTCTTTCAGGCCGGGCAGTTCGAAGTTCCATTCGAACGACATCAACTCTTCGTCTACGATCGGCCGCATCTTTATCCGCTGGCACGACTCATCGATCAATATCGCCGCTATGCCCTCGTGCTGGCTGATACTAATCGGGCAAAGATTATCGTATTCGCTGCCGGCCAGGCTCTCGATCGTAAAGAAATCGAGAACGTCAAGACGAAGCAAGCCCAAGTTGGCGGCTGGTCTCAGAGCCGATACCAGCGGCATTTGGAAAATTATCATTTGCATCACGCGAAGGAAGTCATTGATGTGCTCGAACGTACAGTCAGAGACGAAGCGATAAATAGCGTGATATTGGCCGGCGATGAAGCCACAGTGATGCCTATTCTTCGGGAACAAATGAGCAAAGAGCTTTCCGAAAAAGTCATTGACGTACTGAGCCTCGGAATCGATACTCCCGAACACGAATTGTTTGAGCAGTCCTTGAAGGCTTTCCAACGACATGACACTCTGACCGATATGCAAAAGGTTGAACGGCTGATGAATGAATATCGCGCTGACGACCTTGGTGTGGCCGGGGTCGTGGAAACTTTGGCGGCGTTATCAAACGGGCAAGTTGAGGAAATGCTCATCACAAAATCCGCAGGCGATCTCAAATACGATGAAGCCGAAGTCGCAAACGTCCTGAAGATTTATGGCAGCGCGCCGTCAACCCTCGATCATCGCACCGTCGCCGACGAACTAATCCGGCGAGCGACCGAGTTGTCGTCAGCGCGAGTGAGCTTTGTTGAAGATGTAAGCTTGCTCGAACCGGTCGGCGGCGTGGGCGGCTTCATTCGGTATCGCGTATCGGCTGACAGTGCCGCGCCTTATGAACAAGCAGGAGTTGTTTCGAAGTCGGAAGCCCTGGTTGAAGCTTAATAAAAGATTGGAGGCGTCATGTCGGACAAAGATCGTCAAAAGAAGGATCACCATCGCAAAGACAAGAAGAACAAAGCGATGCGTGAAAATGAAAACCCACGTAAGCAGCAGGCGTCGCCGCGGCACCAGGCAAAGGATGAATCCAATCTCACTGATTCACAGCCTGGTCCCGGTTAGAGATGTCAGCTTCAATTGAGCAATGCGGTCACTCCAACTCTTTACGGCAACGGAACCTATACTGGGCGAGACTGGGGTCAGGCTTGCGATTTGCGATCTTGCGGGACGCTCAGAATTGAATCATTGAATCAATGGATCAATCGGAGCGAATCGCCAACGGCGCGCACTATAATAGCCGTGATCTTCGGTACCATTCAGTTCCAGGGAAATACCATCACTCTCTTCCGCTCCGCAGGCTGAAAAAAATGTGAGATCAACCCGGCCCGCTACCGCAGGCGGTTGACTGCTTATCGCGGCCAGAAATTTCTCAGACGTTCTTCCAGCATGTGAAAAGGAATGTAGTCGGCTTGGCGGCCGGCGCTTCGCAACGTCTCGACCATTCGCAACGCGCCGTCGGCATTGAAGCTGTGCACCATGATTGTGGCCGAGCGTTGAAGTTCGCGCCGCTCAGCCAGGAACGATGCGATCGCGTAGCCGGTACGTTCATCGTCGGGAGTGTCTGATCCGTAATGCTCCGGCATCAGGTCGTGATCAAGGAAAATCGAATCGTACGTGCGCGTTGACAAGAGTTCCTTTGCCTCTTCGACTTCACAGGCAATGTCAATCTCGTCGCCTTTGAAGCGCTTATTGAACCAATCGCAGCGACGCTCGTCGTCTTCCAGCAGGAAAATGCGAATCGGATGACGGCCCGTGTGAGGGGTCGCGAGGCCAAGCCTGTGTTTTAGTCTTTCGATGAGGCTCATCAGGGTTGCAGAATTATTCTCAGAAGTACGATAGCAACAATCTAAAGCAGAATTATAAACTTGAAGGTCACCGTTGATATTTGAGTATTAATCCCTTGCTTCCAACCGCCCAACCGTTTTTCTTATCGATGAATAGAGCGTAGAGGTTTTGTTTTGTTCCACTCTTCTGCTCGATCCAAGTCTGACCACGATTGCCGGAACGCAAAATCGCGCCGCCGCGGCCAACGATCCAGCCCTCGTCTTCGCTGACGAATTGCACGCTCAAGAGTGTCCCGCGCGCAGGAGTCTCAACTTTTCTCCAGGTTCGGCCACCGTCGTCAGTTCGTAAAATTGTGCCTTTCTCTCCGACGGTCCAGCCTTCTCTTTCATTGCGAAAATCGACGTGATAAAGCGTGACGGTAGTTTCCGACTTCTGTCTTGTCCACGTTTCGCCGCCGTCTTCAGTGTGCAGAATGGCGCCGCCGGCGCCGACGATCCAGCCGCGCTTCTCGTCAACAAAATCGATGTGAATCAATTCCTGATTCGCTGGCGGATGCAGAACTTGCCAGGTCGCGCCGCCGTCGCGTGTGATCGCGAGAATGCTGTTGACGATCTCGTCGTTGCGGCTGGCCGAGCCAACCACCCAACCACGTTTCTTTCCATTGAAGCGCAAGCTGTAAAGCTCCGGCGTCGCGCCGTCAAATTCTGACGGAATAAACTTGTGCGCCTCGCGCCACGAATGACCGCCGTCAGAACTTTCAAAAATGCTGCCGCCCGCCAGGATGAAACCCTTGTCCTTGTTCGTGAAATAGATGTCATTGATCGCGTGGTTCACGCCGAGCCGGCGCTCGACCCAATGTGCGCCGCCGTCGTCGGTGTACGCCAGAAAGCCGTCGTCACCCGCGACCCATCCATGCTTGGAATCGACGAAGTAAATCGCGTTCAGGTCCTTATCGCCGGAACTGACGCGATTGCTGGTCCATCCGCTTTGGGCCTGAGCGATAACTGCCGCTACGGTCAACGCTCCCGCGATTAATGCCAAAATGATTTTCTTTCTCATTCCGAACCAGAAGTTTTGCACATCAATTTGGAATAGACAAAACGGCGTTACAGTTCGCGCAATTTCGGGCTGCGCGCTGCGAGCGTTGCCACAAAGATCGCGATGATCGCTCCGCCTGCAGCCAGCGTGCGTTGCACTCCAAAGCGCTGAGACGCGCTGCCCGCAATTAGGTTTCCTATGGGCATCGCGCCGATAAATGAAAGCATGAACATGCTCATCACACGCCCGCGCATTTCGTCGGTGACCAGCTTCTGCAAGAGTGTGTTGGTGACGGCGACTGAACACACGATTCCGAAGCCAAGCGCGAACAGAAAGAACAGCGACCATCCCAAGTGCGTCGAAAGCGAAAACATGATCAGACACAGCGCGAACGCCAAATCGCCGCCGAGCACAAACCATCCTTTGCGGCGAAAGTCGCCCAGATAAGCAAGAAACAACGCGCCAAACAGTGCTCCCGCTCCGGCCGTGCCCATCAATACCGCGAGGCCAGTCTCTGCCAAATGAAAAACGTCGCGCGCGAAAACCGGAGTCATGAAAATGTATGGCGCGCCGAACAAACTGGTGACGGCCGAGATCATCAGCAGCATCGAAACGCGCGGACGCCCCGCAACATAACGAACGCCGGCGATTAGATCACCGATGAAGACTCCTTTCTGTTTCACTGAACGCGTGGCCAGACGTTTAGTTGCGCCGCGTCGATCAAATTTCACCATCAGCATGGCTACGACGACGAATACGAACGAAAGGCCATTCGCGATGAAACAGCCCGCGAGACCGAACAACTTAAATCCAATACCTGCGCAGACCGGACCGAGAGCCCGGGCAAGTTGAAACTGCGTCGAGTTCAAAGCGATGGCATTCGCTAAATCTTCACGATCAACTAGATCGAAAACAAGCGCCATGTACGATGGGCCAGCGAGAGCCATGCAGCAGCCGGTGACGAATGACAAGCAAAGGATCATCCAAATGTGCACGACGTTCGTCAGCACGAGCAAGCCGAGCGTGAGTGCTGAAAGACCGGCGACCGCCTGCGTGTAGATCAAAAGTTTTCGTCGATCCAAGAGGTCGGCAAATACTCCGCCCGCCAAGGTGAGAACCATTCCCGGCGCGGTCGCCATGAATCCGTCGAGGCCCAGATAAAACGGCGAGTTCGAGAGCTTCAGCACCAGCCATCCTTGCGCGACAGCCTGCATCCAGGTTCCGACGTTGGAAAGAAACGCACCCGACCAGAACAGACGAAAGTTGCGATGCCGCAGCGCCCGGAACATTTCGCCCAGGCCGCGGTCTCGTCTCGGTCGCACTTCAAGTCGCGCAGACATGAACAATGTTAATAACATTCGCGCAGTGCTTGCGCCAAACTGCGATTCGAGCGCGGACCTCCCTGTTCGCATTGAACGGGCAGTGCGAAATAACTGTTTTGCGGCTTAACTCTTCGCGTGGTTTAATTGCGCAAATCAATCGATGACGGGAGAAGAGAAGTGACATTCCTATCGAAAGTTCGGTGCGGTGCCATTCTAACAATTGGTTTTGCTTTGGCTGCGATGGCCTCTGTTTCGGTATCAGCTCAAACACCAACGCCGACGCCGACGCCGCAGCCTTCGCCATTGCCTGTCAGTACGGCCAAGCCGGCTGATGTCGCCACGATGGACGCAATAGTGGCCTCGCTCTATGACGTCATTTCAGGACCGCCAGGCAAGCGCGATTGGGATCGATTTCGATCGCTGTTTTATCCGGGCGCGCGTTTGATTCCCACGGGCCGCCGGCAAACTGGCGAGGTAGGATCGCGCGTGCTCACACCCGACGATTACATTCAACGTTCGTCGCCCTTACTTGAGAAGGACGGATTCTTTGAACGAGAAATTTCGCGCCGCACCGAGAAGTTTGCGAACATCGCACACCTGTTCAGCACGTACGAATCACGTCATCGAAAAGACGATCCAAAGCCGTTTGCGCGCGGCATTAATAGTATTCAGATGACGAATGATGGAAAGCGTTGGTGGATCGTGACGGTATTCTGGCAGGCGGAAGACGAGAAGAGTCCGCTGCCGGCAGAATATTTGCGGACCAGGAATTAAGTGTATCTCCAAGTTTCAGAGGTGTTCATCATAGCCAATACCCCAGACTCTGAGGAGTTCCCTCATGCCATCCGCGAACTGCCCAGTAAAATCGATCATTTGAAAGAATGAAAGTGTCCATGACAACTGTTCATAATCACAAGGCTGAAAGAGAATGGGAATGATCCTGTTCTCAAAGCGCCGTTGTTCCAGGGCTTTCAAGAGTTCCCGTTTTACCCACATCGATTCGACAGACTGTGATGACAGTACAACCGCGAACCAATCACATCGTTGTAATGCGGCGCCAATCTCATCGTGCCACTGCTGAGCGCCCATGATGTTGGCTCGACTATACCAAACGGGCACGCCGTGTCGTCGTATTCGGGCGGCTAACACATCAACAAAGTCCAAGTCTTGACTTGAGTGCGATAGAAAAACTTCGTGCGGGAGAGCAAGCACCATTTTTGTGGAAGATTCAGGCGGCGTCCTTTAGCACCTGTGCGAGTTGCTCTAGCTCGTGTTCATTTCCGCCGTTTTCTTTGAGGTTAATTGACTGCAGACGATCAAAGATCCATGGCACGTCGTCTTGGCGCTCCCTCGGGTATCCAACAAAGACTGGTACGACCCGTCTCCTAAATGGTTTTTGGCTTAACGCATAATCGATGTCTCGACGCATGAATTCGGAGCTCAGTGCGCCTTCAGAAAGGAGGACAACCATCGCGTCCGACTCTCTCAATCCCTGGGCGATCTTATCGGCCCAATTGTCTCCAGGCATGATTTCACGTTTGTCATACCAGACCTCTAGTCCGGCATCTTCCAGATAAGAAGCGATCTTCGAAGCAAGCACTTCGTCTTTACTTGAATGACTAATAAAAACCTTCATAAGCCGTCCCCTGGCGTTGATTATATTCCTTGGCAACAACTCCAACAATGTAAAGATTTTTGCAAGATTAGTCTCGTCGCCACGCCGACATCGATTCGCCCGACCCGCCGTGGCGTTTGTTGACAATCTCGGCGAGGATCGCCAGTGCGACTTCTTCCGGCGATACCGCGCCGATGTCCAAGCCGATCGGCGCATGCACTCGCCGCAATTGATCGTCAGCGACTCCCTCTTCATACAGCTTATTGAGCACAATATTCGTGCGCCGCTTACTGCCAATCATGCCGATGTAATTCGGATTTGTTTCAGCGGCAGCGCGCAGACAGTCTTCATCCTGCTTGTGCCCGCGGGTGACGATCGCGACTGACACGCCTCGGCCGTTGCCAATTGCGTCATGCATCGCGTCGATCCAATTCTGCGCCGCAACCAATTCAATGCTTTGTTCAGCCGGTGAAGAAAATAATTCACGCGCAACAAATTTGGCGCGATCGTCGATCAGCGTCACGCGGTATCCGACCAGCGCCGCCAGCCGCGCGAGGGAAGCTCCGACATGTCCCGCGCCTGCGATCACCAGACGCGGTTCAGCTTTGATGTGTTCGAACAGGATTATTGAATCCGCAAGATCCCGTAGTTGAGGAGCAAGCTCTACGACCCTGCTCGTTTTTGTTTCTTCGGGTGACGACAAGAACGCTCCCGCTTGCTCGATAACCGCCTGATTCAATTCCGAATTTCCGAAGTCGCCGGCGTGTCCACCTTCCTCAGTAACCAACAACTTTGCGCCGACGATCAATTGCTGTGATTCGACTATGGTTGCAAGCACGGCTCTCGATCCGCGCCTGAGCAGTTCGCGAATGTGATCGGTAATCGAGTCCGACTGCGAGTTTTCGATTTGCATGATTCCGCGTTGCGGGCGCTATTCTGACGCGGAAGACTTGAGAAGACCAAACGTGGTGGCGAGCCGCCGTACGAGCCACCAGGGACCGATGAAGAAATAAACGGGATTCCGCAAGAACGCCGGACGATTGCCCTCAATCGCATGGCCAACAAACTGCAAAATCCATCCGCCGACGAACAGTACCAGCGTCCAGCGCCAGCGAAAGAAAAAGAGCGGCCAGGCGATCGTGATCATCGGAATGCCGATCATGTGACAGAGCTTATTCAGCGGGTGCTGATGCTGCGATTTGTAATTGTCGACGAGAGAATCGGTCATGATGTAGTGTCGATCGAGCTGCTTTTTCTAGAGACACTTTCGGTTTGGTTCAGGCGACGCGAGCGCTCTGCAAGTTGAAAGTTCAAACTCTTCGGCAAAGGCCTCATAGTGTATTCCGTTCCAACGTAATTTACCGCGTATCGGCATCGGCCTGAATTACAAGCAGAATGTGTTATGTAACCTGTGGACTGAGGTTCGCCAGTGAAATAAACTCGCTGACCAATTTCAAAGACTGGAACAACGGAACCGAGTTCAGATTCTTTCACCCAACTCTTCTTAACTTCTCTCCGTTCTCTAACTGCCGCTTCAGAATCGGCCATAAAATAGACTTCGTACTCACAACCAGTCTCTGCCACGCACTTATGGGAAACCACGACGACTGTTTCATCGCCGAGTTTAATAGCGTGAGCTTGTGTGCCAGTGCGCTGTTCGTCGACTCGATTACAACCTGAGATGACAGTGAGACCGAAGAGTGCCATCGCGAATAGATTTGGTCCGTTCACAACCTTGAGAATTAGGATACACGCGCACGCAAGCTGCCTTTGTGTTGTCTCTCAGCAACAGCCAATGCGAAGAGACAATTGACAGCCTGAGCTACCTTATCCGCGCCACCGGGTTCGAAGTAAATCTCACCACATCGCGAACAAACCCAAGCCTTGATGCCGGAGATTCGCACTTTGACTCCCTCTCTTTCGAAGTCTTGCGTGATTGTCCTTCGACGTAGCTTCCCTTTACACTCCGAACATGCTGCTTTCATTAGTTTGTTCATTCAATTTGTCTCCGCTTCATAGGCGTGCTCCACCAAGGCTTCTCAGGAATATAGGCCGTGACGATGTCGAGCACGTTAGCATCTGAGTAATCACACACAATATGAAGTGGACAGCGCACTTTATCACTCAGTCGGAAATAGCCGACGATTAGACACCGGCTTTCTTCGGGATAGTTCTCGAGGATTCTACTCTTCCCTCCGATAACTGCGATAATGTTTTGCTCGCTGAATCCCTCCTCAACCATGTGGCGGACAGCGTGAATGCGAATGCGGTAATTCCTCTCCGCGAGAAGACTTCTGATTTTCGCCAGTAATTCGTCATTATCAATCATTCCACATTACTGTCCTTATCTAAATCCCAAACATCGATGAAGATATCCATCGTGCCGCCGCACACCATACCTTCTTCGCTGGCTTCGTCAGCAGTGAGCGAAAAGTGATGCAAAGCAGATTTGCCGTTGCGCATCGCCTCGCGCGCTTCAGCCCAAACTTCCGCTTCGACGCAGCCGCCGCCGACGGTCCCGGCGGTTTCGCCATTTTCAAAGAAGAGCATTTTCGCTCCGCGACGTTGGGGCGTCGAGCCGCGCGTGCGCGCGACCGTGGCGATGACGACGCGCTCGCCGCGTTGGTTCGCGTCGTCGATCAGACGGTACAAATCATGTTGAGCGATAGTTCCCATAATTAGAGTTTTGGAGCGCACGCATGGAGCGCCGACATCCTTGTCGGCGGTTCGCGGGCATCTTGCCCGCTCTTGACCGGCAAGGATGCCGGTGAACCGCACGCAAGATGCGTGCGCTCCTTACGGACTCGGTGTCGGCGTCGGGCTCGGCAGCGGCTGATTCTCCTGCACCTTTGTCTTTGCGTTTTCGATAGCGGCGCGATCCGCAGCGTCCATCTTCTTCTGCAAGCGATCGATTTCCGTGTCTGAGGTCGCGATCGCCTGTTGCAAACGATCTTCGCTCGCGCGTAATTGATCCAACTGGGCCTGGCCGCGTTGCTTCTCAGCTTCCAACTGCTTCCGCCGCTGCTCGCGCACCTCCTCGGGCCGCGTTGTTCCATATCCCTGCGTCGCGCGTTCGATGTTCTCCGGCTTCAATGCGTAATCGACATCTTCGAGGTGCGCTTCAAGATCGGCTTTCTTCGCCTGCACGTCGCGCAGCTCGGAGCGGAGCTGGGCCGAACGCTGTTCCGCCCGCGATAACCTTTCCAGATCAACCAGCGACTGCTGTGATTGTTCCATCGAGCTCAGCTTGTCGTTCAGCTTATCAACCTGATTCGAAAGCGACCGAATCGTTCGTTTCATCGATTCAGGATCCTCTGGCGGTTGGGCGTTTTTGTTCGCGTTCGTATTTTCGCCGGCGTTATTGCTCTCCGCGTTCGAGTTCGCGTTTTCGTTTGTCGCCGGCTGATAGATGTCAGGGTTGGTGATGCGCGGAGCGGAAGAGCGGCGTCTTCGCTTTCTCTTTTGTGCGCTCGAATCGGCAATCAGAAATCCAAGCAGAAGAAAAACCGCCAGCACCGCGACCAAAAGTTTTCGAATTGGATGTTTCGACATCACAAACCTCCTCAGCAAATTGAGGGATGCAGTCGCAATCGCAGGGGATGCTTAACTCTGACACTAGCCCGCTTGAATCTGAAAGCTGATTGCCATCGCGCGCACCGACTGCGTCAGCGCGTCCACGCGAATCAAATCCGCACCTGCCTCAGCAAACGCGCGAACATTTTCCAGCGTAATGTTGCCCGCCACTTCAATCGTAATCGCATTAGAAAGCCCGCGCGCCTTGACGATTTGCTCTTTCCCGAGCGTCTCATCCAAATCGCGAAGCACCAGGATGCTGGCGCCGCTATCGATCGTTTCCTTAATCTCGCGCTCGCTCGCCGCCTCAACCGCGACGCGATGCATGTGGCCGACTTTGTCTCGCGCGCTTTTTACGGCCGCGGCAATGCCTCCGGCGATCGCCGCATGGTTGGACTTGATGCAGACTCCATCGTCCAAACCATAACGGTGATTGACACCGCCGCCCAGCAGCACCGCGTACTTCTCGAGCATGCGCAATCCCGGCGTCGTCTTTCGCGTGTCGGCGATCTGCGCCTTCGTACCTTCGACCGCACGAACAAACTGTCGAGTTATCGTCGCCACGCCAGACAGATGTTGAAGTAGATTCAGAGCTACCCGCTCGCCGGCGAGCAGCACATCAGCGAACCCGTTCGTGCGCGCGATCACTTTGCCGGGCTCAACTTCCTCGCCGTCCGCGGTGAATGCTTCGAGTTGCAGTTGCGGATCGAGCGTCGCGAAAACCTCTTCCGCGGCTTCAAGTCCCGCCACAACCATCTTTTCGGCAGCCACGAACCGCCCTTTCGCGCGCGCGTTACGCATCAGCACGGATTGCGTAGTGATGTCGCCGCGGCCGAGATCTTCGCGCAGAAATAATCCGATGCTCGAATAGAGCGCGCCTTCGTCAAGCCAGTTCACGATAGCGCCTCCAGCATGTCATCGAGCGCCGACGCGCGCTGCGCAATATCTTCAACTCGCGCTCTGAGTTCGGAAACCTTTTCCACCGGCGCGCGCGAAACGAAATCGGCATTGCCGAGCTGAGCTTGCAGCTTCTCGGCTTCTTTCTGAAGCTTCTCTTTCTCACGCGCCAAGCGCGCGCGCTCCTGGGCAAAATCGATCAAGCCTTCCAACGGTACCGCAACTTCAGCACCGCCGCTCAGCACGGCGCGCGCCGCCGCTTTCGGCATTTGCGCATTCCCGTCGATCGAAACTTCGGCGCGCGTCAAACGGGCAATCTGATCGACGCTCGCCGCGAAGACTGTTTGCAAAGCGGATTTCGCGGCAATCATCACTTGAATGCGATCGCCCGGTTTTATGTTCATCTCAGAGCGAATATTTCGCACTCTCGAAATCAAATCGATCACCGCCTGCATTTCTGTTTCGGCGGCTTCATCGATCAAGGACGCATCGCCCTGAGGATAAGCGGCCAGCATGATGGATGGCTCTGCACCGGCATACGACGGGTGTAAAAGATCCGAGTGGTTTACCGGAAGACGCTGCCAAAGTTCCTCAGTCAAATACGGCATAAACGGGTGAAGCAGTCGCAACGATTGCTCGAGAATCGTAATCAAGAGCGCGCGCGCGATCCTTCTTTCATCTGAATCAGCTTCCGCGGTCACCATCGATTTCGAAAGTTCAATGTACCAATCACAAAAATCGTCCCAAAAGAAGTGATAGAGAGTCTGCACGACGCCGTGAAATTCGTATTGCTCAAGCTGCGCGTTCACCTCGCGCGCAGTCTTGTTCAAGCGCGAGCGAATCCAGCGATCGTGCAGCGGGAGGTTGTTCTTATCGTCGAAAGCGTTGCTTAATCCGGTCGCTATCGCTCCCGCTTCTGACACGCCTTCTGCATTCAACAAACAAAACCGCGCGGCGTTCCAAATTTTGTTTGCGAAGTTGCGATAAGACTCGACCTGTTTCTCGCTCCAGCGGGTATCAGTCGAGCCGACTGAAGCCAGCGTCAGCCGCGTCGCGTCGACGCCGTACTTGTCGAAAACGTCGAGCGGATCGACACCGTTGCCTTTCGTCTTTGACATGCGCTGGCCGTGCTTGTCGAGCACGGTGCCGGTCACGTACACGTCGGCGAACGGTTCACGGCCTCTGAACTTAAGACCCGTCATCACCATGCGCGATACCCAGAGAAAAATAATGTCGCGAGCCGTGATCAGCACGGACGACGGATAGAAGGTTTCCAAGTCATCCGTCTCATCAGGCCAGCCGAGCGTCGAAAAAGGCCAAAGCGCGGAAGAGAACCAGGTGTCGAGCACGTCTTCGTCCTGCGTCAGTTCATTCGTGCCGGCTTTTTTTTCGGCTTCTGCACGCGAACGCGCAACGATGACTTGGCCGTCGTTCGTGTACCACGCGGGAATCTGATGGCCCCACCAAAGCTGTCGCGAGATGGTCCAATCACGCAGATTCTCAAGCCAGTCCGAATAGACTTTTTCGTACGGAACTTCGGGAACAAACTTCGGCTTGTGATCCGTGCGCAGCTTTGCCAGCGCCGCATCGCGCAATTGGTCCATGCGACAGAACCACTGCATCGAGATCAATGGCTCGAGCACGGTCTTGCAGCGTTCGCATTTCGAAATTGCGTTTTCGTAATCGTCAACTTTCTCAAGCAGGCCGAGCGCTTCGAATTTCTCGACCACCAGATCGCGCGCTTTGTACCGTTCGAGTCCAACGAAGTCTGCGCCGGCAGCTTCGGTCATGCGACCGAACTTATCGATCACCGAGATTTGTTCGAGGTTGTGCCGCAATCCCGCCTCGTAGTCGTTCGGATCGTGCGCCGGCGTGACTTTGACGGCGCCGGTGCCGAATTCGGATTCGACAAAATCATCGGCGACGACCGGAATCTCGCGATTCACCAGCGGTAAAATCAGAGTCTTACCCACCACACGTCGATAACGTTCATCGTCCGGGTGAACCATCACCGCGGTGTCGCCCAACATCGTCTCGGGCCGCGTCGTGGCCACAGTAATCGAGCCGCCGCCGTGTTTGAATGGATAACGAAGATAGTAAAGCCTGCCTTTCTGCGGTTCGCGCAGCACTTCCAAATCGGACAGCACAGTCTGATCGTTCGGGCACCAATTGACGATGCGGTTGCCGCGATAAATCATCCCTTCGCCATACAAACGCACGAACGCGTCGCGCACCGCGCGCGACATGCTCTCGTCCATTGTGAAACGAAAACGCGACCAATCAACTGATGCGCCTTCACGGCGAAGCTGATTCAGAATCTGTCCGCCGTATTCCTCTTTCCATACCCATACGCGCTCAACAAACTTCTCGCGGCCGAGATCGTGGCGCGTCAATCCTTCTTTTTTCAGTTGCCGCGTCACCATCAACTGCGTCGAGATGCCGGCGTGGTCCATTCCCGGCAACCAAAGCGCGCGCCATCCAGCCATGCGTTTCCAACGCGTGAGCACGTCCATCATCGTGTGCTGCAAGGCGTGGCCCATGTGCAATGAACCGGTCACGTTCGGCGGCGGAATAACGATCGTATAGACAGGGGCATTTGGATCGTGATTGATTTCGGGCGTGAAGTAACCGCGCTTTTCCCAGCGCTCATAGTGAGAGGCTTCCGCTTCCTTCGGATCGTAGGTTTTAGGAATATCGATCATCGACTATTCAAACTGATCGTTCTGAGGTGGGCCAAAGCTTGGACGACCTCGTTCGTGATTCGATTTACCGTTCGATTGTAATTCAACGGGCGCCGCTTTTCATATTCACAAACAAAAAGGCGGGCGTTGGCCCGCCTCTAAACGATCCTGTTCGTTTCGGATTACTTCTGTTCTTCGAGCTTCTTCTTAATGAGCAATTCTGATAATTCCGGGACGACTTCCCAGGCGATTTCGCGGACAACCTTATCGGATATTTGTTCGACGACGCGGCGCGCTATGGCCTCGATTGCTTCGTCGGACAGAGTTCCAGCCGAAGTCACCTCATGATGTGCGGCGGGCGATTCCGGCGCGATTGCAGTTGCATCTGATTCCAGTGCCGGCGACTCCGACAAAATTGCAAAAGACTTGGTTGCAGTCGCGGTTTCAGTAGCGATCAACGCGGGATTAACTTGCGGCGCGGACGCAGATCTTTCGCGAACTTCCGATGGTAGAGACGCGCCAAAATCCAAATCGAGCGAGACCTCCTCGCTAATCGTCTCGTCGAATGCATCGAGATCGAGCAGTGCATCGTCCGAACTCCTGGCGGTTTCGACAGGCCGTTGCGTGAAGACCTCGGTCGTGTCGGCGAACTGCGAATACTGCGGTTCTTCATTTTCGATTGCGTGAGACGTCGCAGCTTCAGCAGGGGGATCTGCCGGCTCCACTTCGATCGTATTCTGAAACTCCGGATCCTCGAATGTTTGAGGAGGTGCTGGGTAAGCTGGCTCGACCTCGACCGTATCCTGAAACTGCGAATCCTCTTGCGGTGCTTCGTCAGGTTCGTCGGTGATGCGCTCGAGTTTCTTCGTGTCCGCGGTTTGAAGTTCCATATCGGCAACGCAGGTCGCTCCCGCAGGTTCGCTCGACTCAGGATGATCCATCACCGGCGCTTCGACCAGGACCGTGACCTTCGGCTCTTCGGATGCATCCGCGTTCGCGTCTGAAGAAGGCTCGACGACATTCACCGTCGGCGGCGAATGAGATAGGCCTAACATCGAATGATCGCCCGGAGATTTGTCATGCGTTGGCGAGCCGCTGCCAAGCAACGAACCGACTCGGCTTACCAGGTCGCGAATTGATTGGAAAGGTTTGCTCACGACGTCATCGGCGCCGGCGGCTTTGGCCTGCGCTTCATCGAAAGGTTCGAAGGAGCTGATTAACAGAATGACGGGTATCGTCGAGAATCGATCATCTCGTTTGATGATCTGACAAAGTTCAAACCCGCCCATCTCGGGCATCGATGCATCGGCGAGGACAAGATCCGGCACCGGAAATTGTTCGAGTTCATTCAACGCGGCGCGGCCATCGCCGACGGCGGTGACTTTCATGCCTTCATCGGAAAAAGTGAGATCGATCACTTTTTGGATCGCGGCCGAATCGTCCGCCAGCAATAATGTTTTCCCCTTGAGCACGTCTATTGTCACCTACGCCCTATTTGCAACCTAGCACCCCCGAGAAAATCGCGTCAAGAGTTTTGTTATTAGAGGAGTCTCAGGAGCTTTCGCTGGCACTCGCAGCCTGCTCCGTTTGTTCGTCAAAGTCTTCGGTGCGGCGACGAGGATAAGGGTCGGCGGAGCGACGACGGGGAATAGTTTCGTGACGGCGCTCATCGCGCATCTGCGCAGTCAGGCCACGAATGCCGTGTTTGTCCAGCAAATGACGCAGCGACCGCACGGACATTTTCAGCAGATCGGCAGCGTTGGTCTGATTGCCGTCAGTGCGCCGCAGCGCTTCGAGCACGTAAGTCTTTTCAAGTTGATCCAGGTGCGCCGTAAGATTGATCCCTTGCGGCGGCAACTCCAGGTCGGAACTAATTCGAGTCTGGCTGTAATTCGTAACCTGTTCCGGCAAACGTTCCGGCTGAACCATCTCCGTTCGTTCGAGGGCGACCGCGCGTTCGATCGTATGTTCGAGCTCGCGCACATTGCCCGGCCACGAATAACCTTCGAGCAGACGCATCGCCGGTCCGCTGATCGAGATCGCGCGGCCGGTTTGCTCGCAATATTTCTTTATGAAGTGCTCGGCCAGTTCGGCGATGTCTTCGCCACGATCACGCAACGGCGGCAGTTCCATCGGAATAACCGAGACGCGATAGAACAAGTCTTCGCGGAAGGTTCCTTGCTTGACGAGCGCCGAGAGGTCTCGATTCGTCGCCGCGATTACGCGCGTGTTCACTTCAGTTTCTTCGTGCGCGCCGACGGGGCGCACCTTCCGCTCCTGCAACACGCGCAAAAGTTTTACTTGCATAGCCGCAGACATTTCACCGATTTCATCGAGAAAGATCGTGCCTTGCTCGGCCGCTTCGAACAGACCCTTTCGGTTTGCGGTCGCGCCGGTGAACGAGCCTTTCATATAACCGAACAGTTCCGATTCCAACAGCGTTTCGGTGAAGGCTCCGCAGTTGACCGAAACGAAAGGTTTCTGCGCGCGCGGACTAAGATCATGAATCGCGCGGGCCACCAATTCTTTCCCGGTGCCGGATTCGCCGGTGATGAGCACAGTGGATTGAACCTGCGCGACCGTCTCGATCATTTGATAGACGGACTGCATGCGATCGGATCGACCCACGATGTTACGAAGTTGACCACGGGCACGCTGACCCTTGATCAGCGCTTCGTTTTCAACTTGTAGTGCCTGCTTCTCTTTGACGATCGAAATTTTTTGCAGCGCGCGCGCAACTTTTTCTTTCAGCAGATTGTTGTCGAACGGCTTATGTACAAAATCGAACGCTCCGAGAAGAAACGCTTCATGCGCCGTCTGCTCGTTGGCAAACGCGGTCATCATGATGACTTCGATTTCCGGCTGCAGCTCGCGCGCGGCGCGCAGCAAGTCGATACCGCCCATGTCCGGCATCTTCACATCGGAAATAATTACGTCGGCAGGTTGTTCGCGGAGCATGGCCATCGCCTGGCGACCATTCTCAGCGACGCGGATCGCATGTCCGTCACGCTGAAACAGATGCGTCAAAAATTGGCGCATGCTCAACTCGTCATCAACAATCAGTAGTCTTGCCATGGGTTAAGAATTATTTGACATTTGTCATTGGACATTTGTCATTTGTTACTTTCTTTTCTGGCATTCGCCGTCTTTAGCGCGATGAAGCAAAGATGCGACACAGTTCTGTGTTTTCGTTAGTAATATCTGAGAGCAATTGGCTCCTTATGAGTTCGCTGCGCTCAATGATTCGCAACCAAATCGATGTCTCGTTTAGTTCCTTAAGAACGATTCGCAACTTGTGAATGAAATCCGATGGACTTTCAGCACCTCGCGCTTCACCGTAATTCGGAGCTGGTGATGTTCCAGAGCGGAGTATCTGACCGGCGATATGTCGGCCCGCCGCGTTCTTCGGCAAGCTAGCCGAGAGTTTCACGATTCGAACCACGAAATCAACAAGCCGCTCTTCCAGTAAATCAGCCTGTGATAGAGGATCTTTTCCCGTTGCTGTTCCTTCGCGCATCTTGCGGTTCCTTCAGAACTTCAGAGATCTTTAATAACAGATGACAAATCTCCAATGGCAAATGTCAAATAATTCTTTTAGCTAGTCACGGGCAGCTCGATCGTAATCGTGGTTCCCGCGCCTTCTCGGCTGCGAACGTTGATTGTACCACTATGGTCGCGAATAATTTGATAGACAATCGAAAGCCCCAGACCGGTCCCGCCGGTCGTCGAAGTGAACGGCTCGAATAAATGCTCAACCTGTTCGGGCGCCATGCCGCAGCCGTTGTCGATGAACGAGACGCGAAGGCGATTGTCGTCTGCTTGCTGCAATGAAACGCGGAACGTTCCGCCGCTGGGCATCGCTTTTAGAGCATTCCGCGCAATGTTCCAACAGACTTGCTTGAGTTGCTCCGGATCGCCAGAGACGATCGCCGGACGCTTTGGCAAATCCTCTTCGAGCAGATGCCCATCGATTATTTCGCTGCTGTTGCGCAGGAGCTTAAAGGTGTCGGAGATTAGCGCTTTGATATCGACATTTTTTAATTCAGCCGGCCGCGGCCGCGCGTAATTCAGATAATCAGCCACGATTTTATTCAGGCGATCGGATTCGCGCAGGATGATTTCCATCAATTGCGCTTGCTCAGTATCGCCGTCCATTTCTGCGTGCAACATCTGAATCGATCCGCGCATCGCGGCGAGCGGATTTCTGATCTCGTGCGCAATCGATGCGGCCATGCGACCGACCGCGGCCAGGCGATCCTGGCGACGCGATGTTTCTTCCAACGCGCGCACGTCGGTGAGATCCTGAAACGTGATCACCATCCCGCTCGTCTCGCCTGATTCATCAAACAGCGGCGCGATGGTAAAGCCGAGCCGCAACGCCAAGCCGTTCGGCGTAAGACAATCGGCCTGAAAACGCGGGCTGACTTTTCCCGTCGCGGCTGCATTCATCGAGTCGTTGATCTGCCGCGACATGTCACCGAAGAACATCGAGGCGTCGTGGCCGCGTACTTCCGCGGCGCGGTAGCCGGTGATTTCTTCCGCAGCGGCATTGAACGTGTAAATGCGGCCGTGCAGATCGGTAGTGACTACTCCGGACCGAATCGACTCGACGATGCGCTCATGCAGAGCGCGAAGGTCGGCCAGCGAACGAGTGGCAGCGGCAAGTTGCACATCTGAAACTCTCTGCCGGTGCGCGAGCTTTGCCGCCAATAACCCAACGACCAGAAACGACACGTCTGACAGGCCCACCGTCTGAATGGCATTGGCCGTCACTTCGCTCGAGACGCCGCGTGTGCTCGCCAACGACGCACACGCCGTGAACGCCACAGCGCTGCCAATTGACGTGATCATTGTGTCGCGCGACCCAAGAAAAAATCCGGCGACCGCAATGATGACGATGTAAAGCGCAGCGTAAGGCGAGGCGGCAATCCCGGTTATCCAGACCAGCCAACTCACCAACAGCACGTCCAGGAAGAAGTGCAGGCGTGCTTGAGCAAGAAAATTGTTCCATGTGAGTCGAGCGATGCTATAGAGAGCGGTCAAGCCAATGACCGTGAGAACCACTGGGACAGTTGAGCTGCCGGGTTTGACGAAGGCGACGCCGGGCGCGATTGATTTCCACGCCGTGCCAATCAGAAAGAGAGCGATGACAGCGGCCGCCCTGCCTGCGACCAGCCACCAAAGGCGCCGGCCGAGTGTTGATTGCGACGATGCGTGAGGGCGATCATTCGCCATGTGGAAAGCGTACCATAAAACTGGATGGTGAAACCGAGTCATTCAACCTCGCATTGTAAAACTCTCGACGCGATGGTATTGAGAGTCATCGAAAGGAAGAACCCGATGTCGCGAACTTTGCTAATTTTGTTTTTCGCCTTTGCGCTGGCCCCTTTTTCGATCGATTCGTTTGCGCAGAAAGAAAGCGCGCGCACAAAAAATCGTCGCGCTTTGGTTGAGATGGAGCACGCATTCGCAAAGGCCGCGGCCACCAAAGGGACGCGCGACGCGTTTCTCGAGTTTCTTGCGGAGGATGGGATTATTTTTCAGCCGGCGCCGGTCAACGGAAAGAAATATTGGACCGCGCGTCAGCCGCGCAAAGGCTTGTTGAGTTGGGAACCTGCGTTCGCGGACGTCGCGCGCGCGGGAGATCTCGGTTACACAACTGGTCCGTGGGAGTTTCGTCCGAACGGGCCCGACGATAAGCCAATCGCATTTGGGCAATACTTTACGATTTGGAAAAAGCAAAGTGATGGTGTGTGGAAAGCCGTGCTGGATCGTGGCGTTTCCACTGACAAACCGTTCGCGGCGAATACGCTGCAGTTTCCATCGAATGACGAAAGCTCAAGTAGTTCGCAAGTCGATGTCGCGAAGGGTCGCGCGACGTTGTTTGCGCAAGACGGAAAATTCTCACAGACATCAGCGGTTAACGGCGCGAGGACCGCATTCAATTTGTATCTTGCAGACGACGCGCGGGTGCTGAGAGAAAACGCAGCGCCGGCGATTGGCAAGTCGGCGTCGGCTGCGCTCATGCCGGAAAATGGCCGCGCATTAACGTGGCAGCCGAGCGCGGCTGACATATCAAAGTCGGGCGATCTCGGTTACACGTACGGAACTTTTGAACTCAATACTCGGGGCGTCACGTTGCAGCGTGGTAGTTACGTCAGAGTTTGGAAAAAGCACAGCGGCAAATGGAAAGTCGCATTCGATGTCTTGAGTCCAGACGCGCAGCCTTAGTTTTCAGACGATTCCTGATCAGAAAACGCAGCCCAGCAGTTTCAGCCGCCAGGCTGCTCTTGATTTGAAGTGTAGCGATGAGTTTAGCTGGGCAGGATGCCGGCAGTCGTCCCGGGAGAAACGAAATTCGTGCCACTGTCGCGCACGTTCGGGTTGAAGCTCCCGATGCCATTGAGTGCCAGTTCGCTAATCTCACTCATACGCGAACGCAGCCGCTGGTTTTCCAGGCCGAGCAAATATTTCGATTTGATCACTTCGTAGTGCTCGAGCGCGCGACTCACCGTCAGCCGCAGGTCGTCGTTATTCCACGGCTTCGTTATGTAGCGATATACGAGCCCGCAGTTAATCGATTCAATTAGCGCCTCGACATCCGTATAGCCGGTCAGCAGAATCTTGACCATTTGCGGTCGCAAGTCGACAGTTTTCTTCATAAGTTCGATGCCGCACATGTCTGGCATCCGCTGATCGGAAATCAAAAGCGCGACGTTATGTTGCTTTAAGAGCGCTAACGCCTCCGGCCCTGATTCTGCAGTCACAACCTCGTAGTCCTGCCGGAACAGTCGGACCAGAGTGCGCAAATTCGCCGGCTCGTCATCGACGATCATAATTTTGTAAGTCATTAGTTCATCCCTCTCTGTGAAAGTTAGTTTTCGAGTCCGGCGGCTTCTTCGGCGTCTACCGGCAAGGTGATGGTGAAAGTCGTGCCCGATCCCGACTTGCTTTCAACGCGAATCGTGCCGCTATGTTGTTCGACGATGCTGTGCGAGATCGAAAGGCCTAACCCCGTGCCTTCGCCGATCGGTTTCGTCGTAAAGAATGGATCGAAGATACGTTTCACATGCTCTGGCAAAATTCCTTCGCCGGTGTCGGAAACTGCGATCGTCACCGTCGCGCCATCGCAGCGAGTCTTGATCTTCACTTCGCCGTGATTCTTTCCAATCGCCTGCGCGGCGTTGACCAGCAAATTCATCCAGACCTGATTCAGTTGCGCCGCGTAACAGTTAATCGGCGGCAACTCGCCATAGTCACGCACGAGTGTGATGTTTCCAGCCTTGTAATAGATCGAAAGCAAGCGCAGCGTCGCCTCGATTCCTTCGTTAAGATCGACGCGTTTGATCTCTGCTTCATCCAGGCGCGAAAACAGCCGCAGGTTTTTGATCACATCGCGAATGCGCTCAGCGCCCAAGGAACAATCAGCGAGAATTGAATCGAGATCGTTCACGAGATTGTCGTAATCAATCTCCTTCTTGATCTCGTTGATCTGAGAAGCAATGTCCGCAGGCAAAGCCAATTGATCGTATATCCGTAGGAAACGCTCCAGGTCGACGATGTGTTTTCGCAGCAAGTCGATATTGCTGTAAATGAAGCCGGCGGGATTATTGATTTCGTGAGCCACGCCCGCGGCCATTAACCCGAGCGAAGCCATCTTTTCTGACTGCACGATCTGCGCCTGCAAACGTTGCAGCTCTGCTTGTTGTCGCGCTAAATCGGCATTGCGAATTTCGAGATCGCGTTTATAGCGCCGCGCATTACGCAGCAGCAGACGCCGCTCAAGCGCGCGATGCACCGAGGCTGAAAGCACGTCAAGTTCGCAAGGCTTCAGAAGATAATCAGACGCGCCCATGCGAATAGCGTCGACTACGCGCTGCGTGCGATCGACGCCCGAGATCATGATCACGGCAGTCTCGGAATACCGCTCGACGATCTTGCGCAGGAGTTCGATCCCGCCGAGGCCCGGCATCTGAATGTCGGAAAGCACGAGCGCGAATGGCTCGCGGGCGAGAATCTCCAGCGCCTCTTGAGCGTTTCTAGCCATTTCGCATGTGTATGTTTCGTTCAGATACGACGCGAACAGCTTGAGCACGAATTCGTCGTCGTCGACGATCAAAATCCGGCGATCGTGCTCTTCAGCGTATTCAGGATCAATCGACGACTCGCTGATCGACGACATCGCATACGTTGACCCCGACGGGGCTCGGAGATTTTCTGAATTCGGGTTCATTCGTGATTGACGTGGGGATTCAGCAGTTGTCTTACTTCGCGGGCGAGAAAACTTTAGCAGGATCGATGCGTAGAGCTGCGCGCGCGGCCAGCGGCGGCAAACCTGTATTGCCGCGATAAAATTCGATGTGCGAATGCTTGTAAAGCTGAGAAGATCCTCCCGGCCCGCCCAGGTTCCCGATGCGAACTCGAACGCCTTCCTCGCTGATTTGAAAATCGTTCACGTGAAAAACTGCTAGCGTCACATCATTGAGGTTTCCCAGCTTCGGATAATAGAAGGTCACTGCCGCATCAGTCGGCGAAGGCTGGGGGCTATGGGTAATGAAACCCGACGGCACATAAAGCGGCGAATCACCGGTGCCGTCAGGACTGCCGTACAAATGCATCGCGAACGAAAGATGGCCGCGCCTTTGAATGCCGTCATCGCCGTAAATGTCGCCGCGATAGAGCGGATAATTCGCGGCCAGCCCCGCCGGCTCAAATCCATTTCCACCGGCAACAGCGTTCGGCCCGCCAAAGATGCTCGCCAACAGTTTGTCCGACGCGGCCATCTCAGCGGTGTATTCACGCACGATCGCATTCGAAGGCAGAGTCTTTAGATTGAGAGTGTGAGCGAACTTGATTTCGGAATCGCTCGGAGCCGGCGCATCGCCGACAGGCCACGTCTTCGTAAAGCCTTCGAGATTTGCCATCCAGGTTTGCGTCACTGACTTGATGCCGTCGCGGCCATAGTTAAAGGTCACGCTTCGTCCGGTGGTATCGACGACGCCATGCAACATTAAGCCATTCGCCGTGTAGAGAAAGTTCAGCGTAGCTCCCGAACCTTCTTTGATCATTGCACAGCGAAACTCGCCGTCAGGGTAGCGGACAAAGAGGTATCTGGTGCCGTCGCTCGTACGAATCGTCTTGGTGCTGTCGTTATCAACCAGGCTGACGTCGGCAGCTTCGATAGCTGAATAATTTTTACCTTCAGTCGGTTGAAATTCGACGACGTGACTCGCGCCGTCAGGGGTGAATGCGGGCAGAACGAAACGTCCGTGCTCTTCGTCGTAAGTCAACGCTTGAAAAATCGGAAACCTGAGCTGATCAAAGCGATAGGTCAGCGCCTGATCGAATCCAACTTTCAATCGCTCATCTTGCAAACCAAGCAGCGGCATTTCTTTCTCTGCGAGATTCCATTGATAGGCGAGCACATCAGGAGCTGTCGCAGACTTTGCGACCGCCGGATAGTCAGGCTTCACATTGTCAATCGCAGTGGTTGAGATCGTCGCCGTCGCAGTGGTCAGTTTCACTACCAGCGCGATCACCGTACAGATGCGAAATGCGAAAGGGACAAGTGCAAGGGGACGCAGCATGTAAATTTCTCCGTGTAAATTCGGCGCGGTATGAACAGGCGACTCGGAACTGGTTAGCCCGATCGGTTGAGGTGTTCAGCGCCTTTATTCTTGCTCTGCGGTTTCAGTCAATCTGGATTGGGGCCAATCCTTGAACCGCAATCGAACCAAAGATGCTGCGGATAAAAGGGTGCGCGCAGCGCTCGACTCACCTGAGCGTTGAGCAACCGTCGTGCCGTCAAGGTCACGGCGGCCGGGGTTGAGACTTCATCGCGAGATTCGTGGCATGAATGGTGCTGAGAGAGTTACCGGCAATTAATGCCGGCGCCTCTGATCGCCCCGATGCGAGGCAAAGCTCCATAGCAGATCGGGTGACTTGTCCCATTTCGCCCTCTGGCCCACCAAGAGATCATGAGAAGACTTACAAAAACTTCTGAGTTCGATTCGTCGTTATTGTCCCCTGGTCCGAAAGTCGTGTACGCACACGATCTGTTCGGTAACTTTACGTTCCTAAATCACGCGGGCGAACAAATACTTGGGTACAGTTGTGAGGAAGCGCGGCGGATGAACGTCGCGGATGTGATGCGCGCTGATGTGGCGTCGCAAATTCTGGAGCAGGTCGCGTCGAACGCTGGCAGAGCGATTGGGACTGTTTACGAGATCGAGCTCACCGCGAGGGATGGCCGGCGGCTGCAACTCGAGGTGAGCGTGCACGTGGTATCGCGCCGAGGCCGCCCGATCGAAATCGAAGGCATAGCAGTGCCCGCAACTTCGGGCACGTGGGCACATGCGAGAACGCCGCGGTGCCTGGACGAAAATTTCTGTAACGCTATCTCGTTGAGATAAAGGCGAAAACGCCTGGTTGGCGCAGCGGCAATCCAAAAGCTCGGTGCGCTTCAGCGATCGAAGCGCAGCGTGATTACGCAGCCTGCGCGATCTGCTCTCGGGAATCTTTGTTGCTAAGTGCGAGCATCAGTGTGCGCTGGAGGTGTTCCCTTGCAAATGGTTTCGCGAGAAAGGCGATTGCGCCCGCGGCAAAACTTTCAGCCACTGTGCCGATTCCGTGATCACCGCTCACGATAATCACCGGAATGCGCATTAGCCTTTTTTCCGTTTTCATGTGCCGGACCAGGTCAGCGCCATGGAGGTGCGGCATCGCCAAATTAAATACCGCTACTGCAAAATTGGCATCGGCCATCAGCACCCGATAAGCCTCTCGGCCATCTTTGACGGAAACAATTCGGTAAGTAGTTCCATCGCCAATCGAAGCTAGCATCTCAGCCGTGGCCGGATCGTCGTCAGCGATCAAAACTCGCGGACAACCGAACGCCGCGACCACTGCGGCCGCCGCGGTATTTACGACTGACTCTGCGATCTTTCTATCGAGATCAACTTTCGGTCTGTTAAGGCGAGGCATCATTTGACTCTCCGTTTGAATTTGAAAACACCTGACTGACCTGCGCCGATTCTCATCACAATGTCAGTTAATGACGTTGAGCCTTCTTTGTCTCCCACGATGTATCCGCCCAAGGTATCGGAAGCGCCGACTATGTGATTAGTCGTCGTCGCCCAGTTACTCGGCGCGGCGATGCCGGTTTCATTTATGACCAGATTTGTCGCGGTCAGCAGCGCGTTGCCAGTGCCTTCGTGGCTTGAAATGTTTGTGTAGGCGATTGCGAATTCGAGTTCGCTGCCAGGGATTGCCTTAGCGATGTCGTCTGATCCGCTCGCATTCACAACTCGTGCTGTCGATTGCAGCCGAATGAAACCGGCATAGATACGATCGATAGTTTCATTTGCGACTGCAGGATCGATTGACGATGTCGCGCGAATCACCGTGTCGTACGCGGTCAAGGCTTTCAAACTTGAGGGCACGGTGATGCGAACGAGAAAAGTTAGGGATGCGCGATATGAAACCGGCAGCGTAATGCTCGAGGTCCAGCGATCGAGCGTCGCGTAGTGCGCGCCTAAGTCGTCGCTGATCTCAATCGTGAATCCCGGCGCCAGGGTAGGCGCGGTGATCATGAAAGCATCGTTGCCGCTACCCGCATTCTCGACCGTGTTCTTGAACACCGCAGTTGCGGGAGTCGTTGTGAGTCCTTCGCCGGTGTTCGGCATGTTGCCGTCGATGCTCGCATTACTGTAATCGTCGTCGTTTCCGTTCGGTCCCTGAGCGGCGGCGGAACCGCATGGGCCAATCAAAACGCCCGCGACACTCGAGGGTCTTTCATTAATCGCTGCCTTGCCGAAGCAACAATTGGCGAAGGCGAGCAGCAGTGAAGCACAGAGGAGTTGAGCAAGCGGATTGCGAAAAGTCATAGATTGTCCTGTCAGTTGGGGACGCGCGAGGGCGCCGACGGATTGCTGGAGCGTAAAACTATTGTCGTTTTTCGCCGATGCGGCGGGGTCGCTCGTTCGGTGCGTTGCTGAATGGCGGTGTCTTGCGAGCGGGAATCGCCAACATTGTCGGCTTGATTTTGCTTTCGACGAGCTTTTGCTGATCGCCCCAAACCGTTTGTACCCGTTCAGCCGTTTTCGGATTTGTTTGGGCGTTTGCTTCAGCAGAGTCATCGGCCTCTTCATCATCGCCCGTGTCGACGCCAGCATCCGAGGTTGAGATCGTCGGCGTCTGTTTCAAAGCGATATCAATAGCTCCTGAGGCGGCCATGCGACCATTGAGTTCGCGATAGATGCGGCCGGCAACCGCGGCCGGGAAGTGATTGCGGCCATCGCTGCCACGAGCAATGACGGCGATCGCGAGTTGTGGATCGTTAAGCGGCGCATAAGACGTGAACAAGCCAACCCAGGTTCCATTCTCGATGCAGGTGCCCGTCTTACCAGCGACCGTCGCTTGCGGATCGAACGCCAACCGGCCCGATCCGTACTTAACCGAGCCAATCATTCCGGGAATCATTCGCTGAAACGATTCGGATTCGATATTGACGAGGCGGCGAACCTTCGGATTCGAAAGGTTTTCGTCTTTCGCCGTATGCACGACAAAAGGAGTGAGCAACTTGCCGCCATTCCCAATTGCCGAAACCAGCGTCGCCAGTTGCAACGCGGTGACTTTAAAATCATCGCCGTGCGACGACATGTGATTCACGGCGAAGCCAATCTTCGACTGGGGCACGCGGCCCGCCGCCTCGTTGCGAACATTGATGCCGGTTTTTTCGCCGAGACCCAACGAGTGCGCGTAGGAGATCATTTTCGAGAAACCAACCTGCCCGCCGACCGTTTGAAAATACTCGTTCTTCGAATAGGCCAGCGCGTGCGTGAGATCAACTTTGTTGGAATCAGAAATCGCGACCGTGTTCGAAGGATCGATCACTTTTTCATTCAAGCCGGCGAGCCCCGTCACCAACTTAATCGTCGAGCAAGGTTTGAATCCTTCACGCAAAGCCCATTGTTGATTCACGATCGCATAGACGCGGCCCGTCTTTGGATTCATGACGACGACCGTGCCCGCGTGATTACCTAGCGCTTTCACGGCGATACGACGAATCTCAGGGTCTTCACCTGAGGTGTCGTCTTTCGCAATCATTGATTGAACTCGCGCGCGCAATGCTTCCTCGGCGGCGCGTTGACGAGCCAGCGCCGCGAGACGAGCAGCTTCCGCGCGGCGGCGAGCTTCGGCGCGACGACGTTCGGCGCGTCCCGTTTTCGCGATTGTTTTTCGGTTAGCAGTTTGATGCCGCGGTTCAGTTTTCCGCGGATGCCGTACGGCGCCAGCAACAGCTTGCGAAATCAAAATTGCGGGTAAGACACACAGAACTGAGACAGCTCGCATTAATCCGTGGATAAACTTCATCTTTGGGGCCTTTCCTTTTCCGCGAGGCGATTCGAATTGCGCGAAACAAAATCTGTGGCAGAAGTGAACTGGATGTTGACGAAGACCGAGGCGTTTCGCCGTTTGAGGTTGCGATTCCGGCACGTTTTCAGCGCCAGCCACTACTAGCGCACATGCCGTGCCAACGCCCGAATCATCACAACCAGTCTTCGCCCGGCCGGGAACGATTAAATTGATGGCACCCCAAGTGCAGAGCTCTTGTTCGGCGTTAGAACGACAAGATTTCTAATCGCTTTAGGGCAAGCTGGACAGGCATTGCGCAGCATGGCGTCCACTTGGCCGCACTCCGCCAACCCCGGTTCGATTCCTGCGGGTTAAGCAAATAAAGAAGAGAAAAATCTACGCAAATGGTTGGGGAGCTGACAGAGCTATGCAGTGCATTTCAGAATTGCCACAGGCAAACGAGCAGTCGAGACAGGAAGCAGCGATCCGCAGATCGGTTAAGCGAGACTTGAACGGTCCTGACGATCGGTATCGCCAAATGGTTGAAGGCGCCGAAGACTTGATCTATTCGCTGACTCCCGAAGGCCACTTCACTTTCGTAAATGCAGCCGCTGCCAGGGCCGTCCGCCGGTTGGTCGAAGAGTGCTTTGGCATGCATTTCCTGTCGTTAATCAAGGAAGATTTTAGAGAACAGGCGCTTGAGTTTTACCGGGACCAAATAAAAGAAAAGATCCCACTTACTTATTTCGAACTGCCGTTGAGATCCCATGAGAACGAGCAAATTTGGATTGGTCAAAATGTTCAGCTGGTGATCCAGAACGGCGAGGTCGTCGAACTGCAAGCAGTCGGCCGCGATATCACGCAGCGCAAACAGATCGAGCAACAACTGCTGGAGTCCGAACGGCGCTATCGACTGCTGTTTGAAAGTAATCCCCAGCCGATGTGGGTCTTCGACAACCAGACGCTGCGGTTTCTCGCCGTAAACGATGCGGCTGTGATCCAGTACGGATACACGCGAGACGAATTCCTCGGCATGAGTATCAAGGATATTCGCCCGGCCGAAGACGTACCCGCGCTCTTCCATCATAAGGCACATCCGATCGACGGGTTTGGTGGTTATGATGATTCATGCAGGTGGCGGCACCGGCGGAAAGATGGCACCATCCTTGACGTTGAGATTACCTGGCACACTTTGGAGTTTGACGGCCGGCCAGCGAAACTCGTCCTCTCGCAGAACATAACCGAACGGCGCCGCGCAGAGGCGGAGGCTCATTTTCAGCAAAGCCGATCTCAGCAACTTTTCGAGAACTCTCCCCTGGGCATACTTCAAGTGAATCACGACGATCGGATAGTTGACGCGAACAAAGAATTCCAATCGATGTTTCAGTATTCGTTGAGCGAGATCAAAGGTTGCACGATCAACGATACGATCGTGCCGCAAGGAAATCTTGACGAAGCTAAAGCGCTGTCTGCCAACACGCTGGTCGGCGAAACAGTTAAGGCTGAGGGTTTAAGAGAGCGCAAAGACGGGACCCTGGTTCCAGTTGAAATTTTTGGCGTACCTATTGTAATTGATCAGAAACCGGTAGGCGTCTTTGCGATTTACATGGATCTAACTTCCCGAAAGCGCGCCGACGAGGAGCGAGCCCGCCTAACCGAAAAAATTGAAGCACAGCGTCAACGTTTGAATAGCATCTTGTCGAATATTCCGTGTGTGGTCTGGGAGGCGCCGCTCGATCCCGCCGACAGAAATGGCTTCGGCAGGTTTGTTAGCAGTTATGTCAACGACATGCTTGGCTACACTGTCGAGGAATGGCAGCAACCGAACTTCTGGTACACAACTTTACATCCTGACGACCGAAAGATCTCTGATGACTCACACATGGTGCTTTTCAAGAACGGTCAGATCAGGAACGAGTTGCGTTGGATTAAGAAGAGCGGCGATGTGGTTTGGGGCGAGAATCATATCATTCTCGTAAATGACGAAGCCGGAAAGCCGATCGGTGTGCGTGGAGTGACAACCGACATCACCGAGCGGAAGCACGCTGAAACGGCGTTGCGTGCGTCAGAACGCGGATACCGCGACATCTTCACTTTCGCCCCGGTAGGCATTTATCAGTCGTTGTGCGACGGAACAATCACCGCCGCCAATAATGCTTTAGCAGAAATGCTCGGCTACGAATCCGCCGACGAGCTCTTGCAGGTTCGGTTGGACTGCGACGTTTATGTCGGCGAACAGGAGCGCCAAAAATTAATCGAAGAATATGAGACACGCGGCTATGCGCGCGATCTCGAGATTCGATGGAAGAAAAAAGACGGATCGGTCATTTGGGTCGAGCTGACCGCCCACGCGATCAAAGGAGGCGACGGGCGTACCGAATACTTCGAAGGATTTGTCCACGACATAACAGAGCGAAAGAGGATGGAAGATGAGCGCCAGCTGATCTCAGAAATTATTCAGGGCGTCATTAATACTTCGGATCTGAATGAATTGCTGACGTTGATCCACACGTCGGTTGGCAAGTACTTATACGCAGAAAACTGTTTTGTGGCACTTTATGATGATCACACCAAGCTGATGCACTTCCCATTTTGGGTTGATAAGCTTGATCCTCAACCTGAGCCGCGGCCATTGGGTATCGGTTTTAGCAGTTATGTGCTGCGCACCGGCAAGCCGATGTTAGTTGATCCGGAACTCACTGAACTCATGTATCAACGGGGCGAAGTCGAAAAAAGCGGAAGTACGTCTGCGTCTTGGATGGGCGTGCCGCTGAGAACTTCTGAGCGCTCGATCGGCGTGCTCGTGGTGCAACACTATGAAGAAGAGAACGCTTACGACCAGCGCGATCTGGAATTTCTGACTTCGGTCGGCAACCAAATCGCCCTCGCAATCGAGCGCAAGCGCGCTGAGACAAGTCTTCGCGAGGCCGAAGATCGGCTGCGACAATCTCAAAAGATGGAGAGTATCGGCAGCCTTGCAGGCGGAATCGCACATGACTTTAACAATCTCATGACCGCTGTGACCGGTTACAGCGAGCTGGCGCTCAGGTCGATCGGAAAAGACGACGCGGTCCGCTTTAAGATTGAAGAAATCAAGAGAGCCGGAGAACGCGCCGCGGGCTTAACGCGCCAGTTGCTCGCATTCAGCCGCAAACAAATGCTTCAGCCGCGCGTTCTAGATTTGAATAGGATCATTTCTGAGATGGACAAGATGCTTCGTCGCCTGATTGGCGAAGATATGATGTTGGAAACGCTGCTCACCCCGGCGCTCGGGCAAATAAAGGCCGATCCTGGCCAGATCGAACAAATCTTGATGAACCTTGTGGTGAATGCGCGCGACGCGATGCCCACAGGCGGAAAGCTGACAATCGAAACGCGAAATGCCCATATTGATCAGACCTACATCAAGCCTCAGGAAATCCTCCAGCCTGGTCATTACGTGGTGTTGGCAGTAAGCGACGAGGGTCATGGCATGGATACGCAAACGCAGCAGAAGATCTTCGAACCATTTTTTACCACCAAGGATGTCGGCAAAGGAACCGGGCTGGGATTGGCGACCGTCTACGGTATCGTCAAGCAAAGCGACGGCTACATCTGGGTTTACAGCGAACCAGATAAAGGCACAACTTTCAAAATATATCTGCCCAGAGTCGATCACGTGCAGGAATTGGATGAAACGGCTGCTGAACGCGAACCTGTCGCGTGCGGTCACGAAACCGTTTTGCTGGTCGAGGACGAACAGATTGTTCGCGATCTGGCGCAGGAGGTGCTCAAGCAATATGGCTATACTGTTGTGTGCGCGATAGACGGAGAAGAAGGCCTGCGCGTGTGCAAAGAATTCGAAGGACGCATTGACTTGATGATCACCGATGTAGTCATGCCCCGCGTGAGTGGCCGCGAGCTCGCTGAGCAGGTAGCCCTGTTACGTCCTGATACTCGGGTACTTTATATGTCAGGCTTTACCGATGATGCGATCGTGCGTTACGGATTACTGAATGAAGAGTTCGCTTTTATTCAGAAGCCGTTTTCACCTCAGACACTGGCTACCAAAGCTCGAGAGTTGCTGGATCGCTGAACTGGCTAGCGCATTGCACAATGTGTTGCAAGGCGTGTCTTGTCGCACTACAATCCGGCGGTCAAGTGATCTCGCGTTTGCGAGGAGCCATCGCGGCACTTAACTCTCTGTTGACGGCATCAAGCCGGTTGCCAAATCGATCCTGCAATTTCGCCGAATCGGTAGTGCAGCCCTCACGATGGCTTTGAGACTAAACGTATAATCATTGTTAGTGTTGAGTATGGCCAAGAATCAAAAGACAGTTAGTGAAAGTAAGCGCGCCGAACAGGCGTTGAGCGAGGCCGATAGAAGATATCGCGAGATTTTCGAAAATGTCGGCGAAGGAATTTTCCAGACAACCCCGGACGGTCGATTCATAACAGCGAATCCGGCGTTGGCCCGTATGCTCGGCTTTGACTCGCCCGAGGAGTTGACAAACATGCGCACCGATATAGCGCACGAGCATTATGTCAACCCGCGGGATCGCAATGAGTTCAAGCGCATACTGACAGAACAAGATTTGGCACGTGACTTTGAGCACGAAGCATTCCGAAAAGATGGTAAGACGATTTGGATTTCGGAAAACGTTCGCGCTGTGCGCGACGATAGCGGAGCGATCCTTTACTATGAAGGTACTTCGCGCGAAATAACCGAACGGAAGCGCGCCGAGTTGACTAGCGCCGGCTTTGCGACTCTCGCGCGAAAGCTGAGCGGTGCGCGCACAAACCTAGACGCTGGACGTATCATCGCCGAAACAGCCCGCGTTCTCTTTGGATGGGACGCCTGCAATATCGATCTTTACGATGCTGACCACGATTTCACCCATCCGCTGGTTAACATCGACACCATTGGCAAGGAACAAGTCGATGTAACGCCACTAATTTCGGCCCGCCCTCCGACTGCCCGCGAACGTCGAATCCTCGAGAACGGCCCAGAGCTAATCCTGCGCGAAGAGCCAATTGCATTCGACGCTGAGTCAGTGCCGTTTGGCGATACTGGCAGGCCTTCTGCGTCACTCTTGTCTGTGCCGATCAAGCATGGCACCGAGGTTGTCGGATTATTATCAATCCAGAGCTACGCTATAAGTGCTTATGATCAAACGGCACTCACAGACTTCGTGGCGCTGGCGGAGCATTGCGGTGAAGCAATCAATCGGATTCGCGCCGAAGAAGCCTTGCGTGAAAGCGAAGAGCGTTATCGCGAATTGTTTGAGAACTCACGGGACGCGATTTATGTCCACGATCTGAACGGACGATACGTCTCGGTAAATAAGGCCGCGGAAGAACTTTCGGGATTCACGCGAGAAGAGATTCTAGGCAAACATTATTCGAACTTTATTTCTCCGCGGCACCTGAAAGATGCACGTCAAAACTTTTGTCTAAAATTCGATGTGCCGATCGAAACGATTTATGAGGCCGAGATCGTTTGTAAGAACGGAACGCGCAAGCCGGTCGAAGTCAGCAGTCGGATGATTTACAAAGACGAGTTGGCAATCGGCATTCAGGGGACCGCTCGCGACATCAGCGAGCGCAAGCGAGCCCAGGAGATTTTGCAGACTTATTCGCGCCGCCTATTGGAGGCTCAGGAAGTCGAGCGACAGAAAATTGCGCGCGAGCTACATGACGAAATCGGCCAGGTTTTGACGGCGGTTAGATTGAATTTGCAAGCAATCCAAAAGTCTTGCCAGACCAACGCTCCTCTGCCGCGAATCGACGAGAGTGTCAACATTATCGATGAAGCGTTGGCGCAGGTTCGCGAATTGTCGCTGGAACTCCGGCCGTCACTGCTGGATGAACTCGGACTGGTCGCGGCGCTTCGCTGGTACGCCGCGCGATACACCTCGCGCAGCGGCATCGCCGCAGCCGTGACCTGCACTTCTGAAATCAAAGGAATTCCCCATGAAGTCGGCACTGCTTGCTTCCGCATCGCACAGGAAGCGTTGACCAACTCAGCGCGGCATTCGAACGCTACGAAGGCAGACGTGTGCGTCGAAGGCAGCAACGGAGAATTGTATCTAAGTATTCAAGACAACGGCGCAGGTTTCGACTCACAATTGTTCCTGGATGGAATGGCTACATCAGCACTTGGCTTACGCGGAATGCAAGAACGAGCGCTTGCGGTTAGCGGCCGGATTGAAATCAACTCCCAAATCGGAAAAGGCACGGAGGTTATGGTGGTCGTGCCCTTGAAGAAGATCTGACCTCCCACTGTAACGTATATCCATTAGAAACATATTCGCTGGTTGGTACTGGGTCATGCAATATCTGACCACGCAAATCTAAGGGTTTTCCCGATTGATGATCAGGAAAATCTGGGATAGATTGCGATTTGTCCGAAATTTGTTTTGCTCGCAGTTGAGCGGTGCGCGTTGAGATAATCGGTTGACGTTTTTCCGCCGTGCGACTTCATGATGGTCCCCTTGGACGCGGGCTATCCAGGAGCAGAAGGTGAATCCGACTCGCGTTTTGCTAGTCGATGATCACGCTCTCGTACGTGCGGGTATTCGAGCCTTGATCAGCATGATTGATGGCGTCGAAGTTGTCGGTGAAGCCGGCAGCGGCGATGAGGCTTTGTCTCTGGTCGAAACACTCCAGCCCGACCTCGTCCTATTGGACATTACCATGCCCGGCATGAGCGGGTTGACCGCGCTGAGCGAAATCAGAGTTCGGTTCCCAAAGGTACGTGTGATCATGCTGACGATGCATGAAGCACGCGAGTATGCCGTTCAGGCACTGCATGGTGGCGCTGCTGGGTTCATACCAAAGCGCGCAGCCGCCACTGAGTTAATGCAAGCCATCGAAACAGTGATGCGCGGCAAGACCTATGTCTCGCACGAAATTGCGCAGGAGGATGTTTCGGCTACCGAAGCGGCAGCGCACTATCACGAGCTGCTTGATAAGCTGACGCCGCGTCAACGTGAAATTCTGATTCTCATTGCTGAAGGCAAGAGCATGAAACAGATCGGACGCGCGCTAAACATAAGTGTGAAAACCGTCGAATCGCATCGGGCGCAACTCACCGAACGTCTGGACATTCACGACATCGCCGGCCTGGTCCGCTTCGCGATCAGGATGGGACTAATAAAGGTCGAATAACCTGCCGGCCGCCGCCCGCGTTGATCGGCCTCGCAATGCTCTGATCGACTTGTGATCACGATCACATTGCATCGCATCTTGTTTCGTCCGTTTCAGGCAGCCGTCACTCATCAAAGGTCGTCGAATCGACATTTATTGAAACATATCTTGAGACGGCACGCGGACTAGTCGGGGTTTACCCTAATCAGCGAAGCAATTTCTCAGGCTTTTCCCGATTGCGGGAATTCTCACAAATGCCTTAGATTGCATCGTGTGAGGCCAGCTTGAATGTTCTGTGCTGAAGAAATCAAAAACTCCATCACGAATCTCCCCCATGATTAGTTTGATGAATTGATAACTTGAGAGAATTTGCTCTAAAGATTTCGCCAGAGCCCCTGATCGAGACCAAGAGGTGCGGCAAACAAACTCGGTCCAGCCAGATTTAAGTACCTTAGTTAATTAGAAAAAACATTAGGGCTTCAGTATCGCGGTTCGCCTCGTGGGTGGAGCCGCGCGCGAAGGGGGACGCCGTATCGGGGGCGAGCACGGCGTCCTTCTTCCATCTCTGTTGGGAATGTAGATCCGACCGGCCGGTGGCGTGAACATTTCGCCCTGCCTAAGGAACGTGGATTAGCCCAGTGATCGTCAACAATAGTTTGAGACCACAAAAAAAAAGCGACAGTGAAAGAGCTGAGGCGGCTGCGCCGCGCTTTTCGATTCTTGACTTGCCGATTAAGCGGCGATTACCTCTCTTCTTCGGCACGTTGCTGCTCTTAACCGTCAGCACATTCACCTGGTATTCCTATCGAGAGATTAAAGATTCTGCATTTAACGTTAGTCGGCAACGGCTGGAGGGTCTGACTCAACAACTCGCCAGTTTGTTTCAGCAATCATCTGTGATTTTGATGGCCCGCACCTACGCGGTCGCTAACGAGTCGCCAGTGCGCAGGTTCCTGCAGGACCCCTCTGCCATGAACCGATCCGAAGCGCTCAACACGCTTAAGCAATTCACGAGTCCTCAAGATGTCGGAGGAGTTCAGACTGAATTATGGAAAGTTGATCGGACGCTTGCTTTGACGCTACCCGATTCCGCAAAGCCAGAGCAGGAGAAGATCGATGAATTATTTAATCAATGCAACGTCGAGCCATTCCGGGCCGTTGGCGCTATCCGGTTCATCAACGAGACCATAGTCTATCCGGCGGTAGCTCAAGTAAGAGACGATTCAGGAAAGCCTTTGGGCTATCTGGTGCGCTGGCGGCGGCTCGCGTCAAGCCCCGATCTTCGCAAGCAATTAACCGATCTGCTAGGCGGCCAGGCAAGTCTGTACTTCGCAAATACTCAGGGCGATGTGTTCTCTGACCTGGTAAGACCGGTGTCGCAACCTCCTTCGGGATTGAATTCAACGATGCAGGTTGCTGAGTACCTGCGCGAAGGGTTCCAGGTTATGGCGCTCGGTCGCGCGATCAAAGGCACGCCGTGGTTCGTCGTGGTCGAAGTGCCGACCAAGCCGTTGCTCGCGGAGGCCAATCAATTTCTGCGGCGAATGCTGCTCATGGGTTTGATCGTTTTGGGGGCCGGCATGGCCGCCGCAATTCTGTTGAGCCGTAACATTACTCAGCCACTTCAATCTCTTACACAAGCGGCCGGTGCAGTCAGCAGCGGTGACTATTCGCACCAGGTTCCTGCGACTCGGCGGGACGAATTAGGTGTGCTCGCCGCGTCTTTCAACGCGATGGTTAGCAAGACGCGCGAGGCGCAGCGCGAGCTTGAGCGTAAGGTGCAGGAGCGAACGCTGCAACTCGAGGCCGCGCCCTGCGCCATGTTGATGGTCAATCAGGAAGGGAAGGTGACGTTGGTAAACGCTCAGGCCGAGCAATTATTCGGTTATGAACGTAGCGAGTTGCTCGATCAGCCAATCGAAATGCTGGTGCCTGAGCGCTACCGTGGCGCTCATCCAGATCACCGAAAGATTTTTTCAGGTCATCCGATGACGCGAGCGATGGGCGCAGGTCGCGATCTCTACGGTCTGCGAAAAGACGGGAGTGAAGTTCCAATCGAGATTGGACTGAATCCCATCCAAACCGAAAGTGGCGCGTTCGTTCTCGCCAGTATCATCGACATCAGTGAGCGCAGGCGAGCCGATGAACGCTTCCGGCTGGTAGTCGAAGCTGCTCCCAGCGCGATGATCATGGTTAATGATCAAGGCCTGATCAGTCTCGTGAATACACAGACTGAACGACTCTTTGGTTATCAGCGAACCGAACTGCTGGGCCAACGGATGGAGATGCTCGTGCCCGAACGGTACCGCGCATCTCATCCGGATCTTCGCACTGGTTTCTTTCAACATCCATCGACCCGCTCGATGGGCGCAGGCCGAGATCTCTTTGGGTTATGCAAGGACGGCAGCGAGGTCCCGATAGAGATTGGACTCAATCCAATTCGCACGGCCGAAGGTGCGTTTGTGTTAGCCAGCATCATTGACATCACCGAACGCAAGCGTTCGGAAGATCGATTTCGCCAAGTGATTGAGAGGGCGCCTAACGGAATGGTGATGGTCGATCAGAAAGGCAGGATCGCATTAGTAAACGTCCAGATCGAAAAGTCGTTCGGCTATGCCCGAGACGAATTACTGGGCCAACCAATCGAAATGCTGGTGCCGCAGCGCTTCCATGCTCACCATCTAAGTTATCGCGACGACTTCATTTCCAATCCGACCGCGCGACCGATGGGGGCTGGTCGTGATCTCTATGGTTTACGGAAAGATGGCAGCGAGTTTCCTGTCGAAATCGGCTTGAATCCTTTGGACACCGAACAGGGAACGATGGTCCTGGGCACGATCGTCGATATCACTGAGCGCAAGCAGGCGGAAGAGAAACTGCGACGCAGCCAGGAGCAACTTGCAGGCGTAATCGGTTCGGCGATGGATGCGATCATTATGATTGATGAAGCTCAGCGAATTATTCTCTTTAATTCCGCAGCCGAACGAATGTTTCTTTATCCGACCGAAGATGCCATCGGACAACCGCTGGATCGATTCATCCCCGAACGATTTCGCGCGATGCACAATCAGCATGTCGAGGGTTTTGGCAAGACTCATGTCACCAGGCGTTCGATGGGCGCGCTGGGCGCGCTGTATGGGCTGCGCGCCGATGGGGAAGAGTTCCCGATCGAAGCTTCGATTTCACAGATTGAGTCGGAAGGAAAAAAGCTCTACACGGTAATCCTACGCGACATCAGTGAGCGCAAGCGCGCCGATGAGGCATTGAAAGAGCAAGCGCGAATTCTCGACCTTGCTCCCGTCCTGATTCGCGATCTAAACGGCCGCATTCTTTTCTGGAACACCGGCGCCGAGCAGATGTATGGCTGGACGACAGCAGAAGCTTTGAAACAGGTAACTCACCATCTTTTTAGGACGGAGTTTCCCCGGCCGGAGGAAGAAATAAAGGCCAGGCTTTTGTCACGCGGGCATTGGGAAGGCGAACTGATCCACAACACTAAAGATGGCCGGCAACTGGTGATTGCCAGCCACTGGGTGCTACATCGCGACGAACAGGGAAAGCCAAAGGCTATTCTGGAAGTAAACAATGACGTAACTGAGCGCAAGCAGGCGGAACGCGAGGTTCGACGGCTCAATCAAGAACTCGAGCAGCGCGTCGCGGATCGCACGGCCCAGCTTGAGGCCGCTAACAAAGAGCTGGAAGCGTTTTCTTATTCAGTCTCGCACGATCTGCGCGCACCCCTGCGCCACATCAACGGTTTTAGTCAGGCCTTGCTGGAGGACTATGCGGACCGTTTGGACGAGGACGGCAAGGGGCACTTAAAGGAAGTGCGCAGCGCCAGTCAGGAAATGGCCAAGCTGATCGACGACCTGCTGCAGCTGGCGCGTGTCACGCGGGGCGAGATGCGGCGCGAAGAAGTGAACTTAAGCGAACTGGCTCGCGCAGTGATAGAAGAACTAAAAAAGACAAATGGGAAACGGAATGTGACGATCGAAATAAAAGAGGGGCTTAAGACACTGGGCGACAAGCGCCTGTTGCGAGTCATGCTCAACAACCTGCTGGGCAATGCCTGGAAGTTTACTTCACATCGAGAACAGGCAGAGATCAGTTTCGGCCACAAACAGCAGAATGGTGAGAGCTTTTATTTTGTCCGTGATAACGGCGCGGGATTCGACATGACGTACGCCAACAAATTGTTCGGCGCGTTCCAACGCCTTCATACAGCCGGGGAGTTCGAAGGGACCGGCATCGGCCTGGCGACCGTGCAGCGAATTATCAATCGGCACGGCGGACGTGTCTGGGCCGACGGGGTGGTGAACGAAGGCGCGGCCTTCTATTTCACACTCCCAAACTCCAGGGAGACAGGAGATGAAGGACAAAGTGATTCTACTGGTTGAAGACAATCCGAGAGACGAAGCCTTGACGCTGCGCGCCCTCAAAAAAAGCAACATCGTTAACGACGTTGTCGTTGCCCGCGATGGCGTCGAGGCGCTCGATTATTTATTCGGCACCGGCGCGTATGACGGCCGGGAAATGACGCTCATGCCGCAGGTTGTTTTGCTCGATTTGAAGCTGCCGAAGGTCGACGGCCTTGAGGTGTTGCGAAGGATGCGGGCGGACGGTCGCACAAAGCGTCTTCCAGTCGTCGTCTTCACTTCTTCCAGCGAAGAAGAAGACATGCTTAGCAGCTACAGCCTGGGGGCCAACAGCTACGTCCGCAAGCCCGTGGAATTCGAACAATTTTTGGAGGCGACCAAACAGCTAGGATTGTATTGGTTGATACTCAACGAGGCGCCACCGATCGCGATATGAGGCCGTCGACGTTGAGAGTTTTGCACATCGAAGATCAGGAGCGGGACGTGGTCTTGATCACGCGACACCTGTCACGCGCCGGCTATGAAATCGTTTCGGATCGGGTAGATACGCCGGCGACGATGAGGACGGCGCTGGAAACAGGTGAGTGGGACGTCATTCTTTGTGATTACTCGATGCCGCACTTCAACGCGTTGCAGGCGCTCGCGCTCATGAAAGAAATCAAACGAGATATTCCCTTCATCATCATCTCGGGGACGATTGGCGAAACCGCAGCCGTCGAAGCGATGCGCGCGGGAGCCCATGATTACTTGATGAAAGACAGTCTCGCCAGACTCGCGCCGGCTATCGAGCGCGAAAGAAACGAAGCCGAAAACCGGCGCGCGCGGCGGCAGGCGGAAGAGCAGTTGCGTCTACAAAGCGCGGCCGTGCAAGCAGCGGCCAACGCGATAGTCATTACGAATCGCGACGGAAAGATCCTCTGGGTCAATCCCGCGTTTTCACAAACCACCGGATACTCTTTCAACGAAGTTCTGGGCAAGAACCCGCGCCTGCTGAAATCCGGAAAACAGGATCGCGCTTTTTATCAGAACATGTGGGAGACAATTCTTGCCGGCGAGGTCTGGCACAACACAGTAATCAACCGACGCAAGGACGGCACGCTCAACCGCGAAGACCTGACCATCACGCCTATCAGCGATGACGCCGGTGCGATCACTCACTTCATAGGAATCAAACAGGACATTACGCAACTGGCGCAGGCGCTCTCTGATTTGCAGACGAAGAGCGAAGAGTTGTCAGCGATGACCCAGCAACTTTGGCAGGCGTCGAAGCTGGCCACGATGGGAGAACTCGCCGCCAGCGTGGCGCATGAATTGAATAATCCGCTCGCTACGATTGCGCTGCGTACCGAACTATTGGCCGATCAACTCTCTGGAAACGCCGGCCAGCGCGATTCGGCGCAGATAATCCTCAATGAAGTAGAGCGAATGGCGAGCCTCGTCGATAACTTGCTGCAATTCAGCCGGCGCAGCCATCGACAAATTTCGACGATCGATGCGGCGGAGGAAATCTCCAACTCAGTGAATTTCATCGCTTACTACTTGCGCAATCGAAATGTTTTGGTCCAATCGGATTATGGCGCGGATGTCCCTCCGATTCAGGCAGATCGTCAACAACTGAGACAGTTATTCCTGAATCTATTGACGAACGCGGCCGACGCAATGCCTGACGGAGGCACGCTCACTACTCGCACCGCGGAAACGAAAGTAGGCGAGGCAAAGGGTGCGCTGATCGAATTCATCGATTCTGGAATCGGTATCCTTCCAGAGAATCTCGATCGAATTTGGGACTCGTTTTTTACTACGAAGGCCGAAGGAAAAGGAACAGGATTAGGTTTGGCAATCTGCCGTCGTATTGTCGAAGAACACGGCGGCATGATTGAAATTGAAAGTGAGGTTGGCCACGGCACAACCGTTCGCGTATCAATTCCCGCCGCGGCAAACGGAAATTCAACTCACGATTATGAATGACGGAAACCTCGGGAAGATTCTCGTCGTCGATGACGAAGTCGAACTAAAAAATATCCTGGTCGAATCACTCACGACGCAGGGCTACGACGTGATCGGCTACGCCTCTGGCCAGGAGGCGCTGGAAGCGCTGGGCGAAACAGCGTTCGACATAATTCTCACCGACTTGATGATGCCTCAGCTGGATGGCATCTCGTTATTGCGCTCGAGTCTGGAAATCGATCCTCACGTCATCTGTATTGTGATGACCGGACATGGAACGATCCAAACCGCCGTTGACGCGATGAAGGTAGGCGCGTTCGACTACGTGCTGAAACCTTTTCGGATGACGACTATTCTTCCTCTACTCACGCGCGCGATGAACACGCGGAGGCTGCGGCTCGAGAATCTACAACTACGCGAGACGGTTGCGATATACGAACTTTGTCAGACGATCGCTTTCACGTTGGATCAGCAAACGATCATCAGCAAGCTGGCCGACGCAGCGTTGCAGCAAACTCGCGCCGACGAGGTATCGATTTTGTTGCCGACAAGCAGCGGCGAAGAGTTGTATGTCGCGGCCGTGCGCGGCGAAAGCCGGCAGCGCCTTTTGGGCGAGCGCATACCGCTGGAAGAAAGCATTTCGGGCTGGGTAGCGCGGCAACGCGAGCCTCTGATTCTGTCCGGTGAAGTTAGTGACGATCGATTTCGCCCACTTTGGCCGCATCCCGAAATCCGCTCGTCGATTTCGGTTCCAATGCAGGTCGCGAACAAACTCGTCGGCACAATAAACATCAACGCGCTAGATCGACGGCGTCCCTTCACGCTTGGTCAGATGAAGGCGCTAACGATCCTATCCAGCACCGCCGCGGCGGCGCTTGAAAGCGCATCGCTCTACGCACAAGTACTGAAGGCCGAAGAGAAGTATCGATCAATTTTCGACAATGCGGTTGAAGGGATTTTCCAATCGACGCCTGAAGGCCGATTCATCACGGTCAATCCGGCGATGGCCCGCATTCTGGCGTATGACTTGCCCGAGGAGCTGATCCAAACGGTTACCGATGTTTCGCGTCAACTCTATGTGAACCCGGAAGATCGGCTCAAGTCGCAAGAGATCGAAGTGTGCAATGGCGTGCTGCAGGATTTTGTGTTCGAAGCTCGACGCAAGGATGGCGAGAAGATTTGGCTGTCGTTAAATCGGCGCACGATGCGAGACGAGAGCGGCGTCGAACTATTTCGCGAAGGCACTGTGCAAGACGTTACAGAACGTAAGCGAGCCGAAGCCGCACTGCGCGAAAGCGAGGAACGCTATCGCGACCTCGTCGAGAACGCGCACGACATTATTTATTCACATGACCTGGAAGGTAATTACACATCGATGAATAAAGCCGGTGAAGAAATTACAGGCTACACGCTCGAAGAAGCTCTCAAGCTCAAAATGAGCGACACGGTAGCGCCGGAGTGCCTGCCCAAGGTCCAGCAGATGATGAAACGCAAATTGGCCGGAGAAAGGGTAACCGCTTATGACATCGAAATTATCGCTAAAGACGGACGCCGCGTTCCCGTCGAGGTCAACACGAAGTATGTTTATCAGAACGGCGTGGCAGCCGGCGTCCAGGGCATAGCGCGCGACGTCACCGAAAGAAAGCAGCTCGAAGATCAACTGCGCCAATCGCAAAAGATGGAAGCTATTGGACAACTTGCCGGCGGCGTCGCCCACGACTTCAACAACTTGCTGACCGCGATCAATGGGTACAGCAGTCTCGCGCTGCAGCGAATCAACCCAGAGAATCCGATTAAGAGTTACCTCGAAGAAATTAAGAAGGCCGGCGATCGGGCCGCAAACCTGACGCGTCAATTGCTCGCGTTCGGACGTAAACAGATCCTGCAACCCGTGCCGCTGAATCTGAACGACATCGTCAGCGACATGAACAAGATGTTGCGGCGATTAATCGGCGAAGACATCGATCTCACAGCGTCACTTAATCCGAAGTTGAAAGCGATCAAAGCCGATCCCGGACAAATCGAGCAAGTGCTGGTTAACCTGGTGGTCAACGCGCGCGATGCGATGCCTTCTGGCGGGCATCTCACCATCGAAACAATGACCGTCGAACTTGATTCCGAATACACCGGCAAACGCCTGGGCGTCGTGCCTGGCCGCTACGTGATGCTGGCGGTGAGCGATACCGGCACCGGAATGAACGAAGAAACCAAAGCGCGCATCTTCGATCCGTTCTTTACGACGAAGGAAAAAGGGAAGGGCACCGGCCTCGGTTTGTCGACGGTTTACGGCATCGTAAAGCAAAGCGGCGGCAACATCTGGGTCTACAGCGAGGAAGGCCGCGGGACAACTTTCAAGGTGTACCTGCCCCAGCTTGAAACTGCTGAGACGGTCGAATCGCTGCAAGTTGAAACAGAAATTATGCCTGGCTCAGAGACAATCCTGCTGCTCGAAGACGAAGATACGGTACGCAACCTGGCGCGGCAGATTTTGGAAGGCGCCGGATACAAAGTTGTCGAAGTGTCGCGGGGTGAGGAAGCGATCAAGCGCTTCGCCGCTGAGGACGGCTCGATTGATTTGCTGCTCACTGACGTGGTGATGCCTGAAATGAGCGGCAAAGAAGTCGCGGATCGCGTCTGCGAATTGAGTCCATCGCTCAAAGTTCTATTCATGTCCGGCTACACCGATGAAGCCATCGTGCATCACGGCGTCTTGGATTCGAATGTGCAGTTCATCCAAAAGCCTTTCACCCCAGCGGCTTTGACGACCAAGGTTCGCCAGGTTTTGGATTTAGACGAAGCAATGTCAGGAAGGTGAACTAATGAGTAGCAGCGCGGCCAGCATTCTGATTATTGACGACGTCGAACAGATTCGTCGTTTGCTCGGCGAGTTGTTGACTGATCATGAATGTGTGTTCGCCGCGTCTGCCGAAGACGCTTGGTCGGTGTTGCAGACGCGCGTGTTCGATCTCGTCCTCAGCGATATCAACATGCCGGGAATGAGCGGTCTCGATCTCGTGCCGCAGATCCTGGAGCGTTCGCCCGACACCGTCGTGGTGATGATAAGTGGAGAGCCGGGAATCGAATCCGCCATCGAGGCGTTGCGCGCCGGCGCCTTTGATTACATCAGCAAACCCATCGATATTCTCCACGTACAAGCCGCCGTCGATCGCGCTCTGGGCCATCATCGGCTGTTGGCGGATAAGCGTCGCTACGAGAATCATCTTGAAGAGTTAGTACGGGAACGCACCGCCGAGATCGAGCACCTCGCCTATTACGATCGCTTGACCGATCTTCCGAATCGAAATCTCTTCGTCGATCGATGTACACAGGCGCTGGGCATCGCACAGCGGGATCAGCATCAAGTCGGCGTTGTGCTCGTGTCGCTCGATCGTTTTAAGAAAATTGCTGAGAGCCTGAGCCATGAAGCCGGTGACGTAGTTCTCAGCGAAGTCGCCAACAGGTTGAGGAGTAGCATTCGCGAAGGCGACACCGCGGCGCATCTTGAAGGCGATGAATTTGTGCTGCTCTTGACGCAAGTCGACGACACGGACGAACTCACCGACGTTTGCCTGATGGTGAACGAAGCGATGAAACAGCCGATCAATCTCGGCAATCAGGACGTTTACATGACTGTGAGCATAGGAATCGCGACGTTTCCCACGAACGGCGACGACACTTCTGTCATTTTGCGAAACGCAGGCGCGGCTTTGTATCGCGCGAAGAAGCAGGGTGGAAACAACTATCAGTTTTACGCCGCGGATATGAACGCTCAGGCGGTGAAACGCCTGGCGCTGGAAAGCAGCTTGCGACGCGCCGTCGAAAATCAGGAATTCATTACCTACTATCAGCCGGTCGTGAATCTCACAAGTGGCGACGTGCTCGGCAGTGAGGCGCTGGTGCGCTGGGAGCATCCTGAATTTGGAATTTTGCCGCCCGCGAAATTTATTGACCTGGCCGAGGATACGGGACTAATCGTAGACATTGGTGATTTCGTACTGCGCGCGGCTTGCCGGCAAACGCGCGAATGGCAAGACGACGGGTTGGGCCGCCTCAGAATCGCAGTCAATATTTCCGCGCGTCATTTTCAGCAGGTCGGTTTCGTCGACCGGATCATGGAGGTCTTGCTTGAGACGCGTTTGGATCCAGCTTGTCTGGATTTGGAATTGACTGAGACGTCGATCATGGATAACGCCCAAAAAGCAACTGCGGTGCTATCCGACATTCGCCGGCTGGGTGTGCGGGTATCGATCGACGACTTTGGCACGGGCTATTCGTCTTTGAGCTATTTGAAGAGTTTGCCGATCGACAATTTGAAGCTGGATCAATCGTTTGTAAAGGGCGCGACGACAGATCCCGATGATGCCACGCTGGTAATGACAATTGTGACGCTCTCGCATAATTTGAGATTGAACGTGGTCGCGGAAGGCGTCGAGACTGACGAACAGCTCGCGTTTCTGCGATTGCTCAGGTGCGACGAAGGCCAGGGTTATTTGTTTGGAAGGCCGGTGCCCGCGGCGACATTCCGTTCGACCCTGGCCGCTGATCCGAGACGCAAACTGCACGTGTTGGCCAACCCGAGGCGGAGCGAACGACCAGGTATCAAGGTTGTTAAGCGAAAAATTCGGGAGTAGCTGTGAAGGTTATGGAAAGAATATTGCCGGCATTGGTGATCGATGATGAGCAGTCGGTGCGTGATTTTGTTTGTACCGTGCTCGCGGCTGACGGGTGGGCGGTTCGGCCCGCGGCCTCGGCAGAAGAAGCATTCGAAATGCTCGACCACGAGAAATGGGCGATTGTTTTTTCCGACGTGATGCTAGGCGATGCTGACGGTTACGCGGTGCTACGCAAATTCAAAGAAGAGCAGCCGGACGCGAAAGTTGTTCTGATGACCGGACACGGCAACGCAGCCGGAGCGTTGGATGCGACAGCGTTTGGCGCCTACGATTATTTGCTGAAACCGTTCGGAGCGGAAGACCTGCAATCGCTCTCGGCTGCGCTGCGCGAGCAAATTACCAGTAAGCCGCCGCGCTTGTCCGCAGGCCAACGCGGAGGCAGCTATGAATCGGACATCGATCTGGTTGGGCGCAGTCATGCTTTCATAGAAGTAATGAAGCAAGTTGGACGCGTCGCGAGCACGAGCTTGCCCGTGCTGCTCACCGGTGAGTCGGGCACAGGTAAGGAACTGGTCGCGTCGACTTTGCATCGACGCAGCGGACGCGCGGACAAGACATTCGTGGCAGTGAACTGCGGCGCCATTCCGGCAGAGCTGATCGAATCTGAATTGTTTGGGCACGTGAGAGGCGCGTTCACCGGCGCCGATCGCGATCGCCGCGGCTTGTGGGAAGAAGCCGACGGCGGGACGGTGTTTCTCGATGAAATTACCGAGACGACGCCCGCCTTTCAGGTGAAGCTGTTGCGCGTGCTTCAGCAGGGTGAAATTCGTCGCGTGGGATCGAATCAAACGATGAAAGTTAGTGCGCGCGTCATCGCCGCGAGCAATCGCGACGTCGAGCAGGAAGTCGAAGCCGGCCGATTCCGTAACGATCTTTTCTATCGATTGAATGCGGTTTCCATAAAGCTGCCGCCACTGCGCGAACGCCGCGAAGATATTCCGCCGTTGGCACAGAGTTTCGCCGGGCGGGTCTTTTCGCTTAGTCCGAAAGTGCAATTCGCGGCGGAAGCTTTGGACCTGCTGCAGAGATATGACTGGCCGGGAAACATTCGCGAGTTAGAGAACGCGGTTGTGCATGCGGCGGCGATGTGCGACGGCGTCATTCGCACAAAGGATTTGCCCGAGCGCGTGCGAAACCGACCTGCACAATCAGACAACGGCCGCAAGATCGATCAACCAGCGGAGGCAGCGAAAGCAGAGTGGCCGCCGCTTTCAGACATTGAAGGTCGCTATGTCGCCCGCGTGCTGGCTCACACTGCGGGCAACAAACAAGCGGCGGCGCGCCTGCTGGAGGTTGATCGCAAAACTCTCGACCGCATGATCAAGCGACATGAGATTGAGTTCGATAGACGCGGCAAGTCCGGTTCCGGCAACCATTCAAAGCCCACCGCATGAAGTTCTGTTTCACCACGGTGAAATGCCGCATCGGCCCCCCTTCGAAGTCCTTTACCTCTCACACGGTTCAATGAATTCGCAATTCTGAAGAAGGCACGCTGCTTGCTCTTCTGGAAGTGACCGGGCCGCGCGCTGTTCGCGGCTACTCATAGAGATAAGGGTGGCGGCGTCACTCGGTTTTCAAACGCCGCCCGCCTGGTTGCCCCAGACCAGTCGCACTTCTCAAATTGTTTTATAGCGGCTGGCAAGCTCGATCTCGATTAGTTCAATAGAACAAGTCTGGTGAAGATTCTGGGGTAGTGTACTCAAGCTCCCACTTGAACTTTTTATCCCTTACTTCACGTTTGAATTGATCGAGATTCGATGACGAACAACAATCCTTCCAACATTGGCGTGACGCTCTTAGCGCCAAACACAATCCTGCAAAGCCGCTATCGAATCGTTAGCCATCTCGGCAGAGGTGGCATGGGCGCGGTTTACGAAGCGATCGATTTGCGTTTGGGTCATACGGTCGCTTTGAAGCAAGCGCTCACTTGTGACGAAAAGCTTTGGAAACAGTTTGAGCATGAAGCGCGCATGATGGCGGCGCTGGACCATCCGGTGTTGCCGCGCGTCAGCGATTACTTCACTGAAGACAATCGTGCGTTCTTCGTGATGCAATTCGTCGATGGATCGGATCTGTCTGAGATCATCGCGCAGCAGCCGGGGCCTTTACCCCGCAACGCAGTCGTTGCCTGGGCGGATCAAGTCCTCGATGCCTTGATCTACTTGCACTCGCACGATCGACAAATCATTCACCGCGATATCAAGCCGCACAATCTGAGAGTTACTAATGGCGGACGGATTCTGTTGCTCGATTTCGGTTTAGCCAAATCAAAAGGAGCGAATCATGAAGAAAACGAGTCCGATAGAAGCGTCTTTGGTTACTCGCCGCGTTACGCGCCGCTTGAACAGATTCAGGATCTCGGCACGACGCCGCAGAGCGACATCTATGCCCTGGGTGCGACGCTCTATCATCTGCTCACCGGAGTTAAGCCTCCTGATGCTCTGACCCGCGCGACGGCATTCATCACTTCGCAGCCCAATCCGCTGAAGCCGGCTCACGAAATCAACAGCGCCGTCGGTGTAGAGCTTTCGGAAATTCTCAGCCGCGCCATGCAACAAAATCCGAACGCGCGTTACGGAAGTGCGAGGGAGTTTCGCGAAGCGTTGCGCCGCATTGGCAGAGTTACCGAACCGGTGTCTGAGTTGGCCGCGGCCTTTGCCGCTTTTGAGTCAACGGATTTTGAAGATATTACGGTTTTGGCGGCGCCACGAGTAAGCAAGACTTCACGGCGTGGCGCGCATGCGATTGCGGCGTTCGTGATCCTGCTCGTCGCCTTTGGCGTGTTCTGTCGTTATTATCCCTGGAAACTTCCGACGACGCAGGAGACAATGCCGGCGACAGTCGCAACCTCGGTTATGGAAGAAACAAGCGGATCAATCAATAAAGCTGGTTGGAAGAATCGCAAACCCGGTGCGGAGAATTCTGACGAGCGCCTACCGCGTCGCAGATAAGACAAGCTCTCCACCACGGAGAGAGATAAGCAAAAACGAAACGGGCGATGTTGGTCGCCCGTTATTGTTTTCGAAATGGTGAGCCGAGCAGGGCTCGAACCTGCGACCCGCTGATTAAGAGTCAGCTGCTCTACCAACTGAGCTATCGGCCCACAACGGAAAGAAAATTATACGGTGTGAATTGAGGTAGTCAAGCGAGCCTGCAAGCATTAACCGCGGATTCACGCAGATGACACGGATAAAAAAAGAGCGGTTCGCATTCTTATTTGTATCTATCCGTGTTCATCTGTGGTTCAGAAAATTCTGAGTTGCCTTGTCTGCGCGGTCGAAACCTCAAAGGCGATTTGGCAAACAGGATGATTTCGCAGAGAATGTTCAATCTTGATCGCTAATCGATAATTCGCATCACGCGACGAACGTACATGAAATATTACGACAATGTGCTGGGGTTGATCGGCCACACGCCGCTGGTAAAACTCAATCGTCTTAATAAAGGACTGAAGCCTCTGGTTCTCGCGAAGATGGAGAATCTGAATCCCGGGTTTTCAGTGAAAGATCGCATCGGCATCTCGATGATCGAAGCTGCCGAGCGCGAAGGCAAGATCAAGCCCGGCGGCACGATCGTCGAAGCGACTTCCGGCAACACCGGCATCGGTTTGGCGCTCGCAGCGTCGGTCAAAGGTTACAAATGCATTTTTGTAATGACTGACAAAGCCTCGGTAGAAAAGTCGCGTTATCTGAAAGCGCTCGGCGCCGACGTCGTCATCACTCCGGTTTCGGCAAAGCCGGGGACACCCGATCACTACGTCTCGACCGCACGCCGCATCGCGGCTGAGACGCCGAACTCGTTTTATCCGGATCAGTACTCGCACCCTGCAAACCCGGAATCACACTATCGCACGACCGGCCCGGAACTCTGGGAGCAGACCGAAGGCAGGATCACGCACTTTGTTTCCGGCATCGGCACGGGCGGAACAATCTCCGGCACCGGAAAATTCCTGAAAGAGAAGAATTCAAATATCAAAGTAGTTGGCGCCGATCCATTCGGATCGATCTATAAGACCGTTAAAGAGACCGGAGAGGTTCCCGAGACTACTCCATACCTGGTTGAGGGAATCGGCCAGGAGGTGCTGCCGGCCAACGCGCATCTGCAATATGTCGACGAAGTGAGGAACATCAGCGATCGCGATTCGTTTGAGACGGCGCGACAACTTAGCCGGCTCGAGGGAATCTTTTGCGGCGGATCGACGGGCACGAATTGCGCTGCGGCGTTGCAGGTCGCCCGCGAAGCCGACGATGACGCGATCATCGTCTTTATCGTTTGCGATACCGGCGAACACTATCTGTCTAAGTTTCATTCCGACGAATGGATGAAAGAAAAGCGCCTGCTCGAACCGCACAAAGTTACTGCCCGCTTGCTCAGCGAAACCAAGAGTAAGAGCGCGCCGCGAGATGTGGTCGCGGTGACACCGACCGATCCGGTGTCCGAAGCTTTGGCGAAGATGAACGAGATGGGGTTGACGCAGATTCCCGTGCTCGAAGATGGAAAGTCGGTAGGCTCGCTACGCGAAAATCATTTGCTGTCGAAGGTTTTCATTGACCGCGATCTTTTGGAATCTCCGGTCCGCGACGTGATGGACAAAAGCTTCCCAACGGTCGATGTCGATGACGATATCAATGCCGTGACGCGAAAGCTGCGAACTAATCAGGCGGTGTTAATTGAGGAATACGGCCGGATCACCGGAATCATCACGAGACACGATGTGCTGGAAATAAGCGGCGACGGTGAGTAAGTGTCAGAAGCCCGCGCGTTAGCAAGGGCCGCTCGCGCAATTGACCTCTTGAATTGAATCCGGAACTTTGGTGAGTGGCCCTCCCTTACGGTCGGGAGCCGGCAGGGAATCAATAGTGTCAGAAGCCCGCGCGTTAGCAAGGGCCGCTCGCGCAATTGACCTCTTGAATTGAATCCGCGGAACTTTGGTGAGTGGCCCTCCCTTACGGTCGGGCTTCTGACACTCGCTCATAAAACTTCACGCGCAATTCTTCATCCAACTGTCTCACTTCGGATAACTCAAATCCTTCGAGAAAGTTTGCCGGCATGAAAGTGTCTGCGCCCTCGACCGACAAAGGAACTTTCGTCACGATCCATCTTTCGATGTGCGGGAGAAAAGCCTGATAAACCTTGGCGCCGCCGATCACATAAAGGTCGCGGGTCAGCGAACCGGCGAGCGTCAATACCGACTTCACGTCAGGAAGGGTGACTATTGAATTCGTGGTTGCGGGCTGGCTGCTCAACACAATGTTCATTCGATCCTTCAGCGGCTTGTTGAGCGTGATCCAGGTGCGGCGTCCCATGACGACGGCATTTCCGATTGTGGTCTGCTTGAAAAATCTCATGTCGGCCGAATAGTGCCACGGCAGCGTGCCGCCCTTGCCGATGGCCAAATTCCGATCGATTGCGACGATGCCGACGATTACCATTTGTGAACGATGCTTCGCGAGTTCTGCGCACTAGTGACCTTCGCGCGGACGTATCGTATCATCAGGTCGCCTTACGACTACAGAAACGAAGATAAACATGAGCGGCTTTTACTTCGCATTCGGTCTGACGGTTATCGGCATGCTGCTGTATCACCTTTCGCAGAAAGCCGTGCCGAGGGAAACAAATCCATTCTTCGTGATCGCGATAGCTTATGTCGTCGGCATCGTGCTGTGCGTTGCGTTGGCGTTTACGTATCCCGGCAAGAAGAGCCTGATTGAAACCTTCAAAGCATCGAACTGGGCCGTGTTTACTTTAGGCGTTGCGGCGGCACTCATCGAATTGGGTTTCCTGTTGGCGTATCGCAGCGGCTGGCGAATCAGCATCGCCGCCGTCGCCACGAACGCGGCTGCCGCCGTCGTGTTGATTCCAATCGGACTTTTTGTTTTCAAAGATCATCTCTCGCTGCGAAATGTTATTGGCCTGATCTTTTGCATCGTCGGACTCGCCCTGGTTGTTCGGCAATAACTGAATGCGTTTGCGAATTTTCCAATCGGTCTTTCTTGTCGTCTTCGTCTTGTGGGCATCGGCGTCCATCTCTGCGCTGCCGTGCCCGCGCACCTCGTCGCAGCAGGACGCGTGGCTTGGAATTAAGGTCGATGCACTGATCCGCTCAGCCCGCGCGTTGTATGAAAATGAAAACGCGCAGAACACCTACGACCGGTTGCTTGATGAAATCGTGCGCACGATGAAACGATGCAGTTTGGTTGACGGTAGCACGTTCGCGATTCGTTATCCGGAATTCGTAGGCTATGTTAATGCTCTCTCGCTGGCGCGTTTGGACGATCACGAACTTGGGTTCAACGTCTCTGACGAGGTTTATTTTGCCGAGACGCAAAAGTACGTCACGATTCCTGACTTTCTCTCAACGCCGCGATTTCTGAAAACAGTTACCCGTTTCGAAACGCTGTCGCAGGCGAAGGCCTTGCTGCGCGAGATGAATAAGAGCCGATCAGCTGACGAGCAGCTCATCTTCTTCAGTTATGAATCGCGGCATCTGGGAACGCCTGACAACAACAACAGCTTTCGGCGTTTGCTGATTGTTGTCCCGGGAAATCCGGCTCAACACATACCCGAAAAGTGGGTGCAGTTTGGACTCACTGATCCGGGCTTGCGCGTGCGCACGCGAAATGTTTCGGTAGTCGCCGTCGTTCCCGGTTCTGACAACACGACGAACACTTACTTCAAAGATTATTTTCGGACGTATCGACGCAATGGCTCGATTGAGATCAAAGGCCGTTGGGAATTGGGATACGGCGACGACAACTGCTTGAAGTGTCACAAGAGCGGCGTGCTGCCGATCTTTCCCGTCGACGGCAGCGTTATTCGAGATGAGTTGCCGTTCGTGGAAACCGTCAACGACCGATTTTTATCGTATGGACCACTGCGATTCGAAAGGTATCTTGACTTGAGCAAGTTCGGTCCTGGAATCGGATCCGTGAGAATGCCTGAGCCCATCGTCGCGTCGGCAAAGCAAGCGCATGGCAGATCGCCTTCGAACCTCAACGCAACCACGACGGCGAACGCTGCGTGTGTTTCGTGCCATCATGCGAACGGACTTGGACCGCTGAACTGGCCGATGGATTCGAAAGTCATCAGCTCCTTCGTCAAAGGCGGCAAGATGCCTTACGGCATGGAACTTTCAAAACGTGAGCGCGCGAAACTTTATAGCCAGCTCGTGGAGGATTATTTTTCGATTGACGATTCGCATCCGGGAATTTTGAAGGCGTGGCTCCTGGGTAAGAATCGCTAGTTTGGATTCCGTATTTTTCGTCGCTTTGCTCTTGGCTCTCGTGCCGGAACTTCCTGATATCACCGTCTACCTCGAAGCGCTTGAGAAGCGAATTCTGAGTCGCACACTCGAGCGCGTTTTGATCAATTCGCCATTTCTCTTGCGTACCGCGAGTCCGCCGTTATCGGCCGTGGAAGGAAAAAAAGTCGTTACGCTGCGAAGACTGGGAAAGCGAATCTGTGTCGGCGTAGAAAATAATTTGTGGCTGGTGTTACACCTGATGATTGCAGGCCGGCTGCATTGGAAGGCAGAACCGGGACCGCCAGGGAAGTCTCAACTTAAGGTAAGCAAGTCCAAGAACCACCTTGCTGCATTTCAATTCGACAATGGCTTGCTCACGCTAACTGAAGCCGGCACGCAACGGCGCGCATCGCTCTACTTAGTTGAAGGTGAAGAGAGACTGCGCGCGCTCGATCGCGGCGGTGTCGAGTTATTTCAGCGATTGATTCGACCGACAGCCCAAGATTTCATTGATCTCGCAATCTTCACGCGCATCCTTCAATCCGAAAACCATACGTTGAAGCGCGCGCTCACCGATCCGCGTTTGTTCAGCGGCATCGGCAACGCTTACTCGGACGAGATTCTTTGGCGCGCGCAACTTTCACCGGTGAAGCTGACGCAGAAGCTCACCGCTGAAGAAATCCATCGGTTGCACGCGGCAACGCGCGACACTCTGATCGAATGGATTGAGCGCTTAAGCGAAGATGCAGGCGCCGAGTTTCCGGAAAAGGTCACCGCATTCCGTAAAGACATGGCTGTGCACGGCCGCTACAAAGACCCCTGTCCGCGTTGCGGATCAAAAGTTCAGCGCATTCGCTATGCGACGAACGAAACGAATTATTGTCCCGCGTGTCAGACCGGCGGGAAGTTGCTGGCCGATCGCGCGCTGTCGCGTCTGCTGCGCGAGGACTGGCCCAGGACGGCCGAAGAACTCGGCTAGTCGATCTTATTGATTGACCGCAGTTCAGTGAACATCTCATTTGCAAGGCTGAACATCTCACTTTTCATGCCGACGACCGAAAAACTCTTTCCTCGACTATGTGTTGTAGTTTGCCTTCTCCTTTTCTTGGCCTTCAATTCGGCTTCGCATCATGCGCAGACACTTTCTAATTGTCGCCCGACGCCGCCAATGCCGCCAAACGTCAAGCCCGGTGTCGGTGGTTTGAGTCTTAGTCGCGACGGCAAGACGCTGGTTGTTGCCGGAGGCGACGCCAGGATTAGATTTGTCGATATGGCGACCGGTGACGTGCGACAAACTCTGACCGGACACGACAACATGATCTACCGCGCTGTCTTTAGTCCGGACGAGAAACTGATCGGCTCTTCAAGTCGTGATCGCACTGCCAGAATCTGGAATGTTGCGAACCGCAAGCAGCTTCACAAACTGGGTGGCTTTCGCTGCTCAGTCAAAGCGGTTGCCTTTAGTCCCGGCGGAAGACTGCTCGGCGCTTCAGGCAACGACGGCATGTTGAAGCTTTGGGACGTCAAAACGGGCAAGGAACTGAAGTCGCTGGTTCACATAAATTCGGCTGACGTCGATATGTCGATCTATTCGTTCGTGTTCAGTCGCGACGGAAAGAAAATTTATGCGGGCAACGGGGACGGCACAATTAGCGAATGGGACGTTCAGTCAGGTAAGGAAACCAAAGTGTGGAAAGCGCACAATAGCTTTGTCTTGAAATTGGCATTCAGTCCTGATTACCGGTTGCTAGCTTCGTACGCCGATTCGGTGGTGAAACTCTGGGATACTTCCACCTGGCGTGAAGTTCGGAGCTTGTCGACGGTGCGAACTTCGGATGTGATCGCACGCGCGAGTTCAATCGCTTTCAGTCATGACGGAAAGCTGATCGCGGCCGGCGACATTGGGCTCGACTCCAAGCAGACCAGGTATATGTATGTCCAGGCGCTGGTGTGGAACGTTAAGACGGGAGCGAAATTATTTACACTCGAAGGTCACAAGTTCGACATCGACGGCTTGGTCTTCACCCGCGACGATCGTTTTCTCCTGACAGGCAGCGTCGACACCAACATCAAATTTTGGGATATGAAGACAGGACAACTTGCACGGACAATTAATCTGTCCGCTAAGTAGCGTCTTAGTTTGGAAAAGAGGCGTTCACAGTACCGACTTTAGTCGGGTTGTTTTTCGCATTCGGCGAATGCCCAACTGAAGTTGGTACTCTAACACCGTCACCTGCCCGTCCGCTCAGTCGCCTTGACTCTATTCCTCAGACGCACTATCTAATCTCCGCACTCGAATCCTGAACGGAGGAATAACATGCGTTCCCCTTATCGCCGCAGAATTCTGACAGCCACCAAAATCACGATCGCGCTGCTCGTTTTAAGTTTCACGTCATCGATCAAAGCTCAAGGCCCAGCCGCGCCACAAATCGACGTCAATCAAAAACTCGCCGGCTTTGACGCCTTCATGGAAAAGACTTTGAAGGATTGGAACGCGCCGGGCATCGGTGTCGGCATTGTCGTCGGCGACAAGCTGGTGTTCGCGAAGGGCTATGGCTATCGCGATTACGGCAAGAAGCTACCAGTAACCTCCGAGACGATGTTCACGATTGCGTCGAACACAAAGTTGTTCACGGCGATTTCGGCAGGGATGCTGGTCGAAGAAGGAAAGCTAACCTGGGACCGCCCGATCAAAGAATCAGTGCCGACGATCGAGTTCTATAACAGCTCTCTGAACAACATGATTACTTTGCGCGACATGTTGTCGCATCGGACTGGCATCACACGTCATGATTCGATCTGGTACAAAGCGGATTACTCGACCAAAGATTTATTCGAACGGCTGAAATATCTCGAGCCTAAAGAATCGCCGCGCCAGATCTTTCTCTACAACAACATGATGTACGCCGGCGTCGGCTATACGATCCAGTTGCAGTCCGGCAAACCGTGGGCCGATTTCGTGCGCGAGCGAATCCTGCAGCCGCTCAACATGAATAGCACCGTCTTTACGATCGCGGACATGTTGAAACAGCCCGACGTGGGCGTGCCCTATACGGAACGGCGCGATTCATTCGAGCTTTATAAGATTCCTTACTACGAAGATCAGCAGGGTGTGGCGCCGGCCGGCGCGATCATTTCCAACATTGAAGACCTGTCGCACTGGCTGATCGCTCTCATGAATAACGGTCAGTACAACGGCAAGCAGGTGCTGCCGCCGAAAGTTATTCAAAGCACGCTTGAACCCGCGATCGCCTTGCCTAACGCAGCCGCGCAGACTCGCGGCTGGTGGGAAATCCTGAATCAGGCGTATGGCATGGGGCGTTGGACTGCTTCATATCGCGGACGACTAATCGCTTTTCACGGCGGCGACTTGCCCGGTTTTCACTCGCAGATTTCTTATATGCCGAACGAGCACATTGGCGTAATCGTTTTTGTCATCGGCAATCACACGGCGCCGCTTTACAATCCGATCAGCTACAGCGTCTACGAGCGTTTGCTGGGAATGGATTTGACGCCGTGGACCGATCGACTGCTGGACATTCGGCTGAAGAATAAGAAAGCCGGAGTGGACGCGCGCGGCAAAGCAGGATTCGGCCGGGTGCCGAACACGAAGCCTTCTCATGACCTCACCGATTACGCCGGCGAGTACGATCACCCGGCGTACGGCACGTTGAAAATTTCGCTGAAGGACAAGGCGCTCAGATTCGACTTTCACAAAATCGGTTTGCCGCTCGCGCACTTTCATTACGATCGTTTCGATTCGCTGGATGACGAAGAGGAAGGGAAGTGGTCGATCAACTTCTCGACCAATCCGCAAGGTGACATTGACAAAGCGACGGTGTCGCTCGACGAAGGCGAAGTTACGTTTGTGCGGCGCGCGGCGAAACTTGATGAAGTGACCGCGCAACGAATTGCCGGCAACTATGAAACGGTGAGTGGCGGTAAGTTCCAGGTTGCATATCGGCCGGGTCGCGGATTGTTTATTGTGCGCGTCGGCGCGCCAGATCAAATCCTGATTGCGTACAAGGGTCTCAGGTTTCGCATTCCGGAATTCGCCGACGTGCTCGTCGAATTCGTTGAAGAGCAGGGCCAAATCACGGCGATGAAGCAGATCGATCCGTCGGGCGAGTATGTTTCGAAGCGGAAGAACTGAATCCGCAGATTACGCCGATTGCACAGATGAAAAAAGATCACAACAGAGGATGACAAATGAAACTCGAAGGTCTGACCCCGATACTTAACGTCTCAAACATCGTCGAGAGTTTCGAGTGGTTTGAGAAACTTGGCTGGCAAAAAGGTTGGGACTGGGGTGAGCCGCCAACTTTCGGCGCCGTGTGCAATGGAAAGTTCGAGATCTTTCTTTGCCAGGGTGGACAAGGCTCGCGCGGCGGCCCAATGCCGCAATTCGTCGGCGACGACGAAACAGGCGGCGTTTGGATGAGTTGGTGGCTGGAATCACCGGCCGCAGTTAACGAGGCGTATGAACTCACGACGCAACAAGGCATGACCGTAACGATGCCGCCGACCGACGAGCCCTGGAACGTGCGCGAGTTCCATTTGCGCCATCCCGACGGCCACACGTTTCGTGTAAGTGCAGGTTTGGAAGAGGAATGAAATGCAGTCGCAGGCAGTTTGTGGGCCGTGTTGGCGCATTTGCCGGATCATCATTATTTCTGGCGAGGCGCGCTAAGGCGCGTGACGCGGCACGAACGCGAATTATTCTGCTCGGTACAAAAGGCGGACCGTCTCTCGCCACCAGAACGAATCGCGTTAATCCCGCAACGTTGATTGTAATTAATGACGTTCCGTATCTGGTCGATTGTGGCTACGGCGTCTCGCGCCAGTTAATCAAAGCTGGGATATTCCTGGATCGATTGCGCTACATCTTCATCACGCATCATCATTCCGATCACAATCTCGAATATGGGCCACTCGTTTACAACGTCTGGCAGGCGTCGAAGTCGATGAAGATCGATGCCTACGGCCCGCCCGGTCTGCAAAAGCTGACAAATGATTTTTTTGAATATGAAAGATTCGATATAGAAACGAGACTCGCGGACGAAGGCGGCGAGGATCCGCGGAAGACTATCTCTGTTCATGAATTCGAGAGGGCCGGCATCGTAATGCAAAACGATGATGTGAAAGTGACGAGCTGCCGTGTCCGTCACCCGCCAATCACGCAATCGTATGCGTATCGATTTGACGCCAAAGATCGATCGATTGTGATTTCGGGTGATACGGCTTACGCGCCCGAGTTGGCGGAGTTCGCGAGAGGCGCGGACGTGCTGGTTCATGAAGCGATGTATCTGCCTGCCATCGAAAAATTGATCCAGCAGAATCTGGGCGCCACGCGTTTGCGCGAACATCTTCTCGCGGCTCACACCTCGACCGAAGACGTCGGAAGAGTCGCAGCTCAGGCTGGCGTCAAAACGCTCGTGCTGACGCACTTTGTGCCTGGCGACGATCCCACGATCACGGATGAGCAGTGGATAGAAAGTGTGCGAAAACATTTCGCCGGCCGGATAGTCGTCGGCAAAGATTTAATGGAGATATAAGCCGGAGAAAGATTATGAAAGCAATCTTCAAACGTGCCGTGCCTTACGCTGACGATGCGATGAATCTGCCGGTCGCGGACGTTGATGCCGCGATTCCTTATTATGAAAAGACCTTTGGCTTTCGGGTGATGTCGCGAAAAGATGAGCCGCACAAATCAGTCGTGCTCGCGCGCGATGAAATTCAAATTGGACTGGCCGAAAACGGCGGCGATCCGACGCAGGAAGGATGCTTCTTTGAAGTGGATAATATTGAAGCAGCGTTTGCGGAGATCAAAGGCAAGCCGCCGGCCGATTCAGACTTCCGGATCGATATGCATGGTGAAACATCGCTGCGAGTGTTCTTCGAGGTTGCGCCCGACGGACTCTGCTACATGATGGGACAGCGCCAGCCGTAGACTGATGCGATGAATGGAAGTGAAAGGCCCCAGGCGACGAAGAGCCTTTCATTTTGAGCGCGAGTCCAACGCTTTACTTAGGCAACAAATTGCACTGGCTCGGTATATCGCCATTAAACTCGAAATTCGCACCGACGACGATTGGTTGGTCCGAAGTTATTTTAACAGCGAAAGCTACGTCGGTGTCTGTTGCCGGATTAGCCGTCGTGTTCGGCATGACCCACTTAACGTCGCGCGTGTGCGCTGGGTCAAGCGTCACCGTCGCGGCGCCATTCTCACCGGGGTAAGTCGTTGCCGGACTCGATCCAGGGATCGTATGACCTGCGAGATTGTTTCCATTTGCATCGAGAATATTGACGGCGATGTGCGCAATGCTCGCGCTGCCATTGAAGACATACACATCGTCGCGCGGACTGCCGCCGGCGCTTGGGCGGTGGGCCGGAGTACAAACCCAAACGTAAGGTGGGCCACCGCCTGAACCCGGCGGACCGGCTGGCCCCGGCGGCCCTTGCGGGCCCGCACAGGCAGTCAAAACAATCACAGAAGTAACCGCAATCATGAAAATGATCGAGTAGCGTCGGCGCATCTTTGGATCCTTTCCAGCGAAATTCGCTTGGCGAGATACTTGAAGCCGCGCGCAATCTAACGACGCCCTACGGAGATGTCAAGAATTATTCTCTTATTGAATTCAAGACGTGAGGGAAAGTCGTGGTGGATCTTAATTAAGCAGCTTTGCGTTTGCCGGCGAGACTCTTCTTCAGCGCGGCCATCAAATCGATCACCTTGCCTTTTTCTTCCGCGGGCACTTCGAGTTCGACAACGTCCTTGTGGTACTTTCGCTTCTTTTCGACCAGCTTCAAAAGCTTTTCCGTCTGCTCGTCCTTCAACTCTTTCAGATCGAGCTTATTGTCAGAGTGTTTCTCGATCAGCTTCTCGAATTTCTTCACAGCCGCGGCCGGAACCTTCTTTTCTTCGGGCAGACCAATTTCTTTCGGCGATCGAATTTCATCGGCAAAGCGCATCGTCTCGGCGCGCAAGATTTCATTCTCGGGAAAGATCGCGACGACGTATTGCTTGCCGCGCATCACAAAGGTGGCTACGCCGGCCAGCTGTTCTTTTTCCATGGTCTGCGCCAAAAGTTTGTAAGCCTTCTCGGCTCCCGCGCCGGGCGCAAGAAAGTACGAACGATCGAAATAAAGCGGTGGAATGTCTTCGAGCGGAACGAAGCGGCGCAGATCAATGTCGCGGCTCTGTTCCGGAGCGAGACGTTCGAGTTCTTCATCAGAGACAACGACAAAACGATCCTTCTCGATTTCGTATCCGCGAATCATCTCGTCATCGTCGAGGTCTCGTCCGGTTTTCTCTGAATAGTAACGTCGTGACAGCGCTTCTCCTTCAGGGCCGAGCATCCGTAGCGGCGCGCGATTCGTGCGGTTGCCCGGATAGAGATCGACCGGAACGCTGACCAGGCCAAACGTAAGCGTGCCGGACCAGAAGGGACGCGCCGCCCGAGCGTTATCGGTGTCGTTATCGGAACGCACTCTCTTTTTCGCTTTCTTTCGTACCATCGTTTCCGGACGCCGCGTAGCGGCGCAATGTTTATAGAAAACAAACCAAATGAGATCCAGAAGCTCCTTTAGGAGCGCAATCAATTTTCTTTCGCCCATAAATGGGCGCTGGGATCAATAGACTTGAGCTGCTTCTATAAATATTTCATCTCCACGGGATTTTCGGATAATCTCCTCTTGCCTTATCTTTCTTACCTCTTGCCTAACTACTTACTTCCTGCCGCTTTCCTCATGCGGCCTTCTTCTGTTTCTTCAGCGACTCGATGCTCTTCGTCAAAACCTTGTCGAGCGATGTCGTCTTCTTCTTGCTCTTGACCAAATGCAATTTCGGTTTGTGGCCCTTGGCTTTCTTTTCGACGAACTCCATCACGCGCTCGCGATATTCGTCTTTGAAATCCTTTGGATCGAATTCGCCTTTCAGCAGTTCTACTAACTGCTTCGCCATGTTGAGTTCTTTTTTGTCCGGCGCACGTCCGGCCGGCTTCGGCAAATCTTTCGCGGACAAAACTTCCTCTGCGTTTCGCAAAGTGAAAAGCACAAGGTGCCCGTCCTCAGCCTTTAACGCGCCGACATAGGGCTGCTTGCGCATCACCCAGTGCACGACACCTTCTTTTTCTTTGCTTTGCAAAGCTTTCGCAAACGCGAAATACGCCGCCTGGTCGCCGTCCGGCCCGAGATAGTAAGGCCGGTCGTAATACTCCGGCGGAATTTTTTCTGGCGGAACAAACTGGTTGATTTCAATTTCGCGTGATGCTTCGGGCTCCAACGCTTCCAGCTCTTTCTCGTCGAGGATCACAAACGTTCCCGGCTCAACTTCGAATCCTTTTTGAATCTCTTCGCGCGAAACTTCTTTCCCGGTTTCGGCATTGACCATGTGCTGCTTCACGCGCGTCTTCGACTTCTCGTCGAGGATATGAAAACGCACGGTCTGATCCTGGACCGCCGAATAGAGCTTCACCGGCACGTTCGTTGAATCGAGTTTCAAATCGCCTTTCCAGATCGCTCGTGCTGCCATATCAATCGCTTGCCGCTCGTACACAATCGCGGCAGAAAATTTCAATCTCGAACATGTGTTCTACGCACAAGCCGCACAACGGACCGTCGCACGCCGCACATCGATATTCCGTCTGAATTACATACGCGTGACTGCATGCCGGACAGATTTCCGTGCCTGCTTCGAGCCACCATGGCGCGTTCTGCTTGGTCTTCTGCACGGCAATCGGATCAGAGGCATTTCGAGTTCCACAATTGATGATCAAAGCAAAAATCGCGATCAGATAAACGCCGCTGGATATGCGACCGAAAGCGATTTAATAACAGATAAGGGGGATGGTTTCCACATCAGCGAAAATCAATTCACTCGAAGATCATCATGCCAGTTCGAATGCGCGTTGCCCGAGATGCGGCGCGATCACTGTTCGGTGTGACGACAGTCTCGTCGATGGGCTTTATCTAATCTGTCGTGCGGCAATTCTCGATCCCGTTTCTTGCGCATGGAAGAAAAATAAACGTTCCTAAAGACTTAAAAAGTTTGACCGCGCGAAAGATTGTTACGACTAGAATTCAATTGATAGACAAAACACAAGCCACCCCATTCAAGTGTATTCCGCGGCGTTGCAGTTGCAGGAATGACGGTGAATTTCGGAACCAAGGGGGAATATCATGAAGAGATTAGGAATACTGATTTTAATGCTGGCATCGTTCGGATTCTTCGGTTCGTTACAGCAAGCCAATGCCACAACCGCGAACGCATTTGGAAAACCGCAAGTCCGAATCGAAATTGGACAACGCAGACGACGTTGGCGCGATCAGGACCGCTGGCGGAATCGTGATTGGGCGAATGGCGAGCGAGTCGGCTACGGCCGTACGTTTACTCGCGACGTGTATCGCGGAGGACGCTTGTTCCGCGAAACTTATCAGGTCAGATACCTGCCCAATGGCATGACGCAAACAGTCCTGATTAGCCGCGAGCGGCTGTACTAAGCGTTGTGTGAAGAACACCCCGATTGAGCTGGAACGCCGGATCCATCGATTGGATTCGGCGTTTTCTTTGTAGCGCACTTTGTTGAGCCGGCGGAACGCGAGACTGATGTATTATCCCGCAATTGCGGCTATTATTTGCCAGCTCATAAGTACCGGCCCGTCGGTATTATGAAGCATAATAAATAATTAGTTGTTGGGCGGCTTTGTTGTGAAATTGTGAAGTGAAATGAATTGGAATGTTCTTATCGCTTCGGCGACAGTCATCTTTTCGGTTATCGCTTATGTATTGACGCGTCGGCGGGAACTTGCGTGGAAACGTACAGAATTCATGGCTGCGCAGGCGGAGTATTTTGATAACGACAAAGACTTGCTTGAGGTCGTAATAATACTTGAGGATCGTCATCCCGTTGTCACGCTTTCTATGATCTTTGACGAAGATGGCGACTTCGATTCGCAGAAACGCACAGAGTACAAACAGAAGTGCGACAAGTTATTCAACTTCCTCTGGCGGCTGTGTTACGCCTACGATCAAGTAAAGACGCTCTCGCGCAAGGAGGTTGAAGGTTTTGGTTGGTACTTCTGGCGCATCTCGAAGTTTCCTGCGGTGGTTGACTACTGTGAGAATAACGGATACGAAGACATCAATACCGTGACTAAAAAACTGAAGCTTGACCTGGACGATTAGTTACAACGCCGCCGAACAAATCGTTGGACGCGAGCGGGCAAAAAGCAAGGATGAAGGATGAGGGATGAGGGATGAATTTAGATGGGCATACATCTTTTACCCTTCCGCCTTCATCCTTGCGTTTCAGCTTTGTCTTACAATTCTTGACCTTGCCGATCATTCAATAATAATCTCTGGGTATGGACTATCGGGACTACATCACGATCGACCCGAACAAACGCGGCGGAAAACCTTGCGTTCGCGGTTTGCGCATTACCGTCTATGAGGTGTTGGAGTATCTCGCTTCCGATATGACGGAAGACCAAATCCTTGAAGACTTTCCCGACCTTACACGCGACGACCTAAAGGCATGCATCGCATTTGCCGCTGATCGTGAGCGTCGGTTGATTACAGTACCGGCGGCATGAAGCTTCTATTCGACGAGAACCTCTCTGCGCAGCTTGTGCGGCTTCTCAATGATCTCTTTCCGGATTCGGTTCATGTTCGCGATGTTGGCCTGAAAGCGGCCGATGACCCTGTGGTTTGGAAATACGCCGAGGATAACTCTCTAATCATTTGCTCAAAGGATTCAGACATGCATCAACGCAGCTTTCTGTTGGGATATCCTCCGAAAGTTGTGTGGGTACGATTGGGCAATTGTTCCACGTCAGACGTTGCCCAACTGCTGCGAAAACACTTTACGGCGATTGAAGCGTTTGCCGATGACGACTATGCGTCGTTTCTTACTTTGTCGTAGAGCGCCGCCGAACAAATCGTTGGACGCGAGCGGCGGGAGCGTGTTTCTCATCTTGAATCGTCCGGCGATGCTTAATTGAATTCGCGCCGCCGCATCAACTCAACCGTTAGGCTTTATGTCGAATTGAGAATTCGGAGGTAAAAATGATTAAGAGACTGTCAATGATATCTGTAGTCCTGTTGAGCGTGAGCGCGATCAACATTTCCAGTTGTCAACCTACTGGAGTTATCGATGACCTCGGGACCCTCGGTGGAGATTTCAGTACTGGTCTCGGAATAAATAAGTTTGGTAACGTTACCGGTAATTCATATAAGGGCACGGCTGGGCACTCCGGCGTACATGCCTTCCTCTACGTCGACGGCTTGGGCATGATCGACGTTGGCGCCCTGCCCACTGGAGATATTTCCGAGGGGAATGGAGTCAATAATAACAACTTCGTAGTCGGAGGAAGCTTTGTCTTCAGGACGGACTCTATTCCCAACGCCTTCATAGCCAACTCCACCTTGGATCTAACCGACATCGGCACCGTCGATATGTATAGTTACGCATGGGACATCAATGACAGAGGGCAAGTCACAGGTGAGGCGGACGCACCCGCATCGACAAACACCCATGCCTTCCTCTGGACGCGAACCGATGGCCTGAACGATATTGGCACCTTGGGCGGGACTCAAAGCGCCGGACGGTCCATCAATGAGAATGGCCAAATAGCCGGCGAGAGCAAGATCCGCAATGACAGCGCCACTCACGCTTTCCGCTATACTCAAGGCGTTGGCATGGTTGACCTTGGTACTCTTGGTGGGAAGTATAGTTCCGCTTATGGGATCAATGACAGCGGCCAGGTCGTCGGGGAGAGTAGCACTGGCTTCGATAACACCACCAAATTCATTTTTCGCGACCTCACGACTTCTTTCCTGGGCACCCATGCGTTCCTCTGGACCGAAGGTGTGGGGATGATTGATTTGGGCCATCTAGGTGGGGGCTATAGCATCGCCACTGCCATTAACAATAACGGTGTGGTCGTGGGATACAGCAAGCTAATGGACGGCACCGAACAGCCCTTTCGTTGGACAAGAGGCGGGGGCATCATTAATCTCAATAACTTGCTTCCTCGCGGTAGCGGTTGGGTTCTGAACAGAGCATACGATATCAATGACAAAGGTCAGATCACTGGCGGGGGCGTCCATAATGGTAAGTACCGCGCGTTTCGGCTAAATCCCGCGCCGGACCCGACGGTGAAACCTTGATCCCGGGGGTACAAGCCTAACAGCCTGTTGCACCTTACGCCTCGATAGCATAGCTCTCAAGTAACATCCGCGCGTCGATACTCGTGAAGGAAGGATGAATTATTCCGCTTTCCATCATCAAAGGCTCAAGTTCGAAATAGTCGTTCTCACTCAAGTCATCAATCAAGGCATTTACACAACGCATTTACAAACATCCATTGTGAGCGTATCGTCTAGTCGGGTAGTACTTGATCTCTTAAAACTCAACTCTCGACATCGGGTCCGTACTCTTTTTCCTTAAGAGTCCCCTCCTTGTGCCGTCAGCTGCGTTTGTCAGCGTGACCGGAAACAAGGAGGCGAAATCCCCAAACAGACAACCTCTAAGCGCACATCACGGAACGCTGTGCTCAGTTGCCTTTCGGCGGCCGAATACAAACGCCTCGATCCCCATTTAGAACGAGTCCTGCTCAAGTTCGGCCAAACGATTTACCATTCAAAAGCTGAAATCGATTACGTCTATTTTCCAGAGAATGGAGTGCTGTCGATTGTCGGGCTTACCGGTTCGGACAAGCCTATCGAAGTTGGACTAGTCGGATCGGAGGGATTTGCCGGGCTGCCGCTTTTTCTTGGGGTCCCGCGTTCGGCGAACGAGGTGATCGTGCAGGGTGAGGGAACCGCGCAACGAATCACGGCCAAAGCCGCGTTGGCCGAATTTGCGCGCGGCGGTTCGTTTCAGAATGCAGTCCTTCTCTTTGCTCACGAACTGTTCCTGCAAGTATCGCGGGTAACCAGTTGCAACCGTCATCATGAGGCCGAACAGCGTCTTTCGCGATGGTTATTAACGATGCGCGATCGCGTTGAGGACGACACGTTGCCGCTGAAGCAGGAATTTCTTTCCTGGATGCTCGGCTTGCGCAATCAAGCGATCGGGCGGGCTGCGCTGGTGCTGCAGCGAACAGGTTCGATCAAATACAGCCGCGGCAGTGTGAAGATCATAAATCGGATAACGCTCGAACAGAGAGCGTGTCCTTGTTATCGGCTGATGAAGTCGCGCAACGATGGATGGCCCGAACAAGTGAAATCGCGTCGCGTTTCTCGTCTCTCATAATGGCTATTAACGTTTGCGTACAGACAAAGAAAGTTAGGTGCAGTTATGTTGACGCAATTACAGCGACCACCTCCTTTGAAAACAGAGCCGAGACCGGCGAACCAAATACTTAGCGCTCTGCCTCAAGACGAATTCGAGCGACTCCGTCCTAATCTTCGCGAAGTCCAACTTAAGATCGGTGACATCGTCTACCGCCCTGAAGAGACGATTGATTTTGTCTACTTTGTCAATCGCGGAATCGTTTCATGGCTGGCCACGCTGGAAGACGGCAATACCGTCGAGGCCGGCGTGATTGGACCGGAAGGAGTGGCTGGCGTCCCGGTGCTTTTGGGCGCGCGATCAACGCCCAACCTGGGATTGGCGCAGAGTGAACTGTTCGCATCGAAAATTTCCAGCCGGGATTTGATCGTCGAGTTTCGCAGGAACGGTGAATTGAACCGCTTGATCCTGCGCTTCGTGCACTCGCTTTTCACACAGGTGGCGCAAACGGCGGCCTGTAATCGATTGCACACATTGGACCAAAGGCTGGCGCGGTGGTTGTTGGTGACGCACGACCGGCTCAAGGGAGACGAGTTTACTTTGACGCAGGAATTCTTGTCGCGCATGCTGGGTGTGCGCCGAGCAGGCGTTAGCGTCGCGGCCAATAGTCTGCGACAAAGCGGTCTGATCGACTATCACCGCGGTAACATTCAGATCCTCGATCGTCCGGGGCTCGAAAGTGTATCGTGCGAGTGTTATGAAATCGTCAAGCAGGAATATAACGCGCGATTCTAAATAACCCGAGATTCCTCTACTTCCACACCGGCCTTAATGCTCCTTATCACATCCGGGATTGTGCGGCGGACTGCTCAGGTTTCGCTAGCGTACTGAAATAAATTCAGGAATGAGCGAAGCTTCTCGGGTTAGACAAACTCAGGGCGGAGAATTGAGAGCAACGTGGCCGATAAACAACAGCAAACCATCTTAGTTGTTGAGGACGTGGACGAGATCAGCGTGAGTATGAGCGCGGCACTAAACCGGCGTGGCCATCGAGTGGTGCGTGCCGCGACTGCGCAACAGGCTATTGAAATGGCGGAGCAGAATCGGCCGGCAATGATCCTGACCGATCCTGACCTGCCAACTTTTGATAAGCTAATGGAGCTGGTGGGGCATCATGGCACGTTGAAGAACATGATCGTGGCGATCATTGATATCAACGACCCCAAGCTAAAAAACAAAAGCGTTAACGTGCTGTCGGATTTCCAAGCGCTGGACGACCTGCTCGAATCGGGTGACGGGGGATAAGCGCGCCGATTGAATTCCGTGCGGGAGCGTACAGACCGCATCGATATACTTCAATTGCAGGCGAGAACTCAGGGCGTTCGATCTTAAGCGTGAAAAACTGAGCCGATCACCCGCGCTTTCGCCTGCACCAATTCATCCGCCCCCGACAGAAAGTTGTCCTCTATGCCCCATTCGCCCGAAGTCGGGAGTTGGTATGTTGTCGTTACCTGCCAAAACTGCAACTTCACGATCCGATTGTTTCGCGATCTGACCGGCGGGAAGAGTTCATTGGATGCGCGGTACCTCGTCACGTGTCCGCACTGCAAACATCAAGGTGAATATGAAGGCAGGCATTACCAGCAGCTTCCCGGAAATAACTGACGGTTCGAGGTTGTTGCGCGCGGCTCACTTGTAGCGATAGGTGATTCGACCGCGGGTCAGATCGTAGGGTGACATCTCTACGCTGACGCGGTCGCCGACGAGAATGCGGATTCGATGCTTACGCATCTTGCCAGAGATGGCGGCCAATACTACATGACTGCTGTTGTCGAGCTTAACTTTGAAAAATGCGTTGGGTTGTTTATCGATAATCGTGCCTTCGGCGGGAACCAAATCATCTTTTGCCAATAGTGTCTCTCCTTCTGATCCTGTTTAATCCTGATAATGTTCGACGATGCTTTTCTGCAAGCCGACGGGTACGTCTCTCCACGGCTTTGATGCCAACATCTTCGGCGATACTCCGGACGTCAAAACTCGCCCGACGTGCCACTGTCGCACATCAGCGTCAAAATGCCAACGATAGTAAGGCCCATCTTCGCGCCTGCTATAGAACACCGGGCGACCGTCCTGAATTTCGGCAGTCGCGCTGTTTACATAAACTCGCAAGCCGTTCATCTTCACAATAGCTTTAGCACAACGAACCCGGCGGAAAGCGTGATGCCGGCGCCAACAATCAAATGCAGCCAGCTAACGGCGAGCCGGCGGCAGTTAGTGCATCGGACCCGCCATAGTGGCAAGACGGTTCCACAGTGCGAGCATGACCAGATGACCTTTGGCATTGATGAACGCGATTAGGCTTGAGCGCCGCCAAGCAGCCGTTTCCGTTTGCGCTTGCCACTGACCAGGCGCCACGCGGCTTTGGTTGAATCAAAACGGGCACGCTTAATTCCGCGCGCGAGACCGAGCAGTTGCAGCACCCGAATGCCCAAGTGGGCCACGATCAAGAAAACCGCGGTGCCCCAATTCAGACCCTTCGTTTTAGGCTTTGCCTCGATATCTGTAAATGTTTTCATCTTCCAATTAATGCAGTTTCACGATGCCGCTAGCGACAGTTTCGCTTCGCTGGCCGCCATGATCTTAATCTTTTTCAGTTCCGTCCTCTGGAAACCAAAGAAGGTCGCCATTTGAACGATCTGATTTTCATTTACGAAGTCCGCTCGATCGGCACAGAACTTCTCGATGCCGGGTGCGAACTCTCGACAGGACATTCCCTTGGGAATATTCAGACCGAGTTTGCATTCGCCGCCCTGCGTGTAATGCAAACAGAATTCACATACGATCATTTGTCACTTTACCCCTGGCTAATTCGGCTGACCTTTTTTCGCGAGTCGGCGTCGTGCTGGCGAGAAAGCTGTGGACCGCATGGGCTTCGCTATCGTAAAGGCCGAACACCGTGAATAAATTAGTCGCCCCCATCAGTTGCCGCACGGTCCGCGACAAATTGAATAGCTTCAACTCGCCGCCGTTGTCTCTGACTATCACCAGAGTTGAAACCAGTTCGCCCAACCCTCTGGCGCTGATTGACTTCACTTGTTCCAGATTCAAAAGGATATGTTTTTGACCGTCGGCTAGAAGCGATGAAGCCGCGTTGGTGAGCGTTACGCTGCTTCCACCGAATCGCAGCTTGATTCTCAACAATTCATCAGTATCAAGGATGGTGACCGCTCCGCTGCGTCGTTCTTTGAAGCCAAGCTCGTTCAAGTTGTCACGATCGCGCACGCAAATTCCATCGGAAATGCGCGTTGGAATGATTAGCTGTTGGCTTCAGATGATCTGGCGAATTCCAGAAGAACTGAGGACGGAGCTAGCTTAACCCAATCTACAACAACACTACAGGGATACCTACTATATGTCAAACATGAAATATATTTCGTCAATTAACATTAGACAGAAGTGTCCCGGGCGTGTATGCTGCAAGCGCTCGATAGAAAAGGTGCAATGATCAGAGTTCAAATCGATCACTTACTAAAAGCTCGCGGGCGATCTTTTTATTGGCTCGCTAAGGAAACCGGCATGAGCCATACGACGTTGTGGCGACTTAAGAAAGACAGGGCCCAGGGCATTACGTTTAATACCCTCGAGTTGATCTGCCGAACCCTGAAGTGTAAGCCGGGCGACGTGCTTAAGATGGGGCGCGACAAGCCGACTAAGCCGCGCGGGTGAGCTGGAAACGCTTCGGCGGTAAGTTGCGATCTTACCTCGATCACTGCGAGAATTAGTCCACCCGACGTGTTTGCTGAAAACCGACAGACGGAAAATATCCATGAAAGTTTTATTAATCAACCCTGAATTTCCCGATACATATTGGAGTTTTCGGCACGCACTGCCGTTCGAGGGCAAGCGTTGCGCGTTTCCTCCATTGGGATTGTTGACGGTGTCGGCGCTGCTGCCAGAATCCTGGGAGCGAAGGCTGATCGACTTGAATGTGGAATCGCTGAAGTCCACGGACATCGAGTGGGCCGACATGGTTTTCGCGACCGCGATGCTGGTGCAGAAAGAATCGTTGCGCGACGTGGTGCGGCGATGCAAAGCCCGCGGTAAACGCGTCGTGCTGGGCGGACCTTACGTCACCACTACGATCGAAGAGTTACCGGAAGCGGATCATGTCTTTCTTGGCGAAGCTGAGACAACCCTGCCACAATTCATCGAGGATCTTGCGCGCGGCGAGGCGAAACGAACATACCAGGCCGCCGAACGTCCGCCATTGTCCGCCACGCCGATGGCCCACTTTCATCTCGCGAACATGAAGCGCTACAGCGCGATGTCGATTCAGTACTCGCGCGGCTGTCCTTTCTCGTGCGAGTTTTGCGACATCATCGAAATCTACGGCCGCGTGCCGCGAACGAAGAGTAACCAGCAGATGCTCGCGGAACTCGATGTGCTTTACGACCTCAATTGGCGTGGGACGGTCTTCATCGTCGACGACAATTTCATCGGCAACAAGAAAAACGTGCGGCTACTGTTACCCGAAATTGCGGCATGGCAGAAGGCCCACGGTTATCCATTTTCGTTGCTTACTGAATCGAGTTTGAATCTTGCCGACGATGAACCATTGCTGGCAAGCATGCGCGAGGCCGGTTTCCGCCGCGTTTTCATTGGCATCGAAACGCCCGTCGAAGAGAGTTTGCAGGAAGCGCAAAAGTCGCAGAACCGCGGAGACCTGCTTGGTTCTGTCAAGAAGATTCAGAGTTACGGAATGGAAGTCATGGCCGGCTTCATCGTTGGTTTTGATAACGATCCGGTCGATATTTTTGAGCGGCAGATCGATTTCATTCGCAAGAGCGCGATTCCACTTGCGATGGTTGGTCTACTCAACGCCCTGCCGGATACGCAACTTTGGAAGAGACTGGAACGCGAGGGCCGGTTACTCGGAGAAGCTTCAGGCAACAACACCGTCTGTACCTTCAATTTCAAAACGCGAATGGATCCGGCCTTCCTGGTGCAGGGTTACCAATCAATCATGCGCACGATCTACAGCCCTCGTGAATATTATCAGCGAGTTCTGGACTCGATGCGCCGGACTGCCCAGCAGTTTTCTGAGCCGCAACATTACGGCCTGGTGAGAGGTTTTATGACCCTCACCCGCATTCTGTTCAAGCTTGGCGTGGTTGATTCGGCGCGCTGGGAATTCTGGCGTTTCTTCAGCCGGGCGATCGTGAAACACCGGAACAAGTTCGCCGACTCGCTGCGCCTGGCCGCAGTCGGCTACCACTTTCGCAAACTAAGCGACGCCTATAGCGAAAGCTGAGTCAGCCGGGTAACTGACGGGATCGTAGCTAAGCTCCTTCGTAAGATCTCCGAGACTTTACTCGACCAGTAACAAGCTGCCACGCAGTTGAGGCGCGATTGAAGCGCACTCGTTTGATCCTTCGAGCCAGTCCCATGAACTGCAATAAGCGAATGCCCCACCAGTTGAAATCAATCTCGTACCATCTCAGGCCGTGGCGAGCCGACGTAGGATGGGCGTGATGGTTGTTGTGCCAGCCCTCGCCAAAGGTCAGCAGAGCGACCCACCAGTTGTTTCTTGAATCATCGCGTGTTGAGAATCGGCGCTTGCCCCACATGTGAGTTGCCGAGTTAACCAGCCAAGTAGCATGAAGGCCAAGCGTGACCCGCAGGAAGGTTCCCCAGAGCATGACTCTCCAACCACCGAATGCCAACAGTCCTACTGCGAGCATAATAAGAGGCACATAATAAAACCGATTCAGCAAACGGTAGAATCTTTGGCTTATCAAATCAGGGGCATACCGCTCGAGCCGGGTCTGATCAAGCAGCTCCGCGGGAGGGACTAGAATCCAACCGACGTGTGACCACCATCGTCCATCTCGAGGCGTATGCGGATCTCCTTTTTCATCGGTATGGGCGTGATGAATACGATGTGTCGTGGCCCATTGTATTGGCCCACCTTCGAGGGCCAGAGCGCCACAGAAGATCAGAAAGTATTCGATAACTTTCGGCACCCAATAGCCGCGATGCGTCAACAAACGATGGTAACCCATGCCGATACCGAGACTGCCGCCGACCCAGAAGAGAATCGCGGCGGTGATAACCGCAGGCCAACTCCAGAAAAAAAGAGCCGCCACCGAAGCCACATGAAAAAGGATCAAGAAAGCTACGGTGGGCCAGTTGACGCTATTTTCGTGTTCGGGGGCTATCCTGTCCGTCTGCATCTCGCGCATTTGCTTCTCCAATATCTACTTTCCGTCATATCGCTCCCACATTCTTCGATCAAGTCCAAAAGGTGTGGGCAAGATGTGTCTTTAAAATTCGTTCGAACCAACATTTTTGGTCAGTCTCGTGTGACAACAATTCTCAATACGAAGCGGACTCTTCCTTGCTAGTCAAGACACAACCCTCACTTCTGTACCTGGGAAATAAGAATACCTACACACACGAACGCCACAATCATTGCGCTGTAAACAATCATATATGCCAGTCGGAGTTTATGTTTGAATTCGAGTTGAGCCGGTGCGATGCTCGTGGTCTCCCCGCTACTTAGGTCCGCAATCAACTGCCGCCACTCGTTACACTTCTTCCAGATCTGAGTCTCGATTGAACAGCACACCCATCCAAGAGTTAGATAAATAAGACCTAGAACAGTCGCGGGTATTAGGGTCTTTATGCTCCACAGGTGGATGCCACGTGGGATATCGTTGCGAAAAACGAGCGAGGCCATCAAAACGAACGGTCCAACAAAAACCGCTAAGTTGATCCGCGCACGAAACGTCATCAGGTTATTAGTTTGAGTTTCTATTTCCTTTGAAAGGTAGTCAATTAGTTTATCCTCTTGGGCCATTGAAACCTCCAACAAGAGTTGCGATATAACTATTCCCTATTATCGCATTCCAACCAATGCCACTTCTTCAGCGTTTAGAGCGCATCTGGACACGTTGGCATTGATGCCACGTCTCGTGTGCAAGGCAACCGTTATTTGTCTTCTAAACGGAATGGATCAGCCGCCGCATTCGATCTGCGAACAGCACATCCATCTTGCCTGACTCGATAATCGCCGTGACCTCGCCTTCACCGAAGGTCGGATGCATGATCACCTGACCACGTCGATACGTGCGCGCGCGATCGTAAGGCGCGCCTACCTTGGTTGAGGCTCGACGCGTTGTGCCACTCTTGTAAGGAACACGCGAGCCACAAATCGGGCAACTGACGCGCGTAATCTTTCCACCCTTGGTCATTGAAGCGACGATGTGACCGCGCTCCTCGCCGCAAGTCACACACATTTGCTCGACTCGATCTCCGATTGCGAAAGTCTGTTTGTCGTCCATATTGCTCCTCATCTTCTTGTAAAACCTTGTCTCGCTAAAGCATGTCAGAAGCCCGACGATTAGTGGGTTGGCTTATGCGCGGGCTTCAGACACAACCGCTACCGCCCGCGTCGCGGACGAAACGAACGCACCGAACTGCTACGCATGCGCGCACCGCCCGTTAAAGGCTTAACTGGCGAAGCGGCGATCGGTTGCGGTGCACCGAAACCTGCGGGCACGACTCGTCTCACAGCTTGACCCGTGAGCCGCTCGATTGCTCGCATCGACAATTCATCGACCGGCGCGACGATTGTAATCGCTTTGCCCTGGTTTCCGGCTCGCCCCGTGCGGCCAACGCGGTGCACGTAATCTTCGGGTGCAGCCGGCACGTCATAGTTAATGACGTGCGAAACTGAATCGACGTCGATGCCGCGCGCCGCGATGTCAGTCGCGACCAGCACGCGCGCGCGTCCATCGCTGAACTCGCGCAGTGCGGCCTCGCGCTGGGGTTGCGTGCGGTCAGCGTGAATTCGATTCACGCTGTGATCGCGGGCCTTCAAAATGTGCGAAAGACGCTCGGCACCGCGTCGCGTGCGCGTAAAGACGAGCACGCGCGCGAATTCATCGCCTTCCCTCTCAAGCAGCTCAAGCAAAAGCGCCGTCTTCGAATGCTGCTCAACATGATAAGCAGTCTGCTCAACCATTGTGGCCGCGCGTCCGCGCTGACTTACTTCAATCAAATGCGGCTCTTTCATTGTCGAGCGAGCCAGTTGTTCGATATTCGGCGACATTGTCGCGGAAAACAAAAGCGTCTGTCGCTTAGTCGGCAGCATCGCCAGCACGCGACGAATCGCCGGCAGAAATCCCATGTCCAGCATGCGATCGGCTTCGTCCAAAACCAGGACTTCGATTGTTGAAAGGTTGACGGCGCCGCGTTCAGTTAGATCGAGCAGGCGTCCCGGCGTTGCGATCAAAACAGTCGCGCCCTTTCGTAGCTCGCTGATTTGGGTGCGGATGTTTGCGCCGCCGATCGCAATCACGCTGCGATTCGACTTGACGCGATTAAGCTCGCCATAATTCTTTTGAATCTGCAGCGCTAACTCACGCGTCGGCGCCAGCACTAACACGCGAAGGCCCGGTCTCGAGCGTTCGCTTGTCTTTTGAATGATGGGAAGTAGAAATGCGGCCGTCTTGCCGGTGCCGGTTTCGGCACAGCCGATTACGTCTCGGCCGCTAAGGATGACAGGAATCGCCTGTCGCTGAATTGGTGTCGGTTCGTTGTATCCGAGAGACTCGCAGGCGCTCAGTTGCGCGGGCGCGAGTCCCAGTTGAGAAAAATCCATAAACTCCTTTTGATTTGGCGGCGAGTGATTCGCCGCGATTGATGTTGCGTAGCAGGGCAGTCTCTCGTGTCCGCCATGATTAACGCTCACGCGGAATACCGCGGGAGACACAAAAGATCTGCTCACTGCCTACCGCTAACTGGTTATTACCAGCGCGGTTCACGATTGCCGCCGCCGCCATAGCCGCCGCCGTTACGACCGCCGCCGCCGCCGCCGCGATTACCACCGTAACCGCCGCGACCACCGCCGCCGCCGCCAAAGCCACGACCGCCGCCGCCGCCACGATTTTCGCGCGGTTTGGCTTCGTTGACTTTCAATGCGCGGCCGCCGACTTCTTTACCATTGAACTGATCAATGGCTGCGGTGGCCTCTTCCTTAGTGGACATTTCGACGAAGGCGAAGCCTCTCGAACGTCCGGTGTCGCGGTCTTCCACGACACTCGCTGATTCAACCGTGCCTGCTTGAGCGAACAATTCCTGCAGCTCCTGACTGGTGGTTTGGAAAGCGAGGTTTCCAACATAAAGTTTCGTTGACATGTAAATTTACCTTTCCCCTCTTAGGGAATGAAAAGAAGCTGCGAACTGAAAACGGGCTTCGGTCGAAACGGTAGCGGTCGAAGGACCAGGTTCGGATGCTCTCTGAAAGAGCGGCTTCGGAGATTTCGTAACAGCCTGCTCTCGAACTATCCAAACGTCCGGCGCTAATCGTTTTGTGCGCGGGGCGCATCACCGTTGATGCGCGAGAGAAGGATTAACCGTGAACTATGATGCCTGAAATCGGCGAAGGTTGCAAACCATGGTGGCCATTGAGCTTCGAGTCGTGGCACGCAATTCACTCATCGTCACTCTTTTTCTTAGGCTTTTCGTCATAAAAGACGATATTCACGATGAGAACTAATGCGGCCACGGCGGCGAGCAGAAAGAAGATCGCCGGGAAGCCGGGGTAGCCAAGGATCCGAAATGACGTCTCAACCCGCATCATCAATGCTGCACCCACAATCAACGCCGCCAGGATCAAGCCCAGCGTAATTCGGTTGGCGACCTTCTGAAGTCCGTCAAGCACGACTTTCTCGTCGATTGCGTCGACACCAATCTTCAGTTCATTGTTGCCAACGGCGTCGAGAATCTTGTTGACGCGCGTCGGCAGTCGTTCGACAAACTCCTTCACATCGATGGCCCGGGAGAGGAGCGAGCCCGGCTCAAGGCTCTGGAACACTTGCCGGGTCATGATGTTCATGGCTTCGTGGCGGATAATCTCATTGGGATTGAAGGTTGGATCGAGCACGTAGACTACGCGATCGAGGTTCATCATCGCCTTGGCAATCATCGTGAATTCCGGGGGCAAACGGAACCAGCAGTCTGCGGCAATTCGCTGAATCTCCAGCACGATCTTGCCCGCATAAATCCGCTCAAGTTCGACGTCCGCATGTTGCGCCACCAGATTGGCAACCCGATGTTCGAAATCTTGCTTGTCAAAATTGGGCTTAGGCTCGCCCATCTTTTTTGAGACTTCAGCAGCTTCGTCACCGCGTGCTTCGCTAATCGCCAGCAACAAACGCAACTGGTTCTCCCGGAAGTTCTCGGCGATGTGCGCGACCATTCCCAGGTCGAGCAACGCGATGCAACCGTCTTCAGTAATGAAGACATTTCCGGGATGCGGGTCGGCGTGAAAGAAACCGTCCACCAACATTTGCTTGAGATAAGCCCGAAAGACTTCCTCCGCTAATTTGCTCGTGTCCAATTCCATCAAGCGCAGTGGACTTACGTCGGTAATCTTTTTGCCGGGAATGTAATCCATCGTCAGGACGCGCGAGGTGGTGTAATCCTCAACCGGCTCAGGGATAACGATGTTTTCGAATTCGCGCAGGCTCCTGCGCAGCCGTAGCAAGTTGCTCGCCTCGCGCTGAAAGTCCAATTCGTGCAGCAGACTTTGACGCAGATCCGCGAGCATGTTCGTGAATTCGTAACGCTTGCCCGTTTCCGTGTGCGCGTCGATGAATTCAGCGATCTGTTCCAATGCTTCCAGGTCCTCGACGATCTGCCCGCGAATGTGCGGGCGCTGAACTTTCACCACGACTTCGCGGCCGTCGCGCATGGTCGCACGGTGCACTTGGGCCAGCGACGCAGCCGCCGTTGGTTCATTGTCGAACTCGAGAAACAGTTTCGAGATCCGTCCGCCCAGTTCTGATGAAACGATGCGCTCGACTTCTTCATAAGAAAATGGCGCGATTTGATCCTGCAAACGCGACAACGCGTCCAGGTACGGTTGCGGCAACAAATCTCCGCGTGTGGAAAGCAACTGACCGAGCTTGATGAAGGTCGGCCCGAGACCTTCGAGATCGCTGGCCAACTCTTCAGCTTTAGGCTGGCCGGTTTTCTCGATAGCCGTATTACCAATCAATCCAAGATCGGACTGCTTAACGAGATCCGAGCGGCCATACTTCACCAGCAAGCCCACGATTTCCGCGTAACGTTTCAGCCTTTCGGTTTTGAGTGATAAGACCATCGTTAATTCAACGGAAACTACTTAGCCAATTGAGCGGGAGCCCGACTGCGGCTCAACAGTCGGACGACGCCCAAGACTAAAACGGCGATTGACGCGAACAAGCTGAGCCAAAACCACCCGGTCAAATGCGCAGAGATGACGCCACCCTCATCTTGTACTCGCTGTCGTTCATCATTCATCAGGTACATCGCAACCGAACCCGCGACGATGCTCACGATGGAAAACAACAAGGGACGTTCGCCGCGTCTCCGCAGAATTCCGATTAGCACCACCCCCAGCATTAGCAACGGAACCAACCAAAGCGAAATATGATCATGACGAGCCAGATCTAATCCGCTCAGAGTATCCTTTGCGCCACCGCAACTAATCTGTTCCCACGGTAGAAAGAAACAGACGATCACGATAATGGCCGCGCTGAGATTGATTCGTCGAAGAATTTCCATATCGATCGGAAAGTGCCAGAAGCGCGTGCGTCATCAAGAGCTGCCGTAATTTGAGCACTCCCTGGATTCGGGCTGCTGACGCACACGAAACCGGCTCCTCAACAAGTTGTAATCGCCGAGGGGATCGACTCGAGCGAACGAAACTCACAAGCTTTCATATGCTGAGAGTCGATGCGTTTGTTTGCAGGCTCGCCAGAATTGTCCGTGCCTTTATCTATCGGTCGCGAACTGCCTAATCAGGCTGCTTTGCCCCTGGCTTGCTGGTGTCCGTTGCCGCCAATCTCCAAACGTCTGGGTTTGCGCTCTTCCCGTTTTGGCGCCGGCATTGTTATCTCCAGCACGCCGTTGTCAAAGGTCGCCTTAGCTTTCTCGATGTCAACGCCTTCCGGTACTGGAACGCGGCGGAAGAATTTTCCGTAGCTGCGCTCGCTGCGAAAGTAGCCTTCGCCCTTTTCGTCGTGTTCGTTCTTGCGCTCGCCTTCGATCGTGATTCCGTCTTCAGAGAACTCGACGTCCACATCGTCTTTCGTCAAGCCGGGTAAGTCTGCCCGCAGCACGAGTTGATTGTCGCGCTCAAACATTTCAACCTGCGGCGACCAAAGACCTGGCGGCAGCTTTGCGCGGTCGAGCACCGGCGACAGCCAGTCACGGCCAAGATCAAAATCGCCGAACATCCGATCCATTTCTTCGCCGAATCGCCGCATAAACGTAAACGGAGTCGCCGCCAGGCGCTCGCCCAAATCCTCACGGTCGCGCTTCTGTAACCCGGTGGATTGATTGCCGGTTTTCTTTGTTGTCGTCCCACCATTCTTTCGTTTTGCCATCGCTTACCTCCAAAATTAAGAGCTGCGTTCCATTCGGCCAAACGCAGCGAATGAATCCTCTAATCAGGTCTTCCCGCCAATACGTGTTGGCTTCGCGTACACTGAATCCCATAAGCGTTCAGTTTGCACGTACTAACCACAACTTTTCCGAATGCTTTTGTCTTCGCGCTTGAGTTTTGCAACTAGAATGCCGATGGGGCGAGAAAAAACCGCGGCGCGACCAAGAATTTCAAAGCCATTTCTGCTAGCATCTGAGCGTTCGTACCAGTTAACCGCTTTCAGAGTTCCAGATGAGCACTGCATCACGTCAGCAACTCGCCACGGCCATTTCAACTGAAGACATACGCGCCCAGTTTCCCTCGTTGGCGCGCGAGCACAACGGATTCCCGGTCGCATACTTTGACGCGCCGGGCGGAACTCAGACGCCCCAGCGCGTAGTCGACGCAGTTTCTGATTACCTCCTGAATCACAACGCGAACACGCATTGGGAGTATCCGACCAGCCACGAAACCGACGCGATTATCGAATCGGCTCGGCACACGTTCGCCGATTTTCTGAACGCTTCGGCAAATGAAATCGTGTTTGGCCCAAACACGACGACGATGATTTATCACCTGTCGCGCGCGCTCGGTCGATCACTCGGTCCGGGCGACGAGATCGTGATTACCGAACTCGAACATCACGCGAACGTTGCGCCGTGGCAGGCGTTAGTTGTCGAGCGCGGCGCGACGCTGAACGTGGCGCAGATGGATCCCGAAACGGGACAACTTGATTGGAATGATTTTGAGCGGCTCGTTACTAAGAAAACAAAGATGGTTTCGTTCGGCGCGGGTTGTAATGCGCTGGGAACGGTAAGTGATTTTCGTCGCGCAGTCGATCTGGCGCATTCCGTCGGTGCGCTGGCGCTGGTCGATGCGGTCCATTACGCGCCGTATTTTCTATGCGACGTCAAAGAATCGGACTGTGATTTCCTGACGTGTTCGGCTTACAAATTTTATGGGCCGCACGTCAGTGTGTTTTATGGAAAGAGAAATTTGCTCGAATCGATCGACTTTCCGAAACTGCAACCCGCGCCCGACAATGCGCCTGAGCGCATCGAGATGGGTACGCAAAATCATGAAGGCATCGCCGGCGCCGCTACAGCCGTTGAGTTTTATGCGTCGCTGCGCGTTAGTGCGGGGAGCGATAGCGACCGGATCAATGATTCAACTGTAAGTCGTCGCGAGCTGCTGCAGACTTCGTTCGCCGGCCTCCGTGCGCACAGCTCGCCTCAAGTAAAGCGCCTGTGGGAATCGCTCTCAGGGATCGATGGTGTTCGTTTGTATGGTCCGCCGCCGGACGAGATCCGCACGCCAACTATCTCTTTCGTCATCAAGAAGGTTGCTTCGACTGAGGTTGCGCGACGTTTGGCCGAGCGCGGCCTGTTCGTGTCGCACGGAGATTTCTATGCGCAAACCGTCGTCGATCGATTAGGTCTGCAACCCGAAGGCCTGGTGCGCGTCGGCTGTGCGTGCTACACGAGCGATGAAGAAATTGAAAGCTTGATCGAAGCTATTACAGAAATCGCCAAGTGATTTTGAACTCCGCAGGAGCGGAATATTTATAGTTCGAGAGCATTCCTTGCCGATTAGCTCCGAAGGAGCGAAATGATCTCATCCAATCATTTCACTCCTTCGGAGCTTTGAAATTTGTCTGGCCAGGTTCTATAAACATTTCGTCCCTGCGGGACTTTCAAAGATGAAGCAGTACCACGACATCCTCCGATCAATCCTTGATAACGGCACGACGCATCACGATCGCACCGGTGTCGGCGCCATTTCACATTTTGGATATCAGACCCGGTTCGATTTGAACGCGGGATTTCCGATCGTAACTACAAAGAAAGTTCCGTTTCGTTGGATCGCTGAAGAGTTGTTTTGGTTTCTATCTGGCGATACGAACGAAGCGAATCTGCGCGCTAAGGGCATCGACATCTGGAAAGAATGGGCGGACGCTGAACATACACGTCGGTTTGGTCGCGAGCCGGGTGATCTTGGGCCGGTGTATGGATATTTGTGGCGCTCATTCGGCGGAAATTATCCGAAACGCGATGGCGTCGATCAGATTGCGCGGCTAATCAAGGAGATTGAAACGAATCCCAATTCGCGGCGCTTGATCGTCAGCGGTTGGGATCCGCGCGAATGCGACCACGTCGATCTGCCCCCGTGCCACACGCTGTTTCAATTCAAGGTCGAACAACGTCCCGATGTCTCACTGCTGCATTGCCAGCTTTATCAGCGATCCGCTGATGCATTTCTCGGGGTGCCTTTCAACATCAGCTCGTACGCACTGTTGACGCACATGGTCGCGCACGTTTGCGATCTCGCGGTTGGCGAATTCATCTACACACTCGGCGATTATCACATTTATCAGAATCATCTCGACCAGGTGAGGGAATTGCTCCAGCGCGAGCCTTTGCCGCTGCCGCGTCTGGAAATCTTCGATGACGAGAAGAAGTTGCGCGGCTTGGAAGGCTTGCTGAATTTCCGCTATGAGAATCTTCAGCTGATCGGTTACGAATCACACGCCAAGATCGCGGCGCCCGTCGCGGTTTGATTCGATCAAAAAGGGAAGTGAATTAGAAAAGAGATCGCTGTCTGGGTGAGACTGTCCGTACCCGCCGCTTGTCATCGAAGACTGTTCGTCCGCCAACAGATACCGAGATCGATTGCTCGTGGGTAATTAGCTCATCGAAATTCGCTTCAGGTTTGAGATGAGTTTCGACTGAGTGTGCGAATCGATTCAGACGTTTCAGCGCTTCGAGTTTTTCTCGCCCGAACTCGACTCGATCGTTACCCCTCCCGGTACTGACAGGTTTCGCGTGATCGAGCGCGCTCCTGAGAAAATTCAACGACTCATCGTAAGTTTTAGTTGGCACCGCAAACGGATGACCATCTTTGCCGCCATGCGCGAATGAGAAGCGCGCAGGATCGTTGAAGCGGCTCGGCGTGCCATGAATCACTTCCGCAACCAGCGCGAGCGACTGCAAAGTCCGTGGCCCGAGCTTCTCCAGCAACAGCAGTTCGGCGAAATCGTGTAAATCACGATCGTAAGCAACTGCCAATACTGCGCCCAGCCGTTTTAGATCGACGTCGTTCGGCCGCACGCCATGATGCGTGGGCAGCTGAAGATACGGCACGCGAGAAATATCCAAGCTGGCCGCCGCGGCTTCGCGCAGGCTCTTCTCTGGCCGCATGCGCGTCAGATCGAGCATCGCGTTTTGCGCGGGCCTCGCGTGCGCATCGACCAGATTCATGATCGTGCCTTGCGGCTCGCCGACGATTCCGGTGTGCGGCTCTTCGATAAAATCCTTTATGGCGGCGGAATGCCAATGATAGCGACGCGCCATTCCCGTCTGATCGTTCAGCCCTTGCTGCACGACCACCCACTCGCCCTTCTCATCGACGAGGAACGTGTGCAGGTAAATCTGAAAGCCGTCCGCAATCGCGTTGTTATCGATGCGCGCAGTCAATCGGCTCGTACGTACCAGTGACTCGCCGTCAAACCCCCGACGATACCCGATGGTTCTTAATTCGTTCGGAGTGTTCCGCGAAAATCTTCCGCGTCCGCCACAGAGATAAAGGCCAAGCTCATCGGCTTTTGGCGCGAGGCCCCGTTTCAACGCACCCATTACAGACGTCGTGATGCCTGAAGAATGCCAGTCCATTCCCATCACCGCGCCGAGAGCTTGAAACCAAAATGGATCGCTGAGGCGCGAAAGAAACGCCGAAGTGCCGTAGTCCGAAACGATCGCTTCGGTGACGGCGGCGCCCAATCTAGTCATGCGCTGCGCCAGCCATTCAGGCACGCGTCCGCCATGAAGAGGAAGATCGGCGACTCCGGATCGTTTCATGAATTCATTATAACGACGATCGAAGAGTCGGCGCTATTGTTCAGCTTTCGTTTTGCGAATGAGAGTAGGTTTCGGTCGCGATGCCGGCTTGCGGGGATTCTGTAGCCGTTGGTTTCTCGCCGATTAAGATGCGAACTTCATGATTCAGTCCGTCATTACTTAAGAGAATCGCGCCGTCTCGCTGCTCGACCCCATCCAAGTTAACGCTGGCCACGCCGCGATAAAGCGAATGTGGATTTTCAACTTTGATACGATAGACCGTGTTTCCACGGCGATAAATAATTTCGAACTCGCGCCACCCACGTGGAATACATGGATCGACGACCAGACGATCGCCATTCAGCTTGAATCCTAAGATGTATTCCAGTGCGGCGCGATACATCCAACCGGCCGAGCCGGTGTACCAGGTCCAACCACCGCGGCCGGTGTGTGGCGGCACCGCGTAGACATCTCCCATCGCCACGTAAGGCTCAACTTTATATTTGTGCAGTCCGGCGCGCGTCGAAGAATGATTGATGGGATTTAGCAGCGAGAATAACTCGCCGGCACGGTCGCCATCGCCGAGCATCGCAAACGCGATCACTGTCCATAGCGCGGCGTGCGTGTATTGCCCGCCGTTTTCCCGTACGCCCGGAACATAGCCCTTCACGTATCCCGGATCCAATTTTGTCTTGTCGAACGGAGGCGTGAACAGAATGATCAGTCCCTCACCGCGTTGCACCAGATACTCGTCAACCGAAGCCATTGCGCGACCGGCTTTATATGGATCGGCGGCGCCGGAGATTACGGCCCATGTTTGCGCGATCGAATCAATCCGGCATTCGTCGTTCTGCGCCGATCCAAGCGGCGTACCGTCATCAAAATAAGCGCGCCGATACCAGTCTCCGTCCCAGGCTTGCTCCAAACCTTTACGGAGTTTCTCCAGATGCTTGACGTAACGAGCGCCTCGCTTCTCAAATAAATTTCCCTGCCCGGTCGCTAACGCTCCCGATTCTGACATCCTTGCTAATAACGGCGTAAAGCTGGTCAGCACCGTGGAGAGAAACCATCCGACCCAGACGCTTTCGCCTTTCCCGCCAACACCGACACGATTCATGCCGTCGTTCCAATCACCCGACCCCATTAAAGGCAAGCCATGCGATCCCAAGCCCAGACTGCGATCGATGGCCCGCGCGCAATGCTCGATGATGGTTGCGCTCTCTGCAGAGATAGTGGGTTGCAGATAACTTTCGACCTGATCAGGTTGAAGCAAATCACCTTCGATAAACGGAACCGATTCTTCCAAAAGTGAATAGTCCCCGGTCGCATTCACGTAGAACGAAGTTACGTAAGGCAACCAAAGTAAATCGTCCGAGAAGCGCGTGCGCACGCCGCGCCCGGATGGTTCATGCCACCAGTGCAGCACGTCCCCTTCCTTAAACTGGTGCCCAGCGGCGCGCAAGATTTGTTCGCGCGCGACCTGCGGCTGCGAATAGACCAGGGCCGTGACATCTTGCAACTGATCGCGGAAGCCGAAGGCCCCGCTTGATTGATAGAACGCAGATCGCCCGCGGACACGACAAGCCAGCGTCTGATACAACAACCAACGATTGACCAGCGTGTCCATCGAGGCATCGGGGGTCTTAATTTCGATCGCGCCCAGTGCTTGATCCCAAAAGCCGAGCACGCGTTCGAACGCTTCGTTCACTTCATGCGGACTGCGAAAGCGCTCGTTGATGGCTCGAGCCTTTTCAATTGACTCCGTCTGGCCCAAAAGAAAGATCACTTCGCGAGCCTCGCCCGGCGCAAGTTCAATGGTCGTTTGAATCGCGGCACATGGATCCAGTCCGGCGCCATCGCGTCCACTGAGTCCCACCCGCCGCATAGCCGCAGGTTTCGCCAGGTTGCCGTTACGGCCGAGAAACTCGTTTCGATCGCAAGTCATCGTAAATCGATCCTCGCTCGTGCCCACGAAAGTCACCCGATCCGCAAACTCGTTGTTATAAGAATTGCGCGCGAAGATGGCGCGCTCGCCTTCTTCGAGATCAGTCACCACATGCATGGCCGAAGCTTCGCGACTGCCGCCGAGCACGAGTTCGTTGTAACTGGTCAGCGAAAGCCGGCGTAGCCGATCCGTCCGGTTCCGCAAACGCAGCAGAGAAATTCTCACCGGCGCATCCAGCGGCGCGAACAGCAACAACTCCTGCGAAATACCATGGCTCGCATGCTCGAAAACTGTATAGCCCTGACCATGCCGCACCAGATAGGCCCCGGCTTCCCGAATCGGCAGCGGGGTGGGGGTCCAGGTGACGCCGGAATCTTCATCGCGAAGGTAAATTGCTTCGGACGGCGGGTCACTCACGGCATCGTTGGACCAGGGCGTCAAACGATTCTCGTGACTATTGATTGACCAGGTGAACCCGCCGCCCGTCTCAGTAATGAGAAATCCGAAGTCTTCTGAGTTCGCGATGACGTTGGACCAGGGCGCCGGCGGCCATTGGCCTTCGCCGAGGCTCGCTACATATTCGCGCCCGCCATGGGCGAAGCCACCGATACCGTTGAAGAAGGAAACCTTAGGAGGCGAGAGCACGGGTTCTGGATAGGTCTGCGCCGCCGTGCGTGGCTGGAATGGTGCGGGCAAATCTTCTTCGATCGGCCGGCGCGTAAGTTGATCTTCCAGCGAGCCTCTTTCACTCACGATCACCACGCGCGCAACGGCGTGCAGCAGGATGCGTTCATCTTCAGCCATCATGTCTGAGCGGCGAATGAAGATGCCGCCGGGTTTGTCGAGCAACGCCTGCCCGCCCGAAGTTCGCGCCGCCAGCTGCAAAGAATCCTGAAGCGATTGCGCGTATCCCGTCGGATGATCGTTCAGAATCACTAGATCGAATTGCAGACCTTTCGAGCGTAGGTATTGATGCGCGCGCAGAAGCTGCCGCGACATGGGAACGTCTTCTTCGCGCTCGAGCCGAAGGATGACGATCGGCAAGTCGCCGCTGATTCCGTGCGGCCACAAACCGGATTGCGTCAACTTGTTGAGCGCCAATACGTGTGGGCGCGGGCGCAGCGAAGAATCCGGATACAAAATGCGGCCGGCGAGTCTTTGAAAGAGGTGAGCTTCGTCAGGATCGATATGCAGATGGTTCATCTCGACCTGCGCGCGCGTCCAGGCCAAACGGGATTCGCGCTCGAAGATCCCCGGGTCGCGATATTTCTCTGACAGCATGATGGCTTTCTCGCGCGACTCAGCGACTCCGGTCGTGAAAACAATTTGGGCGGTTTGATTTGGTTGCAAGCGCACTCGGGAACGCAAACTGAAAATCGGATCAAGCACCGCGCCGACGGTATTCGACAGCGGTCGATCTTCCATGACGGCCACAGGTTCCGCAGTTGTGCGACCGCGACCCAGAAATCGCGATCGGTCAGTCTCGTACTGAATGCCGCCAATGGTCTGCGTCGAGGCGGCCATCACATGAACTCCCCAGACTGCTTCGTCCTCAGACGATCGAGGCCGGCGTCGCGCCAACAACGCCTGATGCGCCGAATAAAATTCAGTTTCCACGAACAGATTGCTGAAGGCCGAATGAGCCTGGTCGCTGGCCAACGGCGCGATCACCACTTCTGCATAAGAGGTCAACTCGATCTCGCGTGGCCGGTTCGAATAGTTCGCAACCGAAATCCGGCGCAGCTCGCTGTTATCTTCGCCGGAAACGATTACTTCGAGATGGGTGACGATGCCACCATCGCGTCGCCAGAAATCCGCCTTGTCTTCGGAAAATGCCACTTCATAACTGTTTGGCTTGGTGCAGACGGGTTGGTAGCCGCCCGACCACACCGCGCCGCTGCGCACGTCGCGCACGTAAATGAAACTGCCCCAGTTATCGCGCGTGGTGTCCGCTCGCCAGCGCGTGACGGCCAGTGGTCCGCTCATCGAATAGCCTGCGCCCGCGGTCGTTATCATCACGCTGTAGTTCCCGTTGGATAATAGTTGAGTGCGTGGCGTGGGCAGGTCGGGCGTGTCATACGCGCGTGTGACCAAGCCCGTGAGCGTGCGGACCACGCGGCCAGTCAGAACTTCTTCAGCGCGAGGATGTACCGCCTGGACTCCGCGCGGAATGCGCTCCTGGAGAAGCAGCTCAGTCGCTCGCACGATCGGATCGCCGTGAAACCGATTCTGCATCGCGCCACGGTTCAGCAGGTTGTCGAGCGCAATCAAACTCATTCCCTGGTGATGGGCCATGTAACAGCGCACCAACGTGCAGCGTTCGCCCTTCTTGACTCTCTCAGGCGTGAAATCAAGGGCTTCATAAAATCCGTAACTCGAAAGCGCGCCTTCACGCTCGAGTCGCCTCAGATTCTGCATTGCCTCGTTCGGCAAAACATTCGAAGCCAGGATTGTCGAGTAAGGAGACACAACCAGGTCTTCTATCAGGCCGCGCTTCAGTCCCAAACCGGGAACGCCAAACGGCCCATATTGATAATTCAAGTGCAGATCACGCGCTGCGTAAGCTGACTCGGAAATTCCCCAGGGCACGCCGCGTTCATAGCCATATTCGATCTGACGCTTGACGACGGCTTCATACGTTTCTCCCAGCAGCGTCTTGCGGTAGTCGCGCATTATCAAAAGCGGCATCAGGTATTCGAACATCGTACCCGTCCACGAAATCAGCGCGCGCCCGCCATCAACCGCAGTCAACTGACGGCCCATGCGAAACCAGTGTTCCTGTGGCACGTCGCCCTTCGCGATTGCGATAAAGCTCGCGACGCGCGCCTCTGACGCGAGCAGATCGTAAAAAGAATTGTCGTGGCGTCCCTCGCTGACGTTGTAGCCAATCGAAAAAACCTTGCGTTCCTGATCTAGCAGGAACTTGAAATCCATCTCATCAAAGATCAGCGATGACTGTTGAGCTATATTACCGAGCCGCGAGGTCAAGGTTTTGGCAGCTTCAGCAGCCTGTTCAACGGCACTGGTGAGTTGACCAATCTCGGTGAGCGCCGCGTCGCGCGCGTAATCCGGTGGAGTCTGTTCAAACTGCGCGCGCAATGCGGCCAGTTCGATTAAGACGGTGTCGCATGTTTCTGAAACGTGCGCGAGCGACGGGACGGCGGTCAACCTTTCTGCGATAACTCGCCAACGCCGTGCGGCGATTTGTCCGGCGCTCTTCGAGATTGAACTCAACGAACCTAATATGCTCCACGGCGCGAGCAGATGAAGGTCGCGACGACAAGCGCGAGCTTGATGCAGTAACGAACTTGTCCACCAACGCAACTCGGCAAACTCTTCTTTGCCATGTTCATGCGCCAATGCCGCCACGATGTCGTCGATGACGGCGGCGTGTTCATTCAGCAATTCGATTAGTTCAGTCCACTGGGGAAGTGATGCCGGAGCCGGACCTGCCAACAGACTCGCGCCCGCCTGAACTTCTCCGTGCAGTTGCTTGATAGTGATCGCGTCCGTGCGCTGAATAGCCTGGGGCAGTTGTGAAGACTCCGCCCGCAGAGCGTCCATCGTGTCTTGCAGGCCGCGGATGACTTTGGCGTCCAGAAGTTGGTCATCCGGAAGTTCGAGGCAGGCTTGCTTGAGCGCAATTAGATTTCCGGCGAGATTACCGCTGTCGACAGTCGAAACATACTGCGGCCACATTGGCTGAAGCGTTCGCGTGTCATGCCAATTGAAATAGTGACCGCGAAACTTTTGCAGTTTCTCCAAACTGCCAAACGTAAACTCGAGACGCTCGAGCAACTCAACCAAACCGATGTAACCAAAGTCGTAAGCTGAGAGAGTCGAGAGCAACAACAATCCGATATTGGTCGGCGAGGTGCGATGAGCGATGACCTGCGGCTCTTCCTGGACGTTGTCCGCCGGGAGCCAATGATCTTCGTCGCCGACAAAGGTTTGAAAGAAACGCCAGGTGCGCCGGGCTACGATGCGTCCGGCGCGCTCGTCTCTGGCGGGAATCTCTTGTACTTTCTCAACGCGGTGGCGGCTGACATAAAAAGCCAATAGCGGCGACAAGAGCCACGCCAATAAAAACAGTGCAGCAACCGGTAAAGCGCGCGCGTCGGCAAAAGCGATCAGCAGCGTTGCCACCAAAGCAAGCGCGCCGGCCGGCCACATGAATTCGAAAAACGAGCGCAGGTCGTGATTGCTCGACCTTTCGGCCCTGGCGGCAGTCATCCACTCGAGCAAATGCTTTTTCGAAACCAGCTTGCGATGTCCGACGCGAACGATCGCGTCCGTCATTAGATAAGCCTGGTGCGCCAGAAAAACGATCTCCAGCGCCAACTGCGCGGTGTTCGTGCGCAGGTCGCCCCAGACGCTCCAAAAGTGACTGGTCCACGGAACGCCGCGCGGATGAATTAACAGGCCGGTCGTCGCATGTGCGTATACGGGAAAGGCCAGCACCAGCAGCGCAAACAGTGTCCACCAAAATGGATTGCCGGGAAGAATCGTCCAACCTGCGATCAGCAAGAGCACGATCGCCGGAGCCAGCAAACTGCGTCGTAGATTGTCGAGAATCTTCCAACGCGAAATTGCGGTTATGCGGTTCGGCCGCTTGTTCGCATGCGCATCATGAACGCTGCTGGCCAGCCATCGCGCAATTTGCCAGTCGCCGCGCGTCCAGCGATGCTGTCGCTTGGCGTAGGTGTCGTAGTAAGCCGGATAGTCGTCGAGAAATTCGATATCGCTGACCAGCGCGGCGCGCGCAAAGATCGACTCAAATAAATCGTGGCTCAATAGAGTCTGTTCCGGCACGCGATCGTTAAGCGCCTGTTCGAAAGCTTCGACGACGTAGAGACCTTTCCCGGTGTAAATGCCTTCACCAAACAGATCCTGATACACGTCAGAAGCCGCCGTTGTGTACGGATCGATTCCAGTGTTCCCGGAAAAGATTCGCGCGAAGAGTGAACGCGACGCGCTTTCGAGCGAGATACTTACGCGCGGTTGCAAAATTCCGTAACCGGCGACAACACGTTGAGTTTCAGGATCAAACCGCGGGTGATTGAGCGGATGCAGCGCCGCGCCGATCAAGCGTCTCGCCGCGTCGCGAGGTAACTGGGTGTCGGAATCCAGCGTGATTACATAGCGAACCTGCGTGAGCAGATCATTCGCCGCCGTGTTCACAACGAAACTGGTATCGCGCGCGCCGCGCAGCAGGCGATTGAACTCGCGCAGCTTGCCGCGTTTTCTTTCCCATCCGATCCATTTGCCTTCGGTCTCGCACCATTGACGGCGCCGGTGAAACAAATGAAATCTAATCGGCTCGCCCGAACTGTACCGCCGATTAAGTTCTTCAATCCCCAACCGCGCAGCCTCTGCAAAACTCTCGTCGTCGGGCATGTGCTCGCTTGGCGCGTCGGCAAAATCTCCCAGCAACGCAAAGTGCAGATGCTCGTCCTGGTTTGCGAGGTATGAAATTTCAAGCTTGTCGATCAGTGTCTCGACAGTTGCCTTATCGGGAAAGATCACGGGCACGACCACCATCGTGGACGCTTCGGGCGGGAGTCCTTTCGACAAATCAATCTTGGGCAGTAGCTTCGGAAGAAGAAAATGAGTTATGTCCCAGCTGAGCACGCTAAGGGCCAGATCGCTGGCGGGAACCACAGCGAGCAGCGCACCAATAATCGTGACTACGACGCCGGCGTTAAGCCGAAGCATTGCAAAAACAAGTACCGAAACAATCAGCGCGGTCGACAGCGCGAGACTCCCAAGATAGGCGATCGCCGCGTGTCGTTCGATCGCTTGTAGCGCGCGTTCGCCTAGGCGCGCGCGATAGCCGACTTGCGCTTCCAACTGGGCCAGGCCCTTATCTACCAGAAAGTAGCCGACATGCGCGTGAGAAGAATCTTCATTCGCGGTGCGAGCAGCTTCGGCCATTTGCAACGCGGCCCGCGCAATTTCCAGCTCGCTCTTTTTTGCGCGCTTGCTGATGCGCTCGATGACGTGCCGGTAGCGATCGCGCGTCGCGAAATCCATGCGCGCATAAACTGCCGCCGGATCTTTTGCCAGCTCCGGATCGATCAGACTTATTTTCTCAAAAAAGTCTTTCCAATCGAGCGTCGATAGCAGCCGCATGCTGGTGATGATGTTGCCCACCGTGACTTGCGCGGCTGCTTGACGATGATGTTCCTCGTGGACGATCTTCTCGAGCGATAACCCCTGTTTTGTCAGTTGCTGATCGAGCCATTCCAACACTGGCATCACCGCCGGATCCTGATCGCGCAACCGCTGGATAAGTTGGACCACGAACGCCCGCCCCAACTTTTTGCGTGTCCGCGGCAGCAACGAAACCACGTCCTGCGGCTGGCGCCGAGCTGCTTCGAGTATGCGATCGGCCAGTCGATCGGCTTCATCTCGTTCGTTCCGTGATGAAGCTATGCGCGTCGTCAAACGCCGCAGATTCTCGACCAGCGCGAGCCGCAAACTGATCGGCACGGCCCAGAGTTCACCGATCGAGAGCGATGAAACTTTTTGATAGGCATTGATGAAACGCCGTAGCGTGTCGGTATCAAGGTGACTATCCGTGTGCGCGATTAGCTCGATTGAGAACGCGTAGATGCGCGGGTAATTCTTGAACGGGCCATTCGCGAGCTTGGGCAGCTCGCGATAATAACCACGCGGCAAGTCTTCGCGAATTTCGCGGACCTGCTCTTCGACAATGTGAAAATTATCGACCAGCCATTCGGCCGCGGGAGAGATCACGTGTTCGCTGCGAATCGATTCGGCCAGCGCCTTATACGCTTCAATCAGCTTGCGACTGTTTTCTTCCAGCCGCGGCAGCAGCAGATTTACGTGACGAGGCTTTTGGTCAATTTTGTGTTCGACCGCGAGGAACGCGGCGTACTGCTCCAGGCGCTCGATGCTATAAAGCTCCTCGCGAATCGGCACCTCTTCGGTTATGTGCCGAAATCTCCCGACCAACGCTGAAAACAGTGAAGGCATCGCTACCAATCAATGGGGGAATAGATCAAGAAAAGTTTTCGCTAGAATATCACGAGCGTGTCATAAGGGTGGCAGCGGCGAGGTTTTTGATTGTCCTGTAGGTCACAACCTTGGTAGGCACGTGCTTCTCGATTCGAGTTTCACCGTAGGATTGCGCGCGAGAAATCGAGTCAACGATCAAGCTGCCGCCGCAAGTGATCGCTGAAAGTTGTAGTGAGATAAGGCGCTCGGGCTTGAGGTTAGCGCTTCTTTGTATGGGGTTCTTTCTCCTGCGATAGAGCTAAGTCCTGATCGGTTTGCTTTCGTTCTTTCTGATTTGCGAATGCGCCTCCGGCTGGGCTGGTCGAAGCAATGGGCGCGTAAGCATCGCGTGCTTCGTCTTCTTTCTGCGCTTCTGATTTGAGTCCGCGTTTATGTGATTGTTGTTCGCTCATTATGTTTTTCTCCCTTAGATTGATCTAATTCCAAGCAAAGCATCGACGCTCCACGGTCCTGGTCCCGAGAAAACGAAAAACAAAAACAGAAAGCAATAGAACACGGCGGTTTCTCCCTGGTTCTTCGTCGGCCAAAAGCCTTGCGGCGCATGAATCATCAGATAAGCAACTGCCATTTCTCCAGACAGAATGAATGCGACCGGACGCGTGAACAGACCAATCATGATCAGAATACCGCCGATGAATTCCAACAGGCCCGCGACTCCAAACAAGGATCCGAGCGCAGGCTTCCCGCCCGGCGGGCGCATTGGATAACCGAAAAGCTTCTGCGTCCCGTGCTGAAGAAACAAGAAGCCCGCGACGATCCGCAGCACGCTCAACACGTAAGGCGCTGAATCAATCAAATAGATTTTCAGTTCGCGCATCGTTCAATCGCCTTACTTCGTAACTCTTTCTAATTGTTGCTTGCCATTTTGCGGGGGCTCGGTTCCTTTGCCGGCTGCGGCCACACCGGCGCCCTGCGAGTAAACCATCTCGCCGCCATACCAACCCTGGAACAAAACCAAACCCATGACTAACACCGCTGCGATCAGGTATGAAAATCCCGGAAAGCGATCGCGACGCGCGTAAGCCAGCCATCGCCACAGTGTAAGTACTACGACGCAGCCCACCAGAATCCAACCAACGTCCATGTGGAAATCCACGTATTTGAAAGTGTCGCCCAGCACGCCGCGAGTTCTGGTCATATCGTAGTAACCGGTGGCCGCCGTAATTGCCCCGAACACGAGTGCGCCGATCAACGACCAGAATCCCGCAGCTCTCAAGGATACTTTAGTGAACAATCGTCCGAGCAGATCGGCGATGAAAGAAAACACGACCAGGGCGATGGGAAAATGCACGAGCGCAGGATGAAGTGGCGGCATGATGTTTCTCCTTTCGAGAAACTAAACAGTATGAATGGAGTTTCACTTCGCGCCGACTTTTTGCGCGGCTGCCTGGGCCATGCGCAAATGCTCCCGAAGCGTCGGCAGCGTCTTCGCCGCGAAGGCTTTTATGTCCGCGTCGTTGCCGTCTTTCGATTGCGTCTCAAACTCTTTCACGTCTTCCTGATGATCCTTGACCATCGCGGACATGTATTCTTTGTCGAACTCAGCTCCGGACATTTTAGACAGCGTGTCTATCTCAGATTTCTGACTTGAGTTCACGTCACTCGGAAGCTGCATTCCTTTCTTACTAGCAATTCCTTTCAGCTCAGTGTTCGCTGCCGAGTGATCCGACACCATCCGCGCGCCAAACTCTCGCACTGAGGCGTCGCCCGCTCGCTGGGTCGCCAGCCGGCCCATCTCAACTTCTGCCAGTCCGCCTTGTGCAGCATTGCCGGCGAACTTGGTGCTGTCCCTGGCGTCTGAACAAGCAAGGATCAGCAGCGGCGCAACTATGCAGATTGGTGCGAAGAAACCAATTACTCTTTTCCACATTAATCGTTGTCCTCCAGTTCGTAATTAATCGTTGATGGCAAAAGGCACTGTTCCGCTTCGGTACTGATTGCGAAGCATCTGTTGTCTATTCGAACGTCGCGCAGGGGCCAATACGATGAGCAAGAGGAGCGAGAATTAATAAGCAATGACAATGCCGCTCCAGGACGGTGCGATAGCGAAGCATAAATCAGCGTTCTCCTACCGCGACGGGTCTGAAGACAAATTAACGACGACCGCTCTTGCTTCCGCCTTTTCTCATCGGCTCGTGATTTTCCGGCTTACCGTATCCGCCACCGCCGGGTTTCTCGCCGCCGTGATGCACGGCATTTACGCTGGCCCAAGCGCGGCGCTCGGCTTCTTCTTCCTACACGCCTCGCTCTTCGTAACTCTTCTCGATATGTCTGGCCTGCCGTTTTTCTTTGTCTGTGTATTTGTCTTTGTCACCTCTTGGCATTTTTGGTTCTCCTTATTAATCAACTCGTCGAGACAATTAACTCGCTGAAAGTTTTAGGCGCCGATACGACGTGAACCCAAACCAAAGTCCATAAAAGATAATCAGCTCAGCGCCAGCCAACGAAACTGACAGCGCGATTGAGTCAGTAACTTTGCGAAAAACAACATAGACGTCTCCACAAATTCCCAGGGGCAAAGGAATCATTGCTGCCAAAAGAAAGGCACTGGCTACCCTGTGAACTTGCGGCGTGTCTTCGCCTGCGACCGCGATGCGGTGGTAGGCCGCCGGAGTCATTAACAAAATCATAGTCAAAGCGATCAAACTCAAGCTCGCGATGTGCACATATTTTGAGGACTGCGGAAGCTTGTCGAACCCGTCCATGAACATCGTGACCAACTGAAAACCCAACAGCGCCTGGGCTCCGGGCAAGACGACGCGCGCTTCAGTCAACGCCTGATCGATTTTGTCTTCCAGTTTAGTTGCATGGGCGCGAGGCATTTCGCGAGAGTTTTTCTTCGACGACCTCTGTGGCGACTTCGAAATAAATCCAAACACATACCAAAAACAAGCCGCCGTTATTCCAGTGACTAAGCCGATGCCGATAGCGCTCATGGCGTTGAGCACGCGTGCAGAAGCCAGGTACAAATCAAATGAAAAAGCCAACATGAAGGGAATTAGCGCGAAGTCCATCACTGTCGTGGCGAATGTATGCACGTCTTCCGCGTCGCTCCCTGACCGCACGATTCGATGGTAGGAGCCCGGCGAAAGTATGAGCGCGACACCGATCAGCAGCAGCATGAGCGCGGCCATTTTCAAGTATTGCGCGGATTTAGAGAGTCGCTCGAATCCTGGTTCAAATACAGCTCGAAAGTGAAACCCAAGAAAGATTTGCGCGCCGAGGACCAACATTCGGCTTTCGTCGAGTGCAGTTTTTATTTTTTCGCGCAGCGCCGTCATTGGTCCGTTCGTTTCTTCCGCGAATGCTATGCCAATTCCTCGATCGCCGGATGCGGGTCGTAACACTGCAAATCGAATAGCTTAGTGGCATGAAGCGCCAAAGTTTTGTACTCAATGCCAAGTTGTCGAATTATTTTCGTACGTGAGGGACCGATGCTGCTGTTCGATTTAGTTAACCTGATTCTGACGGAGTGCGAAATTTTCACAACTTTGTTCGTTTGCGTACAGACTGCGTACATGTTTCAGGAAAAAGATGTGTCAGCTTAGTAGGATCCCGACATCCCCTCGGCGAAAACGGATGGAAGGAGTACGAGGCAGTCGCGGTCTTACGCGATCACCTTCAATAATTCCGATGTCAATCAGCAGTTTCGATTGTTCGTTTAGAACTTTTCTCGCCCAACCCGAGTCCCAATCCCTTTCGACGAACGTTCGCGCCGATGCACCCCTGCGCAAGGGTCCGACAGTGCTAGTGGCCGACGATAACGACGACACGCGTCAGATGCTTCACATGCTTTTGACCGGCAAAGGCTATCGCGTTCTTGAAGCCGCTGACGGAGAAGAGGCGGTCAGGCTCACATCCAATGAAGAGCCGGGTTTGGTTTTGCTTGATCTTCAGCTTCCGAAGATGAATGGGCTTAACGTGATTAGACAGCTTCGCAACGAGATGCACTTAACAACAATTCCTTTGGTAATCATCACCGGCTACGACAAGCATTTCGATACCGCAGTGGCCGCGGGGTGTGATGATTATATGGTGAAGCCGATTGACTTTGATCGGCTCGCCAGAATCTTGGACTACTATGTTCCGCTCAAAGTAGAGTCGCCACTATCATGAGTTTGTCCATCCAGTGTTCAAGAGGTTGAGATTGTTTGTCGGACAGCTGTAAGTGCGGAACAGTACAGACCACTCATACGAATCGAAATAGAGTCGAGCTCTATACGATCCCGACAGCAAGGGAAAAAGCAGGGTGCGTGTCCACTCAGGGGAGGATGCGTATCCTGCTTTAGTTTTTGTCCAGTACGATCTAAAGCCTCGAGAAACGCCAAACGGTTTTTCCTGAGAAGAGATCCACGTACGTCAGTGCACGAGGTTACCGCCCGCTTGGGTAGGCGAAACAGTCAGGCGATTCTGACTGAGGTAGGCGCGAACCTTCGGCGGCACGTGTCTTCGCAAGAGGGCATTGCGCGCTTGCCATTGATCAGCAGCAGCCATTTCGACGAGGTACCGCAACTCTTTTGCTTCGAGGATTGCGATGGGAACGCCATCACGATAAAGAACTCGGTTCGAAGCCGCGGGAGATAACCGTCCGCCTGGCGTGACCACGCCGAGAAGATTCAATGGATCGGCGGCACTAATCGAAATCATCAATCCTTCAGGCTGCGTGCGACGTATCGATCTCAAAAGTTGAACTGCTTCCGCGGTCGCGAATTGCTCGCCAGAGAAGCCGCCAACAAAGCGGCCGCCACGAATCTCGCCGCGGGCTTCCATTCGACGCAATGTGCGCAGAAGATCTCGCCACGGCACCGCGATCGATTCGCGATCGAGTAGCTTGCGAAACACGACACCGTACCGCTGCAGAAGTTTTTGCGCGACCGCTTCGATCGTTTCGCGGTCGGGTTCGGTACACAGGCCTGCGCCATGCTGCGCGCCTGAGGCGCGCGTACCCAGACGCACCCAACGTCCTGCATCGTCCATGCTATAGACCGACTTGCGCCGGCGTCGTCTCTTCTCAACTTCTCGATGCGTAGCCTTACTGAGCGGTGTCAGTAGCGCGCGCAATCCGGTAAAGCTATCTGCGCTAACCAATCCGCGAAACACCAGTTCGCCTAACGCTTCTTCGACCATGCTCGGCAATAGCTCAGTGCCGGAAACAATGTCGACAAAGAACGACGCGCCATGTTCTTTCAGGAAGTCATAAACAGTTTGCGTGTTGGTCGACAGCGAGCCGTTCGGATCAGTGGGAGAGGGGAAGACCCTATTCCAAGTCTGAACGTGCTTGCGATTCAAGAGCACGATCGGCGTGCTGCGTACGGGCGAGGAGCTGCTCGATTTTTCGGCTTGTAACTTTGGCGGAGAGAGTCGCAGCCAGGTGAGCTTTCCGGAAACGCACAAATTGTCGAGCCACGCCGGATCGTAATCAGCAACGCGCGCCGGAAGGATTTCTGACTCCCACGAACCAGCCGGCGCTTCGAATCCTTCCAGTTGATCGAGAATGTGCGCGACGCTTTGCGCTCCTTCGACTTTGTGATCGGGCGCTACCTTCTGCCAGACGAAAAGGAAGCGCATGAAATCCGCCGGCGACACCGGTTCGATCTCTTTGCGCAGACGATTGAGCGTGTAACTGTGAATGCGCGCGAGTAGCCGGCGCGAACACCACTCTGGGAGCGCAGGTATCCCTGGCTGTGGTTCACCGGCATCCCTGCCGGTGCTCTCTGCGGGCGTGAACTGCCCCTGCATCGCAAAGCCTTCACTCTCAAGCTTCGCCAATCCAATCTCGATTCGAGCCGGTGGCAGCGAAAACGATTCAGCAAGCTGCGCCACCGTCACCGGCCCAAGGCCTTCCAAACGTCCACGTAAGACTTCAACCACGGCATTTTCAGAATCCCAACTCTCGCTCGCATAACTCGCGGGAGGCTCGATTTGCGGATTCAAAAACGAATCGGGATGAATCGCGCGAAGCTGATTCAACCGCTCTGCCGCAACCCACATTGTATCGGTACCGGGAGCGGTAGCGACCGGATCAATTGATTCGTTAACGAGTAATCTTGATCCGGTCGCTACCGCTTCCGGTGCTGACACGAGCACTGTCGCGCGGCGATCATTTATCAACTGCGCAAAGAACTGTTCCCAAGCATTCTTCCGTGCTTCGTCACTCGTAAGAAATCCAAGCTGCATCAACGCATCGTGCAATTCATCAGCATTCTCGGCTGACGGCCACGCTTCCTCGCGAACACGATCGATTGCGGCTTGATCGAGCTTCCCAAGATCAGCCGCGGTCTCGGCATCAAGAAACCGCCGGTTCATCACGGCGAGCGTGCGTCGCTCTTCAGCGGGCGCATCGTCCAAAAATGCGTACGGTTTCGCAGTGAGGATTTCCTGCGCGAGCGGCGACGGCTCAGTCATTTCGCGAGCAATGAGGCGTCGTTCGCCCCGCTCGATCGATCGCAGCAGCTCTTCCAATCCGCGAATATCCATCGCTTCTTCCAGACAGTCGCGCACGGTTTGCTCGACCAATGGATGAGCGGGAACTTCGATTGGGCCAGCCAGGTTTTCGGCGCACGCAAGTTGATCAGGAAACACCAGCGCGAGCAAATCTTCCGCGGCCATGCGTTGCAGTTGCGGCGCGACCTTGCCGCCGCTGCGCCAACGTGGAATCGCCAGCGCGCGGGTCGCGTTCCAACGCCAACGAATATTGAACATCGGCGCGTCGAGCAGCGCCTGAGTCAGCACATCGCAGACGGATTTGGAACTGAGATAGTTGAAGATCGTCTCGAGCGGAAAACTATGAGTTGGCCCAAGTGACAGAACGATGGAGTCCTCAGTTGCGGCGGCTTGCAACTCGAAGTTAAAAGTACGGCAGAAACGCTTGCGCAGCGCCAGACCCCACGCGCGATTCAGCCGGCTGCCAAACGGCGCATGAATCACCACGTGCGTGCTGCCGTTCTCATCAAAGAAGCGTTCGACGACGATATCTTCCTGCGTCGGCATCACTCCCAATGCCAGTTTCGTGAGTGCGAGGTACTCGAGGATTTGCGAGGCGGCCGCGTGAGTGAGCCCAACTTCATTCGTGAGCCATTCAAGACTGGATCCGCTCACCACATCGTCGGCGTCAGTCCTTTGATCGTCGATCTTTTGCGCGATCTCTTTTCGCAAACGAGAAACCGATGCGGACAGCTCTTGAGATCTTCCCGGCGCTTCGCCGAGCCAAAACGGAATCGAAGGCGGCTGACCATGCGCGTCGAGGACGCGGACCTCGCCGGTCCCCACGCGCTTGATTTCGTACGAGCTGTTGCCAAGCTGAAAGATGTCGCCGGCGAGACTCTCGATCGCGAAATCTTCATTCAACGTTCCGACGAGAATCTCTGACGGTTCGAGTATCACTCGATAATCACCCGTGTCAGGGATTGCGCCGCCATTTGTGATAGCTGACAGGCGCGCGCCTTTGCGGCCGCGCAAGCGATGATTGACGGCGTCGTGATGGAGATAGGTTCCGCGGCGACCGCGCCGCGTCGTGAAGCCTTCGGACAACATGCGAATGACTTCGTCGAATTTTTCGCGCTTGAGATTTCTGAACGGGTAAGCGCGGCGAACCATTTCAAACAGCGCTTCTTCTGTCCATTCTTCCGGCGCGACTGCCGCAACGATCTGCTGCGCCAGAATGTCCAGCGGCTGTTCAGGAATTTCGAGATGATCGAGTTCGCCGCGTCGCACCGCGTCAACCAATGCGGCGCATTCAACCAGTTCATCGCGCGACAGCGGAAAAATGCGGCCTTTCGGAAAGCCGCTGACCGTGTGATTCGATCGACCAATGCGTTGCAGCAGAGTCGAGATCGCCCGCGTCGATCCAATCTGCACCACCAGATCGACTGCGCCGATGTCGATTCCGAGTTCGAGCGACGCAGTGGCAACCAACGCGCTTAATTCGCCTGATTTCAAGCGTTGCTCCGCGGATAATCTCAGTTCGCGTGCGAGGCTGCCATGATGCGCGGTCACGTTTTCATCGCCGAGCCGCTCGCCAAGATGCCGCGCGACGCGCTCAGCCATGCGCCGCGTGTTGACGAATACAAGCGTTGTTTTATGTTCGCGAATCAGATTTGTGATGCGATCGTAGATTTCTTCCCAGACTTCGTTGGACATCAAGGATTCGAGCGGCGAGCTGGGAACTTCGATCGCCAGATCGAGTTTGCGCGTGTGACCGGTGTCGATGATCGTGCACCGAGGTGTTCCATTCGGATCGACGTTAGAAGTCCCGACCAGAAAGCACGCAACTTCTTCGATCGGTTTCTGGGTCGCTGATAAGCCGATGCGCACCAAAGGTTCCTTGACCAGCGCTTCGAGTCTTTCAACCGACAACGACAGATGCGATCCGCGCTTGTCGTCGACCATCGCGTGAATCTCGTCGACGATCAGCGCGCGCGTCGTGCTGAGCATCCTTCGTCCGCCTTCACTAGTCAGAAGAATGTAAAAGGATTCAGGAGTAGTGACCACGATGTGCGGCGGCTTCCTGGTCATTGCCGCGCGATCCTTCGCCGGTGTGTCACCTGTGCGCACGAACGTGCGAATCTCGACACCAGTTATGCCGGCGGCTTCTAAATTCTGCTGAATACCTTTCAGCGGTTCTTCCAAATTGATCTTGATGTCATTGCTGAGCGCCTTCAGCGGCGAGACATAAACGACATGCGTTTCGTCGCTCAGATCTCCCGCCGCCGCTTTCCAAACCAAATCATCGATGGCTGATAAGAAGGCCGCGAGAGTTTTTCCGGATCCCGTAGGCGCGGCGATCAGCGTGTGGCGTCCCTGTTTGATCGCGGGCCAGGCCTGCTCCTGCGGCTCAGTCGGAGCAGCGAAGTGCTTCAAGAACCAATCGCGGACGGCCGGATGAAAAGATTCAAGCGCTTTCATAAAGGGCGGCCAGTGTACCACGAATGAAACAACGTGTTAAGTCAGAAAATAGAGAGAGGCCCACAGATTACAATGATTGACGCCGGTTGGAAAAGAAGGCCAATTTGGATTTCTTATCTGCGTCTATCTGTGTAAATCTGTGGCTAACGTGACTCAGACCAAAGCCCACCGCGACTATCATCCGGCCCAACATACTGCTGCGCCTCGCGCCAAGACCGTGCGTCGTCGCGTCGAGATTCCGAAGAATGTCGAACAGGTCGAACTAAAACTTGGCGGCCGCGAAGTAAAGCTTACCAATCTGAAAAAGCTTTTCTGGCCTGAGCTGAAAATCACCAAGCTAGATTTGATTCAGTACTACGCGGACCTCGCGCACGTGCTTCTGCCTCATCTTCAGGACCGCGCGATGGTGATGAAGCGTTATCCCAACGGGGCCGCGGGTGAATTCTTTTTCATGAAGCGCGCACCTTCGCCGCGCCCGCCATGGATTGAGCTGTGTTCGATTCATCATGGCTCCGGCAACGTCATAGATTTTCCAATCATTCAGGATGTTGCGGCGTTGCTTTGGGTGATCAATCTCGGTTGCATCGATCTGAATCAATGGTATGCGCGCTGCGACGATGTCGACCGGCCGGACTATCTTCATTTCGATCTCGATCCGGTTCCGGGCGCAAAGTTTGAACAGGTTTTAGAAACGGCTTTGGCGGTGCGCGAAGCTCTGGATTCGTTAGGTATGCCTTCGTATCCAAAGACGACCGGTTCGAAAGGAATTCACATCTACGTTCCGATCGTGCGCGGGTCGACGCAGAAGCAGGTTTGGACGATCGCGAAAGAGATCGCGCACGTGCTGGCATCGGCGCATCAGCAACTCATTACGGCGATCTACAAAGTGGCGAAGCGGCCGAAAGGACGCGTGCTGGTGGATTACAATCAGAACGCCTGGGGACGCACGCTGGCGTCGATTTATTCAGTCCGGCCGACGGCGCGCGCGTGCGTCTCGACGCCGGTGACATGGAAAGAAATCGAGAAAGGAATCAAGATCGAAGACTTTCGCATCGACAACGTGCGTAAGAGAATTGAAAAGCTCGGCGATCTTTGGAAACCTTTGCTTGATCAGCGAAAGCGATTTGATTTGAAGCCGTATGTGAAATCTGTGGATTAGTTTTCTTATGACTCTACCTCTCAAACAACCATACCTGCCGATGGAGGCGAAGTCCGTCGAGAAACTTCCTGTTGGCGACAACTGGCAATACGAACCGAAGTGGGATGGCTTTCGCTGTCTCGCATTTCGCGATGGCGAGCGCGTCGATCTGCAATCAAAGAGCGGCCAGCCGCTAGCCCGTTACTTTCCCGAATTGGTTGATGCCTTGCTCAAGCTGAAACCAAAACAATTTGTGATCGATAGCGAGATCGTTGTGCCGGTGAAGGGAAAGTTTTCGTTTGATGATTTGCTGATGCGAATTCATCCGGCAGAGAGTCGAATCAAAAAGCTGGCGAATGAAACTCCCGCGAAGATGATCGTCTTCGATCTGCTGGTTGACGATCGCGGAAAGTCGCTGGTTGATGCACCGTTATCCTTGAGGCGAAAGAAGCTGGACGCCTTTGCGAAAAAGTTTTTCGCGAAAAACAAATCGATCGAGCTGTCGCCCGCCACGACTGATTTGAAGATTGCGAAACACTGGCTGGCCGGCGCGGGCGTCGATCTCGACGGCGTGATTGCGAAGCGCGCCGACATGTCTTATCAAAGTGGCAATCGCCATGGCATGGTGAAAGTGAAACGACTACGAACTGCCGACTGTGTAGTCGGCGGATTTCGTTACTCGTCGGAAGGGAAAGTCATCGGATCGATGCTGCTCGGACTTTATGACGACAACGGTCTACTTAATCACGTGGGATTTACATCGAGCTTCAAGTCTGACGAAAAGGCTGCGCTGACAAAGAAGTTGGAAAAATTAATCAAGCCGCCGGGTTTCACGGGCAACGCGCCCGGTGGGCCCAGCCGCTGGGCCACCGAACGATCAGCCGAGTGGCAACCGCTCGCGCCGAAACTCGTCATCGAAGTTCAATACGATCATTTCACCGGCGGCCGCTTTCGTCATGGAACAAAGTTCCTGCGCTGGCGTCCGGACAAGAAACCAGTGCAGTGTACTTTCGATCAGGTTTAGAGTAACGATTGTCGACGTCGCCTTTTGTCCCAACCAAAATTCCGATTCACAAGCATCCGCAATAGTTTCAAAGCGTGGATTTTGCGCCTGCACTCTCAAGCTGTTCAGCGGGTATGGTGCGATCCCGTTTGATTCATCAGAGTGTCATTCGAGAATGGCCCAAAGTTGATAGTTCCTGGCGTCGCTCGGGGCGTTAATAATTAGTTAGGGATAACGATGGCGGAAGGCGAAAGAGGGACAGTGTGAGAGTTTGCGAGAACGACTTTCAATCTCGCTGGCAGCGCGAGCTTTGGTTCGGAAGGAACTAACCACGCGACGATGGTGAACTTCAAAAGCTTAAAGGTCTCGCCCGACTCGCTATGTGGGGTGAGGCATCATAATAGAGAAGTCCTGACGCAGCTGCTGGCACAAACGAATGTCTCGCAACGGCCTTTGCGGTTGTCAGCGGCATTTCAGTCCGCCCGTCAACTCCTCCGAGCAGCAAACGTGATCGGCATTGGATTCGGTGCCAAAGAGACTAAGCAAGCTTTCACTGGCGATCTTGATTCCGATTGGCGGATTGAGGCTTCAGGCCCGGCCGGTGGCTTTGGCAGCTTCCATCAGTCATGTCAGCGGCAAAGCCGGATCGCTGGGTTGTATCGTCTCACGTTCTGCGGATGAAGCATGGTTCATTTTGTCGGCGTCACATGTTCTCTCGCCGAATGGCGTCGCGACGCCAGGGGACCAGATCGTGGAACCCGCTGCACCAGACGGCTCGGCAACCCCGATCGCGACACTCACGGACTTCGAACCTCTCAAGCCTGATGGCGTGCCGAATCGTTTTGATGCGGCCATTGCGCGGGTTAACCGCAAGGCCGACATCGAGCCGGTGTTGCCGGTAATTGGACAAGTGCGCTCCGCGGTGATGGAGCCGGTACTTTTTCAAAGCGTAAGAAAATACGGTGCGGGCACCGGGCACACGCTGGGCGTCGTTACTGATGTAGCGGCAGAAACTACTTTCACGTTTGATGGCGAGGAGTACCTGTTCCAGAACGTGGTTCAGATTACCGGATGCGGAGAAGGCGACTTCTCGGTAGGCGGAGACTCTGGCGCTCTGGTAGTTGATGCGTTAAGCAGTAGTCCGATCGGATTAATAATCGGAGGTGCGGGACCTCGCACGTTCGTTAGTCCGCTACGGCCGATCTTGGATCGTTTTGACGCTCAAATCGTCACTTGAGATCCTCTCGCCTGAGTTCGGATTGAAAGGAAGCAGCGATTATGACTTACAACGATAAGCCCGAACCCGAACGTGGCTACAAACCTTTCGGTCCGAAAGATCGCCTCCTTCTGATTCTTGCCTGCACTTTGTTGCTGGTCGTAATCATCCTTCTGTTTTGGTGCCTTCGTCGAGATCGCTCAACTCGAGGTTCCGGTGGTCAGCCTTCACCTACTCCCATGAAGGCGGGCTTGAATCCGGCAGAACTACCACTGGCCCATGTCCGGCGGAGCATTAACGGATCCGCTTTCCAGTTAGTAAGGTTTCAAGTTGTGGAGGGAAATGAAGACGGGGCCAAAAACTATTATCGGCAAACGGTCTCGCCGCAAATTGGATTTCTCACGCCTGACACGATCCTGGGCTCGTCAATCAAGGATTTGCTTGAGTATTTTGGTTATCCCGGCGTCACACCAAAAGATCTGCATCGCCTGTCCTCAGATGAGATCATGAAACTCTCCCCCCCAGGCGACATTCTGGCCACGCGATTTTTCGCGCCGAAAATCACTGCGGTAGCGACGGAACCAACACTCATTCCAGCGAGTGGTTTCGGCTGGCGAAAGTTGGTTCGGTTAAAAGCCAAAGCCGGTTCGCTGGCGGCGAAGAATGGAATGGACCTGCTACTGTTTCTGCAAAATATTTTTGAAAAAACGGTTGCCGGAAATCCATTTGACATTGATCGGAACGTCTCGAGATTCAATCAGGTAATTGTGACCCGAAAGGAAGGAGAATTCAGCCCCGCAAAACGAGCCGCGTACTTCTTTGCCTATAGCGAATTGATTAAGATCGACAAGAATACCGGCCAGCCCATCAAGGATGCCAACGGCAATTTTGCGGACGACGGAAAAATCTCATTCAGTTTACAGGCCACATTCGATGGACGAGATCCAGAAACGAACCTGGCGCCGAAGGATTATTTCGTACCGGATTCGTGCCTTCAGTGCCACGGGGCAGACAAGAGCCGCGGAAAGGCAAACTATCTCGATACCGATCACTGGATTGATCGCGTAACGCCGGATTACGGCCTAAGCGACCCGAAGTTTAAGGAGGAAGATTTCACGGCGCTGGCGAGTGCGCCCTATGACGTAATCTTCGATGGAGCAAGGGATCCTGGAAAATTCCAGAAAGCCTTCGATGTTATTAGGCTCCTCAACGAGGATATTCGAGACCAGAACCAACGAATAAGTGATCCTGATAATTTTCAGCTCAATGCAGTTAACAAGTGGCTTAACCTGCACAGCCCTGGAAACTCCGGGACCGCGCATGTGCCGCCCTATCAGCGAGGGTTTGGAAATCAATTGTGGGAGCCTGGTGACCAGTCGCATCGCAAGATTCTTTATTACCTCAATCGGTACTGTTACCGCTGCCATAGTTCGGTGGTCTACAACGTCTTTGATCGGGAAGCTGTATCAGGATATCGGGGACAGATTCCCGGCCGAGTTGTGAACATCAGTCAATCGGAGAAGTGGATGCCGCAAGATCGAATTTTTCCTGGTCTGGAAATCGATCAAACTCATGGGACAGGAGTACCCACTGGAAACCTCAAAGAGTTTTTGGATCTATTGGCGCAATTACAACCGTGAGGGTCAATCAGCTTAACGATTACACGATTCGAAAGGAGCACGAAATGCAATATCAGATTTATCCCCCAATTGGCATTGCACGAATTGGAAATGATTTGAACCAATTTTACATAGGGCCGGAGATCCCTGGACATCCGGGGTTCGAATCTGACGGGCAGACGCCAGTTCAAGAATACAAGGTTGATGAAGATCAGATTAAGCGGCAAGCCGCCCGGTTCCGCATTTTTGAAATTCCGGATGCCAACACCGCTCCGCGCCCTATAAATCTGCCGGCAGGCGCAACCGTGGAGTGGACCGTTCATCTCGTCAATAAGAAAGGCGCGGTCATAAGGGGATCTGTGCCTCCCGCGCAGCCTACCCGCCCACAACCGGTTCCTAACTCGGCGGATCGGCTGATCGATCCGAAAGCGCAAACAATCGCCGGCGCCAATGCCGCTGCGGTGAAATTCGACACAGGTGAATTCCTAAATCGCCGCGTGCCTCTCGGCGAAATCCGTACAGACCAGCAGCAAAACTTGTTGGTCTTGGGGGGATTCGGCTTTTCTTCATCACCAAACACCGCGCCACTTCCGGATTTTTATACAAACCCGGGTTGGCATGATGACGTTTCAGACGGTCCAATCACGGCGCGTATTCGCTTATCAGATGGGACCACGATCGCCAACATCGCACCTGCTTGGGTGATCGTGGCGCCACCGGATTTCGCGCCGGCAATCCAAGGCGTGGTTACGCTGTATGACATCATCCTGCAAGTTGCGGTCGATAATTTCGGGGTTCAGCCGCCGGCGCATGTTTCTTTCACCAATCACGTCTTTCCAGTCTTGCAGCGCACTCGCCAGCTTCGTTGGGTAAATAACAAGCCAACCTGGAGCGATGTTAGTGACAATTGGCCTGTGTTGGCTGACACCTCTGGGGCGGCAAGCCAACTGCGCACTAATAGTGCGGACGCGGTACGGAATATTGAATCAGTGCTTTCGGACTACTCGCTGACGAGCCTGCAGAAGTCCTACTTGGACAAGTGGGAGGCGGGAAACTTTCTTTCCGATTGGACTGGCGTCCCGCAACCCGGAAATAACGTGACCGCTGATGGACTAACTCGTGCTGCGCTTGATTCGACTGTCGGCCAGGGTTTTTTCCCTGGAATCGAAGGGGGCATCCTCGCAAAGGATCCTACTCTTTACAGCACCCCATTCGATTTCCGTCTGGATCACGGCCAAGCCCAGCCAGGAGATCTGACGTCCCTCATGGCGGTGCCTTGGCAGGCCGACTTCAACGATTGCCTCCGCGGCTGGTGGCCGTCACAACGCCCCGACGACGTTCGTGCCAATCCAAATGCGACGACAACAGTTCGCTGGGAACGTGGAGTCAGCAGCCATATCGGCATGATCAATAATTTTTCGAGATTGGGCTTCATCACAGCCCAACGGGATGCCCAGGGAAACATTGTCTTTGCCGAGGATCAGCGCGCCCCGACCATCCAATTTGTATGAAGCATGCAACGGGGAACTGATTTCGACGTCTTGATAGTTGGTGGTGGACCTGCGGGCAGCGCCTGTGCAACTTTGCTTGCTCGATCCGGTGCCCGCGCGGCGATCGTCGAGGCTAGTAATTTCGCCAGGTTCCGAATCGGAGAGACCCTTGAAGCCTCCATCAGTTCAGTGTTGGCGTGTTTGGGAATCTCCCTGAACGGAGTCGCTGACTGGGGCCTTCAATCTGATGGCGTAGCCTCGGTTTGGAAAGACTCGACGATCCAAAGTCGTCCCAGCATCCTCAATCCCCATGGTCGAGGTTGGTGCGTCGACCGTCGGGCTTTCGATCGAGCGCTCTTTGAAAATGCGGGTGCAGCAGGAGTCTCTTTGTTTCGAAACTCGCGGTTAAGGGGAGTTGATCGTCGAGCCGGACGTTGGCATTTCTCGATTGTCTCTGGTCAGGCCGCCTTGCCGGCGACCGCGCCGATCGTAGTAGAGGCTACCGGCAGAACTTCAAAGTCGCAATTCTCAACGCACGGCTCAAGACTTTGGCTGGACCGATTGGTGGGGCTGGCTATTCTCTGCGACGATACTTCATCGTTTCGGCCCAGCAGTTCGGCGCTGGTAGAGTCGGCACAGCACGGCTGGTGGTACTCAGTCTTTCTTCCAGGCGATAAGGGCCTGGCGATTTTCTTTACCGACGCCGATCTATTGCCACCGGGAAGATCAAATATCGCCGCTTTCCTCAAGACTCAGTTGTACATGAGTTACCAAACGCGGGAACGCTGTCCATTTCTTGAAGATCAGTTGAATATGCATTGCTGGAAAACATTCGACGCCAGATCGAGTATTCGAAAGATCGCTATCTCTCAAGGCTGCGTTGCCGCAGGGGACGCGTTAATGGCCCTTGATCCGCTTTGTGGACGCGGGGTGGTCGCCGCTCTAAATTCGGGAGTCGAGATTGCGCAATGGCTGATTGGCGGACAACCTGACTTCCGGACAATTCCGGTTTGGATGCAACAGGCCACTGCGCGATTTAATGATTATCTAGAACAACGGTTGCGAATATACGGCGTCCCGCAGAACTGGGCTGACGCAGTATTCTGGCGGCGACGACAGTCCTCAGCGCGCATCGATCACAGAAGACTAGAATAGGACTGGCGTCGCTTGTCACATTAACTTTCTCACTGCATCACAAAATTGTAAGTAATCACTCCCTGAATCTTAACTGGTACTCCATTCAGAATCGTCGGCGTAAAGCGTGCCCGCAGCGCGGCTTCCTTGGCAGCCACGCTAAGAAACGGATGCCCCGATACAGTCTGTGCCGAAATCACTTTCCCTTGTTCATCCACCAGAATCTGTACAGTTACCGAGCCGTGTGTCCCTGTTTGTTTAGCCATCACCGGATAGGTCGGCTGTGGCAAACTGATCACTTTAGAAATCAACACACTCGAAGGGACTCTCTGTGTAGTCGGCGGTTTTGCCGGGACCGGTTCAGGCGGTTTGTCTTCAACTTTTACGCGCGGCGGCTCTGTGTTACAGGTGACGCATGCGTCCGAGCTATTTGGCAGCGCCGGCGGATCCACATTTCGATCACCCAATCGAAATGGTCCGGTTACGGGAGGAATAGGCAAGCCCGCAGTGCCAACGATGGCTGGGACTTTTGTCGGATCGTTCGTTGAAGCAACAGCTTCCGTCCTGATTGGAACGTCGATACGCCGGTCAACCGGCGCGCTCGGAGGTGCTCGATGGAGCGGTTGCGGATGATTTTCGCGAATCGGCTTCGGCGCTTCGCGCGTAATGGGCGGAACCCAATTCAGCAATTCCAAGTCATTCGTCTGCGCTTCCAATTGCGCATCGTAGGCGTAAACGCTGACGATGCCGGCGGCGAACAGAATCACCGCGTAAGCTGCGACGGTGATTAGAAAGAACGAACTGCGACGCTTGAACTCTCGCGCATGCGACTGAGATTCGATTAAGTTGGTAAACATCTTAGCTCCTCTCTGTTTTGCCGGTGCCATTCGGGTCGAGAAGCTATGCCGTTAGACAAAGAAGACGAGATATTGTTCCTGAGGGCTAAAAAGGATTAATTGCCATTTGTCATTGGACATCTTTCATTTGTTTATTGGGTCCGCTAGCGAGTGTCAGAAGCCCGACCGTTTGGGAGGGCAACGTCGCGATCCCTTCATCATGAACTCCTTGAGCGAAGCCCTTGCTTACGCGCGGACTTCTCAAGCAAATCAAAAAATGACAAATCTCAAATGGTAGATAATCTTTTCCCCTCCGCCTTTGAGACTTTCGCGACTTTCCATTAGGATATCGCCGCTTTCCTACCCTACATCGAACCAGGAGGAATCATGGCTACAGCTACTGCGCCCAAAGAGGAACTCAATCCATTTGAGATTGCCAAGCAGCAATTCGATCGTGCGGCGGACTATCTCGAGCTGGATCAATCGCTGCGCAACGTTCTGCGCAACGCCAAGCGACAACTGATCGTTTCGATTCCGGTGCGAATGGACGGTGGCGAGACGAAAGTCTTCGAAGGCTACCGCGTGCAGCACAACATCGCGCGTGGCCCGGCTAAAGGCGGCATTCGTTACCACCCGAATGTCACTCTGGATGAAGTAAAAGCGCTGGCGTCATGGATGACCTGGAAGTGCGCGACGGTGGGGATTCCTTATGGCGGCGGGAAAGGCGGAGTGATCTGCGATCCGAAGAGCATGTCAAAGAATGAACTCGAGCGATTGACGCGGCGCTATGCTTTCGAGATTGCTCCGATCATTGGTCCCGATCGCGATATTCCGGCGCCCGATGTTTATACCGATTCGCAAACAATGGCTTGGATCATGGATACGATTTCCATGGTCCACGGTCACACTGAGTTGGGCGTGGTGACCGGCAAACCGCTTTCGCTCGGCGGCTCGCAGGGTCGTCATGAAGCAACCGCACGCGGTGCGCTCTATGCTTTGCGCTCGGCCTGCGCGGTAAAGGGAATAAAGTTGAAAGATGCGCGCGTTGCCGTGCAGGGTTTTGGCAATGCTGGTTCGATCATCGCGCGCTTGGTAGCCGAGGATGGCGCTCGCGTCGTCGCGGCTTGCGATTCGAAATGCGGCGTTTACGCCGAGAACGGTCTGGACATTCAAGCGGTGCTCAAACATAAAGAGGCCACCGGCACGCTGCAAGGCATAAAAGGAGTGAAAGAGATTGAGCCCGACGAAGTGCTGGAAGTTGAATGCGATGTTCTCTGTCCTTCAGCGCTCGAAAACAGCATCACCGGGGCCAATGTTGGCAAAGTGAAAACTAAGATCATTGCCGAACTTGCTAACGGCCCAACAACTCCGGTTGCTGATCGCGTTCTTGAAGATCAAGGGATCATGCTCATTCCCGACATCCTTGCGAACGCCGGAGGCGTGACCGTGAGTTATTACGAATGGGTGCAGGATCAGTACTCGTTTTTCTGGAGCGAGAAAAGGATCAACCAAACGCTCGAAGACACGATGACCGACGCTTTTCAAAAGGTGCATCAGACAGCAAGCCGTTACGGCACAGACATGCGCACCGGCGCCTACATTCTGGCGATCGATCGCGTGGCGGAAGCGACGAGAGTGCGAGGAATATTTCCGTAACGCGAGAGCCTGCGGAGCAGGCAGAAGCATAAAGCCTGGTGAAGCGAAGCGGAACTCCAGGTTAGGATCACAATAGGTCATCAGCCCGCGAAGCGGGCGATGTGATGTTTTCAGGTGAGTTAATGAGGTCCACGGCCCGAATCGCTGTCGCCCGTGTCGCGGGCTTAGAATATTTTTCTTGACTCGTCCCTGGGGCTTGCGCCCCAGGCTTTACGCTTCCGCCTGCTCCGCAGGCTACTTTATGTCAGATCAAATCACCGTTTACGAAAAACCAACCTGCACCAAGTGCCGCGAGATGGATCGATTTCTGCGCGAGAGCGGAGTCGACTTTTCGAAAGTGAATTATTATCTCGAGCCGCTGAGCGAAAAGAAGCTGCGCGAATTGATCGAGAAGATGCGAATCAAGCCGCGCGAACTTCTGCGTACGGGCGAATCGATCTATCGCGAATTCGGTAAGCAAGATTTCAGCGACGATGAGATCATTTCGCTGATGGTGAAGCATCCCGACCTGATGCAACGACCGATTGTTGAGCGTGGCGATCGCGCGGTGTTGGGACGACCGACTGAAAACGTGAAAGCGTTGTTGTAATTTGGAGTGCGCCGGCAGAGCGAAGCGGCGACGGCGCTTTCAATCCATATAGTCAATGCGATCCAAAGCGGTGTCGCGCTTCGCTTGCCACCGCACTCCAAATGCCTAAACAATCAAACACAATTTTTCTCTGCCAGTCATGTGGCTACGAATCGCGCAAGTGGTTGGGCAAGTGTCCCGAATGCGGCGAGTGGAATTCGCTGGTCGAAGAGCGCGTCGTTATCACCAAGAAAGGCCGCAGCGGAAATGGTTTTCGTTTGCGGGAAGCGAAGGCCATAGCCTATGAAGAAATCGAATCGCAGGATGATACGCGCATCGCTTCGGGCGTGACCGAATTCGATCGGGTGCTCGGCGGCGGGATCGTTCCGGGGACCTTGGTTCTGCTGGGCGGCGATCCGGGAATCGGGAAGAGTACTCTGCTCTTGCAGGTCGCTGATAAATTGAGCGCAAACGGCGCATCTGTCCTTTATATATCCGGCGAAGAGTCTGAGCGACAGATTAAGCTGCGTGGTGAGCGTCTGCGAATTACCGCCCCGAATCTTTTATTGCTTCCGGAAACAAATCTCGAAAATATTTTGCGCGAGGTTGATCGGGTGAAGCCCAGCGCCATTATTGTCGACTCGATTCAGACGACGTTTTCTTCTGAGATCGAGTCAGCGCCGGGATCGATTTCGCAGATTCGCGAAGTCGCCGCTCAGTTTCTCATGCTCGCCAAGACGCGAGGCATTCCTGTTTTTCTAATCGGCCACGTGACGAAGGAAGGCTCGATCGCCGGACCACGCGCGCTCGAGCACATCGTCGACACGGTCCTCTATTTCGAAGGCGAGCGTCATCACAATCATCGCATCGTGCGCGCGACCAAGAATCGTTTTGGCGCGGCCAACGAAGTCGGCGTTTTTGAAATGACGAACACGGGCTTGATGCCGGTGGCGAATCCATCGCAAATGTTCCTGGCCGAGCGTCCGGCGGACGCGGCAGGATCAGTCGTGACTGCCTGCATGGAAGGCACGCGGCCGGTGCTCGTCGAAATCCAAGCTTTGGTTTCGAGCTCGAAATACGGCACCGGCCGGCGCATGACCCAGGGCGTCGATCAGAATCGAGTGGCGTTGATGATTGCGATGCTCGAGAAGCGCGGCGGCATGCAGCTTCTCGGCGACGATGTCTTCGTAAATATCGCCGGAGGCCTGGACATCGACGAGCCGGCGGTCGATCTTGGTTTGGTCACTGCAATCGCTTCCAGCTTTCGTAATCAGCCGATCGACGCGCATACCGCCGTTTTCGGTGAAGTCGGTTTGACCGGCGAAGTTCGTGGCGCAACGCAGGCATCGGTGCGTGCGCGCGAAGCACAAGCGCTCGGCTTCAAAAAGATCGTGATGCCTGCGTCTAACACGACCGGATTAGAAAAACTGCTCGGGCTGCGAGTCATCGGCGTCCGATCGGTCGATGAAGCGTTACAGGAATTGTTCTGAGGAAAAGGGTGAACTCATTATCCGCGCCTGCGAAAGAATCTTTTGAGTGCCGTAGGCACGAGATATTTATAGTTGAAGCACCGTTTTTGATTTGGCGGCTTGAGCAAAATCCGTGAAGCATTTTGCTCAGGCGTAGAGATAATATCGACTCTGGTGCTACAAATATTTCGCGGCTACGCGGCTTTCTAGTCGGCACAATAGTCTATCGCGTTTTCCAATTCCAATTTTGAGGAGCCCCAAAAGAATGTTGAAAAGTCTCCGCTCATTCTTGTCGCCTGTTCTCTTTCTGCTGGTTTTCATTTCGACGATCTCGATCAATGGCCAGCGCCGGCAAACGACCGCCTCATCTTCCAACCAAACCGATGCGCTGAAAGTTCTTCAGTGGCGACAGATTGGTCCGTTCCGCGGCGGACGATCGACAGCAGTCGCCGGCGTCGCTTCGCAACCGATGGTTTTTTATTTCGGCGGCGTGGGCGGCGGCGTCTGGAAGACGAGCGACGGCGGAATCAATTGGGAACCGATTACAGATGGATCAGTTTTCGGCACGGCTTCGGTCGGCGCGATCGGTCTATCGGATTCCGATCCGAACACGATTTATGTCGGCATGGGCGAGTCGCCGATACGCGGGAACGTCTCGCATGGCGATGGCGTTTACAAATCGACTGACGGCGGCAAAACCTGGAAGCACATCGGGCTCGAAGACACGCGGCAGATTTCGCGCATTCGTGTCAATCCGAAAAATGCGGACATCGTTTTCGTCGCGGCGCAGGGGCACGTCTGGGCGCCGAACGCAGACCGCGGTGTCTTTAGATCGAAAGACGGCGGCAAGACCTGGCAGAAGGTTTTGTTTCGCAGCGACAAAGCGGGCGCATGCGATCTGATCATCGATCCTACGAATCCGAATGTAATCTATGCAGGATTTTGGGAAGTCTATCGCAAGCCGTGGACGCTCGAGAGCGGTGGTCCGGGCAGCGGTATTTTCAAATCGACTGATGGTGGCGACACGTGGACTGAGATCACGCGGAATCCCGGTTTGCCGAAGGGTACTCTCGGGATTGTCGGCGTCACTGTCTCCCCGGCGAACCCGGACCGTCTTTGGGCGATCGTAGAAGCGGAAGATGGCGGCGTGTTTCGCTCAGACAACGGCGGCAAGACCTGGACGAAGACTAACGAACAACGAAACTTGCGACAGCGCGCGTGGTATTACTCGCGTATCTACGCAGATCCGAAAAACGCAGACACGGTTTATGTTTTGAATACCGGCTTCTATCGATCGAATGACGGTGGGCGGACCTTCAGCGGCATCGGCGTGCCGCACGGAGACAATCACGATCTTTGGATCGCGCCGGAGGATCCGAATCGCATGATCGAAAGTAACGACGGCGGCGCAAATATTTCATTCAATGGCGGCAAGAGTTGGAGCGAACAAGATCAGCCGACGGCGCAGTTCTATCGCGTCGCGCTCGACAACGATTTTCCTTATCACGTCTACGGCGCGCAGCAGGACAACTCGACGGTGCGAATCGCCAGCCGTACGAATGAAGGCGCAATCGGATTCAGCGATTGGTACGATGTGGGCGGTGGTGAATCGGGCTGGATCGCTCCTTTGCCAAAAGATTCGGAAATTGTTTTCGCTGGATCGTACGACGGCTTGATCACGCGTTACGATCATCGAACGGGCCAGTTGCGCGACATCAATCCTTATCCAAACAATCCGATGGGCTGGGGAGCGGCGGACATCAAATATCGCTTCCAATGGAATTTCCCGCTCGTCTTCTCGCCGAATGACAGAGAGACGCTGTACTCGGCGGCGCAGGTTCTTTTCAAATCAACGAACGAAGGACAGAGCTGGGAAATCATCAGTCCCGATCTCACGCGCAACGACAAATCGAAGCAGGGCGCATCGGGTGGCCCAATCACCAAAGACAATACCAGTATCGAGTACTACGACACGATCTTCACGGTGATGGAATCGGCGGTGCAGGCCGGAACGATCTGGACCGGTTCAGACGACGGCTTGGTTTATATCACGCGCGATAGCGGCAAGAACTGGACGAATGTGACGCCGCCGAAAGACATGATGCCCGAGTGGATTCAGATCAATTCGCTCGAGGCTTCTCCGTTTGATCCCGGCACGGCGTATGTCGCGGCGACGATGTACAAGTACGACGACTACAAACCATATCTCTATAAGACAACTGATTACGGCAAAACGTGGAAGAAGATCACGAATGGAATTCCCGATGGCGCCTTCACACGTGTCGTTCGCGAAGACCCGAATAAGCGCGGATTGCTCTATGCGGGAACTGAAACCGGCATTTACATTTCGTTCGATGATGGTGCGAATTGGCAGTCGATGCAATTCAATCTGCCCGTAACTCCGATTACCGATCTCGCGATTCATAAACGCGAGAAGGAGTTGGTGGCAGCGACGCAGGGGCGCGCGTTCTGGATCTTCGATGATCTGCCCGCCCTGCATCAGATGATGGACGCAGGCGGATTCAAAGCTATCGGCGACACTCATCTTTTCAAACCCAAGGAAGCTTACCGCATGGCCGGCGGGGGCGGATTCAATCTGCCGCCAACTGCGACGGTTGGAAAAAATCCCGCCAACGGCGTCGTGGTTTATTACTCGCTAAAAGCAAAACCAACGACCGACGTCGTCTTAGAATTTCTCGATTCCAGCGGCAAGTCGATTCGCAAGTTCACTGCGCGCGCACCGCGACCTCAGCCGAGTCCTCAGCCAGGCGCGGCACAGTTAACCGTGCCCTCGGAACAGCAACCACCGGCAACTGAAGAAGAAAGTTTCTTCGCTGGTGCGCCAGCGCGCGCGACGACTGATGTTGGTTTGAATCGATTCGTTTGGGACATGCGCTACGCGGACGCGACGCGATTTCCAGGAATGATCCTTTGGGCAGGCCAGACGAACGGACCGCGCGTTGTTCCGGGCAACTATCAAGTCAAGCTGACGGTTGACGGCCAGACGCTGACGGAAGACTTCGAGGTCAAACCCGATCCGCGCCTGACCACGACGGCCGCGGATTACGCAAAGCAGCTCGACCTGTCTTTGAAGATTCGCGACAAGCTGACTGAAACGCATAACGCGATCATTCAGATTCGCGATGTGAAGAAGCAGATTGACGATCTCGTTAAGCGAGTCGGCCCGCAATCGAAACCGATCGCTGACGCCGGCAATGCTCTAAATAAGAAGCTGACTGAAGTCGAAGAGGCTTTGTACCAGACGAAGAATCAGAGCAGCCAGGATCCTTTGAACTTTCCGATCCGCCTTAACAACAAATTGGCTGCGTTGCTGGGTGTTGTTTCACGATCGGAAACGCCGCCGAACGAACAATCGTTAGCGGTGTACGACGAGTTAACTGGGCAAATCAACGCGCAGTATTCTAAGCTCGCAACAATCATGAAGACCGACGTACCGGCATTCAATCAGCTGGTGAAGGATCAGAACATTCCGGCGATCGTGGTAAAGCCGCCGAGTCCTTGAAGCTGATTGTTATTCCACGCGTGACTTCCATTTTTTAGGATCGCGCCGCGAATGGAAGACTGCGATGATCTGAATCTCATCGGCTGTGGTTTCATAAAAGACGGCGAAAGGGAAACGCCGAACAACTGCGCGTCTCAAAGTTCTGTAAACAATAGGATAGAGATGTGGATTTCTAACGATGCGCGACAATGCGTCGTCGATCCTTTCCATAAACTCGATGTCCAAATCTGCTCGCTGGTGTGCGTACCATTGGCGGGCTTCAGCAAGTTCGGCATCGGCTTCGAGGGTGAACCGAATGTTCATGGCAGGTCAGCGAGAGTTTATGAATTCAGCTTTGATCTCTTCCCAGGTTCGACCTTGTGTGGGATTGGTTCGCGCCGACTCCAACCGCCGATCGAGTTCTTGTTTCTGAGCTTCGGTTAACTCAAAGGCTTCGTTCTCTTCGGCGATGGTGTCCCAGATTTCTTCGACCAGGAGGATTCGGTCAGGAATGCTGAGTTTCTTCGCCTGCTCGGTTAAGTCGCTTTGCATGGTGGGCATTATATCAAACGCATAGCGAGATGAAAGTTGCTCACTTCTTAAATAGATTCGCGAAGGCCTGTTTGGCGTCAGTCGGTTTGCCTGAAGATGTTTCACGTTCGACGACGGTTCGTGCCGCGAACAGTTCGCACGTGTTTCGTCCGCCCTTATTAAGGATGCGCGCCGTGATTGGTTTGCGGCACTCGAAGCGCGAACCCGGATCGAAATAAGTGCATTGCCGGCACGTGTGCAGATCGGCGTTACATTTGGGGCAGGAACTTTCCGGGCCAATGCTCGTCTCAACGACGGCTCCGCAGGCTGAGCACTTAACCTTTTGTTCGAAAGCCATCATGCGCGGCGAACGTGGGCCTTCGCGATCGATTGGCTTCGATTGCGGCTTCGCTTGCGACTTCGGACGCTGCTCCCGTTCCCCACCGCTATCCATGTAGCCTCGCTGACGATATTTGCGGTCGCTCATCAATCCTCCGTTTTCACCGGACAATGCCGTTGGACAGCATCATAGGCCAGATTCGGAAAAGCCCAAAACTGTCCGATTAAATCGGTGACGCCCCCGATGGATGCGTGGTAGAATGCCGCGCATTATGCGGTTTGATGTTGTCCTACTCAGGGTTATTTTTACTGCGGTCCTAGTGGCGGCCGGGGCATGGTTGCAACCCGTGCAAAACAAACCATGGACCTCGGCAGGTGTGGGTGCGTTGGTTGCCGTTTCCATAATTCTTTTCGAACTCAGAATTCGACAAGCCACGCTTAAGACTCTGATCGGCGCCGCCGTCGGCTCGATATTAGGCATCATCGGAGCTTTCTTGATCGGTGAGCTAATCATGCGACAAGAGTCGCTGAAACATGAAGTGAGGACTTTCGTTACGCTTGGTCTGGTTTTTTTCATGGCGTATGTGGGATTGATGGTGGGAGGGGCGAAAGGTGATTACCTCGATCTCTCGGCGCTCGGGGGGATTTTCAGCGACAAAGCCGCGCGTCGCGATCTCAAAATACTCGACACATCGGTAATCATCGACGGACGCATCGCCGACGTCGCCGAAACGGGTTTCCTTACCGGCACACTGATCATCCCACAGTTCATTCTGCGCGAGCTGCAGCAGGTTGCTGACTCGCCCGACTCGTCGAAACGTCAGCGAGGCAGACGCGGCCTGGACATGCTGAACCGTCTGCAGAACAACAGCTCGCTCGACATTCAGATTGTCGAAACTGATTTTCCTTCGGTGCGCGAAGTCGATCTCAAACTGATCGAACTCGGCAAGCAGATTGAGGCGGTGATCGTGACGAACGATTTCAATCTCAACAAAGTCGCGCAGCTTCGCGGTGTGAACGTTTTGAATATCAATGAACTGGCGAATGCTCTGAAGCCAGTCGTGCTGCCCGGCGAGGCGATGCGCGTCTTCATCCTGAAAGAGGGGAAGGAATACAACCAGGGCGTCGCGTATCTCGACGATGGCACGATGGTAGTCGTTGACAACGCGCGCCGCTTGATTGGAAAGAACGCCGACATCGCGGTCACGAGCGTATTGCAGACGACCGCGGGCAAAATGATCTTCGGCCGCATTTGGGAAGACGCCGAAAACGGTGGCAATGGGGAACGATCGCGCCGGCCACTGCGCGAAGTGAAAACGGCTCCCGCCTTAACGCGAATCAACGACACTGAAAGCTAGGATGAACGTCGCAATCGTTGTGGCCGGTGGCAGAGGCACTCGGTTTGGCGGCAACCGGCCCAAACAGTTTCTGGAACTGAACGGCGCTCCTGTCATTGTCCAAACGTTAAGACAGTTTGAGCGCGCCGGCGAAATTCAAAACGTCGTTGTTGTCTTGCCCGCCGCTCAAACGGCGGGATTTCAGTCTCTGATTCAGAAATTCGATTTGAAAAAGGTTTCGCGCGTCGTCGCCGGCGGCGAAACTCGATCGCAATCTGTGCGAAACGGATTAGAGACGATTGATGAAGCAGACATTGTCGCGGTGCACGATGGCGTGCGGCCCCTGGTTACTCCCGATGAGATCGATCAAGTTGTGCGCGTCGCCAACGATAAGGGTGCAGCGATTCTTGTGGCACCGGTCGGCGACACACTAAAACAGATCGAGCAGGATCGGGTGCTGCGAACCGTGCCGCGCCTGAATCTACGACGCGCTTTGACGCCGCAATGCTTTCGTTTCGCAGTTCTGAAGCGCGCGTACGAGCGCCTGTCGGAAATCGAATCGTCAGGAAATGAAGTAACAGATGACAGCTTCCTGGTTGAGCGGCTTGGCGTTGAAATCGTCGCGCTAGCAGGCAGCGCGCGAAATATTAAGATCACGAATCAGGAAGATCTGGCGTTTGCAGCAGCGCTCCTTAAGTAAGGGAGCGCCGGCATCTGTGCCGGCGCAATTTCCTGAAGACGCGGGCAGGATGCCCGCGACCCGCCGACAAGGACGTCGGCGCTCCGTTTATGTTTCGAATTGGCATCGGTAGCGACACGCATCGACTAGTGGCAGATCGGCCACTGATTCTCGGCGGCGTGTTGATAGAGTCCGATCACGGCGCGGAAGGCCATTCGGATGGCGACGCGCTGACGCATGCCCTTGCTGATGCCCTGCTGGGCGCATTGTGCGAAGCGGATCTGGGCGCGCACTTTCCCGACTCTGACGAGCAGTGGAAAGATGCTGACAGCTTGCAATTGCTTGCACGGGTCGTTTGGCTCGCGCACGAGCGTGGCTTTCAAGTCGGTAACGTGGACGCGACTATCATGCTCGAGCGGCCTAAGCTACGCGACCATATTGACGCGATGCGCGATAATCTGGCTCGAACCCTCGATGTCGATGTGGCTTGTGTTAGCGTCAAAGCCAAAACCGGAGAAGGACTAGATGCGGTTGGCCGAAGCGAAGCCGTTAGTGCGCAAGCAATCGTTCTGCTCGCTGCGAACAAGACGTAGCCCAAGTTGCTAACTTGAGACTGATTGACAACGAACCCGCAGGATGACATCTCGCACTACTTAATGAGACCGCAGGACATCATTCGCAAAAAGCGCGACGGCGCAGAACTCTCTCAAGTAGAGATCGAGTTTTTTGTTCGCGGCGTGACCAGCGGCGAAGTCGCGGATTATCAGAGCGCGGCTTTGCTGATGGCGATTTTTCTCAACGGCATGACCGACGCCGAGCAGTCAGCGTTGACCGATGCCATGCTGCGTTCAGGTAAGATTCTCGACTTCTCAGATATTCCCAAACCAACAGTCGATAAGCATTCAACCGGTGGCGTGGGCGACAAGACATCTCTGCTGATTGCGCCGTTTGCCGCTGCCGCAGGCGCATGCGAGCCGATGATTTCCGGGCGCGGGTTGGGCCACACAGGCGGCACACTCGACAAACTCGAATCGATTCCTGGATACCGGGTGAATCTTTCTTTGGACGAATTTCGCGTCGTCCTCGATCGATGCGGCTTCGCGATGAACGGGCAGACGGCTGAGATTGCTCCGGCGGATCGAAAGCTTTACGCGTTGCGCGACGCAACCTCGACCATCGAAGCGATTCCCTTGATCGTCGCCTCGATCATCTCAAAGAAATGTGCGGCTGGGCTTGACGCAATGGTCATCGACGTCAAGACCGGATCGGGTGCATTCATGCGCGAGCACGATCGGGCGAGGGAATTAGCGCGCGCCCTGGTCAAGACGGGCAAGTCGTTGGGCGTAAACTCGCAGGCCCTGATCACAGATATGAATCAGCCGCTGGGCCAAGCCGTCGGTAACTCGATTGAAGTTCTTGAATGCATCGAGCTCTTGCGCGGCGAAGTTAGTGACGGCGCCAAACCGGTCCTCGATCTCTCGATCGAGCTGGCGGCGCGAATGTTGGTTCTGGCGAAACTCGAATCATCTATCGACGCGGCCCGCGATCGCATCAAACACGTTCACGAATCCGGCGCGGCGCTGGAAACGTTTCGTCAGAACGTCGAGGCGCAGGGCGGCGACCCGCGCGTCTGCGACGAGCCGCGAAAAATTCTGCCGTTGACAGAGAATTCGTTTAAGGTAGAATCCCCGCGCTCTGGTTTTGTCGTCAAAGTCGACACGCAAGAAATCGGTCACGCGCTTGCCGAAGCGGGCGGTGGACGCGTTCGCGTCGAAGACAAAATCGATCCGCGGGTCGGATTTATCGGCGAGGTGAAAATTGGTGACCAAGTTCGTGCAGGTGATTCGATCGGACGGGTATTTTGTTCAGACCACGAGCAGGGAACTCGAGCCGCGGAACGCATCCAGGCGGCTTATCATCTGGGTGAAGAACCCCCGGAATCACTCGATTTAATTAAGGAAGTTGTCGAGTAATGAAGTTGAAAGTTTTCATCGCGGTGATTTTACTGTCGGCCCTGGTTTTTGCCGGCCAGGCCTGTAACCGCACGACTTACGGTGCTGATGATCCAAGCAAGATTCGCGTCGGCATCGTCTTTGACATCGGCGGAAAAGACGATCGTTCGTTCAATGCTGCGGCTTGGAACGGAGTGAAATGCGCTGAGACGGGAACGCTGCCCGACGGCAAGACAAGCTGCGGCAAGCCCCCATTGAACGTGATCGTTCGCGACGTCGAGCCGGGCAATCCGGTTTCGATCGAGCCGGCGATGCGAGCGTTCGCTGAGCGCGGCTACGACCTCGTCATCGGCGTCGGCTTTGCGCAAGGGCCAATCATGCAAGCGGTCGCCAAAGATTATCCGAACATTCACTTCGCAATCATCGACGGAGTGATCTTCGAAGACGATGGCAAGACTCCAAAATCAAACGTTGCTTCGCTGGTTTTCAAAGAGCATGAAGGCTCGTATCTCGTTGGATTGATCGCCGGAATGACTTCCAAGACGAATACGATCGGTTTCATCGGCGGCATGGACATTGGCTTGATTCACCGTTTCGAAGGTGGATTCGAGCAAGGCGCAAAAGCTGCGAACCCAAACATCCAGGTGATTCAAAACTATGTCGGCGTCACCGATGCTGCCTGGAACAATCCGGGCAAAGGGAAAGAGATCGCGCTGGCGCAAATCAGCAAAGGCGCTGATGTGATCTTCACCGCCGCGGGAAATTCCGGACTTGGCGCTTTCGACGCAGTCGAACAGGCCGGCAAAGATTCGAGCGGCCGCGCGACGCATTTCGTGATCGGCGTCGATTCAAATCAAAACATGGTCAAGCCCGGCTTCGTTTTGACGAGCATGGTCAAGCGCGTCGACAACGCGGTTTATGACATCGTCAAGGATGTCGTGAATCATCAGTTCAAGGGGGGCTTTCACGTGTTCGGCCTGGACAGCGACGGGGTTGGTTATGTTATGGACAGCAATAACCAGAGTCTTGTCACACCGCAAGCCCTTCAAGCGGCTGAAGGCGCAAAGAAAAAAATCGTCGCCGGACAGATTAAGGTCGTTGACCGAATGACGCAGTAATTGAGAGGTTAGAGTTAAGAGATTAGAGGTTAGAGATCAGAATGCCGGCAGTAGCTGAAGCTCCAATCAAGAGCCATCGTGATTTAATTGCGTGGCGCAAATCGATGGATTTGACTGTCTTGATTTACGAAGCCACTGCCGCATTTCCCAAGCATGAACTTTACGGATTGACGAGCCAGATAAGACGCGCGGCGGCATCTATTCCGGCAAACATCGCTGAAGGGCAGGGAAGAAGATCCAAGCCCGAGTTCAGGCAGTTTCTAGGGAACGCGCGAGGTTCCGTACTAGAACTTGATACTCATCTAGAACTGGCGCTTCGTTTGAATTACTTAACGAACAGTCAATATCAAAGGATCAATAAGGACGTGGTGGAGGTTGGTAGAATCATTAATGGGCTGCTGCGGTCGCTAACCTCTGACCTCTAGTCTCTGACCTCTCTTCTTGCGATGATTGAACTCCGCAACATCACCAAACGATTCGGCGCGGTCCTCGCGAACGATCGCGTATCGATCAAAGTTGAGCCGGGAACGATTCACGCCATTGTCGGCGAGAACGGTGCGGGCAAATCGACCGCGATGCGCATCGCCTATGGATTCTATACGGCGGACAGCGGCGAGATTTTGATCAATGGCCAAGTCCGGGAGATTCGCACGCCGCACGACGCAATCGCGTTCGGCATCGGCATGGTGCATCAGCATTTCATGCTGGTTGAGCCGATGACGGTGGCCGAGAATATCGTGCTCGGCGCCGAGCCGGGCAGCGCGGCTTCACTTGATCTACGAAAAGCCGCCGAGGAAATTCGCAAGCTGTCAGACGAATTCAAACTCTCCGTTAATCCCAAGGCGACGATCGAAACTCTTTCAGTTGGACAACAGCAACGAGTTGAATTGCTGAAAGCGCTTTATCGTCGCGCGCAGTTGTTAATTCTCGACGAGCCGACGGCGGTGCTCACCCCACAGGAAGTCGAAGAGTTTTTCGCGATTCTGCGCGGCATGCGCGAGCAGGGAAAAACCATCGTCATCATCACGCACAAACTTTCTGAGGTGCTGGCGATTTCCGACAATGTCACCGTGATGCGCGACGGCAAGGTCGTCGGCGATTTGAAAACGAGCGAAACCAACGCAGCGGATTTGGCGCGCTTGATGGTTGGCCGCGAGGTCCTGCTGCGAGTTGAAAAGCCCGCGGCCAAACCGGGTGACGCAGTGTTAGCTTTGCGCGATCTTTCGATTCTGGGTCGCGATGGATCGAAACGCGTCGACAGCATCTCGTTCGAAGTGCGCGCCGGGGAAATCGTCGGCATCGCCGGCGTCGAGGGGAACGGACAGACTGAATTGATCGAAACGCTCGCGGGATTGATTCCCGGATCGTATGTGACTGGATCAATAAGTTTCGAGGGTTGCGATATCACGCAACTTGATGCGCGAAAGCGAAAGGAACTCGGTATCGCACACGTGCCCGAGGATCGTCATCGTCGCGGGCTGCTGCTGGATTTTAGTCTCGCTGAAAACACAATTCTCGGTGTTCATTATCGTAAGCCCGCGGTATCCGCTGACGGGATTCTGCTCGATCAAAAAGGCATCCAAAGACGAACTGAGCAAGTGATCCGCGACTTTGATGTGCGCCCGCCGAATGCGGCGCTGCCCGCGCGCGCTTTGTCAGGCGGCAATCAACAGAAGCTGATCATCGGACGCGAATTTGAGTTGCCGCCAAAACTTTTGCTCGTGTCGCAGCCAACGCGCGGGGTCGATATCGGCGCAATTGAATTCATTCACCGAAAGATTGTCGCGCTGCGTGATGAAGGTTGCGCGGTCCTGCTCGTGTCGGCCGAATTGGAAGAAGTAACCGCGCTGTCGGATCGTTTGCTGGTAATTCACAACGGCAGGGTCGTTGGCGAGGTCGATCCGACAGTCGCAAGCAATGAAGAGATTGGATTGATGATGACGGGAGGAAGTGCTTAGTGCTTTGTACTTTGTTCTTTGATGTCTGGTGAAGTTGCTAGAAGAGCATTGGAGGCTCCCATGGAACGAACAAATTTCGAGAAGCTGCAGGTTTATCAACTCTCGGAAAAACTTGCCGATAATGTGTGGAATATTGTTATCGCCTGGGACTCGTTCGCTAAAGATACCGTCGGAAAACAGATTGTGCGTTCGGCTGACAGCATAGGCGCTAACATTTCAGTATCCAAGATAACCGACGTTTTGTCAGGATTGCCCGCGGCTCTTTGTATGAAACGATTCATTGGTTGCGGCGTTGTTATCTGAGGAAGCTCTTGTCGCAGTCCGAAGTCAAAAAGTTACGGTTGCTTGTGGAAGAACTGGCGCCAAAACTTAACGCGTTTTTACGATCTGTTGACAGCCGGATCTCCTCGAAATAGAGAACGAAGGACAAAGTACTAAGCACAAAGTACATTTTGTAACATGAAGCTCTTCAAAGAAATCTTGTTTCCATTGATCGCGGTCGTCGCCGCGTTCATCGTCGGCGGCATCGTCATTCTGATCATCGGCGACAGTCCGATTCAAACTTACAAGCTGTTGCTTGGCAGCGCGTTCTCTTGGCCGGACGGAATTGGATACACGCTGTTCAATGCGACACCCCTCATTTTTACGGGGCTGGCAGTCGCGGTGGCGTTTCGCTGCGGACTCCTGAACATCGGCGCCGAAGGTCAGCTCTATGTGGCCGCATTCGCGGCCGCCTGGGTGGGAATGAAATTCGGCGCGCCCGATCCGGGAAACACTTTCGTCTCGCAGATCGTTCACTTGCCGGGGATCGTTCTCGTTCCTTTATGTTGCATCGCGGCAATCGTCGCGGGCGCGATTTGGGGAGGCATTCCAGGCCTGCTGAAAGCGAAGTTCGGATCGCATGAAGTCATCAACACGATCATGCTGAACTTCATCGCCGTCGCCTTGCTGAGTTACTTTACGCAATATCATTACAAAGTTCCCGGCGATCCGATCATGCAGACCGCGCCGACGAGTCCAAGCTCGAACCTGGCGCACCTGGGAAAATTCATTCCCGGACTACCAGCACGAATTCCTTTGAACCTGGCATTCATTCTCGCAATCGTCGCATGCATCCTCGTTTACATTTTTCTCTGGAAGACAAAGTGGGGTTACGAGATGCGGGCGACCGGCGCTAATCCATCGGCCGCGGAATACGGCGGCATTTCAATTCGCAAGCAGATCATTTTGGCGATGGCGATCTCCGGCGGCCTGGCCGGCATGGTCGGGATCAATGAAGTGCTCGGCTATCGTCATCGTTATTACGACGGATTTTCGGCGAATTATGGATTTGTTGGAATCGCGGTTGCGTTGCTCGGACGGAATCATCCGGTCGGAGTTTTTCTGGCGGCGATTCTGTTCGCGATTCTTTTGCGCGGCGGAATTTTTGTCGACGCATTCACGATGCATGTTTCAAAAGACATCGTCGACATGTTGCAGGGAATTGTGATCGTCTTCGTCGCTGCCGAAGCGATATTCCGTGGCCCATTAAAGCAGTTTGGGTTGCTGAAGAAGGCGAAAGTTTAGTGCGCCAAATTTTCACTCTGCAACTTTTGTTTTCCACGATTCGCTTGTCGACGCCGCTCGTGCTGGCGGCGTTGGGAGGCTTGTACTCGGAGCGTTCCGGGGTCATCAACATTGCTCTGGAAGGCTTGTTGCTCGCCGGTGCGTTCACTGCGGCATCGGTGACGTACTACGCGCACAGCCCCTGGGTTGGCTTGGGCTCAGCGATCATCGCCGGCGCGGCGGTCGCGGCGATCATCGCGGTTGCCTGCATTCGTTACAAAGCCGATCAGGTCGTCACGGGTACCGGCATCAACATTCTATTCATCGGATTACCGGCGGTGTTAAGCGGCGCGCTATTTCTCTCGTCCGGCTCAACGCCGCAAATCCCGAGGGAAAATCTGTTGCCGGTGCTTTCGCATTTTTTGCCGTTCATGCCGGCGTGGCGAATCTTCACCGACGTTTCGATCATTTCATTGCTGGCGCTGGTTATCGTCTTCGTCACGCGATACGTTTTGTATCGCACGCCATTCGGTTTGCGTCTGCGCGCCGTCGGCGAGAATCCGGAAGCCGCGGATGCCGCCGGCGTTGCGGTCAACCGCATGCGCTACGTCGGCGTAATCCTTTCGGGCGCGCTGGCGGGAATTGGCGGCGCCTATCTGTCGATTGGCCAATCGTCTTTGTTTACGCGCAACATGGCCGCGGGCCGCGGCTTCATCGCGTTGGCGGCTTTGATTTTTGGAAAGTGGCGGCCAGTGCAAACCATGCTCGCCTGTCTGCTATTCGGCTTCGCTGACGCACTCACAATTCAAATGCAGGGTGTCGCGAAATTACCTTCCGGAGAAGACATCCCGGTTCAGTTCATTCAGATGATTCCCTACGTCGTTACCATCGTCGTGCTGGCCGGCTTCATCGGCCAATCGCGCGCGCCGAAAGCTCTGGGAACTCCTTATCAAAAAGAAAAGTGAACACGGTGGCGTATTTTGTAGATTGCGCTGTGAACCGGGCTTGAACTCTAAACTCAAATACTGTTGTAATGTCTTTCACTTAAACATCAATGTCAGCAAAAGCAAACGCTTCGACTCCGTATGATCGCGCGTATCATGCCGCGCAAATAATTCGATCGCGGATCAAACTTGAGCCTTCGGTGGCAATCGTTTTGGGCAGCGGCCTCGGCGCATTTGCCGACGATTTGTCTGAAGCAAACTCAATTTCTTACTCGGAAATTCCGGGATTCGCGCAAGCGACTGTTGAGGGCCACGCCGGTCGTTTGGTGGCCGGAAAAGTGGGCGAGGTTCCCATCGCCGCGATGCAAGGCCGCTTTCATTTTTACGAAGGGTATTCGCTGGAAGAAGTTACTTTTCCGATTCGTGTGCTGAAGCTTTTGGGCGTGCGGACCTTGATTCTGACTAACGCGGCGGGATCGCTGAACACAGAATTCACGCCGGGCTCGCTGATGATTATTAGCGATCACATTAATTTGCTTGGCGCTAATCCTTTGACCGGACCAAACGACGAACGCTTTGGCCCGCGCTTCCCCGATCTGACTGCGACCTATGCGCCCGAATTGCAGAACATGGTGATCGAGGAAGCGAAGGCGATGGACCTCGACATGCGGCGCGGAGTCTATGCTGCACTGACTGGTCCAAGTTACGAAACGCCCGCAGAGATTCATATGGTGCGCACATTGGGCGGCGACGCAGTCGGAATGAGCACCGTTCCCGAAGCAATCGTCGCGCGCCACATGGACATGCAGGTAATTGGTATTTCGTGCATCACGAATTTGGCGGCTGGCGTCTCTGACCGTCCGGTCGATCACAGCCAGGTGATCTCAACCGGCGAGCGCGTGCGTGAGCAGTTTACGGAATTGTTGAGAAGAGTTATTGCGAAACTTGTTTAGCTGTCAGTTGTCATTTTCTTCAATGGTTTGGTGTAACGGTAGAGATGATGCGATTTCACCACAAAGATACGAAGTCACAAAATTAATCTCGGAAGCTCTTTGTGCCCTTAGTGTCTTTGTGGTTAACGTTCAGGTTTGATGCGCGAGCGTAAGTGACACCTGACAATTGACGATCATGATAATAGGAATCTGCGGTGGCACCGGCTCAGGCAAGACAACAGTAGCGAATCGGATCCTGGAATCCGTACATGCCGACGAAGTCGTCTTTATTCAACAGGATCTTTATTACCGCGATTTGAAAGACATGCCGCTTGATTATCGCAACGCGGCGAACTTCGATCATCCCGACGCCGTCGATAACGAGCTGCTGATTAATCATCTCAAAAAGTTGAATGCCGGCGAGCCGGTAGAACTTCCCATTTATGACTTTCGCACGCACTCGCGTCTGCCGGACACGACACCGATATCTCCCAAGCCGATCGTGATCGTTGAAGGCATCCTGATTTTTACTGAACCGCGTTTGCTGGAGCAGATGGACATAAAAGTTTTCGTCGACACTCCGGACGATATCCGTTTCATTCGCCGTTTGCGGCGCGATATCGCGGAACGTGGTCGCACGCTCGATTCGGTAATCGAGCAATACGTGGCGACCGTGCGCCCGATGCACATTCAATTTGTCGAATCATCTAAGCGTTTTGCTGATGTAATTATTCCTGAGGGTGGTCATAATCTTGTGAGCATTGATTTGATCAGCGGAAAGATTCGCGAGAGACTGGCCAGGTCGTTTGATTAAGTTGGAGGCCAGAGTTGAGCGAATCGGAAAACGAGTTAATTAAGACAGCAACCGACGCGCGTTTGCGATCAGTGGCGCCATTTTCAAAGTTCCTGGTAGGCGCCGCGTTGCGAACCAAAGATGGAAAAGTGTTCACCGGTTGCAACGTCGAGAGCGCGAGTTATGGTTTGACGGTTTGCGCGGAACGCGTGGCGATCTGGAAAGCGCTGTCCGAAGGCGAACGCGACTTTACGGATTTGGTAATCGTCGCGGACACGGAACAACTGACGCCACCGTGTGGCACTTGCCGGCAGATCATTTGGGAGTTCGCCAAACATGCGAAGATCGTTTTGGCGAATCTTCGCGGTCAAAAGGAAGAAGTGGACATCGGGCATCTATTGCCGAAAGCGTTCGATGCCAGATTCTTGAAAGAAGCGAGTCGTTAGAGGAGTCGACGAGAACAAGTCAGTGCCCGGAGCGCTCTGTATGAGCCCTCCCCGACGATCGGACTAGTGCCCCGCCCGCGACAAAACAGTTTGTTAGCCGTGCAGACCGTATACAAAGCCTCCAAGTAAAGCTTTGCCGGGAGCTATAAGTCTAGAAAGCCACAAGGCGAACTTGCGTCGCTCTACAAGTTTACACCACCGGTGATTGGCTGCCGACTGGTGTTTTCAGGCGACTCGCGGCGCATTTCGTTCACAGGCCTGACGCCCGGTACAACCTACACCGCTGAGCTGCTTTTGAATTCCTTAAAAGTCCATTGAGGACTAAACATACTCTTTGACACGCCAAATGAAGTGTGAGATGTTTTGCCCAGTCTTAGCGAGTACCTAATCCTCACAAATCGGAGATAAGAAATGCATCTGGATACTCAAAAAATAATTAAGGCGTTATTTATAGCCTGCTTAATTGTAGTATTGACAACAATAAAGTCAAAATTAGAACCTCATTTTGAGCATCTCGATTTATTTCTATACTTTTTCCTCTTTTTGACAAGTCTATTCATAATGTCAATCATCGAAGTTGTTTTTGAGAAGCTAGATGAGTCTGACTGGTTCAAAAAGATTATTAATAAACGGGATTATATTCAGGGTGCGTGGCTAAATTACGCAATGGATGCAGATACGCGAGAAATCTATAATTTCGCTCTACTTAAGATAGATCGTGTAAAAGATCAAATCCGTTTGGATGGGTCTACGTTCAGAGCTTTAATTACAACAGACGGGAACATCATAACTAGTCCCGATGGGCATTTTTTTTCAAGTATAGCTCAGTATCAAAGTGAGAATGGTCAGTTAGGTTTTGACTTCACAGTTGATTTTTCGGAGAGGGTCAGAGAATGTAAACACCAAATAATTGGCAATGCGACGTATTTTTTTGAAAGAAGCGACAAAGTACCCAGAACTTTCACGGGAGAATTCTCAACTGAACATCCAGCGACGTTTTGTAATATTATTGGGCATCGCGTTGATGAAAAATTGATTGCACACTCTGGCTCTCTTCTTGAAAGATATAGAAGGGCTATAGAGATTGCCATACAAAGAAACTGGATTGAGTCAAATCAGCTCCCCAAAGCCCAGCTAACCACTTAACTTAACGTCAACTTGGTATACAAACCCAACCGAGTTCTCTGTGGCGCTGTCCAGGACCGTCGTTGCACCGGAGAGCGGGAACGTGTTCGTTAGCTTGACGGTTGAATTGGAGGTTGTTGCTAATCGCCGTAATCCGTCGGTACGATTTGAACTGATCCGTATATATGTCGCTCCGCTAGGGCTCAGATTGGATTCTGTTCCTTCCCCCACAGCTTGCGCTGTAGTCTATTGATATGGCGTCGGCTTCGCCGACTGCAAGCGTACGAGAGCAAATCAGGAAAAGATCATGATGACAAAGACAGTTGCTTCGCTATTGTTGGTTCTGTTTATTTCGGGCGGCGCATCATTGGCGTTCGCACAGAGAAGGAAGAGCGTTGTGGACCTTATAATCAGAGGCGGTACTGTCGTCACGATGGACGGCTCGCGGCGCGTGATCGAAAACGGCGGCATTGCTATCAAAGACGGCCGCATCGTTGCGGTCGACACGGCTGCCTTGATGGATCTCAACTACGGTGCCCGTCAGGTAATTGACGCGCAGGGCAAGGTTGTCATTCCCGGCCTCATTAACGGACACACGCATGTGCCGATGACGCTCTTCCGCGGCATCGCCGACGATCTGGATCTGCAAGAGTGGCTCACCAAATACATTTTTCCCGCCGAAGCCAAGAACGTCACTGAAGATTTCGTGCGCGTCGGAACGCGGCTGGGCTTAGCGGAAATGATTCGCAGCGGCACGACTACCTACTGCGATATGTATTACTTCGAAGACGCGATCGCTGATGAAACGTCCAAAGCCGGAATGCGCGGCGTCCTGGGCGAGACGGTGATCGATTTTGCGGTTGCCGACAACAAGACGAATGCAGAAGCGATGGCGTATGTCGAAAAGTTCGTTCGCCACTGGAAAGGCAATGCCTTGATCGTCCCGGCGATAGCGCCGCACGCGCCCTACACAGTTTCGGAAGATCATTTGAAAGCAATTCGCGCATTTTCCGATCGCACCGGCGCCCCCATCGTGACGCACATCTCGGAAACCAAGCGCGAGGTTGATGACAGCATCAAAGCGAAAGGTGCTTCTCCCGTAGATTATTTGAATCGCATCGGCTTTTTGAATGATCGGGTAATTGCCGCGCACATGGTTTGGGTAAGCGCCGAAGAGCTCGGCCTGCTGAAGAAACTCGGCGTCGGCATAGTTCATAACCCGCAATCGAACATGAAACTCGCTTCGGGCGTTGCCCCTGTGCCCGAGATGCTGAAAGAAAATCTGCCGGTAGGCCTGGGAACTGACGGCGCTGCGTCGAACAACGATCTGAATCTTTGGGAAGAGATGGACACGGCAGCGAAACTGCACAAATTAATTAGTAACGATCCTAAAGTCGTTTCCGCTCAGGAAGCCTTCGAGATGGCTACGATTCGTGGCGCGCGCGCCTTGCATCTGGAAAACGAGATTGGCTCGCTGGAACAAGGGAAGCGCGCCGACATTGTTATCGTCGATCTTGACGACTTGAACCAGACGCCTTTCTACAACATCTATTCCGATTTGGTTTATGCGACGAAGGCCAGCGACGTGCGCACCGTGATCATCGAAGGGCGAGTGGTGATGCGGGACCGCCGCTTACTCACCTTGAACGAAGAAACCATCAAAACCGACGCGCGCAAGTACCGCGAGCGGATCATTCAGAGCGTGGGCATTAAGACCGTGCCGGAAGATTAAGCCTTTATCACTTCCTCTTTTCTTCGTCCTCTTCCTGAACGTCGCGGACGCGATGATCCAACGAACGCAGCCGCGCGAGTATTTCTTTTCGCGATTTTCCCGCCAGTTCTTCTCCCAAGCGTTGCAACGCAACGACGACGATTTCCTTGTGCCGAATGTCTTCCATACCGGACTCGCACGTTACCGTGCGCCATAATTCGTGAATCAGGTTGATTTCTTCCTCTGTAAGGTCCGGCGCATGAGCGCCAAGATAAAAATCTCTAATTTGATCGCTTCCTCCAATAACGCGGAAGCGTATCTGCTCTCTTGGCTTGTTGGCGATCGCCTCCCACGCCTGTCCTAGGATCTTGGCTTGTTGGTCCGGGCTCATTACTGAGGAACGTCCGGCAATAATCTCAGCAGAATTTAACTGAGCGGCTGTGAGCACGATTGCCTGAAAGATGTCCGACGAGGGCACTTCAAGCAAATGCACGGTCTTACCGGCCTTTTCCGCCAACGCCACGACTTTGCTGAAGAGATACTGTTCGTATTTCGTGAACAGTTGGCTTTCGGAAAAATCTTCATAGCCGGTGTCCGGGCCCCGCAGGAGATGTACGGTCATGACCACGAGATCTTTCTTGCCCGTATGCGTTAGTTCAAGCGCTTTGCGCAAGTGTCCGAGCGTGTTGTAGTCGCGCACCAGGCAGAGAGAATTGTCAGGCCGCACTTCGACACTCTCGTATGAAACGGCATCCTGCGGTTGCAGGCGGAACTGATCCATGGCGCTGGTTGTATGTATCTCATTTTCGCGCCGGCGTTCGTTGATCTTTTCCGAGACCACGAAGACCGTGAAGAAAACGATGGTGAAGACAATGCCGCTGACCGTGGCCACTTCTTTAGTAACGAGATTGATCCCGGCGACTGTGAAGAGTAGCGCCGCGATGACTCCTATACCGATCGGAATCTCATTGCTATCGAGTTTGATGTTGAAAGGCACTTTCCATTCGCGTTCGG
>QHXI01000133.1 GCA_003222895.1 Acidobacteriota bacterium | reverse complement strand
CTTCAGAAGCGAGAAGCAATGAAGCGTTTGTTTTCTTGGCCAGCGCGAAAAGCGACTCGACAAAGGTAGTGCCGGCAGGAAACGAACTGCCCTCCCACCAAGCCACAACGTCAGCACCATTGTCAAACAGAAGGCTTTGAATAATCTTTGCTTGGTCCTGCGCTTCCTTAGACGATCCCAAAAAGATGGTGGGTTTCATTTGTTTTCAGGGTGAGCCTGATGTGACAAGAACTAAATCTTCATTAACTATTTTCAGTTGTTCCGAAAGCTACCAAATTAAACTAAGTTACGTCCGGTCACTCGCACACTAACTGATAGATTAGGTGGCACTTTAGTGTCACCATAGAGGGTTGTCAAGAAAAATTAAATCATGTCGTCCATTGTAGAGGACATGGAGTTATAGGTATCCTTCAGGCCCCTTTTATGAGGCGCTGCCGCTATGAAACTCAAATACGACGTAATCGTAATCGGCGGCGGACACAACGGACTCGTCAACGCCGCTTATCTGTCACGTGCTGGCAAGCGGGTCCTCGTGCTTGAACGCCGGCATGTGCTTGGCGGTGCGGCGGTAACGGAGGAAGTCTTTCCCGGATTCAAATTCTCAGTTTGCTCTTACGTCGTTTCGCTTCTCCGTCCGGAGATCATTCGCGAATTGAGCCTGACTCGACACGGGCTCCACTTATTACCGTTGGACAGCGTATTCACTCCCCTTCTAAACGGCGATTATCTTTTACGAGTCAGCGATCACGCCAAGACCAGACGCGAGTTGTCACGTCACTCCAAAATCGACGCCGAAGCCTATGACGAGTTCGGTAAGGCGATGGTTGAAATGGCTCGCTTCGTTAAGCCGATGATGAGCATGACACCACCCGACCCGACTTCACTCAAACCAAAAGATCTAGGCGACCTTTTTGGGCTTCTCAGACGCTTTCAACGATTACCGTTCGAAGATAAATATAACCAGGTTCAGCTCATGACGCTTAGTGCAGTTGATCTCCTGGATCAGTGGTTTGAAACAGACGCATTGAAGGCTACGTTAGCTGCCTCAGGAATCATCGGGACGTTTCTCGGCGTGCGATCGCCCGGCACCGCTTACGTCCTCCTGCATCATTACATGGGTGAAATCGACGGCGCGTTTCGTTCGTGGGGATTGTCGCGCGGCGGCACGGGCGCGATCTCAGAATCGATCGCGAGCGCTGCGCGTGAAGCCGGAGCAGAGATTTGCACGGAAACTCCGATCGCGAAAATCATTTTGAAAAATGGTCAGGCGAAAGGCGTCGTGCTGGAAAACGGTGACGAGATTTATGCGGGCATAATTTCATCGAGCGTTGATCCGCGACTGACGTTCATGAAGCTGGTCGGGGAGGAGCATCTTCCGGAAGACTTCGTTGAAGACATCAAACGCTACAAATTCCGCGGGTCGTCAGGAAAAGTTAATCTCGCGCTCGACGCGCTGCCCGACTTCAAATCAATGCCCGGCCCGGGCCCGCATCTACGCGGCGCCGTATCGATCTCGCCGAGTGTTGAATACATGGAACGCGCCTACGACGATGCGAAGTATGGCCGGTATTCCCGCCGGCCTTATATCGACATTGTGATTCCATCTTTGACTGACCCCTCGATCTGTCCGCCGGGCAAGCATGTCATGTCATGCTTCGTGCAGTACGCGCCGTACAACTTGAAGGAAGGAAATTGGGACGAGAAGCGCGAAGAGTTTGGCGACACTGTGATCGACACGATTGCCGAACATGCGCCGAACATCAAGGATATTATTCTTCATCGACAGGTGTTAACGCCGCTCGATCTTGAACGCGAGTTCGGATTGTCGGAAGGAAATATTTTCCAAGGCGAACTTACGCTCGAACAACTTTTCTTTTTGCGGCCCGCGCCGGGTTGGGCGCAATATCGTTCGCCGATTAAGAACCTTTACATGTGCGGTTCGGCGACACATCCGGGCGGCGGCATCATGGGCGCGAGCGGAAGAAATGCAGCGATGATGATTTTGAAGGACTATTAGCGTCACGCTCCTCAGCTTTCAAAAATCAATCGGAGAAAAAGAAATGCCGCGCAGGACAGTGCGCGGCATAGCAGCGAGAGGAAACCCGATCGTCAATATAAATCAGGCGATGGGGTTGGCTGGACCATGGAGAGGCTGTTCTTGTCACCGCAAGGAACGCTCACGTTTCCGTTGTCATCCGCAGTAACTTGATGTTGAACGCCGTCGCTATCCTGGTAAGTTCCCGTATTCCCAGCACCAACCGCTACCGTACAATTCTTTTCCGAGGAGCAGCCATAAAGAGCGACCATCAAAACGCATGACATGAAGGCAGGGCAAGTATTTTCTCATTGGTTTGCGCTCCTTTCGGCGATATGATCGAGCAGAAGGTTTACGGTTTCGTCATCAAATGCGAGATCAAGAGGGGTGGAGAAGAGGTAGCCATTGTTCCCGTAAGCCAGATGACCGTCAGGAGAGGCGTACGTCTGCCCAGTGATTCTGGTCATTCCGTCTCGCACTTCAACCATGTGATTTTGTGAATTCGCCTCTGAATCCGTCAGCGGGTCGTCAGCGACAATCGAATAGGCGAGCAGGACCACTTGAATTGGCGTGAGACCGCCGGAAGATCCGAAGCGTTCGGGAACGGCATCTCCGAGCGAACGCGAGCGTTTCCCAAGCTCGTCGACGATCGCGGTCTTGGCTGCAGCTTGGAAAATATTCTTCGAAGCGTCATCTGCACTGCGAATTGCTTTGGCCTGCGCGACGAATTGTTCAGGCGTCAGCGAACTGCCCTTACTGGCTCGCAATTTGACTGTGTTTCTGCCGCGACGGAATGAATCCGGCAAGTCAGGAGCATCGAAGCCTCGTAAGGATTCGCTTGCATGGTTTATGTCCGAATCACTTAGTTTGGAAATGCGCTCGATCGCAGTCTGAGCGAGAACCTCCGACAACTGGTCCAGAGATATCCGCCGGTTGTTACCGGCAAGGGTACTGGCTTCCATTCTTGCCAGTCTGGTTTTTGTCTTCCCGTGCAGGATTGCGCCTGAACGTTTGAATATGAAGTGTGAGACTGAGTCGGCAGATGCTCGGCAGTTGCCCTCATCTCCGCTGTCGGCGAATTGCACTTCACTTCCGACTCCGTCGCGTACTCTTGCGTTATACTTGCGTTGGGATTCACTTGCGTGGCTTCGCCGGATCGCAGCGGTACGCCAAACGAGCGCGCCCGCCAAGGCAACGCAGAGCAATCCAACGATGGCGACAATCAATCGTCCGCGCTTAACTAACGAAACGTAATTCATCTGGGGGTTCTCCTTTCAGAGTTTATTGAGTTTGAGGTTGAGGCCTCTCAATTCTAGCGAGTTGAGTTGCAAAAGCAATAATATTCTTACGCGCCAACAAAATGCTGAACAACGACCGCATAGTCATCATCGGCGCCGGCCACAACGGTCTGGTTGCCGCATACCATCTGGCGAAAGCGGGATCGAAGCCGCTCGTGCTCGAACGGCGTGAGGTGATCGGTGGCGCTTGCGCAACAGAAGAGTTCCATGCTGGCTTTCGCGCGGCACTCGCTGGCAGCGCAGGTCCATTCCTCACTGAGATAGTCAAAGATCTTCAACTCGAACGTCGCGGTTTAGAATTCATGAAGCCGGACGTGCAAGTCTGCGCGCTCAATCCGAGCGGCGCGCCGATTTGCATTTACGAAGACGAGAAGCGAACTGCTGCCGAACTCGTCGACCATTCACGAAAGGACAGCGAAAAATATCCTGAATTCCTCGCCTGCTTCGCAAACATTGGCCGGGCATTGAGACCGCTTCTGACGATGACACCTCCAGACATTGATGCGCCGTCGAAATCCGAATTGTGGGAGTTAGGAAAACTCGGATGGAAGATTCGCGGACTGGGGAAGAAAGATGAATATCGTCTGCTGCGTTACGGCCCGATGGCGGTTGCCGATCTTGCGACAGAGTGGTTTGAGAATGAAACATTGCGGGCGATCGTGGCCGCGCGCGGAATCTTCGGCGCATTCGCTGGGCCATGGTCGGCAGGCACAAGCGCACCGCTTCTGTTGCAAGCGGCGAACAGCGGAAATCCAATCGCGCCGGCGGTGTTCGTCAAAGGCGGCATGGGCGCGTTGACTGACGCGATCGCGAAAGCTGCGACTGATGCCGGCGCACAAATCAGAACGAACGCCGAAGTTGCGCGGGTCAAAATCAGCGAAGGCAAGACGGCCGGAGTTGTACTTGCAAACGGAGAAGAAATTTCCGCGCGCGCGGTTGTTTCGAATGCGGATCCGAAAATGACTTTCCTAAATCTGGTTGACGCGGGCGAACTCGATCCGAGTTTTCTCCAGAAGATTCGAAACTATCGAGCGCATGGAACAGTCGCGAGAATCAATCTGGCTCTATCGGCCCTGCCGAAGTTCAATAATGTCGATTCTGCAGAGAAGCTTTCAGGCCGGATTCATATCGGTCCCGATATCGATTATCTCGAACGCGCATTCGATGTCGCCAAGTACGGCGACTTCTCATCGAAACCGTACCTGGAAATTACGATTCCAACGCTGACCGATTCGTCGCTGGCACCAAACGCTACGCACGTCATGTCGATCCATGCTCAGTTTGCACCTTACAAATTGAAAGACGGCGATTGGGAGTCACGGCGCGAGGAACTCGGCGATGCGGTGGTAAACACGCTATCGGATTACGCGCCGAACTTGAAAGATTTGATCGTAGCCAGGCAAGTGATCACACCGCTCGATCTCGAAAGCGATTATGGCTTAAGCGGCGGTCACATTCATCACGGCGAGATGTCGCTGGATCAACTCTTCGCGTTTCGCCCATTACTTGGTTGGGCGCGATATCGCACGCCGATCGATGGATTGTATTTGTGTGGCGCCGGAACGCATCCGGGCGGTGGCGTGACGGGTGCGCCGGGATTGAATGCGAGCCGAGAGGTGATCAAGGACCTAAGAAAATAAGCCACAGATTGACACAGATAACACTGATCGGAAAAGCAAAACCCTTCTCGTTCTTAATCTGTGTTTATCTGTGTAATCTGTGGCTGATTATTTCTTCTGAACCAATCCAATCAACGCGCCCGCGGCGGCGGCAATAACACCCACCACGATCAGAATCGTGCCGATGAATGTCTGTCTGGCTGCTGCGAATGCGCCCGACAACTGACTCAGCAAATCTTTCAGCGAAGCATCGTGCGGAATCGTCAGCAGTCCGATTGCGAGCAAGAATGATCCCAACGCCATTAGCATCAACCAGGGCGCGGTGATCGGCGAACGTCCGATCTTCTTTCCAATCTCGCTCTTCTAATAGCTGTAGCTGAGGTATACCGCCAGACCGAGCAAAAGCCACGCAACGAACCGCCACCACGACGTCGGCGGCAGATAGTACATCAGGAAAATGCACGAGACAGCGCCGAGAAGCGGCACCGGCCAGGCTCCGAACGGAACTTTGAACGGCCGGTGACGATCAGGTTCTTTGTAGCGCAGGATGATGATACCGACACAAACCAGCACGAAGGCGAACAGCGTTCCGATGTTCGTCAGGTCAACCATCTCGTCGATGCTCATCACCGCCGCGAAGCCACCGACGATCACACCAGTCATGATCGTGGTGACGTGTGGTGTTTTGAACTTTGGATGGACTTTGGCGAACACCGGTGGCAGCAAACCGTCGCGGGCCATCGAAAAGAAAATGCGCGGCTGGCCCAATTGAAAGACGAGTAGCACTGCTGTGTGCGCCACGACCGATCCGAACGCCACCACCGCGCTGGCCCAACGGGCTTGCGGAGCCACGTGATTCAGCGCCATCGTTAACGGCTCAGCCTGTTCCGTCGCAAGGCGCTTCACCAATTCGCCGTACGGCATCGCACCGGTAAAGACGGCCGCCACCACAACATAAAAAACCGTGCAGATTACCAAGCTGGCGATGATGCCGATAGGTAGATCCCTGGCCGGATTCTTCGTCTCTTCAGCGACGGTTGAAACCGCATCGAAGCCGATGTAAGCAAAAAAGACTACCGCAGCTCCCGCGAGCGTCCCTCCCCATCGCTGAAGCAAACCAGGACGAAGAAACCGAGAACAACCAGCTTGATCGCCACCATGCCGAAGTTGAAATTGGCCGATTCGCGAATGCCCCAGACGAGCACTACCGTGATCGCGGCGACGATCGCCACCGCGAGAATGTTGAAGACGATCGGAATGCCGAAAATATGCGGGGCATGGGCGACGAGCTCCGGCATCTTCTGCGATGCCGTGTCGTAGTCGATCGTCAGCCAGTCCGGCAGCTTGATGCCGAACCCCTCGAGAAACGTGTTCATGTAGTTCGCCCAGGAGATCGCCACCGCCACATTTCCGATCGCGTACTCCAGCGTCAAATCCCAGCCGATGATCCAGGCCACCAGCTCGCCGAGCGTCGCGTAGGAATATGTGTAAGCCGATCCGGAGATCGGTACCATCGCGGCCATCTCGGCATAACAAAGCGCTGTGAATGCGCAGACCAGCGCTGTGATCACGAACGAAAGCATCAGCGACGGGCCGGCGCCGGGTCGAGCGACATCGCCGGCAGCGGCTGTGCCCACGGTCGCAAAAATTCCGGCGCCGATAATCGCGCCGATGCCAAGCAGCGTTATATTGATTGGGCCCAACGTGCGCTTCAGCGTGTGACCCTTCTCTTGCGCCGACGCCAGAATATCGTCGAGGTTTTTCGTGCGAAAGATTCCGCGAAGCATGCGGCGGAGTTTCGCACGGAAGCGACAAAACGTAAAGAGCCGATATAGATTTACAGTTCGAAACGAACTCGCGTGTTCGCTTTGTTCGTTGGGCAATCAGTTGTCTATGTGAAGTGCTATGAGGTTTTCGTTGTTCTTTTCGGCTGAGTCACCACCACGGGAGCTGCCTCTCGTGTCCACCGGTAGTCACTTGCTTCAACATTATGAGTGTCAGGATCCAGCCATGAATATTTGCCAATCATTTTGTTTGCATCCCGCACGAGGAGGCAGAACGTTCCCCGGCCATTGTCGGCGCGATCTTCACTCCAATATTGCGCTGACAATACTGAGTCAACGAATGTCCCTCTGAACTTAAATTGTTTCTGACGAACCGTCGAAGATGGTTCTCCGCTGATCTCAGCATATGCAATGCTTCCGCTAATGCGATCTCCGAGTTGCTGGACCAACATAATCTCCTGACACATGATATGGCTCCGATCGCGGTCAGCGGGATACGTCGCTTTCCATGTGCCGGTAATACTCAGGCCGCTGTAGATCCATTCCCGGTATCGCGGAATGAATACGCTAAAGAAAAGCTCCTTCAATAGAAAGATCAGCGCCGTGGTGACAATACCTAGGAGGATCGGCAGGCAAAAACTTTGAAACCAGTGCATAGGAGGTTCCTTTCAAGGAGAATTGAACGGGCGTGCGAAAGTCCTTTTCCAACTTTGGTCTGGCCGGGAGTCCGACAGTCACTTTGTCATGATGTAATCCGCGAGGAACGATCCTGCGGGCGAAATTTGTCGCGGCGACTTGGCGGCGCTTGGCCATCCTCGCTTTTCTTGTAGGTAAAGTGAAGAACAACCGACTTATACACCCTCGGTGTTAAAGAGGCAAGAATTACAGTTGTACCTTGCTCTTTGCTCTTCGCGCTTTGCGTTTGTTAGACTCCGATTCAGGTTGAATTTTCTGTCGCCCCCATGGACGTTGATCCGAAATCCAAACCCCTTCACGAAAACCTGGACACAACTTTCGTTAATCTTTGGTCTATGCTGCGCAGCCTGACGCAGAAAGGATTCATCGGACGTGTTCACGTGGAATCGACTGACTACTCGGCGGATGTGTTCATGAACGGATCAGCTTCGCCATTGGTGCATGAAATCGATCGCGCGGCGGGAACAGAGACGCTCGAAGAAGCGGCGTTGCATCGTTTGGTGTTGCGCGCGCGCGAAGCGCCGGGGACTATCAGCGTGTTCGAAGGTGCAGACGAAGCGGCGGCAGTTCCAACTCTAGCGTCAAAGACTGTGACGCCGGTGATTACCGCGCCGTCACGGGTTGAGTCTCATTATGATCAAGCCTCCGAAGTTCCAGTCGCTCCTATGACTCAGGACCAAAACAGCAGCAGACATTTACCCCGCCGGAAGCTACAACGATTGGCCGGCAATTCTCGCGGCCACCGGTGAACTAATTTCGGCAATTGAACGCGGGGTAAATGCCTCAGGCGGAGATTTTGATTCGCTTTTTACAGACGCGCGAGTCGAGTTGGCAGACGACTACAGCTTTCTCGACCCTTTCGCTAAGAATTTGTTTTATCAGAATGGCGTCGCGACGTTGAATAATCCGCCGCCGGTAAAAATCTTCGTATCTGCGTTAGGTGAAGCTTTGCGACGCACCGTCGATCGCGCCGCAGCCGGTGAGCGCGCGCGCCGCATTCGTGAACGAGTGGCCTTAGAGATGTTGGCGGTTGCGCGAAAGCACGCTGAAGTCTTAGAACGATCGGGACTTCAGGCGCAGCTCGATCGAATCGCGGGCACTAGAGTGATGTAAAATACGCCAGTTGTCAGTGGTCCGTGATCAGTTAAGAGCTTACTGATCAACGAAACGACTGACGACTGACAAATGACTACTGACATGTCTTTGTTTAAAAACCTTCTTTTTCCGACTGACTTCACACCGCACGCGCGTTCGGCTCTGAAATATGCGGCCGCATTTGCGCGCGAGGAAAATGGTCGCGTCGTTATGTTCAGCGTACAAACCGGAAAGGTTCCGGCGAACTTGATGACCTTGCCTGAACGTATTCTTGAGGCGCAGGAAAAGAATTGGTTGCTTCAATTGCGCGGTCAGGTGAACGAGCTATTGACCGATCCTCTGTTCGCCGGATTGGAAGTTGAGCCTGTTATTGTCGAAGGTGAACCAGCAGATGAAATCGCCAAAGCCGTGCGCGATTACGACATCGATATGGTCACCGTAGTGACACACGGAAGGCGCGGTTTGGCGCGCGCGCTGTTTGGATCGACCGCGGAAGAAATCATCGCCGAAGCGCCGTGTCCCGTGCTCACAATTCGTCCGCCGCAACATGATTTCGTTCACCACCGCGGAGGCCAGACTGAAGTGCGCTTGAACCGCGTCCTGCTGGCGACGAACTTCAGGCCCTCATCACTCGCGGCAACCGGAGTGGCGCGCGAGATGGCTGAGGCACACGACGCCGAACTCCATGCCGTGTACGTGATCGGCGATTACTTCGAACAGATTTCCGTGATGTTTCCGGAGGGTGGCAGATCGGCTCTGTCACGGATGCGCGCGGAAGTGAACGAGCGCATGCGGCACTTTGAAAGCGAAGGCAAGGGGCGCGTGCGGACTCATGTCGCCGAAGGACGTCCGTATGCGGAAATCGTCAGGCTCGCTGCTGAGCTTGATGCGGATTTGATCGTGATTGGCACCACGATTCACGCCTCGCTGTTCGGCGGCGCGCCGGCGCTCGGTTCGGAAATTGAACGCGTCGTTCGCAACGCTCCCTGTCCCGTTCTCTGCGTTCCTTCAGGGAAAGTCGTCACGTCGCTACCGGTTCTCACGCGACAACAACCGGTGCCGCAACCGCAAACTTAATCTTGTCCGTTTGACTTAGGCGGGAAGAGTTTTATCATGCTGACATGATGAGCATTCATGAAATCG
>QHXI01000065.1 GCA_003222895.1 Acidobacteriota bacterium | reverse complement strand
AACTCCCGACGAGGGTTTGTCAGCTCTGGACGAGGGTTTGTCAGCTCAGGACGAGGGTTTGCCACCTCTGGACGAGGGTTTGTCAGCTCTCGACGAGGTTTCGTCAGCTTCCGACGAGGTTTCGTCAGCTTCTGACGAGGTTTCGTCAGCTTCCGACGAGGTTTCGTCAACTTCTGACGAGGTTTCGTCAGCTTCTGACGAGGTTTCGTCAGCTTCCGACGAGGGTTCGTCAGCTCTCGACGAGGTTTCGTCAACTTCTGACGAGGTTTCGTCAGCTTCTGACGAGGTTTCGTCAGCTTCCGACGAGGTTTCGTCAACTCTCGACGAAGGTTCGTCAGTGCACGACGAAGGTTCGTCAACTCCCGACGAAGGTTCGTCGGCCCTCTTCGTCGCTTAAGCTTCGCTCCTCTCACCCAGCCCTCTCCCACAGGGAGAGGGATCAAACTAGGAATAAATATTCATGGGCCGCGTCAGTAGCGCCATCGGGTCATCGACGTTCAGCGCTTCACGTACATAGAAGGGCTCGCCATCCTCGGCTCCGATCAGCGAGCCGTAGTATCGCGCGCGATCCACAATCTGACGTAAGAAACCTTTTTGCGCGATGCGTGTCTCGGGCTCCTTTGAGTCGGCAAGATAGAACTGCGAGGCGTAGGCACGAATCGCTTCCATTTTCTTTTCGGCAAAATCCGAAACGTCGACGATGAATGAAGGTACGACTAATCGCGAGTAGACCGCGTGAGCGACGGCCGGCATCTTGATGGGATTCGTCCCGTAATCTTTGTCGTACCGTCTCATGGTCGCGAGGCGCGCGGCCTCGCGCACAATGTGAGCCGTCGCGGCGTGGTCGGGATGCGGATCGTCCCAATGAGAAGTGAAGACAAGCTTTGGTTGGTGCTTTCGCAAGATGCGCGCTACGGCTAGTTTGCTCTCTTCATTCAAGGCAAGATGGCCGTCAGGCAAGGCGAGGTTCACGCGTGCGTCCAAGTTCATCACGCGCGCCGCATCGAGCGCTTCCTTCGCGCGAATGTCCGGCGTGCCGCGCGTTCCCATCTCGCCGCGCGTCATGTCCGCGATGCCCGTGCGATAGCCGAGCGCTTTCAACTTGAGGAGCGTGCCGGCCACCGTCAGCTCAGCATCGTCCGGATGCGAAAAGATCGCGAGTACATCGAGTTGAGTTGCGTCAGCCATAATCGATCTTGTCGTAACCTGAGGCTTGATCCCACCCCCTGACGCGGATGGTACTGACATCGTTGCGCTGCTTACTGCTTACTGCCTACTGCTTACTGCTTACTGCTTGCTCTGTCTGATTTCGATCGTTCCATCGCCAACAGTAAAATTCAAAGTCGCGCCACCGTTGCCGGCACGCGCGCGAATCGATTTTGAATTTATGCTGCTTCCCTCTCGCGATTGCAGTTCAGGATAAGCAACTTTGATTTCGCCGACGCGCAGTACATCGGCATTGATATCGGCGCTGAAACCGGGCATTAGCCCAACATTCAAATTTCCGCTTGCGAGTCTCACTTCAGAGCCCAAACCATGCCAACCTCGCCCGGGAATGATCAAATTAACCGTTCCGCTCTGGACGGTCACTGAAACCAGCCCGCCGGTCAACGAAAGATCCGCGTTGCTGCTAAGCGCATTCAGACGCAGCACTCCTTCAACTCCTGAAATCGTAATCGGGCCGTTGCCGGCATCGATATCCAGATCAGTCAGTGCCGGCAGCTTAATTCGATAATCGACTTTCCACGGCAACCCGAGCAGATTCTTGGGAAAGTTTTTGGCGACGCGCTTCATCAACAATCGATCATGCGTGCCGGTAGTAAGAATCCGAATGTGGTTTACATCTACGTCAACCGCAAAATTATTGAACGGCGCAATCAGATCAAGATCGGCTGCGCTGGGCGCTTGCAATTCGATCGACGCGCTGAGTTCGACTTCGTTGCGCTGCCAACCTTCGATGATGATCGAGCCTGCCGGTGCGGCTGAAAGCGTCACCGTTCCACCAGGTTGCAAACGATAGACTTCATGGCGCGTCGTTGTGCGCGTCACCAACGGTCCAGTTGTTTGCTTAGCTTTCTGTGCTGAAGCGGATGGAAAAATCGAAAGCGAGATGAATACAAAGACGACGGTTTTCACCATCAATGAAGGGATTCGTTTCACCTTGGGCTGATTGTGCGGGAGAAAGAAAGAGTTTGTCTAGCCCGATCTGGCGCAAGCTCACAGCTTGCGCCCGGACAAGTTACTAGCGACGCAGAAAATTGATCGTGCCCTGGTAGTTGGTAACCGTGACCGACGCGCGGCCATCGCCGACATCACCGGTGATGCGACGACCTTCGCTCACCAACTTCATCCCGGGATGCCAGAATGGGCCCATCTTGATTTCCTTCGTGGGCGCAGTGGCGACGAGTCGAAAGCCACAATTAGCCGGCAGACGGAGGGTGATGTTTCCCTTCCCGGACTTGAATTCGTAAGTGCCGCCGGAAGAAAATTCGCCATCGAAATAGATGTCGCCGGTCGTGTTCGTCGCAAAGACGCGCGCCGCATTAATTCCCGATAGAGTAATGTCGCCCGAAGTCCAAATGTGGGCGCGCACCAGGTCGCCCTGAATATTACTGACGGTGATTTGGCCGCTGCGAGTTTCGAGATCGACTGAGGAGCGCGCGGGCAATTCGATCTTGAAATTCATGTCGCCGACATCAACTTTGCCGCGATTGTCTGCCGCGATATCGATCACTAATCCGGCGTCTGTCTGGCGCGGATTGAAATTCACTTTGCGATTGTCCATCGTGGCGGTGACGCGGATCTCATCGCGCGCCCACGTCTCGACGGTGATCGTGCCAGCGATATTCTTTAGTTCGAGGCGAACATTCTTGCCGGCGGGATAGTGGCGAGAAACCTTCTGCTGGGCCGAGGCGAGATGCGCGGCTCCAACCGTGAGGGCGAGCAAGAGAAAAACTGAAAAACTCTTAACCCAATTTCGCGTTGCGGACGAGAACAATTTCATCGGAGGTAATCGGGCCTTCAACTTATAAGTCAGCGAACTCTTTCAACAACGCAACTTTGTCGTTCAAGGCATCATTCAAAATATCTTCAGAGACTGGGTCGTGTGGATTTTGAGTCAACTGTTTCATTGAATCATTCAAGGCCGTGTCAATCACGGTCATGTTGCGATCGAACGTGTCACGCATTTCCGGATTCCATCGCGCCTTATTCAATTCAACTCGGTCTTTCCAGTAAGCGATCGCCTGCTTTTGCTGCCGATAACGATCGTCCAGCGAGATGTTGTTCGTTCCGATGGTGGGACCTGCAGTCCGCACGTTTGATCCGCCAGAGTACAACTGCTTCATGCTAGCAACAGTCGCGATCGAAACAACTAAGACAATTGCGGCCACAGCCACGGCGAGTTGTCCGAATGACAACTGCCAACTTCGATTCATGAGACGAAACCACGAACTCGCGCCGCTCGGCACACTCTCTTTCGCGCGCACAGCATTTTCAGCCTCGATCGTATTACTAATCCGCAACCAAAGCGCGCGCTCGTTCGGCACCGCGTCGTATTCGCCGCGATGCTCGTGACAATAACCGGCGATCGCGACAAAGTCGTCGCGCACCTCGGCGCACGCCACACATCCACTCAAATGTGATTCGATCCGATTGCGGTCTTCGCCTGATCCGAATCCGTCAACCAGATCGCTCAACAACTCTTGGTACTGCTCGCAGTTCATTGTCCTAACCTCAGCGGTCGCGCAATTTTCTTTTCACAGCTTCGGCGCGCAACTCTCGCGGTCTCAAAGCAACAAAGGGGAGACTGCGTCGTCTGATTCGAAAATAGCGGCGCATTCGCGCGCTAGATGTCAAAGTGGCCCGTGACTGTGAGCACGAAACCGAGCCCATTTTTGGGGGCCGGTTCTTGGTTGCTACTTGGGCTTAATCTGTTGCCTGAGCAGGCCGCGTAATTTCATTCTTGCCTTGTGTAATTGCGATTTTGACGTGCCTACCGAAACGCCCAGCATTCGGGCGATTTCTTCGTGTTCGTGTCCCTCGATGTCATGCAGCGTGAAAACCATCTTATAACCCGGCGGCAATTGCGCAATCGCCTTGTCCAACGCGATGCGATCGACGACCGGCATCGCGTTCGGATTCTCGGTCCCCTTTACGATTTGAATCGGCGCCTCGCCGTCCTCAGTCGTCTGCTCAAGCCGCACGCCGCGTTTGCGAAAGTGCATCAGAACCTGGTTCACCGTCAAACGATGCAGCCAGGTGGTGAATGCCGACTCGCCGCGAAAGCTGCCAATCTTACGAAAGAGCTGGATGAAAACTTCCTGCGCGAGATCTTCGGCTTCAGTCACGTTTCCGGTCATCCGCAGGCACAGCGAATATACGCGCCGGTTGTGACGCTGGTAAAGCTCTTCGAAGGACTTCATGTCGCCTTCGGCAGAGCGTTGCGCCAGTTCAAAATCCGAGACTTTCGGTGTTTGTGTTTCGCTCGCAGCCACTGGTTTACTAATCGACAAGCAAATCTACGGCCCGTAGCGCAAGCCTTTAGCTTGCGGCTCCTTCTAATAACCAGAACGCAATCCAATAGATCGCGTTATGTCTGCTTGCCTGTTGAATCTAGCCTGGCCGCTTTTTAGTATGCAGAGAAGATGCGTGATGGACAAGTTGAACTGCCTGCGACTGATTTCTCGGAGGGCCGGCGCTGCCTTAAACCCGATGCGGTTTTGACCCGACGCGTTGGATAGGAGGAGTTAAGGCTGGCGCGAAAATCCAATGTTAGGTTTCGTAGATCAAACCATCATTGGCAGAGAAGCAATTGCCCGCGGCAAGTTGCGCCTAACCCCCAAGGAGAAGAAATGAAAAAACGAAGGCTTACTAAAATCCCGGCTAAAGTTTTGGTCTTGGGTCTTTTCATCGCGGGACTGATACTTGTCGGTTCAACCAGGACCGTTTCTGTCGACGCCAAGACGTGCTACGAAGCATGGCTCGACTTCTACACTGCCGACAACGCTTATGACACCGCCCGGATCAGTTTGTTTTATGGTAGCCCTACCACCTGCGCAGCTGACTGTGCTTCCGGAGGTTTTACTGGTGCAGCCTATACCCAGTGCGTCGCCGATTGCCAGACAACTCGACAAACCTCGCTGGCCGCTGCCGACACCAATTTGCTTGCCGCAGCGCTTGGCACTTGTACGCCGCTAACAGTAGACGAGTGCGCCCAGGCGCGAGCGATGGCTGATGCCTGTATCGTCCAGTACCCGTATCCGGATTATTCGGATCTTGACGAACGGCTCGCTGTCTACGAGCAGTATTCAGCCTGCCGGCTGGCGAGCAAGGTTGATAGTTGCCAGTAACATGGCGTGTGAAGGAGGCGCTTCGCTTCTGTCTTGCAAAAGGAGGCGCCTTTTGTTTTCCCGACCGGAAGCCGATAATGCAGGTAAAGGTAATTATGAAGCGTTGTTTCGTACTGCTATTGTTTCTCTTTTTCGTTCCTTGTTCCTTCGGACAAACGCCTTCCGTCTCGCCGACACCTGCTCAGTCCGCTCCGCCAGAAATGCCCCGAACTAGAAACTTTGGCTCAAGCCTCAAACGATATGGAAAAAAGGATCGCAAGAAGACACAGACCACGAACAATGAGCGAGATGACGACGTTGTTCGCGTCTCAACAGATTTAGTCGTCAACGATGTTCTGGTGACGAACCAAAAAGGGAACGTAATCCTCGGGCTGCAAAAAGATGATTTTACAGTAATGGAAGATGGCGCACCGCAAACGATTCAAATGTTTGCTTCGGGAGAGAGCGGCACCGTGCCGCGCTCGGTTGTCTTAATAATCGGTTGTGGCGGCAATCAGGGTCCCTATATGAAGAGGAGCGTCGAGGCGGCCAAAGTTCTGCTCGATAAACTCCCTCCCCAAGACAAGATGGCGATCGTTACTATCGACTTAAAACTCCGGCTGGACTTTACTCAGGACAAAACTCTGCTTAAGAAAACATTGGATTCACTTGTTCCAAGGGACGAAGGGAAAATAGAATTTTCTACTTGCGCTGACCCGTTGCAAGCTCCGGACGCGCTGCGCCTTAATACCAAGTACAGGAGGCACAGCGGCGAATCTGACACCTTGCTGGCGGTCTTGAATGAAATGTTCGATGAGCAGAACCGGCAACGGATCATCATCTTTCAGGGAGATGGAGTTCCTCTGATCTGGCTCAAGCCGGACAAGGAGACTCCGTATCAGATATCTTACTCAACCTTGGAAAGAAGTGGATTAAGATGGACGAGGGAGAATCCATTTTCGGAATTCGGATTCCGGGAAATCAAAGAGGCGATCGAAAGTTCGCGAGCTACTATTTACTCAGTCGTCAACGGTATTAGGTTTCTCGGGCTCTCTAAGAAAGAGCAGCTAGCGCGGGCCAAATTGTCACTAATCGACCTGAACAAGTTTTACAAATGGAACAAAGAAAGCGACATGCCGACCATAGTCGGATACTATCAATACGCGGAAGCCGAGACTCGGACCGCCGGGCAAACAGCGATGTTCAAAGTTGCTGAGCTTTCGGGCGGCTTCACCAGTTTCATTGAAAAACCGGAAGATGCCGAAAATGTTTATTCAGACATTTTCACGGTGATCAAGAATCGGTATGTCCTTGGCTATTCCCCAACCAATCGAAAGCGGGACGGAAAACTCCGACAGTTAACAATCCAGGTGCGCAATCATCCCGAATTCACTGTTACGGGACGAAAGGCCTATTCTCTCCAGTAAATTATGAAGCATCGTTTGATAGCGCTTTTGTTTCTCGCGTTCGTTCCCCATCTCTTTGGACAAACGCCTTCCGTCTCGCCGACACCTGCTCAGTCCGCTCCACCAGAAATGCCCCGAGCGAGAGACTTTGGCTCAAGCCTAAAGCGATATGGAAAAAAGGAGCCGAAGAAGACACAAACGAAGGACAACAGCGACTCAGATGACGACGTTGTTCGCGTCTCAACAGACTTAGTTGTGAACGATGTCCTGGTGACGAATCAAAAAGGAAACGTAATCCTCGGGCTGCAAAAAGATGATTTTGTTGTGACGGAAGATGGCACGCAGCAAACGGTCCAAATGTTTGCTTCGGGCGAAAGCGCAACCGTGCCGCGCTCGGTTGTCTTAATAATTCAGTGTGGCGGCCTCCAGGGTCCCTACATGAAGACCAGCGTCGAGGCGGCAAAAGTTCTTATCGATAAACTCGCTCCACAAGACAGGATGGCAATTGTTACCAGTGACCTAAAACTCCGGCTGGACTTTACCCAAGACAAGACTCTGCTCAAGAAGACACTGGACTCCCTTGTTCCAAGCGACGGACGCAAGATTGCATTTACTACTTGCGGCGACCCGCTGCAAACTCCGGACGCACGGCGTCTTGATACGAGCTACAGCGTGCGCAGCGATGAATTTGATACCTTGGTGGCGGTCTTGAATGAAATGTTCGATGAGCAGAACCGGCAACGGATTGTAATCTTTCAGGGTGATGGAGTTCATGGGATCTGGCTCAAGCCGGACAAGGAGTCTCCGTACCAAGTCTCTTACTCAAGCTACGACAGAAGTGGATTGAGATATGTGAAAGATCCTTTTTCCGAATTCGGATTCCGGGAAATCAAAGAAGCAATCGAAAGTTCGCGAGCCACGATTTACTCAGTCGTCAACGGTGTTAGGTTCCTCGGACTCTCAAAAAAAGAGCAGCTAGCACGGGCTAAATTAACACTAACCGAACTTAATAATTTATATAGATGGAACAAAGAAAGAGAGATGCCTGACGTAATCAACTACTATCAATACAGGGAAGTCGATGCCCGTACCGCCGGGCAAACATTCATGTTCAAAGTGGCAGAGTTGTCGGGCGGCTTCACAAGTTTCATTGAAAAACCGGAAGATGCCGAAAATATTTATTCAGACATTTTCACGGTGATCAAGAATCGATATGTCCTTGGCTATTCCCCAACCAATCGAAAGCGGGACGGAAAACTCCGACAGTTAACAATCCAGGTGCGCAATCATCCCGAATTCACTGTTACGGGACGAAAGGCCTATTCTCTTCAGTAGGCACTGGCTTCTTCGGCCTTCTGTTACAACCTCGGCAACGCAAAACTGAATTTCGATCCGCGCCCAACTTCGGATTCGACGCTCACAGATCCTCCGTGTTGTTCCACGACCTCTTTCACGAAAGCCAAACCGAGGCCGGTTGATTCTTCGTCTTTTTCCTGGCCATCGCGCACAACACGATAAAACTTTTCCCAGATGCGATCGATCGATTCGGCCGGCACGCCGTAGCCGCGATCTTCAACAATCACTCGGACGCATTCCGCTTCGAGCACCGTTGAAACTGTGACTGTCGTACGTTCCGGGCTATAGCGAATCGCATTATCGAGTAGCTTCATCAGCGCTTGCGTAATCAAACTCTTGTCGGCGGCGACCGGCGGAATCGTTCCCGTCGCCTGATCGACCAGGCGAATGCGTTTCTTCTTCGCGACCGGCTGCATCGTGCTGATCGTTTCGCGCACCAATTCGTCGAGCCGCACCGGAACGTGCACAACTTCCTTCTTGTCGGCGCGCTCAAGCTGCGTCACCGACAAGAACGTGTCGATCATGCGCGACATCCGCTGCGATTCGTTCGAGATGATTTGCAGGAACTCGCGCGATTCTTCGGGAATGCCTTCATCAATCGCGAGCAGCTCGGCGAACCCGTTGATGCTCGTCAGCGGCGTGCGCAGCTCGTGCGACATTAGCGAAATCATGTCGCTCTTCATCTGATCGTATTCTTTCAAGCGGGTCACGTCGCGCACGCGAATCGCGAAGCAAAGCGGGCCGCTTTCGTGGGAACCGTTGCCGTTACCGCTGCTTTTTCCATTACCGTTTCCATTTCTGGCGGTCGCTTCGTTGGTCAGCGAAATTCTCAGCTCAAGCGTCTGGTTGCGATCCGAAAACGCCAATTCACGCTCGTACGGCTGGCCTGATTGCAGCACTCTGCGAACGGCGATCGCCGGCTCGTCGAACACGCCGGACTTAAATTGATCGAGCAAGACAAAAAGGTCGATGCTTTGAGCTTCGTCGTGGTCAAGTTTCGCAGCCGCCAGCATCGATTTGTTTAGGTACGCAATCGTGCCATCGAGGTACGCGAGCGCATAAGCGTCGGGAGCCTCGGCCAGAACTTGCGCGCCAAAACGCTGTTCGGTAATTACGCCGCTCAAATAATCAAAGGCGTGCAAGCGATGGCCCGAGGTGCGAGCTGAGACAAGCGCCGGAAGATTTCCATTCAGCCTTTTCTTGCGCGCTTCTTCGCGTTGCAAGTTGCGCGCGAGCTGCCCGCCGACCGCGGCCAGCAGACGCCGGTCGCTCTGATCGAATGGCTCGCGCAAACGCAAGAGCATCGCCCCAACGACGTGACTCTCGTGCTGCACTGGCATCGCAACGGTTTCGAACGAATCGATCTCCCCTGCGGCTGACAAAACGATCTCGTTTGCTTGCACTGCTTGATCGCAGAGATTCACTAGACGACGCCAAACCTTATTGCGCTCTGATTGGAGCGTGCCGTTCGGGCTCCTGCGCACACGAGCAACGGGAACAAGCTTGCCGAACTCGTTTGGTTGAAAGAGCACTGCTTCTTCAAGCGGCAGAATCGTCTGCAAAAGTTTGAGGCCGCTTCCTAATCTGCCTTGTGACAGGCCGGGCTCAACGATGTCGGTTCGCGCCGACGTTTCGTTGACGCGATTCGTCAATAAGCTATCGATCAACCAGAGACGATAAAGCTGCACGACAAAGACCGCGCTGATGCTGCCGATGGCCATCGGCGCGAAGACGATATCGACTTTCAAATATCGCGAAGCGAGAAGGCTCGCCGCGGCAGTCGACAGAAAGCCCATGCCAAGAATCCAAAACGAGCTGCGCGCGCCGGCGCGACTCACGAGGAAGCCACTGCTAAGACTGACGCCGACAATTAGCAACAGGCCGAGCCACGTTTGCGGAGTCTGCAGCGGCGCTTCACCGTGCGAGACGTTGACGACAAAGCCGGCTTGCAGCGAATCGATCAGCCCGGCGCGCCAAACCACACACGTCGCGACGCCCGCGCCGAACGCAAGCAACAACGAGACAAACAGAGATTTCCAGGAGAAGGTCTTCAAGGTTAAGAGATGATGTGAGGCGTTGCGTCAGCGGCGAGGTTAACCGCTGCGATTTCGATTATACATGGCGAAGGCGTCGCTTTGGAACAACAAAGATCAGCGGTTTTGCGCCGGTTTTGGTGAGACTAGCGGGCTGAGAGCGATTCGAGCGCTTTTTCCAGATGCGCTTCTTCGTTTTCGGCAACCGTGCGCAAGTCGATTAACACACGGTCATTGAGGATTCGGACAATGATCGGCGTTTGCCATTTTCGTAGATCTTGTTCGATCTCATTCGGCGTGCGCGCGGGATCGGTTATGGCAATGAGCACAGTTGGCAGAGGCGAAGTCGGAGCGGAGCCTCCACCGACGGCAGACTCTCCATCGATTGTGTTTAGCTCGAGCCTGCTAGATCGTTTGTTGAATCGATTGATTAATTTCATTGCGCGTTTGCCTATTTCATCCGACGACATCGCGATCAAGTTTTGGGTGAGAACTCTTTCATCGCGACGATATGCTTCGAGCGTTGCCTCAAGCGCGGCCAGGCGGAGTTTGTCAGCGCGCAAAGCACGATACAGCGGATTGCTCCGCATCCGTTCGATTGATTCTTTGCGGCCAACGATGAGTCCGGCTTGCGGCCCCCCCAAAAGTTTGTCGCCGCTAAACGAAACTACATCGGCGCCCGCGGTGATAGACTCACGAATCACCGGTTCACCTTCGATTCGGAACTTTTTAAAATCGACCAGCGCGCCTGATCCCGCGTCTTCATAAAGCAACAAACCGTTAGCGTGAGCCAACTCCGCGAGTTCCGTAAGCTCCGGCGTTTTCGTGAACCCGACGATCCGGTAATTCGAAGTGTGAACCCGCATCACCAGGCGCGTGTTGTCCGAAATCGCCTTGCGATAATCCGACAAGCGCGTGCGGTTGGTCGTGCCGACTTCAATCATGCGTGTGCCGGATTGCGCCATGATGTCAGGCATGCGAAAGTCGCCGCCGATCTCGACCAACTCACCGCGCGAAACGATCGTTTCTCCGTCGCGCGCGAACGTGCTTAGCACGAGCAATGCTGCTGCCGCGCAATTGTTGACGACCAGGGCCGCTTCCGCGCCCGTGAGATCAACGAGCAAGTCTTCCACCCGCGCGCCGCGTCGTCCGCGACCACCGCTGGCGATGTCATATTCCAGAGTGCAGTAACCCGACGCAACATCGATCGCTTCGCGCGCAGCTTGCGACAATGGTGCCCGTCCAAGATTCGTGTGCAGAACGACACCGGTGGCATTGATCACGCGCTGTAGGCCCGTTGCTTTTTGACTGAGGTGAAGATCGACCAGACGCCGTTCAGCCTCTTTCATCAGCCGCTCGCGCAAACCGTTGTTCCCGGTCGAACCCTTCGTTGCCGTGAAAGATTTCGACTTCACTTTTTCGCGTATCTCAGCCGTAACCTGGCGGGCAAGTGACGCCAGTTTCTCTGCGCCAATCTGGACGTTCAGACGCCGCGCGACCTCGCTTTTTAGTAGCGAATCAATCGAAGGCAACGCTCGGAGCATCGAATTGTCAGTCTTTGATTTCAACATTTGCGTGGCCTAAACGTTGAGAGCATAAGCCGTTTCTCTCGTTCGAGGCAATTGCGAAAAAGATTATTGACACGCGTCAAAGCGAACCCATACACTCGAATCAACGGGCGGCGACCCTGCTTGCGCCGCTTTTCAAGGAGATTCCGCATTTGTCCAGAAATGAAAATAAATTAGCCAGGTTGGCGAAAGAACGCCGCGAACGCATGAAGGCCGGCGGTTTCGAAGTTGAGCCGACGGTCGAAGAACAACTCATGCGCATTGAGGACGATATTCGCCGGCTCAAGGTCGAGTTCGATATCTATTTCAACGGCGGATTGAAGCGGCCGCCATACGATACAAAGCTTCGCCTCGAATCGCATTTGAAACGCCTCGGTGACGATCGCACACTCAACTTTGCACAGCGATATCACTACAATACGCTGGCCACGCGATATAACTCGTTCAATCAACTCTGGCGTCGCACCTTGCAGGATCGTGAAGAGGGACGCGGAATGGGAGGCAATGCGCGACCACTGGTGCGAGATCCAAATGTTCCTTTTGAACGGTCTGAATTTTCGTGCGCCGATGTGAAGCATGACGTACGCACTGTGAAAGGCGTTTACGACGCCCTGGTTGAAGCCAAGAGAAATTGCGGTGAGCCCACGCGCGATCTTTCTTTCGCGAAATTTCATCGGTTGGTTACGGAGCGCACCGAGGCTCTAAAAGAGCAAGTGGGATGTGAGCGAGTCTTGTTTTCTGTGGATGTTGAGGGTGGACACGTGAGCTTCAAGGCAAAAGCTGACAAGTAGAGACAGACTCGAGTAAGAGCTACGAACGAAAAAGGCGATCTCGAATTAACGAGATCGCCTTTTTCTTGTTACGCGTCTTCCGGGCTCACGACCGGAAGTGGTCAGTGGCTCCGCTTAAAAAGCAAGCCGGGGAGACCTACGCCTTTGTCACTTTTTCGGCCTGCGGTCCTTTCGGGCCTTGCGTCACTTCAAACTCGACTTCTTGACCCTCTTCGAGAGTCTTGAAGCCATCACCTTGAATGGCACTATAGTGAACGAAGATGTCCGAAGAACCTGGCTGCTCAATGAAGCCATAGCCCTTCGAGTTGTTAAACCACTTGACCTTACCGGTTATTCTAGACATACAAACGAATCCTCCTAACGATTCGACGAAAATGGCTTAAGTAGCTGTGGATATTCAAAGATTGAAGTCTCTAGCTACCGTTGCCAAGGTTAATGCTGTGAGCCGGACGCGCTTACTGTTGGGGCGCAATACCGAAAACACACAACGAACAAAGTGCACGCGAATCCGCGAGGCTGCGGACTCGTCATACACGTACTTCAGCAAAAACAAACTCACTACAGTTTTTCGCGCTTGCAAATCGAAATGCGAAGGCAGGTGTAAATCCAAACCCTGGCACTGATTGAAACGTCGGCGAATGCTAAACGATGCTGTTTTGCCCTGTCAATACAAAATTTGGGTTATTCCCAAAAACGGCCAAAGTCGCCGACCTTTACCTTCTTGGCCTGTTACGGGGTTTTCTTGATGCTATTGATAAACTGCAAGCTCTCGGCATCATGCTTTTCCGCGACGCCGGGCGCCGCAAAAGTCAGAATGATCACAATCTTTTTGGCCGCCAGCACGTCGACACTCCACTCGATCCTGGTGCCGTCAACGTCACCAGTCCCACCCGTGCTGAAATGCGGCATGCCATTGTGAGTATCTGACGTTCCTTTGTCAGTGGTCTTAATGTTCTTGATTGTTTTGTCCAACTCCTTGTCAATGTCCTTTACCGCCGCATCGAAAGTGTCCTCATCGGGCACCCAAAAAACCATCTGCAAGCTGTCATCCGCGGTTGAGACAGTAATGACTTCACCGTCCGGCTTTGCCTTCCAGCCCTTCGGAAGTTGGAACTGAACGCCTGCTTCCTTGTGAGTGAAGACCTCGCCTTGGGCGATTGCCACGCGCGTGATTGTATAGACATGTGCCGGCGTGCGAGCGATGCAAGTCGCCGCAATAATCGCGGCACACAAAACCATTGTGAGTTTCTTCATATTGTCCTTCCTTCAACTAAGTTATTTAAGCCGCTTTTCGCAAAGAGGCCGGCGCGTTTTTGATATCAAGCTCGTTCAGCAAATAACCTGCGCCCCCAAATTTATCGGCAATGAAGAGCACGTAGCGGATGTCGACGGAAATCGTTCGGCCCTTCGCGTCATTATAAAAGAATTCGTTGCCAAGCCCTTCGTAGTTCCCGTCAAATACAATTCCAACCTGCTCGCCGCGGCCATTCATGATCGGCGATCCTGAGTTCCCGCCGATGATGTCAGTCGTCGAAAGGAAATCAACCGGCACGTTTTGACCGTCGGGTGTGGCGTACAAACCAAAGTCGTGCGCGCGATACAGCTGCTTCAGTTTCTCAGGTGCGTTAAAGGGCTCGCGGCCGGTATCTTTCTCAATCACGCCAGCAAGACCAGTGAACGGTTGATAGATCGCGGCGTCCTTGGGCATGTAGCCCTTCACGTCGCCATACGTGAATCGAAGCGTGCGATTCGCATCGGGATAAGGGATGCCGCCGCGCATTTCCCTAATGCCACGCATTAATAATGGCCGCAACCTCGCGACCGTCGCGTTGAAAGAGAGCGTGTGTTCCTGCACTGCGTCACTCAGAGCGGCCATTTCTCCGGCAAAGTCGATCAGCGGCTCATGCAGCTCTCGCAATTGAGCCGGAGTCATGTCGAACAAGGCCGCAAACGAGTCAGGCGTTGTCAGCTTTTTGCTTTCGAGCACCGCGCTCGCGAATTCTTCTTCCGCGCGAATGCGCGCGTCGCCCTGCAGATTGCCAAAGCGCTTTTCGATCGCCGCAATTTTTTGCCCCGGCGGCAATTCCGCTGCCTTCCTTAGCAAAAGGGCAAGTATGCGCCGTTCGTAAGTGGGCATGCGTTCCGCGAAAACTTCCGGTATCGCTGCGCGCGCACGCACGGCCAACACGGCGAGGTTTGGATTCCGTTCGGCCTGAGGCTTTTCCTTATCCGCGGCGAGCGCGCTAAGAATTCCCGCGATCTGAAAAACATCGCTGACTGAATTCAGCTGCTGCACGAGAGAGTCGCGCGGCTGTGTCTTGTTCAAATCGTCGTAGGCTTTTTGCAGCGACGGTAGGACCTCACCATATTTCTTCTGACGGTCTGGATTCTGATTCACCCATTGTATGAAGGCTGCTTCCTCTTTCCGCCTGGTATCGACGATTCCTTCGCGGCGCATTGCAGTGACTGAGCCTTCAAAATCTTTCAGCGTATTGGCGATATCGAAAATTCTACTTTGCAGCTTGATCTGAAGCTCCCGATTGGTTTTTCCGACTTCTTGTAAAGCATCGATCTGCTCATGGAACAAATCGATCAGAAACGGCATGAAGACGTCCTGGTTGTAAGCAACCGAATAGCTTTCGCGATATCGACGCGTCGAACCCGGATAACCCATTACCATCACGAAATCGTTTTCCCTAACGCCGCCCATCGAAATCGAAAGAAACTTTTTTGGCTTGTACGGCACGTTGTTCGGTGAATATTCAGCAGGCTTCCCATCTGCGCCCATATACACTCGCATGAAAGTGAAATCGCCGTCGTGTCGCGGCCACTCGAAGTTGTCCGGGTCACCTCCGTAGAATCCGATGTTCTTCGGTGGGGAATATACGATCCGCACGTCAGGCAAAGTCAAATAAGTGAAAAGATAGTAAGACAAACCTTCGTTCAGCGCCTGAACTTGGGCGGTGATTCCCTCAGCAGGCTTAGCGTTTGCCGCTTGAATCGATCGGGCTTTGCCGGTGATAGCGGCGTTGCGTTCCTGCGGAGACATCGCATCGGTCACAACGCTGAGAATTTCAGAAGTCACATCTTTCAAATCCTGCGTAATTTGAACGTTGTAGCCCTGCGCCGGCAGTTCCTCCTTGCGGTTCTTCGCCAAGTAACCATTCGTCGCGTAATCCTTCGCCGCGCTTGAAGCGGAAACCAACGCGTCGAACGCCACGTGATGGTTGGTCAACAACAACCCTTCGTTTGAAAGAAACTCGCCGGTACCTCCATCTACGATGACGACTGCGTCTTTAATGCTGGGCCCGTTTGGATTGTAAATATCAGTGATGGGAATCTTTAGACCGCGCTGCTGCAATTTCTTAATCGGCAATCCGTTGAGCGTGTCCGGCAGGAACATCCCTTCGTCGCCCAAAACGGAAACCGGAAGCAGACTGATTGTGAACAGCAGAGAAAGAAAAAGCGCGATCACGCGCGAGTACTTCGAATTCATCAAATTTTACCTTTTCCAGTAGTCAAGCGAAGTTGAGCGATGTTAACAGACGCTATTGGAATGCGAAAGGAAGAAGGTGAGATTCCGCTGATGTTTGCAGGTACCCGGTTCAGCGATCGAGATGATTGCTGAACCTGGTACTCAATAACGAGCTACTGGTTGGCAGCTCCGGGAAGATATGGCTTCGGGTCGACCGGCTGATTGTTGATTCGGACTTCGTAATGCAGATGCGGTCCGGTCGATCGACCGGTCGAGCCAACCAAACCAATCCTTTGTCCCTGCGTCACGGTCTGCCCGACCGTCACGTCAATTTCGGACAAGTGGCCATAGCGCGTCGACAAGCCATTCCCGTGATCGACATAGACCACTTTGCCATAACCTCTCAACCATCCGGCAATGGTTACTTTGCCGCCGGCGGCGACTTGAACCGGGGTGCCGTAAACCGCGTCGATATCTTGCCCTTCGTGATATTCAAAACCACGGCCGCCAAAAGGATTTCGCCGGCCGCCGACTCCGCTCTCGAGTTTTCCGTATACAGGCCAAATCGACGGCGTGGCGCCACCATGCTTGCGCAGGAAACCTTCGTATATGCGCAGCTGCCGCTCAACCTTCGCCGTCTTGGCGTCTAATGCGGCGAGTGCCGCGGCACTGTCGACGGGGCGCGCCGGACCGCCCTGGCCTCGCGACTGCGGCGTCTGGTTCTCGACGCCAGAAGCTTCAACTAACTTTCGCGAAGTATCTTCGACGGCATCGACGCGATTGTTAAGGTTCTGCAATTCCTGGCGCTGCTTGTCATTTTCCGCACGCAGCCGTTGGTTCTCGTGCTCTATCCGAAGATGTTCAGCCTGTTGCGTCAGGCCATAAAACCCGTACATCAATCCGCACATCACAACAAACAGGCCGATCGCCGAAGCTTTCAGCCAACGTTTATGTACGCAAATTCGACGAATGTGGGCTCTGGATCTTGAAGTTCTAGCGACGATAAAGGCATAGAAACGGTCGTCTCGGGTCATCATTCTGCTCCTACGATCGGCCATGCGCGGCTCAAAAAATGGGGGCCGCATGGCGACCGGAAAGTAACAGACGCCGATCGATGGCGACTGAAAACTAACTTAATATCGGGAGGTTACCAGCTAACCTGCTTGATAAGACCTGCTTGAAGTAAACAGCTGGAGCATCTGCGGAATCCCCGACATGGATTCAATTAGACTTCCTTGGATAGCTGTTTGAGGGCGAACCCTATCACACGAAGAAAGGTCAAGGCAAACGAAGAAAGGTGTTCGCAGTGATCCAAATCACCGCAGAACCGGAATAGAATTTTTAAGGGAAGTAGGGGCTTACGTGCTCTTAACGCCGTTTTTATCGCGCGACCAGTCGCGAATCACGGCGACGGCAATCGAAATTAACAGAATCAGGAAGGCGAGAACGATGGCGAACTTAACCAACGCGAACAAAAAGCCGAACACGATGATCAGTCGCTTCAGCAGCGCGAACCCAAATAAGACGATAGCCGCTATCGCGGTGCCTCGGCCAAACCCTAAAAGAAGTCCCATGATGAATCCTTACTTCAATCTCGCGGAACGAAGCTGACGTCCGCCGACATGCGTTGGAAAATCTCCGAATCTCGCTGATTCAACCGGCCAACTCGAAACTACTGATGGCGGTGGGGCGCCAATTTCAAAGCCGCGCAACTCTTCGCGACGCCTTCGTCGCTTCAAATAATCAAACAGCATGTACGCGCCGAGAATCACCAACGCGACCGGCAGCGTTCTCTTCACCGGAAATTGAACACCCAGCAAGGTGTGCATCAGGAATACGATCCCTAGCGTCACCAGCGTGACACCCCAAGCAATGGGATTGCCGTAGAGTTGTCGCGTGATTGCGTCTTCTTCAGCGTCAGGTGCCAAGCCAGCGCGCATTAATTGCGCCGTTCGACAGGCATCGACCGCGGCGAACAACCAGGTTCCCACAACTCCCAACACGAAGAATGTGACACCGTTCGTGACGACGGCCATCTGAAAGAAGCTGGCAAAAACCGCGAAGTGCACAATTGCTTTTGAAGTTTGTCCGTTGTAAGCGGCGCCTAGTCCCGGCACGAAAAATGAAAGAAATGTCGCGATGAATGGCGAGGTCTTGCGCCGGATGATGTGCGAATCGGGAGTGCGCGATTGTTGGTAACGCAGCATTTCGACTCCCGCAACGATGCAATCCTGACAAAAGGGAAATCCGCGAATTCGATGGTCGCACGCTGGACACAACGACCTCGCGCACTGGTTGCACTGCACCGTGGCGGGATTCTTTGTGTGATAAGAGCAGTTCATCTAATTCTTCTCGACTCGATTATTTCATTACCGATTCTTCTGTCGTGACTCACCATTCTTTGGCTTACTCTGTTGATTCTGCGGCGCGTAATTCTGATTGGCTGAGTTCTGGTTGTTGTTTGGATTCGACGGCTTGTCAGCGTTCTCGTCAGTTCCCATCAAATCATTAACGCTGCCTTCCAGTTTTTTCATGCCCTCTGGCAATGCTGGACTCCTGGTCGCGTTGTCAGCGGTCTGCTGCGCCAATTGCAGACTCGCGTGATAGATGCCGCCAACCGAGCCGTCCGTCGAAACGGTGTTAGTCAAGACGAATATCGACACGAGCAACATCGTCGCGACCGAAGCCAGTTGCGGCGAGACGATTGGATCGAGTGCGCCGCGCAGCCATTCGACTAGACGCGAAGCAAAGGGTGCGCGAACTTGCTGCGGCAAAACGTTTCCGATCGTACTCTGTAGAATCCGAGCTTCAACCCCCGCGGGCACTGGCAGTTCGTCCTGCTTGTATGTGTAACAAGCGCCGATTGACCGAACTACGTCGCCCGGCAATTCGCTGCAGCTCTTGCACAGCGCCGCGTGACGTTCCCAGCGGTGATACAGCGGCGCCAGCAGGAATCCATCGAGATAATCGGTTAAGTGTTCTTCGAATTCGGCGCAGGTAATCGCAGTTTCGGGAATGGTTTTGAGCAAGATGCGAGCTTCCAGCCCGGCACTCGCCGCTGGGGCCTCCGAGGCCGAGCAAGCGACGATCGTATTCTTAACCTCTCCGAGCAGATCGTGACAAACCGGGCAGCGCATCGCGTGTTCGGCAAACTGCTTGTGTCCCTCCACGTCCAACGCGCCGTCCAGGTAATCGATCAATCGATCTTCAAATTCGTGACAAAGCATTTTGGACTCTTGAATCTGGGCTCTTCCCTTAATCTGGTTCCTTAATCTGAAATCTCCAAATTTCAGATCTGAGATCTCAAATCTCAGAGGCTACGCCTCCACTACACGCATACGACGCAAAATCTTCGCAAGTTCAATGCGTCCCCGATTAATCCGCGATTTGACAGTTCCTTCAGGGATTTTCAACAAATCAACAATCTCCTGATAGCTCAGTTCCTCAATATCGCGGAGGATTACGCAAGTTCGGAGGTCCGACGACAGCTTGTCGATTCCGGCTTGGACCTGAATGCCAAGTTCACGTCGCTCCATTTCACGCTGCACCGTCCCGCCCGCTGCCCGCAGATGATATTGATGATCTTCCAGGTCTTCCGCGGCCGTGTCCTGCGGGGCGCGTTGTCGCTTTCGATAATCATCGATGATCAGATTGCGCGCGAGCCGCATCAGCCAATTCTGCAAATCTCCCTGCTTCGGATTGTATTGCTCGAGCGAGCGATAGACGCGGATGAAAACTTCCTGTGTCAGGTCTTCCGCGGCGTCGGCCCTGGAAGTGAATCGGTAAGCGAGATTGTAAATGCGGCGGCTGTAGTTTTGGACGATCTCTTCCCAAGCCGCACCGTCGCCTGCGCGGCATCTTCTGACTAATTCAGCGCCTTCGTTGGTAGCCAAGAGTTTGGCGGCTCCCACTATTTGCGTCTCCGATTCGTGCGGCGTGCTGAGGGCGACAAGTTACCGTGCCCGACAGTCCGTCATTACGTTACTGCTCGCCGCAAAGTTCCGAATGCGCTAAGAAATGCCGGTAACCGGAAAGCCAGACGAGAGAAGCGCATTGTTGCGTGCACCATTAAACTGTTGTAGCCTTGCGTCGCCACCCAATATCTTGTGGTTGAGGACTTCGTTAGTCAAGCTTCTGTCCGCGAAAATCCGTTGAGTAAATACCGCAAATATATTGAATTCGCCGCGCTGGTGCTATTAGCTGGGCTGATCATTTGGTGGTTTGGCCGGCGGCTGGATTGGGCTCAGGTCAAACTCGCCATGCAGAAGTCAGATTGGCGCTTGATCCTTCTCGCGTGCGTCATAGTTTTAATCGCCTACGCATGGCGAGCGATGCGCTGGCAGGCATTCCTGAAGCCGCTCACAAAAGCCAATCTAAAAGCAGTCTGGGTCGCAACCACGGTGGGATTCGGCGCAGTACTACTCGTCGGGCGAGTCGGTGAAGTCGTGCGGCCGGTCGTTCTGCCGATGCGTGATTCACGCGTCAGGCCCGCAGCTTCGTTCGTCACGATCATGATCGAGCGGCTATACGACACGATGACCGTGATGCTCGTATTCGCCGTGAATCTACTCTGGCTGAAGCCCACGGCGGATTCGGCCAGGCATCTTGGACGCGCGCGGCTAATCGGCTTTGGTCTGGTCGCATTGCTGATCGTTGCAGTGGCGCTGCTAATTTGGTTCGAAAGACGCTCGTCCTCAGCGATTGGTTGGATCGACGCTCGAATCAGTGCACGTTCGAGTTTAATGATGAGAATCAAGCACGCGTTGTTGAGCACACTCGAACAACTCGCCGCCGCGTTGAAGGTTTTGTCAGATGTTCGGTTATTGATGATTAGTATTTTTTGGTCGCTGCTTTTGTGGGGATCTGTGGCCCTGGCAAATCTTCTTGTGTGTCGCGCCTTTGGAATTCCGTTCGGCTTTTCGCAAATCCTATTCGTGCTTGGTTGGTCGATGATTGGCTCTGCCGTGCCGACGCCGGGCGGCGCTGCCGGCGCATTTCACGCGGCGACCGGAGCCGCGCTCGTACTTCTTGGTGTGGGTCGCGATCAAGCTGCCGCAACCGCGATCATTCTCCACCTTGTCGATTTTGGCCCAGCAGCGCTGTTTGGTTTGTTCTATTTCTTGCGCGGCGACATCAACGTAACGCGGCTGCGCGCTCTGATTTCAGTCAAAGCGGTCGAGCATATGGTCGAAGATGAACCTGTGACCGTCGCTGAAAGCGCGTGACGAAGAGTCCTTCACCAGTCGGAGGATAAAAACATGAAATGTCCCTTCTGTGGTTTCCTGGAAGATAAAGTTGTCGACTCGCGCGAATCGCGTGAAGGCGAAGCAATTCGGCGGCGGCGTGAATGTCTGAAATGCGAACGCCGATTTACGTCTTACGAACGCATCGACCAAATTCCTTACATGGTCATCAAAAAAGATGGCCGTCGCGAAACGTTTGACCGTAACAAAGTTATGGCCGGGCTTTTGCGAGCATGTGAAAAGCGTCCGGTGCCGTCATCCAAACTTGATAGCATCGTGAACGCGGTTGAGAAGTACGTGCAAGAGTCGCCAGAGCGCGAACGGCCAACGAGCAAGATTGGTGAAGTGATTATGCGGAGGCTGAAGGAACTCGACAAAGTTGCATACGTTCGCTTCGCGTCGGTCTATCTAGAGTTCGAAGACGTCTCAGAATTCATGAGCGAGTTGAAGACGCTCGTGCGCGCGCGGGCGGGCAACGCGATGAAGAAAGGGTAAGCGCGATTAGACGAACGTTGGTAAAAAGCGTCGGCGCGGCGGGCCTCGAGCGCATCGAACTGAAGCGACTAACTGAGCGGCTGGGCAAGCTCTATTCGGTTTTGCGCGAAGCTGCCGAAACTGAAAGCGCGCCGCTCGCGGGCGCGTGGACGCCCGCGGTTGATGTTTGCGAATCCAGAGACGCGGTCAGTATTCGCATGGAGCTCCCCGGGGTGAGCGCAAATCAAATCAAGATCGCGCTGAGCAACGACAAGCTACGAATTTGCGGTGAAAAGAAGCGGCGCAAGGCTCGGCAAAAAATCGTTTCGCATCTATGCTCTGAACGAAGCTATGGCCGCTTCAACCGCGTTATGCCGGTTCGTTGGACGATTAGCGTGAAAGACTCATCCGCCGAGTTGCGGGGTGGCGTTCTCTTAATTCGATTGCCAAAGATTAAAGACCGACGGGGCTTAGAACATATAATCCCGATCCAGGAAATAGCATCCGAAGATAAATTTTGAGTTCAAAAATGGCTGATATTGACGAACACATTCCCGTAGCGCTCGAGACGGCCGAGCCCGATCCGCAGCTACAAATTCCGGGCGAGTTACCACTGCTGCCGCTCCGCGACATCGTGATCTATCCCTTCATGATCGTGCCGTTGTTCGTCTCGCGCGAGAAATCGATCCGCGCCGTGGACGAAGCGCTCGGCGAACATCGCATGATCCTGCTGACGTGTCAGAAGGATCTTGATAAGGAAGAACCGCACCAGGACGATCTCTACAAAGTCGGCACGGTCGCCGTCATCATGCGCATGCTGAAGCTGCCCGACGGTCGCATCCGCATTCTCGTGCAAGGTGTTTCGCGAGCGCGCGTCGAATCGGTTAATTCCCAGGGCGATTGTCTGCACGCGAAGCTGGAGCCGATGGCGGAAGAGCCGGCGCCGGAGCGTTCGCTGGAAGTTGAAGCGTTGATGCGCAACGTGCGCGCCTCGATGGAAAAGGCGGCTAACCTTGGCAAGAACATCTCACCGGAAGTAATGGCGATCATCGCGAACCTGGATGATGCAGGGCGATTGTCTGATCTTTCAGCTTCAAATCTCGAACTAAAAGTTGAAGACGCGCAATCAGTTTTGGAAATTGCCGAGACGACCGCCCGCCTGCGGCGCGTGAACGAGCTCCTGAATAAGGAGATCGAAGTGCTGACAGTGCAGCAGGAAATCAATACGCAAGCTCGCGCCGACATCGATCGATCGCAGCGCGAGTTTTATCTCCGGCAGCAGATGAAAGCGATTCAGACTGAGCTTGGCGAAGGCAACGAACTCGCAGAAGAGGTCCAGCAGTTTCGCGAAAAAATCGAGAGCGCGAAAATGCCAAAACCGGCGGAAGATGAAGCGCTGCGCCAATTGAAAAAGCTCGAGCGCATGCATCCGGACGCGGCCGAGACGGCGACGCTGCGCAACTGGATGGAAATCATGACCGATCTCCCGTGGTCGAAATCTTCAAAAGACAATCTAGACCTGCTGAAGGCCGAGAAAATTCTCGACGAAGATCACTATGGCCTGGAAAAAGTTAAGGAACGAATCGTTGAAGCTCTCGCCGTTCGCAAACTAAAGGAAAAACCGAAGGGCCCGATTCTTTGTTTAGTCGGACCACCAGGCGTTGGCAAGACCAGTCTCGGACGATCGATCGCGCGCGCGCTGGACCGCAAGTTCGTGCGTTTGAGTTTAGGGGGCGTGCACGACGAAGCTGAAATTCGCGGCCACCGTCGGACCTATGTCGGCGCGATGACCGGCCGAATCATTCAGGCGATTCAGCAAGCCGGAACAAACAATCCGCTGATCATGCTCGATGAGATCGACAAAGTCGGCGCAGATTTCCGCGGCGATCCGTCGTCAGCCCTGCTCGAAGTTCTTGACCCGGAACAAAACTTCAGTTTCCGCGACAACTATCTCGGCGTCGCATTCGATTTGTCGAATGTGATCTTCATGACGACCGCGAACATTCTCGACCCGGTTCAATCTGCGTTGCGCGATCGCATGGAGGTAATCAGGCTTGCTGGTTACACAGAAGAAGAAAAACTTGAAATCGGCCGGCGCCACCTATTGCCAAAGCAGATGGAAGAGAACGGCATCACGCCGCGCGATGTAAATATTTCTCGCACAGCGTTGTCGGCGATTATCTTGCGCTACACGCTGGAAGCCGGGCTTCGGCAACTCGAGCGTGAACTCGGATCCATCTGTCGCAAAGTTGCGCGGCGCATCGGAGAAGGCCACAAAGGCGTCATCCGAGTGTCAGCCAATAACCTGCACGAGTTTCTCGGTGCGCCGAAAATAATTCCCGAAGAAGTTTTGAAGCGAGATCAGATTGGTGTGGCAACGGGTCTTGCCTGGACCGCGGTTGGTGGCGACGTGTTGTTCGTCGAAGCGCTGCGAATGAAAGGTAAAGGCAATCTCGTTCTAACCGGCCAACTCGGTGACGTGATGCGCGAATCGGCGCAGGCCGCTTATTCATATGCGAAGTCGCGCGCGAAAGAACTGCAAATCGATCCCGAGGACTTCATCACCTACGATATGCACATACACATTCCCGAAGGCGCGATTCCGAAAGACGGACCGTCGGCGGGAATTACGCTGGCGACTGCGCTCGTCTCAGCATTGTCACTTCGGCCAGTGCGGAAGGACGTGGCGATGACGGGCGAGATAACGCTGCGCGGTAATGTGCTTCCCGTTGGCGGCGTCAAAGAAAAGGTTCTGGCCGCACGACGCGCGCGGGTGACAAAAATCATCCTTCCGACTCAGAACCGCCGTGATCTCGACGAAGTGCCAAAGGAATTATTTAAGGACATCACCTTTGTTTTCGTCGACAATATGAAGCAGGTCTTCCGCGAAGCGCTTAAGGAAAAGATTGCTCCGGCACTTTCGGGTCCGCGGCCAGCGCGCCTGCCGCAGGCCGCCGGCGGTCGAAATGTCTCGTAACCCCGGCTCGTCACAGGCAAACCTAACTCCCTCCGCAGCATCTAGTTTGAGGCTGCGAATCAGCGTCTTGAGCCCATTTTTGGCGGCTTCCATTTGATTGACACCCCCCGACTCGTATGATACCCTCGCGGCTCAAGTGGTTGATTTTAGCCACTAAAATGCGGAACTTTTCCTTGTTCCGTAGTGTGTTACTAGTAGTGAATGCCGCAGGCGCGACTCGGTGGAAGTCGCAGTCGTGGATTCGCCCGACGCAATACCAGAGGAGAACAACGATTGATGACCCGTACCCGTCTTGGTTTAGCTGTAAGCGCCTTTTTTGCTGCGACCGTTTTCTTTCCCGCAATCATACAAGCCCAGGGCTCTTCAGCTCGCGAAATTCCCACCGAAGTTCAGAAAGCCGAACCGCGTGTCGACCAGGTGATCGATCGCGCTGAGACCTACTTCAAACAAGGCAAGCTAAACCTCGAAGACAATAAGCGCGACGCCGCGCGTTCGGATTTCGACAGAGCTGTCGACGAGATTTTGATGTCGGGCCTCGATGTTCGAGCTAGCCAGAAACTTCAGAAATACTACCTGGAGTTGGTTGAGCGCATTTATCGCGAAGAGGTTCCGGTGCTGCAGACCGCACCTCAGCAGAATGTGATGCCGGTTGTTGCTCAGGATGCGGCGAATCCAAAAGTTGAGATTACCGAAGTTGCCAAGGCTGAGCGCCCTAAGCAGGTTCAGATCGGTTTTCGTCAACAGGGTTTCGATCCTTCGCCACTCGATCCGCTGAGCAAGCTGATTCTGAACAAAGACGAAACCAAGGTCACCGACGAGCAGCTTAATACCCTCGAGCAAGCCAAAAACGCACTCGATTTTAATTTCACGATCAATCCTCTGATTCAGCAGTACATCAATTATTATCAGGGTCGCGGTCGTTCCACGATGGAAGCGGGTCTGCGTCGCTCTGGTCGATTCATGAAGATTGCGCGCGAGACTTTCCGTCGTGAAGGCGTGCCGGAGGACATCACTTGGTTAGGACAAGTCGAGAGCGCCTGGAGTCCGAAGGCTCGTTCATGGGCCGCCGCTTCCGGCTTGTGGCAATTCGTTCCGAGTTCCGGTGCTCAATACGGTCTCCGACAGACTGCTTGGGTCGATGAGCGCAACGGCATCGAGAAGCCTACAGCTGCATCAGCCCGATACTTAAAGGATTTAGCCAGACGCTACAATGGCGATTGGCTTTTGGCGATGGCGGCTTATAACACCGGCGCATTGAACGTCGATCGCGCCATCTCGCATGCCGGCGAAGCCAGCTACTGGAAGATTTATCCATACATCGCTCAAGAAACGCACAACTACGTTCCAAACATCCTGGCGGTGATCATGATTGCTAAGAATCCAGAGAAATACGGATTCCATGGAATCAGACCTGAAGCGCCGATGTCTTTTGAAACTATCCCAGTCCAATCGGCGACCAGTTTGCGCCTTGTGGCTGATGCGACCGACAGCAGCGTCGAGTATTTGCAATCACTGAATCCTGAGTTGCGTCGCGATACAACACCGCGCGGCGAGGCCTACAACCTGCGCGTTCCGGCCGGCAAAGGAAAGCAATTGGTTTCCGTGCTCAAGCGCGTGCCCACAGATCGACGCGACAATACGCGAATCATTTCGATCGCACCGGGAGAAGACCTTCAAGCCGTAGCTAACCGCACGGGCGTGACCGTGGCTAGTCTGCAATCTATGAATCCTGGAATCGATTCGAACTCGACGAAGCTGATCGTTCCAAACAGCAGCATTCGTTTGACGAATTGGCGCCGGTCGGCTGCGACCACTGATGCGGCAAGTCCGAGTCTCAACACTGTGCGCGCACGCAAAGGCGACACGATCGCCAAGATTGCCGCCGCGCATAAATTGGCCGCTGATGAAGTTGCTCGCCTCAATGGCATCGCGCCGGATGCTGAGTTGCGAGCGGGTCAGGAAATCAAGTTGCCTGGCTCGACGGCTCCCGCAAGCAGCAGCCGTCGCAGGTAAACAGCATTCACAAAGCTCTCGCTTCGGCGTGAGCGCAGATAATTCGGCAAGCGCGCTTCATTTGAGGCGCGCTTGCTGGCTTTTTGGGCTCAAGAATCGCAAACAATTGAGCACTTTATCTTTCGCGTACTTTGAGAATCATCTTACCCCCGCATGCTCTTTCGCACACAATCCGCCGCCGTCTACGGAATCGATGCCAACCTTGTCGACGTCGAAGTTGACCTGACGCCGATCAGAAATGAAGCCGACACACCTGCGCCGGTCATCATCGTCGGATTACCCGATCTCGCCGTGCGCGAGTCCCGCGAACGCATCCGCGCCGCGATTAACAACAGCGCATTCTTCTTTCCCTTTCAGAAAACCACGATCAATCTTGCGCCCGCGGATGTGCGCAAGGAAGGCGCGAGTTTCGATCTGCCGATCGCGCTCGGGATTCTCGGAGCGAACGGCGATCTTGGGGATGCTGAACATCTGACGGACATTCTCTCCGTCGGCGAACTTTCATTAGATGGACGCGTCCGCGCAATTCGGGGCGCACTGCCGATCGCTTTGCGCGCGCGACAATCAAAAGCCAAGCACCTGTTGCTGCCTGATGAGAACGCGAAGGAAGCAGCCGTTGTGTCTGATGTGAAGGTCTATGCGGTTACCGATCTGCGAAACGCGGTTGAGATGATTGCGGCGATTCGATCGGACAATCCGCCCGAATCGATTCGGGTCGATCCCGCCGAGATTCTGGTCCACGACGATCACTACAGCGTCGATTTCAAAGAAGTTCGCGGCCAACAAGCAGCCAAACGTGCCCTCGAGGTTGCGACTGCCGGCAGTCACAACATTCTACTGATCGGTCCACCGGGATCAGGCAAGACGATGTTGACGAAACGTCTGCCGACGATCTTGCCACCGTTGGAATTCGAAGCTGCGCTCGAACTCACAAAGATTCATTCGGTCGCCGGACTGACTGGACGAGCGGGTTTGGTCACAAACCGCCCGTTTCGATCGCCGCACCACACGATCAGCGACGCGGGATTAATTGGCGGCGGGGCAGTACCGCGGCCCGGAGAAGTTTCACTCGCGCATCAAGGCGTTTTGTTTCTAGATGAATTGCCGGAATTTGATCGGAGCGTCCTCGAAGTTTTGCGCCAGCCGCTCGAAGATCAAAAAGTAACCATCAGTCGCGCGGCGATGTCGCTCACCTTTCCGGCGTCGCTAATGCTGGCGGCAGCCATGAATCCCTGCCCTTGCGGTTTTTGGAATGATCCGACACGCGAATGTCGCTGCACACCTCTTCAGATTCAACGCTATGTCGGTCGCATCTCCGGGCCGTTGCTCGATCGCATCGACATTCACGTCGATGTTCCGGCGGTGCGCTTTCGTGAACTGACCGGCGACCCACCGCCTGACGCGGAAGACTCAGCAGCGATTCGTCAGCGAGTCATCAACGCTCGCGAGCGACAGCGTCAACGATTCGCCGCTGAAGGAATCTTCGCGAACGCGGCGATGACTCCGCGGTTGATACGGAAGTACTGTCGAATTGATTCTGAGAGTGAAACGATGCTCGAGCGGGCGATGTCGCGACTGGGATTATCTGCGCGCGCTTACGATCGCATTTTGAAAGTTAGTCGCACGATTGCCGATTTGGAAACCTCAGACGATATTCAATCCAGCCATGTCGCCGAAGCCGTCCATTATCGCTCGCTCGATCGAACCTACTGGACCTAGCCGTAAAACGTCTGCTTATTAATTGTGCCGCGACAATTCTTCGCGCCACAGAAGCAACGCTTCGAATCCGGAAGCAAGGTATGCTCGTAATCGATCGTAATCTCTTCGCCCGGGCGAATATTCCGCAAAGCAAAAAACAAGACGTGACCATAAAGCGTCTTCATGTAAGCGTTGGGATCGCAGCTGTGGTTGATGTAGTGCGTGCCGTTGCCCCCGCGACTGCCGTCCAAACTGAAGCGACCGTCGATATCGCAAATGCGAAGAAAGCGCCGCTTGCGCGCGCGCTTCCTGGCTTCGAGATCTGTGATTCGTTCGCCGGCATATTCCCCGATCTTTCTTCCGCGTTTGAAATCAATCGTAGCAAAGCAGCCTTTGCCGTTAATTCGCGATTTCCGGATCGCCAGACCGTGCGCGAGCTTCATCAGCTCTCATTGTACGACGAAACTTAACCACAGAGGTCACAGAGCAAGACGAACCGTCAACCAGAATCATGGTGGAAGTGTTACGACTGGTGAAAAGAGACGGTCTCTCTTCTTTCTGGTTGTTCTTCTCTGTGTCCTCCGTGGTTAATGTGACTGTCACCTGACGGAGACTTGCGGCGCAACGTATCGAACCGATTTCATCTCGGCTAGAGCCGCCAGCTTCTCGATCGGCAACCATCCAATCACCAGCTTCGCTGTTTTTGGATCGAGTACGATTTCGAATCCAAGTTCTTTCAGCTTAGCCATCGCTTCGTCTGATTTGTCGGTAAACCAGATCTGAATTTCTGCTTTGCCATTGCGAATGAATTTAGATTCATCAGCCTTTGCGGGTTTCTTATCTTTCAATCGATCGATGACGGCGAGCACCGACGGATGAAATCGCGTCTGCAAGTCCGCGCGCTTTTTCCCTTCCGGCGTTGACGGCCGATTGTCGACGTCTCGCACCCCGTCAATTGCGAAAGTACCACTGGCTTTTTGGGGAGGAGGCGCGGCGCCGCCAACACCCTGACCCGATCCGGATCCGCCACCGCCGCCGCCTGAACGCGGGGCCTTAGATCTTTCAGCGCGCGCTGACCTTGTAGTTACGATCATCGACTGACTCATCACCATCGGACTCGCGAGCCTGCCGTTCATCGGCATCTCCTCGTCATCACCAAAGATCGCGCTTCGGTTGACGCCTTCCGGCACTTCGATCGGAACATCGATGCGCCGCGGCTGGCCGCCGTCGGTCACGATCATTTCTTCGACCGCAACGAACGAAGTGAACTGTGTCATCAACCGATAATCGAGACCAAGTTTGACGATGCTCTGTTTCACCTCATCTTTCATCGTCCCTCGTTGCGCACCGTTGAAATCCTGACTCATCAAATCATCGATGCGAGTCCGTGCCCACAATGTCGCCAGCACATCGTGCTGAGGCTGGGCAGAAAAGTCGACCGGAATTTCGCGCACGAAATCGCGGCCAGACATTTTTCCTTTCAAGCGGATCGTGCCTTTGCCCGCGCCGGTGTAACGACCGGTGAGAATCACGGGCTTGGCACTAAAGAGATCTGGAATGGTCTTCGGATACACGTCCGACACCGGCATCCCATTCCACTCGATCGAGATGTCGGTCAACAGCGGATTGCGCACGCGTTCATGCATGCGGCGCGCCGCCGCTGAGCCATCGTCATTCAGTCCAACGTACTCGACTTCGCCCCGTCCGTACCTGGCCATGCCGTCCAGCAGAAACCGATTCACGCTGCTGCCGATGCCGAAGGAGAACACGCGCGCGTTGGGATGCTTCTGAACTTCGCCAATGATTTCCATGTCGTTACCGACATAGCCATCAGTCATGAAAACCACAATGCGAACATGGTCTTGCGCGTCGGATGGATCCATCGAGGCCTTGATAGCCTTCATCATTTCGGTCCCGCCGCCGCCCTGACGACTTTCGAGAAATGCCTGCGCCTTCGCCAAATTTTCTTTTGTTGCCGGCACCGGTTCGGGAAACAGGATGTGTTCATCGCCAGAGAAAGTGATCAGATTGAACGTATCCGACGGATAAAGATTATCGAGCGCGAGCTTCATCGTCTCTTTCGCTTTCTCGATCGGAAATCCCGACATCGATCCCGATGTGTCGAGCACGAACACAAGTTCCTTCGGCGTCACGTCTTCAACCGTCACCCGCTCTGGCGGTTGCAGAATCAAAGTAAAGAAGCCACCTTTGTCGGACGAATGCGTCAACAACGCGTCGGAAATTTTCTTGCCCGCGACGTCGTAACGAAGGACGAAATCTTTGTTAGGAATCGTGGACTGATCTTTCAGTCTCACGACGGCCCGGTGATCGTCGGGACGCTCGACGTCGACGTCATGGGTCTTTGAAGTCAAACCGTCGATCGGCACGCCTGCATCCACAGCCACCTCTATCGAGAGATCATGACCAGCGCGCATGCCTTCTGCAGCCGGTTGCGGCGTGATGCGCGATGCGTCAGGGACCCGATCCGTATCCGGCGCGAAACCATTGCCTTGCGCGCCAGTCGCATTGCCCGGAACATAGCGCGGTCCGACGACCATCGGAAAACTAAACTCGTACGCGCCATCTTCGTACTTCAAAGTTTCGACGTAGCTGATTGTAATTTTGATCTGCTCGCCGGGAAGAATGTTCGCGACGGATTGCGTGAAGATGTTGGGCCGCTCCTGATTCAACAAGCTCGCGGTTTGGCCCCGCGTCTTCGCAGCTTCATACACGGCCTCGGCTTCTTCGCGCTGCAAAATCTTTCCACGCACGGTGCGATCGCCAACGATCATCGTCATGTCATCGACCGCTGCATTTTGCGGTAAGGGAAATGTATAGACGGCTTCGATCTTTTCCTTGAACGGATTCTCGAACTCCTGCGTCACGGTCGCGCGCGCCAGGAATCCGCTGATTTCTGCCTTCACGTCCGTATGCTTAAGTGGACAAACAGCTTTGGGGGCGCCGTTTGGATCGACGACTTGAAGCGAGCCCTGCGTCGCGACGTTCTGCGCGGAGGCGATAGAACCCGAACTTCTTAGAAGTTGCAGGCCGATCAATGACGCCGAAATGACTGCGATTAGTAAAAAGGATTTGAAAAAGAATTTGCGATGCATCGTCTTCTCCTTAAACACGTTATCTTTCGCCCGCGGCTAATCGACGGTTGATAACCTGTGGTTAGAAACTCAATTCAGCTTCGTGTTCCTGGGGATAGAACGTCAAAGAAGGGAGACCTTGCACGGATTCAACCTCGCGATAGGTGGAAATTTGGAGTGCGCCGGCAGAGCGAAGCACCAACGGCAGATCGCTGATTAGCGTCGGGAGAATAGCCATAAGTCTCACGCGATTTGGCTTGATCTAGAATGCTTCCATCAATCGGACAAAATCTAGAGTGACTTTCAAATGTTTCGGAACACGCTGGGCATATTTTCATCACAAGCTCCTCGTTCTTTGCGGACGTGAACTGCGGCGGGGAGAAACTCTTGCATCTGAAAAGCGTGTGAACGCCACGCCCTGAATCCAGGCTGGGCGAATGACGACGAGCAGCGACCCGCCGGCTAAATAGACCGCGTAGATCGGGGAGACCTAATGGGTATTACGGGAGACGAGAGAAAAGTTACGGAAGAAGTTGGTCTAAGAATTCGAGATCAAACGTGACTACCAAATAAAATTTAGCTGACTACTTCAGTCTGAGACTGCGCGCGATTAGATCCGTCTGATTGCGAATGCGCAAAAGCTTGTCGCGCATGCCTGTGAATCTCAAGACGTAAACCGTCGAACTGTCACCTTGCAGATAATAAGTGCGGCCAGCCATCGGCTTGCCGCGCTCGGTGAATTCGTAGGATAACGTCATGCCAGACAGTCGACCCGAGAACGTGTCTTCCTTACCATCGACGTAACCCGGCAGATAGCGCGTCTTTTGGTCCTGATCGCGACGCGCGAATTCCTTGATCGTAAGTCCCTGTTCCAACGCCTCTTTACGAATGCGAAGATAACCATCATTACGGTCGCCATAGATAAATTCTGTATGTTGATGAACTTCGTCCGGCTCGTCAGTGAGCTTCCACGTTGGCGAGGGAAAGTCGACGGCATAATCGACCTTCGGACTGGTGTAGCTGTGCTCCTGCGCGCTCGCCGTTGGCTGGAACGCGATTACGCCGAATGCCAGAGCAATAATTCCGAGAAGACTAAATACCAATCGCAATGACTTAACCTCCGTGAATTCCGCCACATTTGGCCTGTAATCAGATGCCGCAAGTCGCATCGTTGTTGTCTTAGCCCTCGCGACCGGCCGCGTCGATCGCCTGCCGCTGTAGCAAGACAAGTTCCGCAATTCCCTTCTTTGCCAGCTCAAGCAAATTATCCATCTGCTGGCGTGTGAATGGCGAACCCTCGGCGGTTCCCTGGACCTCGATGAAGCGTCCATCGCCGGTACACACGACGTTCATGTCGACTTCAGCGCGCGAGTCTTCGTCGTATTTCAGATCGAGCAGACCGACTCCGTCAACGATTCCCACACTGACCGCAGCAAGCTCGCTGATGATCGGAGATTTCTTGATCTTGTTTTCTTTCATCAGCCGTCCGCAAGCGATCGCAAACGCGACGTACGCGCCGGTGATCGCTGCCGTACGTGTACCACCGTCAGCTTGCAGCACGTCGCAATCCAGGGTGATGGTTCGCTCGCCGATCAACTTGCGATTCGCAATCGCGCGCATCGAACGACCGATCAAGCGTTGAATTTCATGTGTACGACCTGATGGACCACCGCGGCCAAGCTCGCGCGCACTGCGCGTGTGCGTCGCGCGCGGCAGCATTCCATATTCGGCCGTGACCCAACCTTCGATTCGTTGATTTCGAAGATGCGGCGGCAACTTGTCTTCGACTGATGCCGCGCAGATAACTCGCGTATTGCCCATTTCGATCAGCGCTGACCCTTCGGCATTGGGCAGAAAGTTCGGCGTGATTCTGACAGCGCGCAATTCGTCAGCGGCTCGATTGTCGGTGCGTAAGAATTGACTCATTGATTCACTGATTCACTGATTCAATGAACAAATGAATCAATGGATCAATTTATCCTCTCCCCAAACTTCAATCGCCTCCAACCGCGACGGCTTCGCGCCGAGAAAAGTTTCCGCCACTCGCGCGAATCTTTCCGCCGCATCAGTCACATAAAAGTGATCCAAATCATCGCATAACTGCCGTTCGAGCGCACCGGTCGGCGGCGTCAACCGGGCCAAACCTTTTTCTTTCAGCAACGACTTCACTTCCAACGCCGTCGCTTCGCCCGAATCGATCAGCGTCACATCTTCGCCAACTGTCTGTTGAATCACTTCGCGCAGAATTGGATAGTGCGTACAGCCAAGCACAAGAGTATCAATCGTCGCTCGTAAATCTGCGAGATAAGTTTCTGCGATCGTTCGCGTTACTTCGTTCTCTGCCCAACCTTCTTCCGCCAATGAAACGAAGAGAGGACAAGCGCGCTCGATAACTTCTGCGTTTGGCTCGGCCTTCTTGATCGCCTGTCTGTAAGCGCCGCTCTGCACAGTCGATTCAGTGGCAATCACGCCAATCGCGAAGCGCGGGCACCCGGCCCGCATTTCTTGCTCTGCACATTCTTTGGCTCTCACTGCAATGGCCGCCCGCGCGCCCGGCCCAATCACACCAACGACATCGATATTCAACGCACTTCGAATCGCCGGCAGCGCGAGCGCCGAAGCCGTATTGCATGCGACGACCAGCAGCTTGATTCCATGCGCGGCGAGGAAGCGAGCATTCTCAACCGCGTATCGCTCAACTGTCGCCAGCGACTTGGTGCCATAAGGCACCCGTGCCGTATCGCCGAGATAAACGAATCGTTCATTCGGTAGATGCTCGTGTAGCGCGCGATAGACGGTGAGCCCGCCGACGCCGCTGTCGAAGATGCCGATGGGAAGTGAAGTCATTGCCAATTGCCAATTTCCAAATGCCGATTCGTTTCCTGCGTGTGTTGAGTTTTCAAATCGGCAATCGGCAATCGCAAATCGGCAATGTATTTGGTGGAGGCGCCGGGAATTGAACCCGGATCCAAAGGCCAACGCCGAAGGACTCTACATGCTTAGCTGCTTCTCTTTTCGCTCAATCTTTCGATTGAACAACTTTCGCCCAATTCCAACTAAGTGAAGCAGCAAGACGTTGGCACGGGCTAGTCCGGCTTTGATCTCACCCATCGCCACGGACCGAAGCGATGGGCCAGCTCATCTAAAGTGACATCTCCATCCGCGCGCATGAGCAACTTGCGGCAGAGACGCTCGCCAGCTTAATTAGGCCGCGAGAGCGAACTCGTTAGAGTTTGCATTTGTGTTTCCCTGCAATTTGATAACGGTCCTCACAGAGAAGGCCCGGCATGCATCGCGACGGACGTTACGGCCCCTGTCGAAGCCTGTCGCCCCCATTTTGCGAAGCAAGATGATTATAGGGGATGCGGGAACGGATGTCAGGTTTGGCTCGTATGGGGTTTCAACGAACGGTCCAAACCCGCATCCTACGTGTAGGGTTACGATAGGCGAGGCTTGCCAGCGTTACCATTGCTCTTAACGACCACGCGCTTAGGCTCTTTGATCCTACGCTTAGCTCGTACTGGTTTGGCGATTTTGTCCGTGCGCTTTCCAGTGATTCCCCAAACAAGGCGCGACAGTGCGTCGTCTGGAGTTTCTCTGAAATCAACCCATGTTAGTTGGCGAAGAAATATAGGTAACTCAGGGATGTCTTTAGCACTCGCCAGAATGACAGGAATCACGGGGCATCTGCGGCGGACGAACTCTGAGAGAAATGCTCGCATTTCTACGCTCTGCCAAGGACCAATGCCAGATCGACCAACAAATATCGCGGCGCTTTCAATCGCCGCGATTTGCTCTTCGAGAACCACCTGCCACGCCATGCCCGGCCGTAATTGCTCTTCGTCAAACCATGTCCTAATCCCCAATGCTTCGAGTTTCCGTCTTATGATGCGAACGTCTGCCTTATCTTGTACGTTGTGACAAAGAAACACTGCGAATCTATCACTGGCCTTTGCCGTCCTAACGTCGTTGAGTCGTTTCCAGTAATCAACTACATTTTCGTCATTACGCGAAGCTAAACCAAGATCATTAAGAAACACTCTAAGCACATCCAACAGTTTGTAGTCATTGACCGTAAGATTTTGATCGTCAATTTGACGTGTGCAAGCGTCGCATACCAATCCAGATCTCATCCCAGAATCAATGCCGGATTTGTCCCAGAGAAAATCGTTAATGCAGCCAGTAACATCTCTGTGCGCTGTCGGAAAAGGCAATCGAAATCGTAAGACGCTAACAAGGAAGTAGACCGCGCCGTTCTCGATTGGCAATCTAGTTAGTTGTTCCCACGAATAGAACGATATGATTATCAAGTTGCCCTGACCATGGAAAAAGTAATTATTATCGTAAGGGATCTTGGTGAAGCATATTGTCAGATCCGCTCTCTGTGCCTCTTTCACAAAACTCTTTGAAAGTTGCTGGTAGGTTCCGGAATATCTAATGGAGCTGCCGGATATTTGAAAACGCGCACTTCCCTGGCGGAAATTAATGCGGCCGTCGCCAGCCGAATTCAATCCGGTTACTAAGCCGTCCAAATTCAAATCGAGAGTGTCGTCTTGGTAGAAGAGTACTTTCATGGGGTGTGTACCTCCACGGTGTGAGGCCGCTTGTATCATGGCAGGGTCTGTGATGTCGAGATAATGTGAAGCTGAAGTTACGCTGCTTCTTCATCAAGCTTCTGCTGCAGCCACTGATTCACCAAGGTCTCGACTTTCACGCCGCGCTTGGCTGCTTGTTTTTCTATCTCGTTCAACAATTCGAGCTGGACGGGAACGTGCTAATCACTTCGAATTGAGCGTCGGGCGCGCCCGTGTCGAATTCGGTGAAGTCGTGGGTGTCCCAGAACTCGCCAATCTTCTCATCCGAATCGGCTTTGGAAATGCTGCTCAATCTAAATTTCGTCCACGTTTAGATTAATTCTCTCCACCGCCGCGGATCTCGACGCAAATCCATCACGGCTGTAATCAGAATCTCGTCTGGCCGAACTTGATAGAGAAGGCCGAATGGAAACCGGTGAGTTCGGCAACGCCTCGTTCTTGCGGACACAGGATGCCAAGCGCGAGGAAAACGCACGATCCGTTCGACTGTCGCATCAATCTCACTAAGGAAGATAGTTCCGAGTCCGCCCTCTTCCTGCTCGTAATGAAGTGTCGCTTCCGTTAACTCCGAAAGCGCGGCAGAAGTGAGTCTGTACTTCGTCATTTCCTGAGGGAGGCACGAAGTTCTTTGAGTGCAGACGGCCCATCGACAGTAGTCAGTTCGCCTCTTTCAAAAGCATCTATGCGATCTTCGGACTCGGCCGCCCACTTCGCTTCGACTTCGTTAATGCGGGATTCATCGAGACTCTCCCAGAGTAGATCGATCAATGACGCTCTTTCAGCGGGTTCGAGTTTTTCAATCTCGTTTTGAATGGATGCAAGGCTCATGTGCGAATGATTAGCGCAAGGACTTGTTCTGTCAAGTCCTGGATAGGCCGCCAGTCCGCGCAGCGGACGAATGACAATAGCCCACCCAAGAAAGCCGTGAATCGTGAATCGTAAATCGTGAATAGACCGGCGCTTTATGGGATTTCCAAACGTCGCAGCTCACCAGGCTGAACCTTGTCCACCGCTTCTTCAATCAATGCGGCTGTCGCGACAATCCGGCGAAGATCGTTTGTGGACAGCTCGATAATCGCTATGCGTTTGCCCGCCAGATTCTGCTGGTAGCGAATGTTTTGATCGGACGTGATAAATAGATCGAACTCAGCTTCGGCTCGCCGAAGCAATTCGCTGTTTCGCACACCGCTCCAGCCTTGCGCTTGGACGCTCGTGATGGAATGTTGACGAAGCAGCCGATTCATCGGCCAGGGAACGCATTCGTCTAACAGAATTTTCATGCGGCGGGAGAGAGCAACGCGCGCTCAGACCGTTCTAATACCTGACAAGCCAAATCGCGCGTAACAGAAGGAAAACATTCAAGGAACTCCTCCAATGAGTAGTCGTTTTCTAAATACTCAAAGAGCGTCTTAACCGGTACGCGGGTGCCTCGGAACACCGGCGTCCCGCCGAGAATCTCTGGATCAACTATGATCAGATCGCTCGAATTCATGCCATAGAGTTTAGTCCGCGCAGCGGACGAATGACAATAGGCCACCAAGAAGAACCGTGAATTGTGAATCGTAAATGGTGAATAGGTAAATCACCGATACACTTCAGATGTCTGACGCGATTCACGCGCACTACTTCCGCAGCGTCATCAATCTCATAAACGATACGATAGTCACCTATGCGAATTCGCCAATCGTTATCTGAGCCGGTTAGTTTTCGGCAACCGGCGGGACGAGGATTCTTCGCCAGCGCCTGAAGTGCAACGATTATTCGATTGTGAAGCCTTGACGGGAGGTCTTTGAGATCTTTCTCCGCAGCGCGTTCGAGGAAGACGCGATACATAATTATTTACCGGTGCGTGCCCCAAGATATTCTTCAAGCGGACGGTAATTGAGCTTCTTTTTTCGAGCGCGCTTCAGCCATGCGATATCTTCAGCATCTTCCGCTCGCTCCAAAAGTTCCTCGTACTCTTTGATGGGAACAATAACGGCCACGGGTTTGCCATTGCGCGTGATGATTTCAGGTTCGCGACTCGTCGCATTCATGACCTTAAATTAGCACTGGGTGGGGATGACGTAAACCTCAGCACGAAGCTCGGGGTAGTAGCCTGCGCGTCAGCAAGCGCGTCGTTTCAGAACCCCGAGCGGTAGCGAGGTGGATCAATAACTCAATGTTGCCTCTTGATCCGGTCGCTACCGCTCCCGGTTCTGACACGCCCTCCATCACGGTCGGGCTACTGTCCCGCTGCCTGGCGCGTCACTTTGTTGCACTCTATTAATTCGTGATTGTCCCGCCTACTGTCTGGCTCCAGGGCCCACGCTCGCCTCTGGTGTTTACCCAGCGCAGCATGTAATAGGCCATCTTGCCGGCGTCGCTCGCTTCAAATTCCACGACGTAGGGTGAGCGCGTGTCAGTCGCAAGATATCGCAACTCGGCCGGACCAGCAGGGGATGGTTCGCCTACTTTCATCCATATCTCACATCCGGTCACGCCGTCTGGCTTCGCACGGCTTCCGGGACTGTCCTCATCAACAAAAGAGATTGTGTGGCGTAAGCGCTTGCTAGTATCGATCATCGCGATTGGTCTGGAGGTCGGGGTCGCCGCCGCCGTGCGTGAAGTCGAACGCACCGTCAGACCGAGCGCCTGCCTCTGCGCGTCGGTCACAGTGGTGAACGACTGCAAGCGCGCAACCAGCGGTCGCACCAGCCTTTCCTGAGCGGTGCGCTCATCATCTTTTTGCTGACGTTTGCCCGCGGCGAGCGCTTGAGTCGCCACGAAATCCGCGTAAGAAGTTTCGAGTGTGGTTTGCTGGTTCTGAATCGGCGTCAGGTCAGCCGTCGTTAAGCCTAGCGCCGCAACGTTGGCGCTGGCATAACTGATGAAGCTTTGCATCCAGGCAAGAAACTCTGTGTCTGAACTTGGAAGGTAATCGGGCATGAGGGTTCCTTTCGTTGATTGAGGTTTGCGCCTCGGGGTTTACGTTTGAGGATGACGCGGTGTCGTCCCATGGGAAGAAAGACGAAATGCCAAAAGGAATAAAGACCTCGCGGATTATAGGAAAGAGCGTTTATTTCCTCAAGTTTTTTGAGAGAGGCGCTGCGGCGTTCGGGAATGAATGAGTTATTCCGGGGAGAAGGTTGTTCTCACTTGGGTGAATGTCGCCGTCGCTTAAGCGATGGGGAGTCCCGCCGAAGAGGGAAACTACGCCGCCCGGGTAATTCGAGATACCGCCAAGGCGTTATGGGGGCCTGCCCGGGTGATGAATGATCTCACCAAGGTGATGTGCGCACACTCCTCGGCGAGAACCAGAGCCACCGAGGCGGCCTGCGAGGTCGCCAGGGCAAGGAGCGACGTGACCGTGGCAATTTTCCGCGCAGCAAGGGCGTCACTCGTGTCAGAATCCCGAGCGGTAACGAGGATACATTCATTGTCAGAAATTATTTCGCCCTTCAGGGCGAGGATGTTCTTTAGGGAACTTGATCCAGGGGCATGGCCTTGCTCCTGGCTATTACATGTCACGCTTTAAGCGTGAAGAACCGGTCGCTATCGCTCGCGGTTCTGACTCTTCCCCTCTCCCGTTGGGAGAGGGGCGAGGGGTGAGGGACTAGCGGCGCGTAACACCCTCACCCTGACCCTCTCCCACAGGGAGAGGGAAATCCAGCCGCCGAGGTCCCTTACGGTCTTACAAACTCCGGCGTTTCCACGTTGTCTGAACCGGATATCCTCAGGTCATCACCTTCAAGGATTTTCAGTCTGACATTTTTCATCGTCCAATCGCGGGCGTACTTGATCGTACCTGCCATGCGGCCCTGCGCTGAGATGTTTATCCATCTAACGTCGGTAATTGGTCTCTCTCGCAGTCCTTCGGCCGAGAAGATTTTTCGCGCACCGGTGATGTTTACATTCTCGATGGTGATATTGCGGAACTCGCATAGCCCACGCTCAGGCGGAGTCACCGGCGTCGTCAGTGCGATCCAGGAAGCCGGAATATTCTTCATGTCCTTCGGGAGTAATGTGTAGCTGTAGCTTGGATTCCAGTTGAGATTGAAAGTAAACGGAAGGAATACACCATCCATCGTGAGGTCGCGGATCAGCACGTCTTCCACAAAGCCACCACGTGTTTTGGCAGATTTGAATCGGATGCCTTCGAACGTGTCAATACCGCGGTTGTGATCCACGACGACTTTGCGAATGCCGCCGGACGTCTCGCTGCCGAAGGTAATGAAGCCGGCGCCGGCGTGCGCAATGTTGTTTTTGATCAGAACGTACTCGGTCGGAAGGCTGACGCGCAGTCCGTCCGCGTCACGACCGGCCTTCAAACAGATGTCATCGTCGTAAGCGTCAATATCGCAGTTCTGCACCAGCACGTAGCTGGACGAATCTATGTCTACGCCATCGGTGCTGGGCCCGCCGTTATCGCTAATCTTCAAACCGTCGACCGTGACGTGATTAGAATAGACAACCTGCGTAGTCCAGAAGCCCGACCGCTTCAGGCTTAGGTTTTTTATCGTCACATCGTCTGATTTCCAAATCACCAGCAGTCGCACCCGCTGACAATCGTAGTCCGCCGCCCAACGCAGGCCCCGCGGGTCATAATCGGTTCGGAGGTCGCGGTACCTGTTCCACCATTTCTCTCCGCGGCCGTCGATCATGCCGCCGCCCGAGACTGCCACGTTGTGCTGATCGTTAATATTGATGAGGCCGGCGGGCCAATTCATTTCGACGCCGGCGACGCGCGTCCAGATCAAAGGGTAATCCGCATCTTCCTGGCTACCGAGCAGCGTCACGCCTGAATCGATTCGCAAATGCACATTGCTCTTTAGAAAAAGCGCGCCGGTAACGTACGTTCCGGGCTTAAGCGTCACTGTGCCGCCGCCGGCTCTTGCGCAAGCATCGATCGCTTTTTGGATCGCTGTGGTTGAATTCTTATTTTGATCAGCGACTGCGCTGTAAGAGTTGGCGGAAAAAATCCGCGTGCCTGTCGGCGAGTGTCGGGCGCCAACTTCAGTGATCCATGTAGGCAAAGCGTCATCGTGCTTGGTGAAAGTGGATTTCGCCTGCGCGGAAGGAACAGCGATAAAAGAAAGGATGGCGCAATAAAAAATAAAGATTCGCGCAGGGGAACAAGCTTTTATTTTCACGGTTTCGTTAGTTGCTTTCGGCTCCGGGTTGGTTGTGCGTATTTGAACACAGAACGTTGACTAATCACAGCCGTCAAACTCGCTCCACCGGCTTCATAAAAACGCGTTCATACTTTGTGAAGAATGGATAGAGCCATCCTGTTTTCGCAAACGCCAGACCCAGCGTCGCGTCCATGCCCGCGAGTCGAAAATCCAATCGCCATCATGACGGCGATCGCGCCGAACGAATTCAAATCGATTCTCTGCCTAATGCTTATTATTCACACTTCGCTTTAGCGAGGGGATACGGAATAAGTGCCGGTAGGCAGCGAAATGTTTATAGACCTAAGAGCTTCTTGTTTTCAGCTTTTCCGACGTGAGCGAAATGCGGAGCATTATGTAATAGGGATGGGATGTAATCACTGTCTATTAACATTTCGCCGCTCTGCGGCTTATTCCGACAGACTCCTAAGGCATGTGCCGACGCGCCGCGCGTGTGCCCCGCCAATCACACTGTGTTTATGATCACCTGGGCGTTTTCGAGTGACGTCTCGATCTCGATGTTGGCGGACTCGCCGATGACCACGATCCGTCTTTGCGAATTTGAACTGAACAGCTCGACTGACGTAATCAGGCACTCAACCGGCGCGGCGGTGAAGCGTTTCAAGCCGCTCGCTTCGCGGCCTTCAGCGAGGAGTTGTTGTGCGTCCAACGCTAATTCCGTTCGATCGCTTGCGGTGAGATCGTCAGCGTCGAGTTCGGCAATCGCAACGCCCTGCGGCAGCAGATTCATCTCGCCATCAACATAAACCGTCCAAAGAAATCCGATGTCGAGCAGAAAATGTGCGGCCTCGCCGGCGATTAACCAGCCGAGCACAGTCGCACCGAGCACGTGCTTGATCACGTGATCTTGATGGGTCGATGTCTCGAGTTCAGTCCAATCCATGGTTTCAAGTTTCAAGTTTCAGGTTTGAGGTTTCAAGTTTGAATCCTCACTTGGAATTACAAGACTTGTGTTTGTGTTTACTCTTACTGCTCACTGCTCACTGCTCACCGCTCACTTCACTGCTCATATCGCCGCAGATTCTTTGCCCGCACGAAAGTGAGAATCGCCGCGATGAGACAAGCAACACCGCCCGTCACAACTGAAAGCGGCGCGCCGATCAAAGCCGCGACAGTTCCAGCCTCGACTTCACCCAACTGGGGACCGCCCATGAAGAAGATCATGTTGATAGAAGTCATGCGTCCACGCATGTTGTTTGGAGTTACGAGCTGACGAATCGTCTGTCGCAGGATCGTGCTTACCGTATCGGCGGCGCCCGCCGCCGCCAGCATCAACAAAGAAAACCAAAAGACTCGAGAGACGCCAAAGGCGACCGTCGCAGCCCCGTACAATCCGACCGACACGATAACTGTGACGCCCTGTTTCTTGATTACGCCGAGGCGCGCCATCATGAGTCCGGCGACGATCGCGCCCGCTGCCGGCGCGGCGGCAAGAAATCCATAGCCTCGCGCGCCGACTACTAAAATATCTTTCGCATAAATCGGCAACAACTGATTCGCTGACGCGAAGAACGTCGCCACGAAATCCAGCGTCATTGTCTGCACGATAATCGGCGTGCGCCAAACAAAACGCAGACCTTCAACCAGGGCTTGTAAGCTAATTCCCGGGACTTCACTTTCCGATCTTTCTGGCTTGCCGCTCGCGCGCATCAGCGCGAGCCCAACGATTACTGCAATGAATGACGCCGCATTGAACGCATAGACCAACGCCGGACCGTGAGTGGCGAGCAAGAATCCGGCGAGCGGTGGTCCAGTAATTAATCCGATTTGAAAAACGAGCATGCTCAAGCTCACCGCGTTCGGGAAATCCTTGAGCGGCACAAGCATCGGCATCAATGCTTGTCGTGACGGCGTATCAAAGGCCCAAGCTGCGGACGCGATCGCTGTCAACAGAAAGATCGGCCACGCGCGTTGCAATCCTGAGAATGTCACCAGCGCCAGAATTCCGCTGCAGACTAGCATGATGGTTTGCGTCGTCATCATGACTCGCCGGCGATCGACGACGTCGGCCAGCACGCCGCCCATCAACGAACACAAAATGATCGGAACTGCTCGACATGCGCCGACTAAACCCAAAGCCAAAGGTGAACTCGTGATCAGATAGATGTGCCAGTTGATCGCCGCCAACTGCATCTGCGATCCAATTACCGAAACGATCTGGCCCATCCAAAGCAAACGAAAGTCGCGATGACGTAGCGATGCGAAGGCACTCTGGCGCTCAGTGGTTGCCGTGTGCGGCGAGTCGGACGCGAGGTTCGTTTCAGGCATTGATGAACCAATTTATATCGCGCGGCGACTGAGAACAAAGCGCACGCTGCGTCCAAAGCAAAAAAGCGGCTCGATTCCGAGCCGCTCAAACTTCGCTTCGATTAGTTTGCAACTACTGCAGCTGCTTTGTGCCTTTGAGCTCCTTGTACATGTCTTCGACGTTGGGCGTCGCGAAATTCTGAAAAGCGAAACTCTTGTATTTCTCCGGCAGTTTCAATTGTTCCTTCGCTTGATCGACCGCGAGGCCGTCGGCAATTCCCTGCTTCACGCGCGCGCGCAAGTCGTCAAGATAGTCGCGAAAGTCTCGAATGTCCGCAGCCGTCGCTACGTTGCCATGGCCGGGAACAAACTTCGAAGCGGGATGTTGTTTCAAGATTGTATCGAGCGTGGGAATCCAATCGTTGACTGTCGCGTCAACCAGATTCGGCAAAGTCTTTGACCAGCCAAGATCACCCATGAAAACTACGTTCGCATCCGGCACAAAAGCAAAAACGTCGCCGCCTGTGTGGCCGGGCAGCGTCGCGAGGATCACTTCGCGCTTGCCCAACTTCAAACGCATCGTTCCCGAACTGAAAGTCCTGGTGGGATTCGTTAGCTTGATCGCCATCATCGCATCCAATCGGCGCATCGTTCTTTCAAGCTGCGCGCGTTTGTCTTTCTGATCTTCGGGAGTCTCGCTCAAGAGTTTGGCGGCATCTGCTCTTCGCTTTTGCAGATCCTCAGGCGCGGGCAGGAAACGTTTGTTCTTCGTCGTCTGCCATTTCATCACGTTGTCGTGAGCGATGATCTCGACGCCGCGCGCGACCAGCACCTGATTGCCGCCGGTGTGATCGAGATGGTAGTGACTGTTGACGGCGTATTTGATCGGAAGCTTCGTCAACGTTTGGATTTCGCTGATCAAATCTTCGATCGCTGCGGGGGTAAAGAACGTGTCAAAGACCAGCACACTGTCGTTGCCAATAACGAAACCCGCATTGCCCGAAGCCAATCCGCCGGGCTTGGCGATCGCCGCGTAAACACCGTCCGCGACTTTGACTAGTTGAAAGTCGTCTTGCGTCCGCGTCTGTCCGTTGCCTGAAGAGATAAGAACAAACAACGCGAAGATGGTCGTCAAAACAAATTTAGGAGTAAATGGCATGACGCCGGTCAGAGTACCAACTTCAGTTGGGCTTTCGCGGCGAATAGAACCCGACTAAAGTCGGTGCTCTAACCCCGCGTTGGATCTTAGAGTTTCGCGAGAATTGCTTTCCACCTGACCCAGGCATCGTCGCGCGCTTTCTTGTTTGCTTTGTACGCGGTCAGATCTTTGTTGTACTTGTCTATTGCGGCTTTGTCGCCATCCACGTTTCCGGTGGTCGCGGGGGCGACCGGAGCCGGCGCTTCGCCTGCGCGCATGAAGCCATGTCCCGCGCCTGCATAAGTCACCGGGTCGTACATCTTGTTCAATTCTTTCATCGCATCAACCGTCGGAGGAATCGTTGCGTCGATGCGCATGTCGTTTTCAGCATAGAAGCCGTAAACGGGAGCACCAATTTTCGCCAGGGCCATTTTATCAACCGCGTATGGTTGGCCTTGCGCGCTGTTACTCGGCGCCGAACCGTAGAAGATAAATGCGGCTTTCAGCGATGGACGGCGCGTGGCAAAAAAGAAAGTTGTGCTGCCGCCCCAACAGAAACCGCCGACCGCGACTTTGCCATTCGCCGCCGGTAGTTTTGAAACATAGTCAGCAACTGCGTTTAGGTCGCCGGCGAGCTGATCCGGCGGCAAAGCGCGAATTGCCAGACCGACTGCGTTGTTTCCGGTAGCGGCAATTTCCGGAGTGCCGCCACCGTTCGGCCCCATACCGGAAAGAAGATCCGGAGCGATGGCAATGTAGCCAGCTTCGGCGAGTTCGTCGCTCAACTCCTGCACCCAATCACTCATGCCGAAGATTTCGTGAATGACTACGACCGCGGTAGCTTTCTTATTGCTCTCAGGATAGACAACGAAGGTGTTGACTTCGCGGTTGCCGTTCTTCACCTTCACCCACTCGCGATGCCGCGGCGATTTAGCGAGCCGATCTTTGGCCCAATCCTGCGTGATAGTTTCATCCGGCATCGTGATCGTCGGATCGGCAATCATATGATGATGCGAATCCATCTCTTGAGCGGCGGCGCCACTGACTAATGAAAGCAACACCGCCAGCGATCCGCACACCAACGCGAGTCTTCTGCTCACTGCCTTCTGCCTACTGCCTTCTGCTTTTCCCATTCGCCCCTCCGTCTAACTGAAATTGTGCTTTCTAATATCACAATCGCCGTTCGCTATGCGAGTCGGCCCGCCGCTCAAAAAAAGGGAGCGCTGCCGCCGAAATCTTCTTCGGCGACAGAAACAATAATGCCGCGACCGTTTCCGATCGCGGCATCGCCTAATGCGGTCTTGGCTGCTTCACGGCCGGGGATTAAAGCTCCCGCCGCTAAAATATCTTTGCCAGTTTCGATAGCCTTCATCGTACCCGCGCAGGAAGCCGTCGCGATACGCCTGCTGATAAACGTCCCGCCGGCCGTAAACGGGGCTGTAACCACCAGCGCCGCTCTTGTAAAAGTGCGAGCGATCCGGATCGTAGTTTTGGCCGCGGCGCGCGTCGCTTGCGCCGGTGAAGAGCCCGTCTTCGTAACCCTGATCGTAAGCGCTCCGGGCGTAACCATAGCCCCCATAGTTCCGGTCATCGTAAATCGTCGTGTAGAAATCGTTATCGGTGACGTCGTAAAGAGAGCGATTGCGGTAATCGTGCCTCTCGCGCCGACCGACGCGTCCCCGATCCCTGTCCTTGTCTCGATCCTTGTCTCTGTCACGATCGCGGTCGTGGTCCCGGTCGCGATCTCGGTCGCGATCTCGGTCGCGATCTCGGTCACGATCTCGGTCGCGATCCTTATTGCGATCCTTGTCGCGATCTTTATTGCGATCCTTGTCGCGATCCTTGTCACCGTCCCAACGCTTGTCCCCGTCGCGGCCTCGGTCCTTATCACGATCGCGATCCTTATCGCGGCTACGATCAAGGTTGCGAGTGTTTTCATCGCTGGATGAATTATCTATAGGCGCGCGATCACGCCGATTGTCGCTGCCATTGCCGTCACCGCTGCGGCGCACTGGGGCAGAGGTATCGTTATTGGATCTACGATCGGATCCACTACGATCGTTATCACGGCCGCCGCGAGTTTCGCGCACCGGATCATCGCGACGATTGCCGCCGCTGTCGTTGTTGCGACTGCTACCGCTGTCGTTGCTCCGGCTCGGTTCGCTGGGCGTACTGGGCGCCGGCGAACTCGGTGCCGGTGAACTTGGTGCGGGTGAACTTGGTGCGGGTGAACTTGGTTCAGGCGCACTTGGCGGCGGTGAACTTGGCGTAACAGGTTCAGGCCGCTCAGGCTTCAAATCCTGAGCCCTGAGGCGCGGCGATGACGCCAGGAAAAATCCGAGCAAAGCGAAAGCCAGGAAGCTGACCTTCAGAACGGTAACTCTTATCTTCATCACACTCCTCCTTGGGCGAAAGGATGGTTGGAAAACGGGAAGAGTTGGCGTGCCGCCATTATACTCCCGCGGCGCGAATTCAACGACAAGTTGCAGGGGCGGTCACCCGGTTTCCCGAGTACGCAAAGACTGATCGCGATCGAGAATATTCGTCGTCCGATCAGTTACGCTCGGAGGGGGCTCATTCCGTGAGACGATCGTTAGCTCGGGATCCATTCGCGTCTTGTGTGAAGCAGGAACGTCGATCCGCAGCGGCGATGCGTCAGGAGACTGAATCTCCTTTGCGCGTTCCGGCTTGATGCCAAATCCCGCGATGATGTGACCCAATCCCGAAAGCATCGGAATCAATCCAATCAGCCAGAACACTCGCACCACCGGATCGATCGCAAAAGGAACCGCCGCGATTACCTCCGCAGGCAATCTGAGTTGTAATGCATGCGTTAGGAAATAAAGAAAGATCGACAAGCAGCCGCCGACAAAGAACTTAATAGTGCCCGTCGTCAAGTGTTTCTCACGTCGTTCTTCGGCTGTTTTCTGTTTCCGCCAGGACGACCAGCGGCGATGCGCACCTGAACCACGCGCGATTTCGGAATTTACCTTCTCCATCGCGCGCGAGACTTCATCGGCGACGTGACCGATCTTCTCTTTAACCTTCGTCGGCACGCCATCAGACTTTGAAATCGCGTCAGCGAAGGTGACGACTTTGCCGATGACTTTGAGATTGGTGCCGCAGGAACGACAGTAGTGTTGCCCTTCCGCAGATTCACCGCCACATTGGGGACAGAACATGTGCTGAAAGCCTCTCGCGCAAATTATCAACCGATCTTTGCTGGGAGCAAAGCCAAAACCTTTACGGTTTTCCAGGTCGCGCGGTTTCCAAAAAGAAAATGCCGCGAATTTCCTCGCGGCATCTCACAATTGACGGATACGGCTCTTGCCTTTTTTAGCTTCCAATCTAAGCCCGGTATCCATCAGCATATCCTCGCAAGAACCCCGATCGATAAACCTCACCGAAGTTCCCGAAGCCGGCTTCCTGATAGTAATGCGATCGTTGCGGATTGTACGTCTTGTGATCCTTCTCGTCGTTACGCCCCGTCCTCAATCCATCGTGGTAGCCTTGATCAGCTGCTCTGTCAGAGCTATTGAACACGTAATGTCCGTAGCGGCTGTAATAATCAAAGTAAGGATCGTAACCCCACGGGCGGTAACCCCAGCCCCACGGACGATAAGTTCGATAGTAAGGGCGATTGACGAGAATCACTCGCCGCTGCGCTTGCGCCGTGCTGCTTGAGAGCAACGTCACGACTCCAGGGAGTAACAACACCGCGAGGATGAATCCGCCTAATCTACGTAGATATTTTCCTCTCATGATCTTCCCTCCTTGTTCTAATACTTTAGACGCTGCACACATAATCTTGGTTTGCACGAGCGATGCCTAACTGTGTCGCGAACCATGCGATCGACTTGTGACTCGATTGCGATTGCGATAAAGAAAAATGCCGCGAGGAGCGCCCGCCGGCACTTTCAAGTTCTAGCGCAAGCAGTCCGTGCGCTGCCCTGCTTTCTGCCTACTGCTCACCGCTCACAGCTAACTGCTCACTTCCAATCAGTATCGTCGATAGTGGCGATGACGCTTTCTAATCTTGTACGTGTACAGCGCGCCGCTACCCGCGCCGACCAGCGAGCCAATCGCCGCGCCCTTCTTTCCACCAGCGATGCCGCCGATTGCCGCGCCCCCAAGCGTGCTGCCGGCCACAGTTAATTTGTCGCGATGCTTCTGCCAAAACGTCCTGTGATAACGACGGTGCCGACGCACCGTTTGCGCCGATGTTATTGGCCCAACCGAAAATAGGAGAGTAAGAAATAGCAGCGTTAACGCCACTGCCTTTTTCAATTGTCGTTTCATGATCCCTCCGTTTACGTGAATTCAAATTCGTTCTAATTCGCGGCAACCAACTGTTCGCATTTATAACAGCTACGCCGCCGCAGCCCTTATTTTGTTAGTGATCGGGGTGAGAGGTGCATCTGTCGTGCCAAGGCTTTGCTTCATACGAACTGAGTCGCGGAACGTGTTACGATGCGGCCGCGCAGATGACCCAGCCCGCCGACAGACTTGCCCGCGCACACGATGACGCGTTACTTCCGCCGCTGAAATGGGCCGGAGGTAAGCGCTGGCAATTACCTCATCTTAGAAAATATTGGGAGCATGAGAATCATCGCCGCCTGGTCGAACCGTTTTGTGGCGGACTCGCGGTCGCGCTGGGCTTGATGCCTGAACGAGCACTGCTCAACGACGTGAACCCGCACGTCGTCAACTTTTATCGTTGGTTAAAGCGCGGGCTGAACATCGATATCGACATGCGCTACAACCAGGCGCTCTTCTACAAACATCGCCAACGCTTCAACGTACGCCTGCAAGCTGGGCAAGTGAACACCAAAGAGGCTGCTTCGCTTTTCTATTATTTGAATCGCACCGGCTATAACGGTCTCTGTCGGTTCAATAGCTCGGGCGAATTCAACGTGCCGTTTGGCAAGTACGCGACCGTCAATTACCGGCGCGACTTTACCGATTACAAAACGGTGCTGGCGAATTGGAAATTTTCAAACATGAGATTCGATCGCGTGAAGCTTCAACCCGATGATTTCGTCTACGCCGATCCGCCGTACGACGTCGAGTTCACGCATTATTCAAAAGGGGGGTTCAGTTGGAATGATCAACTCAGAACCGCTGAGTGGCTGGCGCAACACGCGGGTCCAGTCATTCTTTCGAACCAGGCAACACCGCGAATTCTGAAACTGTACCGCGATCTGGACTTTAAGCTAATCAAGCTAAGCGCGCCGCGGCGAATCAGCTGCACCGGCGACCGCACCGCGGCGGAAGAAGTGCTCGCGCTACGCAATCTCGATTGAGCGCGGGCATCTGTGCCTGCACGGTCAGACTAACCTTTCAACAGTCGGACGATCTTTGCACCAATCATTAATTTGGACGTGACCGCGATCACGCACAGTTCATCGATTGTCGCGCAAACTCAACAATTGGAGCGCTGGCATCACCATTGCACTACGGCTTCGTTGAAGAGAGCTATGAAATTTCTCATCAAATCAAAATCAATTAACTAAACGATCGGAGAATCATGAAGAAACTCGTCTATTTACTTTCACTCTTGTTGCTGCTCACACCTCTCATGCAAGCTCTGGGTGGACAGAAGACCGAGAACACATCCGCGAAAATCGACCATGCCAGGAAGAGCGTGGCGAAGCTCGGCGTTGGATCGAAAGCGCGCGCGACAATCACGCGTAACGACGGCTCGAAAGTGAAGGGTTACGTTTACAGCGCCGGCGATGAAGACTTCGTCATACGCGATCGCAAGAGCGACGCGTCTACCACAATAAAATATTCGGACGTGAAGAGCGTCGACGACAACCGCGGACACTCCATCGCAAGAAATGTCCTAATAGTGGTTGGCATTGGCGCTGCCATAACTCTGGTGGCGATCTACGCGGCCATCGTGCGCAACGGGTGATGATTGGAGCGGGGCCATACCTGTCGCATAGGCGCACTATCGACGAAAGCGCCCGCCGAAGAAATAGTTCTGATAGTTACTGTAACCTTCTTCGTAACCGCGCAGGAAGCCGTCGCGATAAGCCATGCTGTATGACGCCTGGCCGCCGAAGATTGAGAGAAAGCCTCCCGCGCCATGCTTGTAGAAATGAGAACGCTCGGGATCGAAACTCTGGCCACGTTGGGCATCGCTCGCGCCCGTGAATAAGCCGTCCTGATAACCTTGCTCGTACGCGTTAGAGCCGTATTGGTAGTAACCATAATTCGAAGACTCATACGCGCGCGTCCGGTAAAGTAAACGGCCACGTTCATATTCTCTCCGGCGCCAGTCGTCGCGGTCGCGATTTCGATCAAAGCCGGCATTACGCCGGTTGAGGTGCCGATCGCGATCTCGATCCCCGTCACGGTCGCGATCTCGCTTTCGATCCCGATCTCGATCACGGCGTCGATTCCCCTCGCTATTAAGATCACGTTCGCGGCTGGAAGTAAGAACTGAGGAGTTGCGATCGCTCGATCGCTCGCGCGTGCGGTTCTCAGAGCGCGTGCTGCTGGTGCTCCGGCTGGAACTCGTGTCGCGACTGCGGCTCTGACCATCGCCACGTCCCCAACTTCGACCGCTTCCATTGCCACTGCTACTGCTTCTGCTCGACCCGCCGCTACTGCGGCTACTGCTGGTTGAGCTGCCGCTGCTGCGGCTCGAGCTGCTGCTGCTGGAGCTGCTAGAACTCCTTGATGAGCTGTTGCCGCCTCCGCCACGCCGATCCTGTGCGCAAGCATTCGAGAAGTTGAATCCGCCTACAACGAGAACCGCAGCCGCAAACAGCAATGCTACGTGCCTCTCGAAGATCTTGATTTTCATAAGAGCCTCCTTCGTGGCCCGGCGAAGAACTAGAGGGTCGATGCTTAAAGCGGAAGAGTTTATCGATGGAAAAGTATACGCTCGTTTCAATAGACAAGCGATAGATTTGCCCCGGCTCCCGCCTCTAACTCCCGGCTCCTGTTCTTATCTGTTTACGAATTTGGCGTTCAACTTGATATCAACTCCCGCCAGAGCCTGCGACACCGGACAATTCTTCTTCGCCGATTCAGCGGCGTCGAGGAACGTCTGCTCATCAATGCCCGGCACTTCCCCTTCGGTGTTTAGTTCAATCGTCGTGATCTTGAATCCCTCGCCAACCTTTTCGAGACTTACGCTGGCGTTTGTGCTGATGCGCGTCGGACTGTGACCAGCCTTCGTCAATCCCGCCGCAAGGGCCATCGAAAAACATCCGGCGTGCGCGGCGCCAATCAACTCTTCCGGATTCGTGCCGGTGCCTTCTTCAAATCGCGACGCGAAGGAATACTGACCTTCAAAAGCGCCGCTGCCTAATTTGACCTTGCCCTTACCTTCTCTGAGCGTACCTTCCCAAACTGCGCTCGCTGTACGTTTCGCCATGTTCGTTTCTCCTCGCTGACTTAGTTTTGTTTGATTGTAGCAGGAGCGCCGGTTGTTGGCAGCGAGCCAAGACGCCCACAGCCAGACCAAGATACTCCCGCGTTGGTCCAACCAGGATTAATCGCGCTTATCGTGTTACACTTCTTTACAAGGACTGCCAAGACATTACCGACATCAAATTCACAATCCGTTTTGACGCTCCTTTCGGGTACGAAATGAACGCCTTACCAAGGCTGAAAGCGAGCATCAATGGCCAATAACAAACCAAAGCCGTTCACCTACAAATTTGTGAACGATGGATCAACTCTTCTCTTGGAATTAACTAACGCGACCAGAGAGGTACTCAAACGCGTCGAAATTTTGACGGTGTTTCTGAAAAATGAGGACGCCGCAAACATTGGTCCGGCGCAGGTCCATATCCGGTTCGAGGCTGTGGAGCGCATCCTGCCGGCCGAAAAATCGATCGTGCACCACACTATTTGGATCAACGGCAAGCCGGCCGAAGCCACCGCCGATCATTTGCAACGACTGCAAGCGATCGAAGGCAAAGTCAATCCGTATGTGCTGGATATTTCCTGGCAGAATGCGGAAGGCCGAACTCGCTTTCAACGGATTCCGGTCGGACATTGATCCGATCAAAAAAGCCCCCGACGAATAAATTCGCCGAAGGCTTTGGTGAGAAGCGTTGAGCGCTAATTAATAGCGCGACCCGCCGCCGAAACCACCACCGCCACCGCGATTTTCGCGGGGCTTGGCTTCATTAACTTTCAGCGCACGTCCGCCGACTTCCTTGCCGTTAAACTGGGCGACGGCCGCCGCGCCTTCTTCTTTGGTTTGCATCTCAACAAAACCGAAGCCGCGTGAGCGACCGGTTTCGCGATCTTCAATCAACGAGACGCTTTCGACTGTGCCCACTTGCGCGAACAGAGTCTGCAAATCGCCACTCGTGGTGTCGAACGAGAGATTTCCAACATAAAGTTTCATAGACATTTGTAATTTACCTTTTCCCCTTTGGGACCAACAGAAGCTGCCAAAGCTTCCCAATTCTCCAAGGTTTCGCGATCCAACAGAGAGAAGCCTTGGCATTCTAACTGGGTTTGAGCTGTGGAATTCAGTTGGTCTGGAAAAGTGACCAGAGAAGCTGAGAGCAGAGTAAGCTCGACTTTGTTCATACAGACCGTACCCTAGTGGGCGCTATATGTCAACGACGAGATATATTTTGCGAGGGCAATGTGCGATTGTCCGCGTCAGCGGACAAATGAGAATAGCCCAGGCTTTCAAGCCTGGGATCACGATTAATAATAAGAACGAGAGCCCGCTTTAGCGGGCGACAGATTCTCTTTGACTAAGGCTGCCGTGGCTTCGCTGAAAGCCATGCGGCAACGATCAAGCAGACGGCAATAACGATTGAGAAAACGATCGGAAGAATAAAGAAGAATCTCCAGCTCAAAACGGTCAGGGCGACAAAGCAAAGGGCGAGCGCCCACGCAATGCCGCGCAGGCGCGTTAGAGTCTCTGCCGGAAGACCACCGAGTTGCCACGCTACGACCGCCGCGAATAGAAGAAAGACTGAGACATTAAATCCAGCCCCCACAAAGAGGTCCCAATAAGTCCGGTTAAACCCCTGCACGTTAAAGTGAATTGATCGCATCGAGGCAAGCATCGTGTCCGCGCCCCACGTGGGATCGGACTGGCGAAAGCCTAGTGTATGTCCGACATCAAAAAGCAGTATCAGGACAGCAGCGATTCGATAGAATAAAGACGGCTTCAAGTCTCAGCTCCAGATGTGGTCCGACGGTTAGCGAACCGGCTTATATCATCGATCCCGTAAGCGAAACAATATTTAGGTGGAACTATTGTCGTTAGCAGATTATTTGATATCCATTGATTGTTTCTTTACCTGACACCGCGCTGGACGAGGCTTCATTGGCGTAGGACGAGGGTTTGTCAGCTTCCGACGAGGTTTCGTCAGCTCTCGACGAGGTTTCGTCAGCTTCCGACGAGGTTTCGTCAGATCTCGACGAGGTTTCGTCAGCTCTCGACGAGGTTTCGTCAGCTTCCGACGAGGTTTTGTCAGCTCTCGACGAGGTTTCGTCAGCTCTGGACGAAGGTTCGTCAGCTTCCGACGAGGTTTCGTCAGCTTCCGACGAGGGTTTGTCAGCTCTCGACGAGGTTTCGTCAGCTTCCGACGAGGGTTTGTCAGCTCTGGACGAAGATTCTTCAGTTCACGACGAAGGTTCTTCGGCTGCATTCCCACCCGACTCGCAGGTTATCAGAGACAGCGCGCAGGGTGCTGATTTGCAGATTTCTTAGGAAAATGCCGATCCTGTCGCAGAAGTGAGAAAAATCTGGCAACTCGTAGAGGATTCCGCCGCGCCGCACCCGACGCGCTCGGCACGTCTTAAAAGCCAACCAGAAGGAGGCCGCGTCCTTTCCTTCTAACCTCTAGTCTCTAGCCTCGCCGCCGCCATGGCAGACTCCACAATCCACGCACGCACAGGATGGCGGAGAAGACCCCCAGGATGCCGATCAAGAGGAGAGAATAGACGAAGAAGAAGTGTCCGGTGGTGTGCGCCATACGGCTCGCAACGCCAAAACCTTTCCCTTGCGCGTGGACGAGCGGAACGACCAACGAAAACAGCGAGAAGAGCAGGGTGATAATGTACCCCGTCCGACGTCCGGCGAGCATCAGCGTTCCGTACAGCCATACGACGGCGATGGGCACCACCAGGAGATTATTAATGTTCCCCGGCTCGTACCCATAGGCAACGTCCTGCGCCAGGTGAGCGATGGCTAGAGCGATCAAAAGTAGAGAGGTGATGGTCAACATTTGGTTGGGTTTCATTTGATCTGTCCTTTGTCAGATTTTGGGTGCGCCTCTCAGTGAGGCATTTGATCTGCTGACATTATTCGATCGATCTGTCGCAGTTTGCGACACGCTGCGACGTTGCGCCTTTGGGTGAGATACGTTGGTGGCAGGCGGTTAGTTCGCGTTCTCCCTCTCCCGTTGGGAGAGGGTTGGGGTGAGGGCTTACAGCGCGCACCAGACCCTCACCCTTCGATTCCCTCTCCCAGCGGGAGAGGGAAGATCCAAAGAATCTTGATCCGCGATAATCTTGTAAAGCTCGTAGTTGACGCGCCCGACTCGGCGAGCAACCGCCGCTGGATGAAACAGTAAAGAGCACTGGTGTCCACAGCTTAATCAAGTTGAATTGTGGATGGTTAGTTATGCGGTGGATGTGGATTAGCATCCCCTGACGTCGAACGCACGGCGCAGTAGGCCCGATCGTGCGGGAGGGCGTCGAGCCCACCGCCAAAGGCGCGCAATGTAATAGTCTCGCACCCCAGCCGAGATGCTCGGCTGGGGACCCCGCCCTGGGCCAACGGCCCAGGACCCGGCGATTTATTTCCGTCCAAGCCGCAACGCGGCGAAATGATCCGCATTACATTCAATGAGTGGATCTATTTCGCTCCTTCAGAGCTTCATCAATCGACCAACGATCTACCTGGGGCGTTGCCCCAGGCTTTCGCATTCCGCGCCTTCGGCGGTTGTCGAGCTCCTCGTCCGCGTCAGCGGTGCAGCAGGACCGATTGCGGTGATGATCCAAAGCGCCGTCGCCGCTTCGCTCTGCCGGTGCACTCTAAATGTTCGAGGAGCGGCATGATCGTCCGCGTCAGCGGACGATTGAAAATAGCCCAGGCTCTCAAGCCTGGGATCATGATTAATAATAAGATCGAGAGCCCGCTTTAGCGGGCGAGAGACTTCTTGCGTTCAGATGCCGAGTGTGTTCCGTAGCGCCCGATTGACGGCGCTCATATCACTGATCGTCCCGAGCCTTCGATCAATTTCACTCTCACGAACGGTCGCAAGGTTATCCGTCATCACAACTGAATCCATAAGAATGCCGGCCTGTTTACCGTCGGGTGAATTCAGCAAAAGCGTGACACGACTCGGATGACCGGCGCGCGTCAGGTTGCTCGTGATCATAGCGATGATTGTCTGAGGTAATCCGGTTGCGAGATTGTCTGATTGAACAATGAGAGCAGGACGGCGTTTGGCGGTGCGAAGGTTTGAATCAGGAAAAAGCACGAGCATTACATCGCCGCGCTTATAGGGCATCGTATGCTCCCATTTCCGGTCGCTCCCAATCTTCCGCAAACGTCGCTAAACGCACGCGCAAATTCACGGCGGCAGCTTCGTCGATTCCCCGTGCAGCCAAATCAACCGAGCCTTCAGGAACGAACGTGACGATCACCCGCGCCTCGTCAACATCGGGAGTTTCTAGCAACTCAACCTTGCCGTGCTTGTAGATGCCTTCGATGGACTTTGGATTGGTAGCCATTGAGTTCTTTATAGCACCACACACTAATCGCTGCAATCACTTGTCGTCCGCGTCAGCGGACGAATGAAAATAGCCCAGGCTTTCAAGCCTGGGTTAACGATTACGTTTCAGAAACCAAGAGCCCGCTTTAGCGGGCGAGAGAGAATTAGCCCGCCGGAGAACATTCCCCGGCGGGCTTTTCAAGTTCCGGTAGGCCAACTCAAACTGAGATTCCGGCGGCAGCTAAGACCGAGTCCTTGTATAAATCACTGACCGCCGCTTTCATCGCCGAGTAAGTGATCGAACTCGTCGCAATTTTCTTCGGCGCATATCCTGCGTCCCTCAAGTGGGGACTGTAGCGAGCGCAAATTTCTTGCCCGCAATCTCGCCAGAATTCGATCGGGTCCTTCTTCCAAGTGACTGCAGTCCCGTCAGCATTAGGACCAACGATCACCCTCATCGCCGCAAAAATCGGGTATAGCCAAGCCGTGGGATATTCATATTTCATATCCCGAAAGAGGTACTGTGTCTTACTCGGCGTTTTGCGGTACTTCTTGCTACCCTTCTCATACATTCGTTCGTCTACGATTCGAACCTCGGCAATTTTCCCGAATCGTCCTCCGAGGAAACTCGGGAAGGTTAATTGCATCTCATCAAACAAACTTAGAAGGTCCGGCACGATAGCTATCCATCTTTCCAATTCCTCTCCGCGTTTTTCAGAAAATCCGAGAAACGAATCAAGGCATTTTTCTTTCCGGCCATAGGCTCCGTTCGGTTCTTTGTCAGGAGCCTCGTTAGCAAATGGTGGATAGAAGATCATCAATAACATAATGATCTGAAGAACATCGATGGCTCCCTTCTCACCTTCACGCCAGGAGATTTCATCGAAGTAAGGTCGGCCAGCCAAGACATTCTTAAGCAGATCGAAATGGTGACGAGCATCAGCCAGTGACTTCTGCTTAACCTGAACACTGTTGTTTCGCGCTTCTTTAATGTCATTTAACAGTTCCTCAACCTCGCTTGTCATTACATTGGTACGCGGGACGAGCACTTGCATATTCACAAAGCGCTTCTTAAGTTCGTCGATAGCGCCTTCCGCAGCTAGGTCACGTCTCCAATCATTTATCTTTTCATTCGTGTTGCCGCCGTCAAGAATCCCATAATAGTCTTCTTCTTCCTCAGACTCATGAAGACGCAGTCTTACCCGCTCGCTCTTAGTGTCGTAGTCCAGTCCCTTTGCCAAGACAGTGATCCCTCTATTGAGTAAATGGAAGTCTTCTCCATCTTCCTCAAGTGACCGGCGAATCTCTTTTGCAACGCGGGATTTTGGATCAGGCCTCCGGGGGTTAGGTCCGAGGCCGAAGTCTATCGGATATTGATCGAGCGAAACGACCAACTCCCGGCGATCGATTTTCTCGCTGGGATCGTCTAGTTTCTTGAGAGAGTTGACGCGAAACCAATCTGTCGCGTGTTTTAGTGTCTCTATGTTCATCATCTTTTTTCTCCTATTCCTCGCCGAAGCGATGGAAACTCGTGCTGTCGCAATGCGAGCAGCGGTTAAAGATAATGGGTCCTTCAATCATGAAGGTCCCGTGATTTGTCGGCTTGACGGAGAATCAGGTAGTAACTAGGAAGGATGAACTCAATTATGTTCCGCGAAGATCTTTCGATTCTTCGCCTTCTAGCATCTGGCTTCCGCCGAGTGCGACGCGCAAAATCTAACGAAATAAACTGACTGTGTCAATAAGAAAATCGCTGGTGGAATGAAATTACAAAAGACACGTAGAACGTTCTGCCGTTCTCGAAAGGTTTCAATTGAGCGCTGACTAAACGAATGAACTATTTTGCTCTATTATACGGGGACTGATTCGTCGGCTTTAGCGGGATGTTCTTTTCGCTCGCTTTGTTGTAAACCGCATTCTCAGTTCGGCCGAGTTTCAAACCGATCACTCTCGTCGGCGTGTTGTGCTTAGCCAAGTCCCTTAACTCCGAGACATCGCTGCGCGTCCATGCTTTCCCTGTGTTCCTTGTGTACTTTGGCATTTCAATTACCTTCCTACCTTGTTCTCGTTACCACTACTTACACTTGCTATACCCACAGTCCCGACAGAAATCGCAGCCACTCGAATGCTCAAGCTGACCATGACATTCGGGACAGGAAGTAATCATGGAAGACATGCGAAGTCCGGAGTCTGGAGTCTGGAGTCTGGAGTCGGCAGAACCTAATCCCGAATTCTGAGTGCTGAGTGCTGAGTGCTGAGTGCTGGCCGCGGACTTCAACGCCCGCGCCGAATCGGGGTGGCCTTTCAAACGCCGGTTGGTAATCATGAGGCATTCGGCGACGGCTTGTTCGGGTGAGGTCAGCAGACGCTCGTTGAACCAGACGGCGTGCGTGCCCGTCACTTTGTTCAAGCTGTAAGAAACTTCCGCTGCGTCGAATCCGCCGCGCAGCATCTTTGAAGCGAGCATGCCGACGCCGCCGCTGATGGGACCGGTGGCAAAGACTTCGGCAATCATCTCGCCATCATGATTGACGGTGACATAGAGATTCTGCCCGTCAAAAGGAATGCGCCAAGTCGCGCCGGAGAGTTCGCGCGGACGTTCGAGACGAATCGCGCCTTGCTTTCTCGCTTCGGCTTCAGCTTCCGCTAAGCGTCGCGCCGCTGCTTCGTTCTCTGATTCAGTCCGACCTTCGGAAATATCGATCGACGGTTCCGCAACTGATTCAATCATCGTGGTCGTCGTGATGACAGTCGATGATTCATTCTTCGGTTCCTGCTTCATCGAAGTCAGCACCTGATTCTCGCGCGAGCCGTCGCGATAATAACTCACGGCCTTGCAACCGAGCTGTCGCGCCAGACGATAGAGATGATCGACTGACTCAATGGTGTCGTTGACTGCGCCGTTGCAGGTCTTCGACACACTGTTATCGACATTGCGTTGCGCGGCGGCGAGTACGTGCACGTGCTGCTCTGCGCTGATGGACATCGCGGAGATAAAATAACCGGGCAGCTCGTGCTCGTGCTCAACTACATAAGCAGCGGCGGCATCGATCGAATCGGGATCCGTCTGATCTACATCCAGGCCCAGCGCTTGCGCGGCGAGCGTGTGAACGTACGTGCGCGTGCCGAGAGTGTCCTTTCGCACGTACGCCCATGAGAAGTTGGGTTCGACACCCGACGACGTTTCTGCAACCAGGGAAATCGTGCCCGTAGGAGCAATCGTCGTAACTTCATAGTTGCGCGGGGTGAGCGGAACTTCACGTGAGATGCCGATTTCGTTGTAGAGAAAGTCGGCGTACGATTCGCGATTCGGTTCGAGTTCAGGAAAGACGCCACGTTCGGCGCCGAGACGCAGAGATTCGGTCCACGCCTCGCGTCTAATGAATCCCATTACTTCATCCATCAAATCGATTGAGGCGGGCGAGCCGTAAGAGATCTTCAGATTCAGACAGAGATCGGCAAAGCCCATGATGCCCAGGCCAACGGGCCGCGTGCGCTTCACGACGTCGTTGATTTCCGCCAGCGGCCAGGCGCAGGTGTCGATCACGTTGTCGAGAAAACGCGTGGTCCAATGGGTGACTTCAGCGAGACGATCCCAATCGAGACGATTTTCGCGATCGTAAAACTTGTTCACATCGATCGAGCCAAGGTTGCAAGAGTTCGCGAAGTGCAGGAACTGTTCACCGCAGGGATTACTCGCCATGATGGGCCCCATCGACTCCATCATGTGATTGTGGCGATTGACTTCGTCGATGAAGGCAATGCCCGGCTCAGCATATTTATGAGCACTGGCGATGATCCGGTTCCAGATGTCCGGAGCGTAGACGAATCCCGGCGCGGGGGGCTCTTCAATCAAAGCGTCGGACAGATCAGCCGTGTCGAAAGATTCTTTATCGCGGAACGTGACGGTCGAACCGTCAGGCCGGCGATAGACAACGTAATTGCGGCCAGTGACGGGATCGAAAACGGGTTCGTTCCAAAGCTCGCCTTTGAAGTCCAGTTGATACCATTCGCTGCGATCGACGGCCTCGAGAAACTTATCGGTGACGTTGACTGAGATATTGAAGTTTGTCAGCGAGTGCTGATCGTTCTTTGCGTGAATGAAGCGCAGGACGTCCGGGTGCGTTACGCGCATCATGCCCATGTTCGCGCCACGGCGCACGCCGCCCTGCTTCACGGTATCGGTCGTCGTGTTAAAAATGTTCATGAATGACACTGGACCGCTGGCCACGCCGTGCGTTGAGCTGACCATCGAACCACTCGGCCGGAGCTTTTCAAAAGTGAAGCCGGTACCTCCGCCGGTCTGATGAATGATCGCGGCGTCGGTCGCGGTCTTCATGATGCCGGCAATCGAATCCGGCACATCGAGGACGAAGCAAGCTGCGAGCTGGCCGTTGGGCTTGCCAGCGTTGACGAGACACGGCGTGTTCGGAACGAACTCACGCGCCGACATAATATCGGTCATCGCGTTATAGAAAAGATCGCCTTGAGTCGGATCAGTTTCAGCAACCGAAACATGGGCGACGACGCGAGCTACGATGTCCTTCCATTCTTCCAAGAAGTTTCCTTTCGCGTCCTTCAGCGAGTAACGCTTGGCGACCACCTTACGCGCATTCAAACCCAGCGGTGTTACCGGTCGCGTGAAAGAAACGATCGACTCGGAGATTTCGTTCTGAGACACCTTTGTCATTTTCGCACCACTCGCTGTGTTCATTAGTCTACCTTAGTCTACCTTTCCCGCGCTCGAAGAGCACGCGAGGAGAATTTGGGGAATAAAATGCCACGACGACTCATCATCGCCTCAAAAAACTGATTTGTTTTGCAGGTACTACGGTCGGTGTTGCGAAGTCACTACTAACCTGCGGAGTCGGGCTTGGAACCCCTTCTGCCGCCGCCGCCAGCCGTCTCAACCAAAGCAGAACGGACTATACGCCGAGTTTCCGCAGATGTCAATATCTTGTGGCTATCTTTTTTTTCAATACGATAGAGTGTGTTTCTTGAAGAATTACGTGAAGGCCTAAGTCACCCGAAATCAGAGCATTAGATCAGGATGCTGCCGTATTTGCTCGGCCTTGCGGGCCAGGCCAAATGGGTCCTGGCGCTGTCTTACGAGCGCCGATTTTTTATTTGCCTGTGGAGAGAAGAAGGTCCAATTCGCGATGCTGATTGTCCAGCAAGCCGTAGGTGTCGGAAGTTTCCTCCAGCATCTGCCGGGTCATCGCGATCGAATCGCTGAGTTCCTCGAAATGCAGGGCTGAAACGCGCTCGGGAGTCGGCAGCGTAACCACTTGATCGTTGACGAGCCCGAAAAAGTTTTCAATCGATTGAAGCTGTCCCTCGACCAGCTTCACCGATCGTTCCAGATCGTTGAAGGCAGCGACGCGTCGTCTAAGAATTTCTGCGTTGGCTTGTTGAATGCGTTTCTGTCGATCGTCCGTGACAGTTTGCACGGCATGTTCCGCTTGCTTCAGCTGATTCTGGACCGCCTGACGATTAGTCGAACGCAGGTGATGCTTGCGCCGCCGATATACGTCGAGCAGATCGACGAAATCTTCCCAGCGCTGATCGAGCGATTGCAGGTTCGCGGGGATCTCTTTGCTAGTGGTGAATTTCTTGTAGTTGGAATAAATCTGATTCTTCATCCAGCGCAGGTACTCAACCGCTTCCCTTTCGCGCGGATCGAATCCTTTGATGACCGCTTCGCGTTGAGCGTCGCGAAGTTTGCGCGCGCGTTCTTTGGCGCGACGCCCAACCAAACGCCGATAGAAGGGACTGGCGGGCACGACCGCAAGATACAGAGCTTCAGTTCCCATCGCCAACAGCAGCGGCGTCACATCCTGAAAAAATGCGGCGCCGATCGCAAAGCCAGCCATTCCCCAAAAATTGATCGGCTCTTTGAAAGCTTCTTTTACGTAACGAAAATCAATCTTGGGGAATTCCATGAAACCGTCTGCTCTTTAATAATAACTAGAAGAACTTAAGCCTTTCCTCACATGGGCTAATGCCCGCGGTCATTGCTGCGGAGTCGTTTCTCCTTGCGCCGGCAACGCTTGCGGCGCGCCTGTCTCGGTACCGGCGGGCAACAACCCCATCTCGCGCTTGTATGCCAGCAGCTTATCCTGCAACTGCATATCCATCGCCTCTTTTTCAATCTCCTGCATTTGGTTATCTACAGAAGTTGTGCCCAACTGCATTCGCGCTTCGGCGGCCGCTGCCCGGCGATCGATCTTGTCGCGCATCTCGTCGAACGTTGAAGCATCGTCGCCAATCTGAAACGAAGCCATTGTCTGGGCCAACTGCTCTTGCAGCTTGGCCTGCTTCGACTGATTGATGAGCTGCATCGCCTCAGCCGTGCGACGCTGCATTTGCAGCATGTAATTGTCGCGCGCCTTGAGCGCCTGTTTGGATGCAAGCTGCGCGTGTTCGAGTTGGTGACCCGTGCGCTGAAGATCGAGCTGCGCTTGCTGAAGCTGTCCGATATAGGCAGTCGCGATGTCGTCGCGGCCCATCTTCACCGACGCCTTGATCTTCGAATCCAGATCGACGACCTGCGACTCCAAACGCTCTTTGTTCTTAGCCAGAAGTTTCTCGGTGGCCATGACCTGGGCCACGGAATTATTCAGGTCAGGAATACGATCGCGCATGTCGCGAATCGTCTGTTGCAGGATCAACTCGGGATCCTCGGTTGACTCGATAATTCCTCCGAATAGCGCGCGCATCGAACGCTTTATCCTAGTCCACAGTCCCATTTCATCCTCCGGCCAATTTCAGATTTGCAGATCGGGCAATCACCGCGGTCGTCGAAAAGCCCAGCGCGCCGTCGAATAGTACGAAAGAGCATGGCGCATGGTTGCATTTTCCGAGCGAAATTGCAGCGAGTATAGCAGAGAACAGAAGACAGACGGCAGTAGGTAAAGACATGAAACCATCAGGCGCTCAGGTTGATCCTGCCGCCGCAATAGATCGCCCAATATCTCTTCGGTAATGCATGCCATCCCAGGAAATATCCGTCACCGCCGCGTAGCAACGGGCTAATGCGTCGTTCAATGCTTCGCCTGTCGCTGTCACGCCCAGCACGCGACCGCCCGCAGTTAACCATTCACCATTCTCATCGCGCGAAGTAGCCGCGTGAAAGATCGTCACGTGCGGATGCAGCTTGGCAGCGTCCAGGCCCTTAATGAGAGCGGCGCTTTCAGCTTTCGCCGGATAGCCTCGCGAAGCGAGAACTACGCACGCCGAGGAATCCTTGGACCAACTGATTTCGATCTCTCCCAGCCGCGTCTCAGTTATCGCTTGCAGGATGTTGGCCAGATCGCTTTGTAAACGAACGAGAATCGCCTGCGTTTCTGGATCACCAAAGCGCACGTTGTATTCGAGTACGCGCGGACCATCTATGGTCAGCATCAGGCCAATGAAAAGAATTCCGCGAAACGGAAAACGCTCGGCTGCGCATCCCTTCAAAGTTGGTTGGACAACTTCGCGAACGATCCGAGCTAGCGTTTCTTCCTCAAGAATACTCGCATCCGTGATTGAACCCATGCCTCCAGTGTTGGGGCCAGTGTCGCCTTCACCGACGCGTTTATGATCGCGGGCCGCCGGCATTAAACGAAAATCTTTGCCATCTGAAAACAGAAGTAAGGAAACTTCGCGTCCATCGAGGGCCTCTTCTATGACGATCTTTTTCGCAGCTTCAGTTCCCAGAACGCCGCTCTTAATTTCGTTTAAGGCATCGAAAGCCTCACGTCGATTTCGCGCGACGAAAACACCCTTGCCAGCAGCGAGGCCATCGGCCTTAATAACTACCGGCGATCTTTCATCGCCGAATTTACCGGTTATCAAAATCGCTGTGGCTTCCTCCGCAGAGACTGCGACATCATAACGAGCTGTCGGAATCGAGTGACGGGACATGAAATCTTTCGCGAATGCTTTGCTCGATTCCAAGCGCGCCGCTTCCCTGCTCGGGCCCGCAATCTTCAGCCCACGCGCATTGAACAGATCGACGATCCCCTCGGCGAGCGGCGCTTCGGGGCCAACCATCGTTAGATCGATTTTGTTTTGTTGAGCGAATGCGGCCAGCGCCTCGTTATCATTGGCAGATATGGACAAGCACTTCGCCCGCTGCGCTATGCCCGCATTCCCAGGCGCGCAAAACAATTCCAAGGCTTCGGTTGACGTCTTACGCAGCGTCCAACAAATCGCGTGCTCTCTGCCGCCTGATCCGATGACAAGAATTTTCATTTTGAAGTTACTCGATACCGATGTTTGACTTGGTCAAAGATTCGCTAGTCAAGTCTAGGAAAACTTTCGCGAAAACACTTCGAAAACCCTTGACAGTAAATGATCATAGTCATATAAGTGCACCCGCTGTGGCTGCCATTTCCTGCGCGCCGTCAAAGCACAGCAATCAGCGCTAGTTTAGTTTTTTGCAGCCTCCTCGTACAGCTTCAAACCGAGTCTGACCCAACAAGCACTGGGAGGATACGCATGTCAGATCTTCACGCTGAACAAATCGGCAACATAGAGACGTCTGACTTTCAAGATCGATCGATAATTTGTGTGGATTGCGGCGAGAATTTCATCTGGACCGTCGGCGAGCAGGTCTTTTTTCATGACAAGGGATTGAAGAATGAACCCAAACGCTGCAAGTCATGCAAGCAAGCAAAAAACGATCGACTAGCGGCGATCTCGGCCGCGCAATCAGCCGGCGTCAAACAACGCATCGAAGTGACCGTGACTTGCGCGCAGTGCCACGAACAAACGACCGTGCCATTCTACCCCTCACAGGGCCGACCAGTGTATTGTCGCGCGTGCTTCATTGCCTCGCGTGCCATGAGCGCGAGTGCTTAGACGATCAGAGTTCCACGAAGCTGCCTAACCGACTGGATGACGACACACACTCAAAATAATGATCGATGCTCTTCAAGTATTTGAGAATTGTGCGTTCAGTACGCGCAATCGATCACGAAAACACTGGACTATTAATAGGCTGGATTGTGCACGAATAGGCTGGATTAACTAAAAAATATTAGGGCCTAAAAATAAAAACGGGCGGGGCCCTCCCACAAGCCCCACCCTAAGGCCACGTGTCCTCACCCCACGCGACCACTTCGCCCACCGGGGAGGCGGGCGCAGAGTGATTATGCACAACTCAAGGTGAAGTTGCAACAGCAAGTATAAATTTTTTCTGTTTTAAGTATGACATCGATAAGTGGAATTAATTTTCCTGATGATTGCTATCAACTGCGCTTGGCTAACACGGATTCGATGGCATGCAGCAGAATCACCACGGTGTCTTCGTCGCCGGTCGCATCCTTAACTTTGAGCGCAACATAGTCGTTCGTTACATCGGTGATCGAGCCCTCGTAAACTCCACCAGAAATAGTCTTAATATCTACAGCGTCGCCTCTATACCTAATCAGCAGATTCTCGACATGTTGATAATTCATTGGGTTGTTCCTTTCTACTTCAGCGCTGAATCACTTCCAGTTAACCAAAAAAAGCCGATACCCGTCCGGATCTTGCAGGCTGATGAATCTTCCGCCCCAGCCTTCGTCGCGCGGTTCGGTAACAGCAACATTACGATTCTTGAGTTCCTCGTAGAACTCGTCCACATTGGCAACGCCCAGCACAAAATGCACACCGCGGCCGCGCTTAAGCATGGTTTCGATTTGTTGGACCAGCGTGATTCGCAGTGAGCCGGAACGCAAAGATGCTATCGGTGGCTCTGCGTCTGCGTTGTTCGATTCAATTTCAAAACCCAAAACCTCCGCATAAAATGCCACCGACTCTTCTAGATTGTTTACCTCAAGAAAAAGTAGATCGAGTCCGGTTATCATCGGGATCTCAAATCAGACCGAAGTAAGAATCAGATAGACGCCATAACCGCCGCACGCGATAACAAGCCAAAACAGGATCTCTTGCGCGACGCGGAGTCTTCTTATTGGATTCGATATTGCCAAAGCGGCCCGCGCATTAGTCATCGCTGAGTGGGCCATGAGTATTCCAAACAAAACAACGCCCACGGCCAAGATCGAGAGCGGCCAAAGGAACCAGAGACCATTAAAGCGAACCAGAAACAGCAACATCAACCCGAGAATCATGCAAAGCACCGCGCTCAACACTTGTCCGGAGATGCCAACTTCGCGACTTGCCGGCGCGGCTCTCATGGTTGTGTTCTGCGCGTTGGGTCGTTGACGGCTTGCATCGTAATCCCGTCGCGAACTTTCATTGTGCAACACCTGGTACGCTTCGTTGAGCGCCTTCATCTCTTCCTCTGATCCGCCGCGATCGGGATGGTGCTTATGCGCTTGGCGTTTGTACAGGCGCTCAAGCTCGCGCCCCGAAGCGTCTTCACTCGCCCCGAGAATCGCGTAATAATTTGGCTTTCGTTTCAAGACTGGCTCGGCATTGTAGAATTGCGATCACCAATTTTCAATGAGAAGACTTTGAATTTTCTCTTTCGTCGGTTGATGATCGCGAATTAGCCTAACTCTTTGAGATCGGCGCTAGCCGTCGCGACCCATCTGCTGGTAACTTCTGATTCATGAGTCAGCCGTTCGCGCCCGGTGACGATTTGCTGTTTCAACTCGAAAGCGGTTTCGGTTTGCTGCGAGTGATCGCGATCGAAGAGCGAGAAGGAAAAACTGTCTGGCACTTGATGGCCTATGAAGAGTTGTTTTCCGACAGTGAATCAGCCGAACGGGCACTCGCGAATTCCGAATCGCTTCACGTCCGAACGGCGCATATGGCCCTAACCGATCGCGCGTTCGAGCGCACGCCGGCCGCGCGTCTGGGCAATCGGCCAGTTTCAGATCAAGAACGGACTGAGCGCGAGAAATGGCTTCAGCGAGGCGGCGTAGTTTCAGATCGTTCCGCGCTGTTGATGTTAGGATTAAGATAAGATTCCGCAATCCGGAATATGCACAAACTGAATCGTCAATGGAGTGCTGGGCGTTTTCTCTTCCTAACGTTCATTCTCATTGCGTCTGCATTCTCTGCG
>QHXI01000017.1 GCA_003222895.1 Acidobacteriota bacterium | reverse complement strand
ATCGCTGTCGAAGATCTAAGAAAGTCCTACAAACCGAAAGCGCGCAAAGGGTTTGAAGTCAAAGCCCTCGACGGCATTTCGTTCGAAGTGCCGCGCGGCGAATTCTTTGGTTTGCTTGGGCCAAACGGCGCGGGCAAGACGACGACGATTGGAATCCTGACGACGCGCGTCGTGCCGACCGGCGGCGTTGCAAAGATCGAAGACATCGATGTCGCGCGGGATCCTGTGGCAGTCAAGCGACGCATCGGCGTCGTGCCGCAGGTGAACAATCTCGATCGCAGCCTGACCGCGAAAGAAATCCTCCTTTTTCACGCTGAATATTTTGGCGTCCCCAAACATGAGCGAGAGCAACACGCTGACGATCTTCTCAAACGATTTGAACTCGCCGAGCGCGCGGACGAGAAGGTTACTGGCTTTTCGGGCGGCATGGCCCAGCGGCTGAAGATTGCGCGCGCATTGATGCACGATCCGGCAATCCTTTTTCTCGATGAGCCGACCACCGGGCTCGATCCACAGTCTCGCCGGATGCTTTGGGACTTGTTGAGTGAGTTGAACCGAAAGGGATTGACGATTCTTTTGACGACGCATTACATGGAAGAAGCTGATCAGCTTTGCCGCCGCACGGCGATTATCGATCATGGCAAGCTGCTCGCGTTGGATTCCCCGGCGCAACTGAAGCGCAGCGTGCCCGGCGGATATTTAGTCGAACTGCAAGTGCGTGGCGATCTGCCGGAATCGTTTGTGTCTTCGCTGCAAACATTGCCAGGCGTGGTCGAAGTCAAACCGGATCACGATCAAATCCGCATCTACGCCGATCATGCCGAAGGATTGTTAGCGAACGCGATGCGCGTCGCGGTTGACCAGAACGTGATGATTACTGACGCCCACGTCGCAGAACCGAGTTTAGAAAATCTGTTTCTGCACCTGACGGGGAGAAGTTTGAGGGAATAGCGGCATGACCACCTTTATCGCTCTGCTTCATCGTGACCTGCGTGTGGTGCGACGCGATTTGCCGTCATTCCTTTTGCGCGTCGTGCTGAACCCGCTGTTGTTCACTTTCATCTTCGGCTATGTCATGCCGCGCCTGGGCATCATTCAGCATGGCTACACGGACATGCTGCTGCCGGGAATTCTCGGGTTGAGCATGACGCTGTCGAGCATGCAGGCAGTGTCGCTTCCGCTGGTTATCGACTTCGGTTGGAGCAAGGAGATCGAAGATCGTTTGCTCGCGCCAATCAGCATCGCCGGTGTCGGCTTTGAGAAGATCGTGGTGGGAGTCATCCAGGCGATCATTGCGGGAATAGTCGTGTTGCCGCTGGCATGGCTGCTGATGCGCGTGCATCTGAATCTTACGTTGACTGATGGAATTCATTTTGTGCTCATCGCGCTGCTGAGCAGTTGGCTGTTTGCGGCGTTCGGCATGGTCGTCGGCACAGTCGTCGCGCCGCAACAGATCAGTCTCGTGTTCACGGTTTTGCTGGCGCCGATGATTTTCTTTGGCTGTGCCTATTATCCCTGGGCCACGCTGCATGTGATTCCCTGGTTTCAGTACGTCGTGCTCATCAATCCGTTGGTCTATGCCAACGAAGGCTTTCGTTTGGCTTTGACTCCGCAGATGCCGCACATGCCGATGTGGCTGGTTTATGGCGCGCTGGTTGGGTTTTCGCTGTTCTTCACCTGGGCCGGGTTGCGGAAATTCGAGAAGCGCGCGCTCGATTAATTAATCGGCTTGTCACACTTTTTCAGCAGTTTTGGCACGGCCCTGAAGAGGGCAAACCTTGCCTACCTCCGTGGCCTTTTGTTATAGTCGCGCCAGTTATCATCCGGAAAAATTTGAATCAACTGGTGAATCTCATTGCGGGGATTCGCCTCTACAGAAAGGATCTCTTATGGGACACGATCGTGATTCTGGAGACAATATTTCGACTCGATTAACCTTTTTTCTAGTCGGCGCCGGCATCGGTGCCGTGCTCGCGTTGTTATTCGCTCCGAAGTCGGGCGAAGAATTGCGTAACGACATCGCCGATGCGACGCGCAAAGGCATCGATCGATCGAAAGAAGCGGCGTCGCAACTGGGCGCGAAGGCCACCGAGTACTACGACACGACCAAGCAGAAAGCCGGTGAGTATTACGACAGTGCGCGTGAAACCGCGGAAGAATATTACGAAGCGACTCGTGAACGCGCAGCTGATCTCTACGACACCGCCACCACGAAAGCCGGCGAAGTCGTAACGAAGACTCGCGACGCTGCCACGCGACAGGCAGGTTCGATCTCTGCGGCGGTTGAAGCGGGCAAGAAGGCGTACGTCGAAGAGAAGCGCAAGACTGAGCTGTCAGGCCGCACCGAAGCCGCGCCGACCTACAAGCCTGAGACGACGATGTAGTCAGTTGAGATGAATCCACACGAACCCCTCTTCTGGTTGGTAATCATCACAGCGATCATCGCGGTTTCGTTTATTTTGATCGCGGGCGCGATGATTGCGATGGCCGTGTTCGTGAATCGGGCAGTCAAGTCGGTCAATCGACTCGAAGAAAAACTCGATCCGCTGATCAATCGTGCTAACGCAGTCAGCGAGCAGGCCCAGGCCATCGCGGTTCAGGGCCGGCAGATCGCCGAGCAGTTCAACGTGATGTCCGGTCATCTTTCGACGGCGACGGGTAACCTGGCGGAGTCGACTGCGCTGATCAAAGAAGAAGTTCGCGGGATCATGAATCTGGCCGACGAGACTGCGGAAATGGCGCGCGAGAAAGTTGAGATGGTCAGCCGAGCTATAGACACGACTCATGATCGGGTGGCGACGACGACAGAGTTCATTCAAACCAAAGTGATCGAGCCGGCGCGCGAACTGGCGGCGATCCTCGCGGGAGTGCGACGCGGCCTGGAAGTTTTGGTTTCGCCACAGCCTAGCCCGGTCGATCGCACCTACGCAGACGAGGAGATGTTTATCGGGTAACGCGCGAAAACATCGGCAGCTTCTGAAGCCCGAACCATCGTCTCGAAAGAACGTGGTTCGGGTTGTTTTTTGGAGTGCGCTGTCAGTACCGCCTGCGTTAGCGGGCGGGTTAAAGCGTAGCTCATCTCGGTAGGTCCCACCCGCTTACGCGGGTGGTACTGACTTGGCAGTCCTGTTACTATTTCGCTTTTGATACTCGACCGATTATGTCCACCGAAGCACCAGCCCTGGATCTAAAAAAGACGATCAATCTGCCGAAAACGAAGTTCGCGCAGAAAGCGAATTTGCCACAGACCGAACCCGCGCGCCTGAAAAAATGGGCCGATATGAAGCTGTACGAGCAAATTCAAGCGGCCCGCGCCGGCGCCCCAAAATTCATCTTGCACGATGGCCCACCATACGCGAACGCGGACATTCATCTTGGCACCGCGCTGAACAAGATCCTGAAAGACTTGATCGTGAAGTCGCGCACGATGCTTGGCTTCGACACGCCTTATGTTCCCGGTTACGACTGTCACGGTCTGCCGATCGAGCTGCACGTTGAGCGCAAGCTAGGCGAGAAGAAGAAAGACATGCCGCCGCTCAGCATCCGCCGTGCATGTCGCGAATTTGCGGCGAATGCTTTGAAGCGACAGACGCGTGATTTTCAACGGCTCGGTATCTTCGGCGAGTGGGACAACCCGTACATCACGATGTCCGACCACTACGAAGCCGAAACGGCGCGGCTGTTCGCGCGCTTTGTCGAACGCGGCTTTGTCTACAAAGGCGCGCGCCCCGTCTATTGGTGCATCCACGATCAGACGGCGCTCGCAGAAGCTGAGGTCGAATACCACCAGCACGCGAGCCCCTCGGTTTACGTAAAGTTTCCGCTGAAGAGCGATCCGGCCTTGATCGATCCGGCGTTGGCTGGACGAAGAGTGTTCGCCCTGATCTGGACGACGACGCCATGGACGTTGCCGGCAAATCTAGGCATCGCGGTGCATCCGGATTTTGATTATGTGGCGATCGAGAGCGGAGGCGAGGTCTATATCATCGCTGCTGAATTGATCGATGTCGTCGCCGCAAGATGCGGTCTCGCCGAACCAAAAGTGTTGGCGCGTTTTCCTGGCTCGAAACTGGATCGGCTCGAAGCTCAGCATCCATGGATCGATCGGCCATCGCTCTTCATGGTCGGCGAACACGTGACGCTCGGCGGGGAAGCCGACGCGGAAACTGAACTCGACGTGAGCGAGGCGCGGGAAAAATCAGCGACAAACAAAGCCGGAACAGGCCTGGTACACACGGCGCCGGGCCACGGCCATGACGACTTTGTGATCGGTAAGAAATACGGTTTGGAGATATATTGTCCGGTTGATAACGCCGGCCGATTTACCAATGAAGTCGAATATTTCGCCGGTCTCAGTATCTTCGAGGCTAATCCAAAGATCGTCGATTTCATGCGCGAGCGCGGCGTTCTGCTCTTCAGCGAGAATTACGATCACCGATATCCGCACTGCTGGCGCTGCAAGAATCCGGTTATCTTTCGCGCGACGCCGCAGTGGTTCATCTCGATGGATCACGCCGGCAACGAACTAACCGAAAAAGATGAAGACGATCGCGATCGGTCGAACTTTACCAGTAACTTCGTGGGCGGCGAGTTGCTTGATGAACAGTCTCTGCGCGTGATGTCTGTGCGCGAAGTTGACGATCGCGTGAAATGGATTCCTGCTTGGGGCCGCGACCGCATGCGCAACATGCTCTCAGGCCGTCCCGACTGGTGCGTCTCGCGCCAACGCGTCTGGGGCGTGCCGATTCCCGCGTTCTACTGCGCGAAATGCAATCACGTGATCGCCGAGCCCAATGTCATCAGGCATGTCGCGGATATTTTCGAGAAAGAATCTGCCGACGCCTGGTTCAAGCGCGAAGCGACAGATCTGCTGCCGGAAAATTTTAAGTGTGGGGAATGCGGAGCCACTGAATTTACAAAAGAGACAGATATCCTCGACGTTTGGTTCGACAGTGGATCGTCTTCGATCGCGGTGCTGGAAGCGCGCGACAATCTGCGTTGGCCAGCGGATGTTTACATCGAAGGCGGCGATCAATTTCGCGGCTGGTTCAATTCGTCTCTGATGGTTGGACTCGCGGTGCACGATCGAGCGCCCTACGAGGCCGTTCTTTGTCACGGCTGGACCCTCGACGCGCAAGGCAAGGCGATGCACAAGTCTCTCGGCAACGCCGTGTCACCCGATGAAGTCATTCCGAAACTCGGTGCTGAAGTACTGCGGCTTTGGTGCGTGTCGTCGAACTACATGGAAGACATGCGCTGCTCAGACGAGATCCTGCAACGCGTCGCGGACGGCTATCGCAAGCTGCGTAACACAGCGCGTTTCGCGCTGGGAAATCTCGATGGCTTCGATCCAGCGCAAGACACGGTCAGCGATCATGCGCTGCTGGAGATCGATCAATGGGCGTTGGCCGAATTGAATTCCATAGTTGTCGCGGTGCGCGAAGCATTTGAAGCATACGATTTTCACGATGTGTACCAGACCCTCCATCAGTTCTGCACGGTGACGTTGTCTGCACGTTACTTCGACATCATCAAGGATCGGCTGTATACCTTTGCGCCCAGGAACCAAGCGCGGCGTTCGGCCCAGACGGCGCTTTACCGAATCGCGGACGCGCTGGCGCGAATGATGGCGCCGATTCTAGTCTTTACGAGCGATGAGATTTGGGAGAACTTACCTGCCTCGAGCGAGGCTTTGCCAGTTGTTCACATGGCTGAGTTTCCAAAGCCTGCCGACGAAGATCGCGCCGATTTGCTGACAAAATGGGCGCACTTGTTTGGCTATCGCGACGCAGTGCTGGCGAAGCTGGAAGAAGCGCGGGTTGCGAAAACAATCGGCAGTTCGCTCGAAGCTCGCGTTGAGATTTCCGCCGGCCGTCACGCGTATGAAGTTCTCAACAATCATCGCGATGACTTGCGTTACATCTTCATCGTCTCGGAAGTTGAACTGAGCGAACCTCACGCCGAGATGGATTCGGAAGCATTGGAGATCACTGTCATCCGCGCGCATGGCCAGAAATGCGATCGCTGTTGGAATTATTCGACGCGCGTCGGCGAATCTTCAAAATATCCGACCGTTTGCGAGCGCTGCGTGGCAGCCCTGGAAGAAATCGAGGCAAGTGATCGGTTGTCTTGAGTGCCGGAGGCACGGAATATTTATAGCACAGCGAATAGTTTTGTATTTCTCTTAAGCCCATTTATGGGCGGCAGAAGATTTCGTTCCTACGGAGCGAAGATACGTTTGGGGCACCAGGGTTCTATAAATATCTCGCCGCTACGCGGCTCGATTCATAACCGGGCGCCCCTATATTTCAAGTAATGAGCACCGGGCCAAACTCTTTCGTGAAGAATCGCATCGCATGGCGGATTGGTTACCTCGTCGCTGCCCTCGGCATCTATTTGGTCGATCAGTCGAGCAAGGCCTGGGCGGTGCGCCGGTTGCGTTTTGACGATCGCACGATCGTCCGCGGCATTCTCGATTTCGCTTATGCCGAGAATAGCGGCATCGCCTTTGGTCAGTTGCAGGAAGGCGGCACATTCGGACGTTGGTTTTTTGTGGTGCTGGCGGCGGCAGCGGCGATCGCGGTGCTGTTCTACTTTTTCAGTACGCCGCGAAACGATGATCGCATTCTCGGCGCGTGCGCGCTGCTGCTCGCGGGCATCGCCGGGAATCTAACCGATCGAGTGCGGCTGGGATTTGTGATCGATTTCATTCAGTTGCATGCAGGTCAGTATCACTGGCCCACATTCAACGTCGCTGACGCGAGCATTTCATTCGGCGCGCTGCTGCTGGCCTATGATTTGATCTTTGCGCATCGAAAAGAGAAAGCAGAACATCTAACCAAACAAGGAGCGCCGTCGTCTTGAAGTAACTGCCTACTGCTCACCGCCTACTGCGTACTGTTTTCATGTATCCAATTCTTTTCCGCATTTATAACTTCCCGATTAACACTTACGGTGTGTTCCTCGCGCTGGCATTTCTTGGCGCGATCTTCGTGACGGTCAGACTTGCCGAGCGCGACGGGCTGCCGAAAGAACGCATTTATGATCTCTGCTTGTGGTTGTTGCTTTCATCGCTGATCGGATCGAAGCTGCTGATGTTCTTTACTGAGCCCGAGTATCGGCAGAACCCGATGCTGCTTTTCTCGCTCGATTTTCTGCGCTCCGGCGGCGTGTTTTATGGCGGCCTGATTGGCGCACTCGTCACTGGCTATTTCCTTATGCGTCGTTGGAAGCTGCCGTGGTGGAAGACCGCGGATGCGTGCGCTCCGGGGATTGCGCTGGGAAATGTTTTGGGCCGGCAAGGATGTTTCTCGGCGGGTTGCTGTTGGGGCAAGCCGACGACTCTGCCCTGGGGCGTGCGCTTCAGCGAGTTGGGTCACGAGGTCACCGGCGTGCCGATCGATGCGAAACTGCATCCGACGCAACTGTACGAATCGTTCGCGATGCTGATCGCGTTTTTCTTTCTGTTGTGGCTGCACAAGAAAAAGAAATTCAGCGGCCAGGTCATCCTGGCTTACGCGATTATTTACGCGGCCGTGCGTTTTCTGATCGAATTTGTGCGCGACGATCCGCGCGGAGACATTCTGGGACTCACTACGCTGACGGGATTATCAACTTCACAGTTGATTGGAATCGTCGTGGGCGTTGGAGCACTGATTACGCTAATTATTCGCTGGCGGCGGGCCAATGCTCGATTAAGTGAACCCAATATCTCACGAGCTGCTGCGCGGGTGTAAGAAGCGATACTGTTGTAGACTTCATCTTGTAGGATGTCGTTAACTTGATAAAAACATTTACTTGATCGAGGTGGTACGATTGGGGGATGCACCGTACCAACGATCTTCCCCGCCAGCACCACATACCGCACGACCAACTTGTCATCTTCGAGGATGTTTACGAGAATCAGAACACGGCGATGCAAGCCAAGACACAAATTGAACGGCAGCCCGAAGAACAGCCATCAACCTATCAACCGTTGCCGTCAATTTGGACCGGGGAGGATAGCGAGCTACTTGAAAGGCTTCTGTTGTTCTATCCCCGCAAGGTACCAAAGCGCATTCTTGATGCTACAGTCAACGGCGGCAGATTCTGGAAGGGTTCAACCCGCAAGGTTATCGGTATGGATATCGCTTATTCACACCGGCCTGGGTTGGTTGGTGACAACACGATAATGCCTTTCGCTGATTCCGTCTTTGATGTCATAGTTTATGACCCGCCGCACATTCCGAACCAGGGTAAGGACAAGTTGAAGGACTTTAATACTCGTTTCGGTTTAGGTCAGCGTTCGCCAAAGGAGTTCGGTTATACGTTCTCGCATCTTTACCCTCCATTTATGAAAGAGGCTTACCGAACCCTTATTCCCGAAGGCGTTCTATTCTGTAAGATTGCGGATTATATACACCACCACCAATATCAATGGGCGCACATCGAATTGATTCGATCCGCGAATGAAGCGGGTTTCCGTGCGTGTGATTGCATCGTAAAGACTCGCTCCGCGCCTATTGTCGATCCCCGATGGAAAACAGCCCATCACAGTCGAAGACAGCATAGTTATTGGATCATCTTTCGGAAGTCGGCGAAGTGTGAATAAAATCACTCCGCGATCCTAATGTCCCATTCCTCTAACATCGCACAATCCGCTACTCTGAGATTTCGGACGGAGCACTTGCGGTCGGATGCATCAAAATGAACATGAAATAAGACGTCGTCTCCACGAACAATATCGGCTCCCAAGCTTTTCTGCCGGGCGTCCGACGGGCGCGAAGACGGCGGTTTCAATTAGTCTCAGATTTTCGACCGGAATCTCCAAAAGCTGATAATGAATCAGTGGATCATCCCAAATAGCCCGCAACATCAAAATGATGTCGTACCTCGCTAGGTGTTCAAGAACGCGGGCAATCAGCGTCGGAGCATCCCAGGGCTCACGCTCCGTAGTGCAAAGTTTAGTAATGGTGATGCGTTCTCGATGAGTGACAGCGCCCGTTTCAGTCTTAAGCGAGATTCGATGATCTTCAACCAATAAATCGTGGCGAGGTTGATTGCGGCCGCCCGCTTCAATAATTGTAAAAGGCGTCTTTGTTCTCTTGAAAGCACGTTCAACCAGTGCTTCAAAGTAAATGCCTTGCGGCGGAACGGTTGGATAGATTGAATGATGTACTCCAACCATTGCCTTAATAGCGATAAGGAACCCTTCCGTAAAGATCCCACTTGCGGCGGCCGGCATGGGGGCATGCTATCACTTGCGCCGATCAGCCAGCAACGCTAACATTTCCGCGCTTCGTCTCAATCGGTTACGATCTCAAAAATGAAACTGCGCGTCCTTTATCACGGTCACTGCTTTGACGGCGTGGCGTCGGCGGCGACATTCACTCGGTTTTATCTCGAACGCATTCACCCCAACGCAGAGGTTGCTTACGGCGGATTGCTGCATCGGCCCAACAACCTTCTGTTTGACGCGTCGATGTTTGATGGTGACGAGAACGCCATTGTCGATTTCAAGTATTCGCCCTCTGACAAGTTAACCTGGTGGTTCGATCATCATCAGTCGGCGTTTCTCACTCCGGAAGATGAGGCGCATTTTCGTGCTGATAAATCGGGAAAAAAGTTTCTCGATCCGACGCGCAAGTCCTGCACGGAATTTATCGCCAGTGTCACCCAGACGGAGTTTGGCTTCGATGATGAACCGTTGGCCGATCTCATTCACTGGGCGCACATCATCGACGGCGCGCTTTACGAATCTCCGGCGCAATGCGTTGAGTTGAAAGAGCCCGCGCTGCAACTTATGCAAGTGATCGAAAGCACTCCTGACGAATCATTCATCGAAGAAATTATTCGCGACCTGACGACGAAATCGTTGACTGAAGTCGCGACCAGTCCTGAAGTGCAGCGTCGTTTCGCGCCGATTCTGAAACTCCATCGCGAAACCCTTGAAGTAATCAAGCGCAAAGCGACTTCGGAGAAAGATGTCGTGCAGTTCGATTTGGTTGATGAAGGTTTCGAAGGCTTCAACAAATTCATCCCGTACTATTTGTTTCCCGAAGCGACTTATACAGTCGCACTGACGCGCGCGCCGCAGCGCACAAAGATTTCTGTCGGCTCGAACCCGTGGGCGCCCCGCCCGCGCCGTCACAACATCGCGACGATCTGCGAACGCTACGGCGGTGGCGGCCATGCGGTAGTCGGCGCAATTTCGTTCGCGCCGGATGAGGTTGAAAAGGCTCGTCAAGCAATGCGCGAGATTGTGGAGGAACTCCAAAGCGACTGATAATGGTCTCTGCCGGAAGCGGGCAAGATGCCCGCGCCCCGCCGACAAGGATGTCGGCGCTCCAAAGATATGTCGACGCCTACAACAAACATCGAGTCACTTCAGGCCGAAGGGCGCGTCTTTCATCCGCCGACCGCGTTCGTTGAAAAAGCTCATATCAAATCAATGGAAGAGCTGGAAGCTCTGCGCTCTGAGGCGACGGCCGATCCGGAAAAGTTCTGGGCGCGATTTGCCGAAAGCGAACTGCATTGGTTCAAAAAGTGGGACA